>NZ_CP064923.1:3509166-4142500 GCF_018336915.1 Acaryochloris marina S15 | reverse complement strand
CTAAGTGGGAAGCCCACCTCAAGATGAGTGCTCTCATGGCATAAGCCAGTAAGGTCACGGGAAGACCACCCGTTAATAGGCGGTAGATGGAAGTGTGGTAACACATGCAGTCGAGCCGTACTAATAGACCGAGGGCTTGACCTCATAAATCATTGAATGTTTGACAGAATTTAGCTATGCAGTCTTGAGGGTTTTAACCCTAACAGTCTTCCTGGTGCTTATTGCACAGTGGACCCACTCCGACCCATCCCGAACTCGGTTGTGAAACGCTGTAGCGGCGAAAATACTTGGGGGGTAGCCCCCTGGGAAAATAGCTCAGTGCCAGGTTAATATTTAGAGTAGGCCTTCTCATTAGAGAGGGTCTACTTTTTTAGTTGGATACTATTGGAAGGATTGTCATGCTTTTCCTCAGAATCCATAGATTGATAGGGAATATCATCCATGAATGACTCCTCGACCCAGAATATTGCTTAATGCATGTGGATTATGGCCTAAGATGCCAGTTCGTATCAGATATTTAAAAAAGCTTTCTACAAATTGCTCTTTACAAGAGATTTCATAAAGTGGTACGCCAGTAATAAGCGTAAATATTACCCGTAGAAAGGAAGGGTATTATGACTGCAAATTATTGGTTGTTCCCAGCTCTAATTTTGGCGATAGTTGTAATCTTGTTTTTACTGCGACGCGTTATTCTCACAGATCGTGCTGAAGGACAAGTTCTGAATGAAGCCAAAAGCAAGATTTCATCTTTGACCACTCAGCAAGAGGAATGGTTAGCGAATATCCAAAAGACCCAAGAGAAATTGGTGATGATGTTTCTGGCTTTGGAAGAAACGAAGAAAGAAGCGGGACTACAATCTGTGAGTGTCTCAGATAAGCTAAGGAGGGCTTCTTCTGCTGAAAAATTACTTAAAAATATTTGAAACAGGTCAAGTTCTATACATTTACTCCCTGATAACTTTTTTCTAGTGAATAAGGATGGGTTTTTGCAGGCTGTTTGAGGTTTGAGGCTGGTTAGATACAGTTGTTCCAATTATTGAACTGTGTGTATATCCCATGTCATTTAAATCCTCTAGACATTTATCAGCGTGTTCTTTGGGAACTGTAGCTAGCAAACCTCCTGAGGTTTGAGGGTCAAATAGTAGTGGCCATAGGAGGTGCGTTTGGGCTTGAGATTGATTGGCAACCCAATTCCCAGCTGTTAAGTTTTGGGGGTATAGGGAGCTGTGAATATTTTGGGAGATGATTTCGGCTACCCCTGACATAGCTGGGATTGAGGCTAGTTCTAGTTGGACTTGTATGGGGGAAGAATGCAGCATTTCGGATAAGTGGCCAATCAGTCCAAATCCGGTGATGTCTGTGCAGGCGGTAGCTTGATGTTTCAGGAAGCACTGGGCAGCCACTTGGTTGGATTGCAACATGGATTGCAGAGCTGAATCGATCCACATTTCACGGGCTTGCTGGCGCATAGCCGCAGCAAAAATCAAGCCTGTGCCTAGCGGTTTGGTTAGAATTAGAACCTGATTAGGCTGAATACCTTGTTTGGAGAGGATGCGATCTCGATGTACGAATCCATTGCATGCCAAACCAAACGTCAGTTCTGCTCCCTCGGTTGTGTGACCCCCAACTAGTTCTGCTCCTGCTTGTTGCAAAACTTTTGTTGCGCCGGCAAGCAGGTGATAGAGGGTTTCTGTGAGGGCTTTATCTGTACCATAAGATAGGGTTGCCATAGCCAAGGCTGACTGCGGTGTTGCCCCCATTGCAAATAGATCGCTGAGACTATGGTGAGCGGCAATCTGACCAAAAATAAACGGGTCATTGATAAGGCTGCGAAAATAATCAAGGGTATGGACCATCACTTGGTCAGGAGGCACTTCGACCACAGCAGCATCATCTGCTCCTGCTAATCCCACCAAGATGTCTTGGCGATAGGGAGGATAGTCTTGGCGTAACCGAGATAAGGTTTGTTCGAGAACTGAACTGCCAACTTTCGATCCACAGCCTGCACACTGCATTGGGAGTAAAGGTTCTGAAGAGGAATCGGCTCCCATTATGGGCAGCTCTCGAAATTGGTCCATAAACTTGCGATCGATGGCATCTTTCCAGCGCCATAGCCAGGCGGATTCATTGCCTAAAGGCAATGCTCCCCAAGACATAATTGCTTTGCGATCGCCCGTACTAATCAAGCTCAAAAACTTCGATTGGGGCTTGTAGATTTGTAGTGATTCACCTTGCAGTAACCGTCGTAGATTTTCGGCTAACGGCTTACCCTGACGGACGGCAAACACGCCAGCCTTGGGGCGGGGAGACTCTACCATGGCTGCAATATCCCCTGCTGCAAAAATGTGAGGATGGGAGACTGACTGTAAGGTCGGACGTACCTGAATAAACCCTCGATTGTCGGTGGCGATACCAGATTGTCGGGGCCAAATAGGTGCAGAAGCCCGGGTGACCCAAAAAATGGTGTCGCATTCTACCTGAAACCCTGACTCACAAATAACTTTCCCTCTTTGCACCTGTAATACCGTTTTTTTTAGGTGTAAGTTAATGCCTTGCTGAATCAAGATCTGCTGAAAGCGATTGCGAATCCGGGCATTATGGCCTGTCATTACCCGTGCTCCGCGGTGGAACAAATGCATGGTCAGATTGGAAACGGGTTGTCCTGCTGCTTGCAAAATCTGCTGTAGCTGATGCTGGATCGTCAGTACTAGCTCCACTCCACCAGCACCGCCCCCCACTACCCCAATGCTGATCGGCTGATCGGGATGTTGGGTGACGCGCTCAATCACCTGCTGCCATTGCTGTAAGAAAAATCGCCAGGGTTTGACAGGTACGCTGTAGTCCAGGAGGCCAGGAATATCTGGCAGTTCTGGTGTGCTGCCAATATCAATGGATAAAGTATCAAAGTGCACGGGGGGATGCACTGCACAGAGCACTTGATTCTGGTCTAAGTTGAGACCGATTGCCTGATCGACATAAAGTTGGGCTTGGGCTGCAGTTGCTAGCTGTCGTAAGTCAATATGGCACTCTTCGTAGGTGTAATGTCCTGCTACATGGCCTGGCAGCATGCCTGAATAGGGGGTATTGGACTGTTCACTGATGAGGGTGATGCGGACTCCGGGCAAGGGATTCATGGCAAAGTTGCGGAGTGCGATCGCATGACTATGTCCCCCTCCAATCAGCACTAATTCTTTTTCAATGGGTTGTTGACGCTCCACAAAAACTCTGGTCCTAGAATCGCTGTGTTGATGGTACTCTCTTCAACCTCAAGTTGCCTGAGACCAACCTAAAAAAACTTTAAGTTCACTGAAAACACGGTATTGATGCATTTTCAGTAAATTTCCTCATGGCAGAAGAAAATTTTATACAGACAATGGTAGATACTCCTAACCTTGCAAGCTCGGCCTATTAATAACTATTCAGGCCTAAAAGCCCCCTTTTTTAGATCGTCAACTCTCATCTGAGACAAGAATGAATTCCCACAGCATGGCTACTCACTCACCTTGTTTATCCCCAGGAACTGAGGCCTTGGAATTAGACATATCACAATCTGCATTGAGTGATTTAGGTATTGCCATCATTTCTGCCAGTGGACATTTTCAGCAAGTCAATGCCACCTTCTGTAAAATTATCAATATTTCTGTCTGTGAATTGATTGGCAGCCATTACCAAGATATTTCCCAACTTGCACTGTTCACAGAGTTTGGCACCCAATTACAGCAGTTACTTCAAGGTGATCTGGAAGTCTTTCATTTTGAAGCTACCCATCAAAATGCTAAGGCTCAAAAGTTACCTTGCTTATATACAGTAACGTCCGTGCATGGCAGCAATCCAGAAGACAAAAGTTTTTGTCTTAAGCTCCAATACATCCATCCTGACCAGGACTTGCAAAAGGCAACACTATATCTGAGAGCCTTAGCTGCAGAAACAGCCAATGATGGCATTGTCATTGCAGACGCCACTGTTCCTGGATTTCCCGTGATTTTTGCGAGCCCTAGTTTCTATCAGTTCACCGGATACACGCCCGATGAAGTGATTGGAAATAGCTGTCGTTTTCTCCAAGGTCCTAAAACAGATGCCAATACAGTCGAGGGGATTCGCCAGGCCCTCAACAATGATCAGACCTTCGAAGGGGAAATTCTTAACTACCGAAAAACGGGGCAACCTTTTTGGAATTTATTACGGATCAAACCCCTAACGAATGCTCAAGGTGAGGTGCATTTTTTAGTCGGAATTCAGACGGATATTACCCAACAAAAAGAAACTGAGGAACGGCTCCGCCAATACGAAACTATTTTTAACTCTGCTGGTAGTTATATGGCACTAGTCGATACCTGCTATGCATACTTGGCCGCGAACCCCCAGTACACTGAAAAATTTCATAAGGCGACAACGGATATATCTGGCCAGCACATTGCAGATATTCATGGCCAGCACTTCTTCCAAGAAATTATTAAGCCAGATCTAGATCGATGTTTTGCTGGGGAAAAAGTTCGACGGCAGCATTGGTTTCCCTCTCTTGATGAAACACGGTATTTCGATATTGAATATGTTCCGTTTCGCAATCAACAAGAACAAATTATTGGTGCGGCAATTTCTTCTCGCGATATCACCGTCCTTAAAGATACAGAAGAAGCCCTGCGTGAAAGCCAACAGCGGTTCCATGACTTTGCTGCTATTGGAGCAGACTTGTTTTGGGAAACGGATGCAGAATTAAGATTTACCTATTTATCAGAGCAGCATTGTTCTTTGACGGGATCTCCCATCGAAGTGTGGATCGGGAAATCTTGCTTGGATTTCTATGCTGTGTTTCAACCCACGGCCTGGGATCAGCTTAACCAAACTCTAGATTTATTAGAGCCTTTCGATGTTGAAATAGAGTGTCAGCATCTGAATGGGAATGCTCGAATTCTGAGAATGATTGGCAGACCTGTCTTGAGCCCTCAAGGTGTCTTCTGTGGTTATCGAGGGATTGGTCAGGATATTACAGAAGCGCATTCATTATCACAACAGTTATCGCACCAGGCTACCCATGATTCTCTGACTGGGCTGGTTAATCGTCGAGAGTTTGAGCATCAGCTCAATCAGATTATCGAGCAGAAACAGTCTAGTCAAATTCACCATGCGCTTTGTTATCTAGACTTAGATCAGTTCAAGATTGTCAATGATACCGTGGGCCACCTGGCAGGGGATACTCTCTTAAAGCAGGTCGCGGATTTGTTGCAGGCTCATATTCGTCAGACCGATATTCTTAGCCGTTTGGGGGGAGATGAATTTGGCTTATTGCTGAAGAACTGCTCCTTAGACAAAGCTCGAATTGTCACAGAAAACCTCATCTCTGAACTCTCTCAATTTCGCTTTATCTGGGAAGGCCAACTCTTTAAGATTGGTGCCAGTATTGGGATCGTGCCGATTACTGCAGATACCGACAATCTAACCCTGCTATTCGCAAAAGCGGATGTTGCTTGCTACGCAGCTAAAGATCGGGGTCGTAATCGTGTTCATATTTACTATGCTCAGGCCCAAGGGGTAACGGAACAACACAGCGAATTGATGCAGGTGGCGACTATTCGTAAAGCTTTAGAAGAAAGCCGATTTCGCCTCTATTATCAGCCCATTGTTCCTCTAGATACAGAGACTAAGATTCCAGTTTGTTATGAAATCTTGCTCCGCTTGCAAGATCCAGACGGCAAAATTCTTCTGCCAGGCAGTTTTCTCCCTGCTGCGGAACGATATGGGTTGATGTTAGAGATTGATAAATGGGTGATCGAAAATGTTTTGGTCAAGTATGGCGCTTACTTTCAGAGCCAGGAGAATACTCGCATTTCTATCAATCTGTCGGGTAGCTCTCTCAACGATGACGCTTTGCTGGATTTTGTCCAAAAGCAACTGCATAAAACTCAGCTTGAACCCCACAAGATTTGCTTTGAAATCACAGAAACTGTAGCAATTAGCAACTTTAAGCAAGCGATTCAATTTATCGAGAAAATGAAAGAGTTTGGCTGTCACTTTGCGCTGGATGATTTTGGTAGTGGATTCTCATCCTTTTCCTATCTCAAACGTTTTCCCATTGATTATTTAAAAATTGATGGCAGCTTAGTGAGAGATATGGTGGAAGATACAACCCATCAAGTGATGGTGTCAGCCATTAATCAGATTTGTCGAGCGATGCAAATCAAGACTATCGCTGAGTTTGTAGAGAATGGAGACACAATTGTTGCGCTTGAAAAAATCGGTGTTGACTATCTACAAGGGTATGCCATGGGTAAACCCCAGCCCCTGCCCACAAAATAAGTCTGGAGGCTATCTCTGTGCAAACTGGGGCGCGATTTGAATTTGGAGTGACTCAGAGCAAAAAAAAGAATTTTAGGATGTTTCAGTATCTAGGTATCGAAACATACAGTTTCGGGATATCAAGTTGCCAGTAAGATACCACCAGGCTTTATAGCGTCTATGGGGCAGCTCTTTGCGATTTGATACTTATGACCCTGAGCATTTCTATGATGAGCTTTTCCAGAGTGGACAAACTCCTCGTCCCCAAGGACAAGTTCTGGTAGACAAAATTCATGGTTTGCCTGAGGGAGAACTATTACAACGTCAACGGGCTGCTCAGGAGGCGTTGTTCAAGCTAGGGGCAACATTCAATGTCTATGGTGAAACGGAAGGAACTGAGCGGATTTTCCCGTTTGATGTGATTCCGAGGGTCATTTCTGCTCAAGATTGGACGTTCTTAGAGCAGGGCCTAAAGCAGCGTATTCATGCTCTCAATTTGTTTATTGATGATATTTACAACGACCAGAAGATTCTGAAGGATAAGGTCATTCCTGAGGAGCTGATCCTGTCTGCCAAGGGATATTTGTCGCCTTGCATCGGTCTAAAACCGGCCAAGGACGTTTGGTGCCATATTACGGGCACTGACTTAGTCCGAGACAATGATGGTCAATGGTACGTGCTGGAAGATAACTTGCGCTGCCCATCTGGAATTTCCTATGTCCTCGAAAATCGGCAGGTGATGAAAAGTACCTTCCCTCAAATTTTCAAAGAAATTCCAATTCAGCCAGTGGATGAGTACCCTAGCCGCTTATTGGCGACTTTGATCCACTTGTCACCGAACACCATTAGCAGCCCAACCGTCGTCGTCCTCACGCCTGGTATTTATAACTCTGCTTACTTTGAACATTCCTATCTTGCTCAGCAGATGGGGATTGAGCTGGTGGAAGGGCGCGATTTAGTTGTGGTGGATGGCTATCTGCAAATGCAGACGACCAAGGGGTTACAGCAGGTAGACGTTATTTATCGTCGCCTGGATGATGATTTTATGGACCCCACTGCCTTTCGGCCTGATTCTCACTTGGGGATACCGGGATTGATGGAGGTGTATCGGGCGGGACGAGTTGCGATCGCAAATGCCCCTGGAACCGGTATTGCTGATGATAAAGTCATCTATGCCTACGTCCCGGACATGATCAAATACTATTTAGGTGAAGATCCAATTCTGGCCAATGTCCCCACCTACTTATGCTGGGAGGACCAACAGCTCAAGCATGTTCTTGCCAACCTCGATCAGCTAGTGGTCAAGGCTGCGAATGAATCTGGGGGATATGGCATGCTGATTGGCACCCAATCCACCGAGGCAGAACGCCAGGAGTTTGCCCAGCGTATTCGTGCCAATCCTCGCAACTACATTGCGCAACCAACCCTTTGTCTTTCCAGAGTCCCGACCATCTTGGGAGAGGAATTTTCTGGATGTCATGTTGATTTGCGCCCCTATATCCTCTACGGCCAGGACATTTATGTCCATCCAGGAGGATTAACAAGAGTGGCCTTAAAGAAAGGATCACTCGTCGTGAATTCGTCACAAGGTGGGGGCTCTAAAGATACATGGGTACTATGCCCGGAGGAAAATGCTTAGTCGTGTTGCCGATTCTATCTTTTGGCTCAATCGCTACATTGAGAGAGCCGAAAATGTTGCTCGTTTCCTAGAGGTCAATCTCAACTTAATTTTGGATCTGCCGACCCGGGTGCAGCAGCAGTGGCAGCCCCTAGTTGCCACCACCGGGGATAAAGATTTCTTTGAGCAGCACTATGGGGAAGCCAATGCTGAAAACGTCATTAAGTTCCTCACCTTTGACCATCAATATCCCAATTCCTTGATCTCTTGTTTACAAAAAGCCAGAGAAAATGCTCGATCGGTGCGAGAAGTGATCTCCACAGAAATGTGGCAGCATGTTAATGCCTTTTATTTGCTGGTGGCCAATACGGCAGACGATTTAGCTTTGGCCGATCTGAACCAATTTTTGGAAGAAGTAAGGCAGGCCAGCCACCTCTTTGCCGGGATTATGGACGCGACCATTTCCCATAATGAGGGCTGGCATTTTGGCCAAATGGGACGCTTATTAGAACGGGCAGATAAAACTTCCCGTATCCTGGATGTCAAATACTTTATGCTCTTGCCGTCCCTTCAGCATATGGGAACTCCGATTGATGAATTAGGCTGGATTGCCCTGTTAAAATCCACCAGTGCCTATGAAATGTATCGTAAACGCAGCAATCGGCACTTAATTACCCCCGCAGAGGTGGCAGATTTTCTGATCCTTGATCCAGATTTTCCCCGTTCTATTCGATTTTGTGCGGTTCAGGTCGAACGGTCTTTGCATTTAGTCTCCGGCAGTCCTTTAGGATCCTGGTGCAACCCTGCGGAACGGTCCATTGGCCGTTTGCGCTCCGAATTAGAGTTTCTAACGGTTGAAGAAATTATTGAGGGAGGAATGCATCAATTTTTGGATCGATTGCAACAGCAGATGAATCAAGTGGATCAGGAAATCTTTAAAACCTTTTTGGATCGCCGTCCTGTCCACACCCATCTACAAATTCAATCTCAGTCTTAAACTTGTGCATTTTACGATTGTTCATGCCACGACCTATACCTATCCTCAGGCCGCCGAATTGGGGCCACATCTTTTGCGGCTTCGTCCTCGGAGTATGGGGGAGCAGCAGGTCTCCAATTTTGATCTGCAGATTGTGCCTGAGCCGATGGGGTTAAACCAGGCTTTAGATGCGGAAGGGAATACGGTGATGCGTTGCTGGTGGCCAGAAACCCCATTGACCACGCTGCAAGTGACCGCAACATCCGAGGTGATAACGACTTGCACCAACCCCTTTAACTATTTATTGGACTCCTGGGCAACGCACTTTCCCGTTGACTATCCCAGTTCCCTTAAGGCCATTCTGTATCCCTATCTCTACTCTGATTTAGATGCGGTTGCTACCCAGCTTGCTCAGGAGATTGCAATGGCGGTAGATAGCAATGTGATCAACTTCCTGACCCAACTTAATTTACAAATTAATCAATCTTGCCAATACCAAACCCGAGAAACGGGGCAACCCCAGCCTCCTTGGCTGACTTGGCAGCAAAAACAGGGAACGTGCCGAGACTTTGTCTGGCTATTTATGGCTGCTTGTCGCGGCATGGGGTTAGCGACCCGCTTTGTCAGTGGTTATGAGGCGGGGGAGCCAAGTCAAGAGCAAACCCTTCATGCTTGGGCCGAAGTCTATTTACCAGGAGCAGGCTGGCGAGGCTACGATCCCACTATGGGTTTAGTCGTTTGTGATCGCCATGTGGCGGTGATGGTGAGTGCTTGGCCCCAGCAAACTCAACCCATCTCAGGCAGTCTGCGGGGCGGAAACAGTAGTCCTATCCCTACCTATAGGGTCTCTGTCCATAGCCAATGAAGTGCCCTGGTAGAGAATGATCCCTCGTGAACTCTTCCACCCACGAAATCTGTATTCATCACTGGCATCTGTCAGGATGCTAGGCAAACTGGTCATACTGAGTAACGACGAGCTTGTGCTCAAAACTTTGGGAGATTTTTGTACATGAGAAATAAGGGAACGTCCTTTACTGCCCTTTCCATCTTGGGTGGAATGACTGCTTTGACGATTAGCGCTTGCAGTTCTGCAGCTTGGAAGGACTACTCTTCTACGCAAGGGAAATATTCGGTTTCGATGCCAGGTACTCCTAAAGAAGAAACGAAAGCCATTCCTGCTCCTGGCGGAGAAAAGCTGAATATGGAAATTGCGCAACTTGATTTAGGGAAAGAGGCTTTTGTGGTGGCCTTTATGGAATTTCCCGGCGATGCCAAACCCCCTATCCCCATCCAGCAATTGATGTCTACTGCCATCAAAGGTGCAGTTGCATCCAGTATTAATGGCAAGGTTAGTAATGAGAAAGAAACAGAGGTGAATGGCGTTCCTTGTCGGGACTTTCAGGCAACGGGTAAGTATAAGTCTAAGGATGCCTCCATGGCTGGTAAATTCTGCTTCTCCGGCAACCGACTCTATCAAGTGCTAGCCATGGGCGAAAATACCGGCAAGGCATTTGACGATAAGGCGACCAAGTTCCTCACTTCGTTTAAAATTACCGACAAATCCTAATGTTTGATCAAGAGGAATCCTAAGGCAAGATATCCGTCATCACCAGATGATTATCTTGGTCTTGGTCTTCGTTGTCATGCCAAGCTAGGTCTGGCAGTTTCTTGAAGGCTTGCCGGAGAGAGGTTTCCCAAGATTTCCGTAAGCGCAATAAATAGGGGTCACCCCGTTCCAATTTGAGCCGATATCCGACTTTCAGGGTATCGGCTTCATACATGGCCATATTGATGGGGGGGCCTACAGAAATATTGGACTTCATCGTCGAATCTAGGGAGAGCAGGGTGCATTTAGCGGCGGCATCTAGGGAGGTCTCGTCATAATTAATGATGCGATCGAGTATCGGTTTCCCATACTTGATTTCACCAATTTGTAAAAAAGGCGAGTTGCGTGTAGCGCGCAGAAAATTGCCTTGGCTGTAGACCATATAGAGTTCTGGCAATTCGCCTTTAATCTGGCCCCCCACTAAAAAACTACAGTTGGCACTAATGTTGTCTTTTTGCAGCCAATCTTGGTGTTGATCGAGGACTTGGCGCGTTTTTTCACCGAAGTAATGGGCAACGTCGTACATGGTGGTGAGTTCGTTAATATTGCCCTGAACTCCTGCTTTGCGATCGCGCCGAATTAACGTCAGTACACTTTGGGTCATAGACAAATTTCCCGCAGTACAGACGAGTATCACTCGCTCTCCAGGACGAGAGAGATCAAATAATTTTTGGGCTGTCGAAACATAATCAACCCCTGCATTGGTGCGGGAATCAGCTGCCATAATCAGCCCATAGCGGGTGATGACGCCTAAACAGTAGGTCATGCGGTGCTCGCCTTGATGTGAGGAAGAGTATGCCTTCAGTCTAGGGCTGATTCTTCAGCTTGGACAGGCATGATTTTAATTGTCCCCTGACAAAGAATGGCTGCTTCTGTAATTTGCAGGATGGTGAGTTGGACATCGGTCCCTAGATCAAACCTAAAGTCATGCAGGTGGGTCAATGGAATGGGCTGATTGGCGGGTGGATAGAACCCCTGAGGCTGCTCTAGACGCAACTCATGGGGGTTGACGAGGACTAACCCTGTGTCCAAGACAATAGCTTGCAGTTTTTCGGTTATGGGATGTTGGACTTGAGCCTGTATCTGGATGCGATGGTTTCCAACCGGCCTTCGGCCATCGCAACTCAGTTCCATCCGCACGGCTGATAATTGAATCTCGGGTGTAGCCCCAGGCTGCCAGCTAGGGAAGGGCCAGTCAGACACCCCACTCAGCTGTTGTTCAATCAGAGGCACCAACCCCAACTTCATCGCTTTTTGGAAGAGTTCCGAGTCGGTCGATGCCGCTAGATCTGCAGAGGTCAGGGCCGCATCAAGTTGAATGGATAGGGGTTCTAAGAGCCGAATCGCTTTGCCTCGTAGGACCTGCCGGAAGTTAGTACTGATATTTTCAGCAATGACTTGGGCGCGGCTGAGGTGAATGCCTTGATATACGGCTTGGGCTGCTGATAGAAATACTTTCGGGATTGAGCCTGATAGCAGTTCACGATTGCCGCTGTCGATTTGAAGTTGGAGATCATCGATGTGATCAAGTTGCGATCGCAACCACAATTTGATCGCTGGGGTGAGAACCTGTGAAATCAGGCGACCCTTCCGTTGGGGGGCAAGTTGTTCTTCTGTCTCCACTTCGATCTCCAGTCCTAGACCTGCTGCCAATAGTTCAGAGCAGCATTGGCCATCGTCATTACCCCTGTGACAATAGCAGATTCTTGAGCTTCAAACTGGGGGTGATGGAGGGGGGGATTGGCCTGGTCGGCCTTCCCCACCCCTAGGCGGAACATGGCGCCGGGGGCATGCTCCAAATAAAGGGAGAAATCTTCTGCCCCCAGAGAGGGCTCCGTGAGGACTCGTACATTGTGGCTACCGCAAACGTCTTGGGCGGCCGTTTCGATTAACTGGGTCAAGCTAGCCGTATTATGCACTGACGGCACCCCCGCTTGATAATCCACATGGTAGCGGGCACCGTAGGGACGGCAGACGCTGGCGACAATATCTTCAATCCACTGGGGGAGTTGTGCTCGGGTTTCTGGATGCAGGGATCTCACTGTTCCCTGCATTTGGACCTGATCCGCAATCACATTTGGAGCCCGTCCTCCCTTCATTTGACCAATGGTTAATACGACCGGACGTAAAGGATTCTGGGTGCGGCTAATGGCCTGTTGTAGGGTTGTGATCACCTGGGCCGCAATCCAGATTGCATCCACTGCTTCATGGGGGCGGGCTCCGTGACCCGCTTCTCCCATAATCGTAATCTCTAAGTTATCGGCTGCTGCTGTTAGGGCCCCATATCTTACTGCGACCGATCCAGCCGGAACACTCGGAAATACATGCACTGACAAAATCGCATCAACGTTTTCCATCGCCCCATCTGCCACCATCCATCTAGCCCCTTGGGCAATTTCTTCTGCGGGTTGGAACAGAAAGCGGAGCTTGCCCGGAATCTGATCCTGCATAGCCGACAACACCATGGCGGTGCCCAAGCCAATGGTGGTGTGAATATCATGGCCACAGGCATGCATCACCCCTGGCTTGCGAGAGGAAAACTCTAGCTGAGTCATTTCTTGGATGGGCAGGGCATCCATATCCGTGCGAATGGCGAGCTGCCGAGAATCGTCTCCTTCTCCTTTTAATTCACCGATCACCCCTGTTTTGCCCACTCCCTCCCGAACATGCAACCCATAGGAAGATAGAATGCCGGCGACATAAGCAGACGTTTGATATTCCTGACCACTTAACTCTGGGTAACTGTGCAGATGACGCCGAATCTCAATCAGTCGAGGAGAGAGTGTTTCAGCAAGCTGTTTGATTCGAGTCGACATGCAAACCCTTTGATTTCGATATCCATACTTTATGCTAGCGATTGATACTTATTCCTGTAGATTATGTTCAATGCTGTTATCAATCTCTCAGTATTTCTGACTCGATTCTTCTGTTTTCAAAAGTGCTGAATTTGGGCAATCTAAGGAAAGCAGGTAGATTGCATTCTCAAGGCTATTGTTGGCCCCAAAGCCATTGTTCAAGCCCATTAATTTTTAGCTTATCCTCACTATTGTTATGACTTCGAATCAAAATCCAGAAGAAGATTTACGACGTCGGGAACAAGAACTTAAAGAACGAGAAATGAGTGTCCGGTTGCGAGAACTGGAATCAGAAGTCTATGGCAAGCCTGAAGGGGCTCCTTCAGCGGCCCGTGAAGTAGAAGTGGTGACGGATGTTCCCCCCACCAAATCATCCTTTAAACGTACCCTCCGCAAAATGGTCAATGTCGGTAAATTCCTTGCTGTTGTTGTGGCAGTCGTGGTGGCGGTAAAAATTGCGATGTGGCTGGCGATGGCCATTATGATCGGCTCGATTGCCTATATTTCTTATGAACTATTTCTCAAGAACGATCGCTCTTCTCCCTAAGCTGTTGGAAAACGTAGCCTGTAAGACACCTTTCATCCTCCTGGGATTATTCTCACTTGGTAGAATTAAACTGTAGAGATTCCGAACGACTCGCGATATTCTAAGGTAACCTCATGGTCTAAAGTCAAAAACTATATTCACCCAGTTATCCTTGACCTAGATTGAAATTATATTGATATTGAATACGAGAACTCTTTTTCTTCACTTATCTTTCTTGACAGCAACCTAGGTCCACCAGTGACTGATTTTTTAAGGAGACTCCGCAAGATATTGCCCAACAACCCACCACCTGCTGACGGTAACCCAGCAGTTGAAGGGGGTTCTTTGGCTAAAATATATGGTGAGAATCTTCATAATCCTGATGCCCTGATTAATCGAGCTAATAAACGGGCTACGAACGGAGATCTGGATGGGGCTTTGGGAGACTTTGATGAAGCAATTGCCCTCAATCCAGCCAAGGCCACAGCCTATTTTAATCGGGGATTTCTGTTCAATTCTCTCGGGAAATTTGAAGCTGCCATTCATGATTTTTCCGAGGCGATTGAGCTACTGCCAGATTACGATGAAGCCTATTTTCAACGGGGCAATAGTTATCGTCAGCAAGGTGAATTTCAGCGAGCAGTTCAGGATTATAGTCAAGCGATTCGCATCAACCCCTATTGCATCAAAGCCTACTATAAACGGGCTGATAGTCGAGCTGAGCTAGGAGATCATCCCGGTGCCCTGACAGATTACAGTCAAGTCATCCTGCGGTTACCCAAAGATGCGAATGCCTATTGTCAGCGGGGAATTTTTCTTAGCCAGAGCGGTGAGTTAGGGAAAGCGATTGAAGACTTTACATCGGCCATTGAACATAACCCTCGATTGGCAGATGCGTACTTTCATCGCGGCTATTGCTTAGCCCAAATGGGAGAGGCTGAGAAAGCTTCTAAAGACTTTAGTGAAGCCTTGCTACATGATCCGAATCATCAGGCTGCTTATACGCGCGCTTATGCATTAGGGATGTTAAAAGAGGCGCCTGTTGATATTTCTTCTCCCAGTTCAACGGCAACGGATTACCCCCTTTCTCTGCTGGAAGAAAGTGTTCCTGTTTCAGTGGAGTCAGTTGAAGACTCTGACGTTGAGCTAGAGCCCCATCCAGCAACGGTGCCCTTAGAACCCACGTCGATGGAAGGGTTCTTTGATCGAGCGAATAATCGCATCCAACGAGGCGATTTGGACGGTGCGATCGCAGATTACTCCAAGATCATTGACGATGATCCAGAGAATAGCCAGGCCTACTATCAGCGGGGACAGAGCCTAGGGGCCATGGGCGAATCCCAAGCAGCTATGGAAGACCTGAATCAGGCGATTCATTGGGCACGGGTGCATTCTTTGGGGCTGATGCGTGATTTCAGTGGCGAATTGTCTACGACCCTAGAGACGTTGAAGCAGGATCTGAAGGAGCTGTCTTATCAGAGTCCTTTTGCCAAAACTCAACCCTTACCGGGGGCTGCTCCTGACCAGCCGGAACAAGAGCAGCCTTCTGTTGACGATTTGATCGATGTTTCTACCGATCAAATAGACACAAGCGAGGAATTAGAGGCAGTTGAAGTTTCTAATCCATCTTCTACACCACAGGTTCAACCCTTGGCAGATGAGTCTTCTGCTACTGATATTGCCAGAGATACCAAGCCTCCTGAACCAGAGCAATCATCGACCCTTACGAAGGAAGAGCCGTCTGTTCCGGCGAACCTGCAACGCTCCTCTGCTCAACATCAGTCATCTCCCCCCCCAACTGAGACAACGACCCCAACCTTGGAACGGGCGATTGCCCAACATACCCGTGCGATAGAACAGAACCCTTTAGATGCAGATGCGTTCTTTAATCGGGGCCAGAGTCGAGCGTTAGCTGGAGATTTACAAGGTGCAATCGAAGATTATTCTCGTACGATTCGCCTCGATCCGAATAACCGAGAATCTTATGTTAAACGAGCCCGCTGCCTGTCTGCTCTTGGGGATGAGGCTGCGGCCCAGGCAGACTTAAACCATGTTATTCGTCAAACCCCTAAGCGTTCCGCTCGGCCTCCCCAGCAACCATTAAAAACTTCACCAGCCTCCCCAACAGAGTTTTCTCAACCCCTAGCACCATCGTCTCCTGCAGCCTCAACATCGCCCTCGCCGTCTAGGGTGGATGACGCTACCGATTCGATGGCGTCACTGTTTCAACAGGAAAATGAAATTCTTCAGGCTACGCAAACTTCACAGAAGTCCTGCACCCATGAAGGGAATAGTCCAGGTAATCAATTCTGTATCCATTGTGGTGCATCCCTGAGTCCCCTGTCTCGCTATAGCAGCGACTTCTCAGCACCGATAGATTCCCCTCCAGGGGATAAGGTGAAGCCAGTCGCTAGTAATCGCAAACAACGATTGCAAGAAGCCGAACAATATTATGACCAAGGCGTTGCTTTGTTTAGAGATGGCGATCGTCAGGGTAGCTTACAGGCTTTATCTACGGGGTTGAAAATCTTTCTTGAACAGCGCGAAATGCAGCGTTATCAACAAACCCTTAACTTTATGCAAGATGTGGCCCATGCCCTCAGCGATACGGGGGAAGATGAGACCGAATCAGATGATAGCCTCCTCCTGTAGACCATCTAAGCTAAAATCCAGAGGCTGATCTTGTTTTCGGCGTTGTGTCATCTGTGCTGCAACCATGGTTACCTTGATTTTGTACAGTAAACCAGGATGCCACCTGTGCGAAGGTTTACAAGAAAAACTAGAGCAAATCCAAGATCCCCCCATGGAACTCGAAATTCGCGATATTACGAGTCGTGAGGATTGGTTTCAAGCCTATCAATATGAAATCCCCGTATTGATTAAGCGAGAAAACCTGGCTGCGGATCAAGCGATGGAAACCCCCCTTCCACGTCCGGCTCCTCGCTTATCAGTTGAGCAATTGCAGCGATTTCTGCAAAAGTATCTTTAGTGTTTTTATCAACATCAACGGATTGGGCATGGTCAAACTACGTACGTTACTCGCTGAACTCTCTACAAATCAGTGGGAGACACCTCCCCCTGACCATCCAGCCCTAGAAACAGAGATTACAGGGTTAACCACTAATTCCTGGGCGGTGCAGCCAGGGTACTTATTTATCGGTATGCCTGGCACTCGCGTGGATGGGGGCAGTTTTTGGAAAAGTGCGATTGAGGCGGGTGCGGCGGCTGCGTTGGTTTCTGATCAAGTGGACCTGTCTGACGTGGGCACCCACTGCGTGATTTCCCTTAAGGATATGCCTCGCGCTTGTGCTGAGGTGGCAGCCACATTTTATGACCAACCCAGCCATAAATTAAAGCTGGTGGGTATGACGGGTACGAATGGGAAAACCACCACTACCCATCTGATTGAGTATTTATTGACAACGGCCCAATCCCCCACGGCCTTATTTGGCACTCTGTATGCCCGTTGGCCTGGGCACCAAGTGACGTCTACCCACACGACCCCTTTTGCCGTGGATCTACAGCAGCAGTTGTCTGATGCCGTGGCTGCTAAGTGCCAGTTTGGAATTATGGAAGTTAGCTCCCATGCCCTGGTCCAACAACGGGTGCTGGGCTGTCAGTTTGCCGTGGCTGTGTTTTCGAATTTGACCCAAGATCACCTGGATTACCACCAGGGTATGGAAGATTATTTTGCTGCCAAGGCGTTACTGTTTTCCCCTGACTATTTGCAAGGGCGAGCCGTCATTAATATTGATGATGCCTATGGTCAACGATTGGTAGAGCAGATAGGTACGAATCAATGCTGGACCTACAGTATTGAAGGACCTGCTGATTTGTACACTAGCGGTCTGTGCTATGAAACTACTGGTGTTAAAGGCCAACTCCATACTCCGAAAGGCACGGTTGAGTTCTTCTCTCCTTTGGTGGGGCAGTTTAATGTTTCTAACCTATTGGCTGCTGTGGGTGCTGCTCTGGAATTGGACCTTACCTTAGAGCAGATCACCCCTGCTTTAGCTCAATTTCCTGGGGTTCCCGGTCGAATGCAGCAAATTACCTGTTCTCCTAAACAGGATATTAGCGTCATTGTTGATTATGCCCATACCCCCGATAGCCTAGAGAATTTGCTGAAGGCGGCCCGTCCGTTTGTTAAAGGCCAAATGGCCTGTGTGTTCGGCTGTGGCGGCGATCGCGATCGGACTAAGCGACCATTGATGGGAGAAATTGCTGCTCGTCTCTCGGATCAAGCCATTGTCACTTCCGATAATCCCCGCACTGAAGATCCTCAGCAGATTTTGCAAGACGTGTTAGGGGGGATCTCAGCTCAGGTGAAACCCATTATAGAGGTGGATCGACGGGTGGCGATTCAGACTGCGATCGCACAAGCGAAACCCGGCGATACTATCCTGATTGCAGGTAAGGGCCATGAAGATTACCAAATCCTAGGCACCGAAAAGGTTCATTTTGATGATCGAGAAGAAGCGCAAGCCGCCTTGTCTGAGCGCTATGGTTAGGGCAATTTCTGCTCTCTATTAGGACGTTCTTCTTAGAGGAGGTTTAGGAAATAGGTAGGGGGGGACGAGGTAGCCACTCGGGAAGGTTGGAGTCAGAGAATTCGGCCAAGGCCCCTAAGGCCACATTAAACAACTTCTCTGGCTTCAAATCGTCCTTAATTAAGTTCCACAGCCGCTCAACTTCTTCGGTATGCAGTCGATCATCTTCGATCAAGGCCAAGACCACCTGACGACGTAAGTAATCTCCCTCATCAGACATTAAGAACTGCATGCCTAAGCGGGCGGTGGGAATGAGATCGAAACTCTGATCCGTTTGTGCGATCGCAATCAGGTTCTCCAAGCGCTGCCATTGGAACTTCCCGTCCTTAAACAGCACTTCTAGTAAGCGACGCTGAAAGTCAGGCGTTTCTCCAGCGAGTAAGCGTTGAGCTACATAGGGATAGCTGACTTCCAGAATTTTGAAGTCGGGATTAAGGCACAGGGCGACCCCTTCTTGGGTAACCAAAGATCGGATGATCAGAGCAAACTTAGCTGGAACTCGGAAAGGATAGTCATACATCAACTCCGAGAACCGATCCGTAATGGTTTTGAAATTGAAATCGCCGACCTTTGCCCCAATGATGTCATCAAAGACATCTTCCAATGCTGGGATAATGGGCCGGATATCGGTCTCAGGGGTAAGAAAGCCTAGCTTTACAAAGTCAGATGCTAACAATTCATAGTCTTTGTTGACCAAATGAACGACCGCATCTACCAACGTATTTTTGGTAGGTTGATCGAGCTGATCCATCATGCCAAAATCTACATAGGCCATACTGCCTTGAGACGTGGCAAAGAGATTGCCAGGATGTGGATCGGCATGGAAAAATCCAAACTCCAGCAGTTGACGCAAACTAGAAATCACACCAATCTGCACCAGGCGATCCGGGTCCATATTGGCATCCACTGCGCATTGACTATCGGTTAGCTTAAAACCATTTATCCACTGCAGGGTCAGGACTTTCTTGCTACTGTAAGCCCAGTGAATTCCAGGCACTTCAACCGCAGGATACTCTTTGAAGTTTTCCGCAAACCGCTCGGCATTTTGCCCTTCATTGATATAGTCAATCTCTTCAAACAGTTTGGTGCCGAACTCGTCCACAATTAGCGTTAAGTCATGGCCCAAATTGAGGGGTAGAAATCGCCCAAACGAAGCCGCCATCTGCCGCATTAGATAGAGATCCAATGTCAGCTTTGGCCTTAGATTTGGGCGTTGGACCTTAATAGCCACCTCTTCGCCCGTAAACAATCGACCTCGATAAACCTGTCCTAAACTGGCGGCCGCGACGGGCTTTGCCGAAATTTCTTGATAAATCTCACGGATGGGCTGACGCAGTTCAGATTCAATTAAGGCAAAGGCTTTGTCATTCGGGAAAGGAGGCAACTGGTCTTGGAGCAACATCAGCTCCGTCAGGAATTCTTTGGGGATGAGATCAGGGCGTGTGGATAGAGCCTGCCCCACTTTAATGAAGGTGGGGCCTAACCGTGTCAGGATTTTACGAATTTGAATGGCCCGTTGAAGAGAATGGGCCGCACTATTGTTCGTCCATCGGTCCCATAGCAGACCCCAAACAAACCCACCAAATAACCAAATAATGTTGAATAAACGCCAGAGAGCTTGCCAAGGACGCCAGCGGTAGTAAGATGCGATCTTACGGGCGTCATATCGCTGCAGTGCGCCATTAGCAAGCGGGGATGACATGAGTTGTTGCTGCATCACGTCGCGTTATCCTCACAACTCCAAAACTGCGTTCTAAATACCCTTGAGCCATTGCAAACTTAGTTGCTTTTGAAGTTGTTAGCACTTCCCAAATCACAAGTTTGCGCACCAAATCAGACTGTCTGGCAACAGTGCTTAAGGTTATCTTTTCTTAACTTAAATATAGTATAAGAAAGTACAAATTAAGTCCTTGTTAAGTAAAGATACATAAAGTCTAAAGACTTGAATCTGGCTAAATATATGGATAACATTTGGCTGAAATGCATTGTTGGATAAGGATCAGGCGAGATGAAGCTTTTTGAGGATAGGCACATAATGTTGAAAAACGGATGTTATCAGCCTGACGATAAAGTCGATTTCGATAACTCTAAGATTCCCTTCTTTCAGAATTTAACTCCAATATCTCTACAGTCGTAGCAAAAACAAGATTTTTCAGCCATAAACGGTACGAAGCATGGTAAAAACAAGCCAAGTGCAAGACCTTGACCGATTGTCTGAGGAAGACTCCACGAGTGCTGAAGAAGTTAAGTATTCAATCTAAATTGACCCTGATGTTCCTAGGGGTCAGCGTAAGCTCAATCCTAGTAATTGCTTTTATTGGTTACAACAGCGGTAAAGCTGCGTTAACCCGCCGTATTTTTAACCAGCTCACCAGCTTACGCACTACTAAAAGCTATGAGGTGCGATCATTCTTTGATCAACTGAACCGCCAAATGCGCTTTCTCAGTGGTAATCCCACCACCAAAGAGGCCATGAAAGCGTTTAAGCAAGCCCACCAGGAACTTAATTCCAAAAAAATTCCAAGCCAGTGGCAGCCAGCGATTCAAGCCTATTACCAAAAAGAATTTATCCAGCCCTTAGACGCCAATATAGCTGGGGAACCCCAGGTCCAAACCTATTTGCCTTTGGGCAATAGTGATGTCTATTTGCAGTATCACTACACCATTAAAACGCCGGATTTTGACGAAAAAGTCCAAATTGATGATCCAGGCGATGGTAGCAAATATACCCAAGTGCATCGACGATATCATCCAGCATTCCGCTCTTTAGTCTCAGAATTCACCTATGAAGATCTGTTTTTGATCGATCCTAAATCTGGCAAAGTCGTCTACAGCACCTATAAAGGGGTTGATTTTAGTACTGATTTAGAGTCAGGTCCCTATTCTCAAAGTGTCTTAGCCCAAGCATTCCGGGAGGTCGTTCGTAAAGGAGAGCCTAAGTTCGTAACCTTCACAGATTTTGAACCCTATCGCCCCTCTCTTAATAGTCCCGCTGCCATTATTGCCAGCCCTTTATTCGAGGGAGGAGAACTGATTGGCGTGATGGCTCTTCAGGTCAATATCAAGAAGATTGACGAAGTCATGACCAACGGTCAACGGTGGCAAGAAATGGGTCTAGGGACGAGTGGGGAAACTTATTTAGTTGGCTCAGATTTTCTGTTGCGGTCTAATTCTCGTTTCTTATTAGAAAACTCTTCCAACTATTTTCAATCCTTGGCCAAAAGTGGTCTCGAATCTCAACAAATTGAGCGAATGCGGCGGCAGAAGAACTCAATTTTGGAGCAAGAAGTCAAAACAATTGCAGCTCAGCGAGCCCTGCTAGGTAATTCGGGTATCGATATTATTGATGATTATCGGGGAATTCCTGTTCTCAGCTCCTATAGTACCCTCCAAGTCAAAGGTCTGGACTGGGCCATCTTGGCTGAAATGGATGCAGACGAAGCTTTTGCTCCCATTACCGAATTTCAGAAGCAAGTCCTGATTTCAACCGCAATTTTGATCTTGGTGATCACTGTTCTGGCGCTTTTTCTATCCCGTTTGTTTGTAAAGCCTATCCAAACCTTGATTACGGGTTTTCGGCACCTCAGTGAAGGCAATACCGACGTCACTGTCTCTGTCAGTTCTCAAGATGAGTTCCATGATTTGGCGGTTTCTTTCAACCAAATGGTGGAAAGTTTATCTAATAAAACCCAAGCGTTAGAACTACAAAGCCAGGAAAATGAGCAATTGCTCTCTTGTATTTTGCCTGAACCGGTTGCCCAACGCTTAAAAAGTGGTGAGGAGCAAATTGCCGATAGCTATGCCAATGTCACGGTGTTATTTGCAGACTTAATTGGATTCACTGATTTAGCAGAAATACTGCCTGCCAGTGAAATTGTAGCTTTACTCAATGAGCTAGTCCGCGCCTTTGACGAAGCTGCTGAACGCTTCGGTGTAGAAAAGATTAAAACGATTGGTAGCGGCTATATGGCCGTTTGTGGTCTGTCTGTTCCCCGACTGGACCATACCAAACGGATTATGGACTTTGGTATTGAGATTACCCGTATTGTCCAGCGGTTCAATCAAACCCATCAAACTGCATTGCGAGCCCGAGTCGGCATCAATTCTGGAGCTGTGGTGGCGGGTATTGTCGGTCGCAGCAAGTTTATTTATGACTTGTGGGGAGATACGGTCAATATTGCCCATCGTATGCAAACAGCCGGCGAAGGCGATACGGTTCAGGTCAGCCAATCGGTTCATGACCAGCTGGGCGATATCTATGAGTTTGATAATAGTCGTGAAGTCATCATTAGTGGTAATAATAAGCTCCCGGCTTGGTTGCTCAAGATTTAGCTGCGCTCATTTTCCCCATTTCTTCTGACGTCTTCTCAGTGCAAGTAATGACTTCCTCTCTTCTTCAGCAATCCTGGTTTCTCTGGAGCTGCGGCTTGATGGTAGGGTTTCCCTGCCTGATGTTGGTCTTAAATGAATCCATTGTCTATTCCCAGAAACATGGGAAGCCTTTGGTCCATACCCTGAGAATCTTGCGAAATCTGGTCTTGCCGATTTTCGTTGGGTTTATTGTCCTCACCAAAATTATCGGTTTAGATACTGAACAAACGGCCATTCGCTTGCTGCAGACATCCCTCTGGGTGTCTTTGATTCATGCGGCGTTGTCCTATGTAAATGTGCTGCTGTTTGTGGAAGCAGGGGGACATACTTGGCAGGCCCAAGTGCCTAAGCTCCTTAGAGATTTAACCCGGTTTTTCCTCATCTTAATTGGGACGGCATTTGTGCTCTCATTGGTCTGGAAAACCGATTTAGGTGGGTTGCTGACCGCCTTAGGGGTTAGTTCAATTGTGATTGGTCTTGCCCTCCAAGATACTCTGGGTAACTTATTTTCAGGGATTGCACTGCTGTTTGGTCGCCCCTTTGTGATTGGAGATTGGCTCAAATTTGGGGACGTGGTTGGTAAAGTAATTGAAATTAACTGGCGTGCCGTCCACCTCATCACTCGCAACAAAGAAATGCTGATTGTGCCCAACTCTGTGTTGGCCAAGGAAGTGTTTTACAACTATCGCCGCCCCCAACCCTTGCATGGTGAACCGATTGAATTAGGGTTTTCCTACGATGATCCACCCAATAAGGTTAAGCAGGTGATTCGCCAAGCAGCGTTGGAAACACCAGGAGTTTTATCGGACCCAGAACCCATCATCCAAACGAGTGCCTATGGGGATTCATCCATCAATTACTATGTCCGTTTGTATTTGCGGGATTATGATCGGGTTCCCGATATTCGTGATGCATTTATGACTCGGGTTTGGTATGCCGCCCAGCGTCATGGGCTAACGATTCCATTTCCCATTCGCACCTTGATTCATGAACGCCCTCACAAGGATGAGTTAAACGGCAGTACCAATCGGATTATTACGGAGTTGCGATCGCTTCCCTGTTTCATCACGACCCATTCAGATGTCTTAGAGCAACTGGTTGCCAATGCAGACTTTAAATCCTTTGGTAAAGGGGAACGCATTATCTATCAAGGACAAGAAGAGGTAAAGCTGAACTTTCTGTTGGCGGGTCAGGTTCAGATGAATGTCCTGAGTCACACAAATCATGATCAAGAAGTCTTGAGGTTATCCAAAGGAGATTTTTTTGGGGCCACAGCTTTGCTCTCAAGGGAACCTAGTTCTAACTCCGTTGTTGCCCTGAGCGATGTGGATGTCATGATTTTAGAAATCGAAGCTATGCAAGTGCTGATCGAACGCACCCCTCAACTAGCCCGGGAGATGGATGAAATTATCGAGGCCCGTCGCAAAGCGATTCAACTGGCCCAACAAACCTACGCTTAACCGATTTATCAGGGGTTGATTAAGAATCAGGGTTAGGTCAAAGTTGAAGATTTTGTTAAACTGGTTACTGCGAAAGTGCTCAAGTTTTCAACTTTGCCTCTCTAAGCAGTCGTCATAACCGGATCTTTTACCATGACTCTATCTTCTTCACCCAAATCGACCGTCATCTCTCCATCTATTCTGTCTGCGGATTTTAGCCGTTTAGGTGAGGAAGTTCGAGCCGTCGATAAAGCTGGGGCGGACTGGATTCATGTAGATGTTATGGATGGTCGTTTTGTCCCAAATATCACCATTGGCCCTTTAATTGTGGATGCTCTTCGCCCAGTGACAGAGAAGCCTTTAGATGTTCACTTGATGATTGTGGAACCTGAGCGATATGTTGCCGACTTTGCTAAAGCAGGGGCAGACATCATTTCCGTTCACGCCGAAGCTAGCTCTACAACCCATCTCCATCGAGCTTTAGGTCAAATTAAAGAGTTAGGCAAAATGGCGGGAGTCGTTTTGAATCCTGGCACTTCTTTAGATCAAATTGATTATGTTTTAGAACTTTGCGATTTGGTTTTGATCATGAGTGTTAACCCTGGATTTGGCGGCCAAAGCTTCATTCCAGGAGTGCTACCCAAGATTCGTAAGCTTCGTCAAATGTGTGATGAGCGTGGACTAGATCCTTGGATTGAAGTCGATGGTGGCCTAAAAGCCAACAATTCTTGGCAAGTTTTGGAAGCTGGGGCTAATGCCATTGTGGCTGGATCAGCTGTGTTCAAGGCTGATGACTATGCCACAACTATCGAAGCTATCCGTAACAGCAAGCGGTCTGAACCAGAATTAGTGACAGTATAAATCAAACCAGCTACGGGGCCGCATCTCTGGTTGAGCAACAGTGTACAACCCTCTGTTTAGCTAAGCACACAAACCTAATCTAACAGCGAAGCCCATCATACAAACATGATGGGCTTCGCTGTTAGATTAGGTTTGTGTAGATAGAGTATGAATCTAGGGCTTCAATAACTTTCGCGATTCTTCACCCGGCTTATAATCGTAACCAAAAGTAGATTGATCCGAGTCGTCTACAATTTCAGGTCTTACCAAGACTACTAATTCAGTCCTCTCTCGAGAGTTAGTTTCTCGACGGAATAGGCGGCCCAAAAGAGGAATATCACCCAGAATCGGAACTTTGCTAACTCCTACACGATCTTGGTCTTGGATAATACCTGTTAGCACTAGAGTCTGACCATCTCGTAGGCGTAACTTGCCTGTTTCGATTCGACGTTGTGCCAGCAGATTAGCTTGTCCACCAGATAAAGCATCTGTGAACGTTCCTGAAATTGAACTGACTTCTGGCGACATACTCATGGTCACAAATCCATTGTCATCAATATGGTCTACTGCGACATTGAGGATGACTCCAGCATTCTGAATGTTTGGTTCTAGAGATTGTGTAGAAGAGACGCCTCCAGCATCAGTAGCATCAGTATTTGTTCTCTGTACAAAGCCTGTAAACACTTGTTGAGTCAGGTTGACCTGCGCTGAACTCCCTTCCTGCACTAGCAATGTAGGATTCGTCAGAATTTTGGCATTATTATTTTGTATAGATACAAACAAATTAGCCAAAAATGTTTCAGTCAATGTAAACAGACCACTGCCAACAATATCAACCGCACCTGATCCAAAAATTGTCGACAGACCACTGTTGCCACTACCATTTGGGTCTTGTCTAAAGCCGATTCCTAAAGAATCATTGGCACGAAATTGTAAGTCAGCATTTGAGGTTTTACCCTTCAGCAAATTGACATCTATAAATTTGACGTTAATTGCTACTTGACGTTGTCGAACATCCAATCTCGTCAAGATCGATGTTGCTGTCTCTACTTTGCGAGGTGTGCCGATGAGGGTGATCGTGTTTGTCCGACCATCAGCGACAACTTCTAGTCCTTCTAAAAGAGCAGAACTTCCTTCTTCACTACCGCCATTCGCCCCATAATTCTCTAAAGTTTCTTTAGCGCCTTGCGATTCTATCTCTTGTGTAAGAGAAGTTTCACGAGTGATTCCAGTTTCAGTGGTACTAGAACTACTGCCACTATCCGATTGAGGAGTAATATTCCCTCCCGTATCAGCCTTGCTTGAAAGTGTATTTGATCTCTTACTCGTTGATGTTGCTTTGATTTGATTCAGACGAATTGTTCTCACAACCCGGTTTTGGGCATCGCCTGGTAGAGTTTTACCTACAAAGACGGTTTGACCGACTCGATTGGCCTGCATTCCAGACAAGCGTAAGACGTAGTTAAAGACATCATCAACAGACTCATTCTCGATGTCTAGGGTGATGGTAGACGAGGCGGAAGATCCTTCTTCACCTTCACCACCTTGCTCTGCAAATGCAACGTTGACATTAGCAGCACGGCCTAAGAGTGTCAAAACTTCTCGTACAGGAGCTTCACGCAGTAGCAACTTAGGGATAATTTGGTCACTTCCCAGATCAATACGGTCAGGCTCAACATTCAAGGGAGCGATGGCCATATCTCCAACAGGGGGAGCCTTAGCCCGACTTCTAAAGGAGGGCACAGCGCTAGCCCGAGAGCGAAGATTGGAGGGTTGAGAAGATGTGGCTACCGGATCACTACTACCGGGAGCACCATCAAATTTGATGGCCAATACACCATCACGATTGTCGTTGCGAATCGTTTCGGCAATGGGAGCAGAATGAACTCCTTCAACTGTAATCCGGACTGTATCAGGATCTAATTGTCGAACTTCTACAAATTTAATGCCAGGAGCTGGATCTTTCTGTTGAAATGAGCCTGCTTCCGGCAGTCGTAAGAGAGAATTACTGACATCGGAAACGGAAGTATTACCTCGATTGACTGTAAAAATGGGGGGGCGGTTATCACCTTGAGTTCCAAGTACGAGTTCAAATCCCTTTGCAGTGGGATTGAGTTGAACATTGGTCACTTCAGTTTCAGCAGCCCATACTGGCTGAATCATTGCGCCTAATGCGGCCGCAGCGCAGCCAATAATAATTCCGGGTTTTCCTTGATACGAGTTCACCCTACACTCCTCTATTTAATAATTAATGATGATTGTTCGTTGAAGATTGAGCTGCATGTTGCAGCATAGGCAATAGCGATTGAATTTAATTTGTCGTAGCCTCTGGTTTAGCTTTTGCGGCAGCAGCCTGAGCAGCAGCAGCTTCTTCTGCACTTAAAGGCACATAAGCATGCAAATTAAAAGTAGACTTCACCAGATTTCGGGGGCCAAAGTCGGTTGGTTTTTGTAGCTCCATCGATAAGTCACGGACTACCAAAACAGTTTGCAGACGATCAATGGCTTGCATAATTTGCAAAGTCTGGTTGAACGTTCCTTGAAAAGATACAGCGGTTACTTGCCGTTTGATCTTGCTATTTAAGGATGCCCCTAAGGAGCTATCGGTCACAGTGCCAGACGAACTGTAATCAGGCTTAAATGTCTGTAGTTCAGCATTACTAGAAACAATGACGCGATTTAAATCTAAGAGCAATGTATCCAATGCTTGCTGATCTGAGAAAAGAGTGCGAACCTCGCTATTTTCTCGCTTTGCGCGATTAAGCCGCGCAACAATCTCATCTACTCGTTGAGTCGTTGCTTCTTTTTGTTCTAAATCTGTTTTTTTCTGCTCAACAGATTCTTGGAGCCCTTGGTATTCAGTAATCTTTGGTGAGACAAGCTGAGTTCCGACATATGCCGCTAGGCCTACACCGACAACAGCTGCCAAGATTCCTGATACCGTGGGGGTGAAAGTGATCCCAAATAAAGTGGGATAAGAAGGTCCCAAGAGTTCATCTTCTCTTGCAAATCCGCCAGTGGCCGTCATGGATTCATTACTCCTTTTTGCTTCAGTGCCCCAATCCGGGCAGCTAATCCAGATGCACCTTTTGCGTTCAGAATTTGTAGTAATTCGGACGCTGGAACATCATTGATCGTGGTTTTTAATTGATGTTGAACTAAAGAGACCTTAGTCTTATCATTTGTTTTGCGCTCGGATGACTCTAGCTGTGTCTGTGCAACGGTGAGGAAGGGTGACTTTCTCAAAGTCAATACAAAGTCATTGACATCGTTGAAGGAAATGGCGTTGCCGGTAATCGTCAACTGTGTCGGTGCCGATAAAGCGGCAACGGGGGTTGTATTAGGTTGTCCCGTCTGTGCAGGGGGCGTTACAGCCTTTTGCTGAATTTTTATCACCTGCAAGGTGGGTGGAACACGATCGCGGATGTCTTGCAAGGTTGCTGACCAAGGCTTGATTTGGTTAAAGATCGTTGCTAAAGCTTTTGTTTCAGCTTTAACTTGCTGCTCTTGAGCTTTTAGATCATCAACTTCCGCCAACTTTGGCGCTAGCTGAGCGAGTTCACTATCTAAATTCTCTTCTTCAGCTACTAATTGCTGATTCAAGAATGACGTGACGCCAAAGCCAACTAAGACTAAGCCTAATGCTGCTGCACCCACACCTAAACCAATAAAGAGTGGTGTTTTATCATCACTGTCATAGTTGGCAGAAGAGACAACTTGTTGACCATATTCTGGACGGTCATTTAATAGGTTGATATCAATTGAATACATGCACTTATACCTCCCGCATCCCAAGACCCATAACAACACTTAACGCAGGACGTTGAGCCATCGGAATACTATCTGAATTTTGAATGCCGAGCGTACTGATTGGATCGACTAATGTCGTAGTCAGTCCTAAACGCTGGGTTAAAAATTCATCAATTTGTCCTAAACTGGCCCCTGGCCCTGATACAAAGACTTGCGTAATATCTAAATTTTCACCCTGGTTTAAGTAGAAGTCGATGGAACGGCGAAGTTCGTCTGATAAATCGCTTAACATTCTCAGGATGGCAGCAGAGCTGGGGTTATTGGCAGTGTTGTCTGTGACGTCCAAAGGAACGGTCATCCCTTGCAATAAATCTGCCCCCATTGCTCCAGGCAAATTCATCGCCCGACTCAAAGCATTTTGAAGATGATGAGTGCCAATCGGTACCTTCCGATTAAATTGAGGAATACCATCCATGACGATACTAATTTCAGTACCATCAAAATCAATATTCACCAGTGCCACTGCTTCCCCTTCCATAAATTGGAGGAGTTGATTTCGCAGGGTTCTGATTAAGGAAAAGCTACTGACTTCTAGAACCTTCAGATCTAGACCTGCCTGTTGGAAAACATTGAGGTAGTTTTCAGTAATGTCCTTTGGCGTAGCAACGAGGAGAACTTCTACTCGCTCAATGCCATCCTCATCGATGTCTGTTCCTAATCGTTGAAAGTCCACATCTGCTTCTTCTCTAGGGAAGGGCAGATATATGGCTGCTTCTTGATTAAGAACCATATCCCGCAGTTCCATTTCGTCCAGTTCGGCAGGTAAACGAATTAACCGAATGACAGCTTCACCAATAGGAACGGCACATATAGCAGTTTTGGCTTTGATTTTATGTTCTGTAATTCCTTGACGAAGGGCATCGGCAATGGCGTCTGGATCAGTAATCCGGCCATCTTGAAAAGCGCCTTCTGGAATAGGAATTGCCGCAAAAGTATTGAGGTTTGTCCCCTGCTTTTGTTGCTTAAGTTGAACGATATTCACGCTGTCCGGGGTTAACTCTACGCCTACCCCCTGATTCGAATTCGAAAACAGACTTTTTAATGAAGTCACCACAGGTATGTCCGCTACAGGCTGAATAACAATATGGAAATAATTAAACCTAATGTTTAAGGCTTGGTTCTGTTGGGAGGATACCCACTTTTTTGGGCACAATCAACATCTTTCGGCCCGAACCATTACGGTTCTAATAACACCATTAGATTATGAAGGATGATGCAAAAAACGGAACGCTTAAGTTGCCTGAACTCACCCTCTCAGTCAGGATACCCACGTTAACGTATGGTTGTACCATACTCTAGAATTTGCTGACATTTCTCGAAAAAAGGCCGAACTGCGCATGTCTCAACCTTCTCAGCGTAACGATAACGTGCGGATCGAAACCGATAGTATGGGCACAGTGGAAGTGTCTAGTCATCACTATTGGGGAGCACAAACTCAGCGGTCTCTGAAGTATTTTGCGATCGGTGATGACAAGATGCCACGGTCAATGATTCGTGCTTTAGGCCTTGTTAAAAAAGCGGCAGCAATGGTGAATTTAACGTTGGATCGGCTGTCGCCAGATGTTGCAGACTGGATTGTTTTGGCGGCAACGGAAGTGGTCAATGGTCGGTGGGACGATCAATTTCCTTTACGGGTGTGGCAGACAGGTAGTGGCACTCAATCCAATATGAATGCGAATGAGGTGATTGCCAATCGTGCAATTGAATTGGCGGGTGGCCAGTTGGGCAGTAAAGACCCTTGCCATCCCAATGATCATGTCAACCTATCTCAGTCATCGAATGATGTGTTTCCTACAGCGATGCACATTGCAGCTATGGAACAACTGGTCCATCAATTGATTCCCCAAGTGACTGCCCTTCGTGATGCTCTCGCGACCAAGGCTGAGGAATTTGATGGAATTGTCAAAATTGGCCGCACCCATTTGATGGATGCAGTGCCGTTAACGTTAGGACAAGAGTTCTCGGGATATGTTGCCCAACTGGATCAAAACCTAGAGAGACTCCAGAATACATTGTCCCACCTATATGAATTGGTTTTGGGGGGAACGGCTGTGGGGACTGGGCTGAATACTCACCCTGAGTTTGCAGAGCGAGTGGCCCACCAAATTGCAGCATTAACGGGCTTGCCCTTTGTCACTGCCCCCAATAAATTTGCAGGATTGGCTGCCCATGATGCCTTTGTGATGGCTAGTGGTGTGTTGAAAACCTTGGCGTGTAGCTTAGTCAAGATTGCCAACGACCTGCGCTGGATGGCGTCTGGACCTCGCTGTGGATTAGGGGAATTAAGCTTGCCGGCTAATGAACCCGGGTCATCCATTATGCCTGGAAAGGTCAACCCGACTCAGTGCGAAGCGTTAACGATGGTCTGTGCTCAAGTGATTGGTAATGACACGGCGATTAGTTTTGCGGGGAGTCAGGGTAACCTAGAGCTGAATGTCTTCAAGCCAGTGATTATTCACAATCTTTTGCACTCTATTCGCATTCTTTCGGATGCTTGTGGTGCGTTCAAAACCTATCTGGTCGTTGGTATTCAACCCAACTTGTCGCAAATAGAAACCTATCTGAATCAGTCACTGATGTTAGTGACTGCGCTAACGCCTCAAATTGGTTATGACCGGGCCGCACAAGTTGCGAAACAAGCGTATCAAACGGGCCAAACCTTACGAGAAACTTGCGTCGCTCTTGGTTTTATGACTGCCGAAGAGTTCGACCAATCTGTGCAACCTGTGCAAATGACCCACCCCTAGGACAACATTATTTACTTTTTCTGCTAGACATTCAGAACTGTCCTGATTCCTTAGTTTTTGGCTGATACTATGACTCAATTTCGGATGTTACCGACTGCGATCGCAGGTCTGATCGCCCTCACCCCAACTTTTCTTCCTCTCGCCAGTCTAGCTGAGGAAGCTCCCACAGCAGATACCCAGGCTAAATCGCAACCCAACCGTCTCACCCACTTTGCCAATGGCCTGATCTTTGAAACCCCAAAAGGCTTTTCCGAGGTCAAATCCTTAGGCAACGATACCGTCGGTGTAGTGGCGCAAAAAGGAAACCGCAAACTCAAAATCCGCATGGCCTCCTTAGCTGCCGACTGGCTAGAACTGCTGAATATGGAAGATGAAGAGTTACTGGGGTATCTCAAAACAACCTATTTAGGGATTAATGCTCCGGCACGAGAATATCATCAGCGTCGCTTCCTGGGACAAATGTTGGCAGGAGAGTTGCAGTATAAACGCACCAATCGGGGCTACAACATCGTCGAAATTTATCTGGTGCCTTTAAGTGATGGCAGTAAGGTGATGTTGGCCTTAGAAGCCGATACGTATTTGCCAATACCCCAAGTCGAAAATGCCTTTCGTACGGTCTCTCGGACCATGCGAGAAGATCCTGAATTCCTCAAAAAGCTGAAGAAGAAAAAGAAACGCTAATTCTCAACTCATGGTGAGGACTTGAGACGCCATTGCCAGCTACTAGCTGTATTGCTCCAGGGTCTAACTGACAATGGGGCTGCCATGATGATGAACTAAATACCAGTCCTGGCCCATGCGCTCAAAAATGTTGGTGGCCATGGATTCAGCTTTTTGTTGGCGACGTTGGGCGACCTGCAACACTTTTTCAATGAGCACAACATAGGCTAACTCTCCGCTGCGGTTGACCGTAATGATTTTGGTGTCAATTTCAAGATAGGCGGTATTCTGGAAGATTTTTTCCCAGGACGACTCAATGGCGTCCCACCCCTTCAATTCCCCTCGGCCGGGATGAACACAGATACTAGCAATGCCGTGGGACCATACCTTTTGCATGGCTGCTAGATCTTTTTTCTCAAAAGCTCGATAAAAAGCGGCGTTGGTGTCAAGAATAACCTGCTCATCCTGCATGGAGAAAGATGTCCTATGCTGTGAAACAAAATGGGCTTACTTTTCTTCTTTCTTTGTAGACCCTCCTTCTCTGATTCATCGCCCAGGTTAACAACTTGTTATCTGTGAAGCCCCCAGAGAGTAGACTGATTGCTGAATTCTTGATGCTTTTAAACATGATCAAACCCAAACTAATTTCTGTTGTTGTGGGTGCGATCGCATTCACCCTCACTCAGCCTGCAGCTCAAGCCCAAAAGCCCTTGGAGTTTCCAGCACAACTGAATTTCACTCCGAAACAACTTGCCAGTACTGCACCGATAGCGCCTGTTGCGCAACCCTCATTCATTGCCCAAGCCCCCCCAGCCAATCCTCTATCTTCGTTGAATCTGAGTGCTGCTCAAGAGACCCAGATCAAAAGAATTGATGCTTTGATCCAAGCCCAGGTCAAAAGTGTCTTGACTCCAGCCCAATGGTCAGAACTGCAATCGCTACAAGCTTCAGGGGCATCCAAAGGGGCCGCCTTGTCTAAGCTCAACCTGTCACCGGACCAAATTAACCAGCTGAAAGAAATTGAATCCATTGCTCAGCAGCGACTGCTCTCTATTCTGAATGCAGACCAGAAACAACAGCTTCAAAAGGGACCATCGACTGCGCCCGCTCCCACGCCTGCTGCTCCTGTCCCCTCTACACCGCCTGCTCCATCCTCGTCACCCCCTTCAGCCCTAGCGGCCTTGAATCTGACGACTGAGCAACAGGCGCAAGTGCAGCAAGTTCAGGCGTTAGCCCAGGCCCAAATCCAAAATATTCTGAGCCCAGATCAACAAAAGCAATTACAAACCCTGCAATCGGCAAAGCTCTCCCAAGCAGCTGCGCTGCAACAGCTTAATCTCACAGGCAATCAAAAATCCCAGTTGCAAGAAGTTGAATCCTTGGCTCAACAACGTATCCTGTCAATTTTGACTGATGAGCAAAAGAAGAAACTGCTCACACCTTAAAAAATGTGGGAAGTTAGCTCACGGAGACCTTGTCAGCACCGCGAACTGATTTTGCCAAGGTGGTCAACATTTCGGTTGTTGTTTCGAAATTGACACAGGCATCCGTGATGCTTTGTCCATAGGTTAGCTGGCTCAAATCTTCTGAAATGGATTGGTTCCCAGCCACTAAATGGCTTTCGATCATCACCCCTAACAACCGCTGTGAGCCATGATCGAGTTGCCGTGCTACTTCTTTTAATACCTCGACTTGCCGATTGTGGTCTTTATTGGCATTGGCATGGCTACAGTCCACCATGACTCTGGGGTTTAGATTGTGCTTGGAAAGTTCTTTCGTGGCCTGTTCTACATTCTCTTCGGCATAGTTGGGGCCTTGCTTTCCACCTCGGAGGACCAAATGAGTATCAGGATTGCCCGTGGTTTTGACGATACTGGCGAGGCCGTGGTGGTTGATGCCTAAAAAACGATGGGGTTGGTTGGCGGCTAGCATCGCGTTAGTCGCCGCTTGCAAACTACCATCGGTGTTGTTTTTGAAACCAATCGGCATGGATAAACCCGAGGCCATCTCCCGATGGGTTTGGCTTTCCGTGGTCCGAGCGCCAATGGCAGTCCAGGTAATCACATCAGCAATATATTGAGGGGTAATGGGATCGAGCAATTCTGTCGCAGCGGGCAAGCCTAAATTGGCTAAATCCAACAGCAACTGACGAGCCAAGCGCAAGCCTGTATTAATTTCATAGCTACCATCTAGATGAGGGTCGTTGATCAGCCCTTTCCAACCGATGGTAGTCCGAGGTTTTTCAAAATACACCCGCATGACAATTTCTAGCTGATCGGAAAGCTGTTCCCGTAACACGGCGAGCTTTTTGCCATATTCCAATGCTGCATCGACGTCATGAACCGAACAAGGACCGACAATGACTAAGAGGCGCTGATCCTCGTTGCGCAGAATATTGCGGATGCGATCGCGTGTTTCTGCGACGAGGGCAGCCGCTGTATCCGTCAAAGGAACTTCATGATGGAGCAAAGCAGGACTAATCAAGGGACGGGTTTCAACGACATGAAGGTCGGCGGTCTGATACATGGTGTCTCAAAAACTCCAGGTACTGGCCTTGCTCACAGAAGGTTGGCCAGGGGCGAATTTACGTATTTACAGTTTACGGCAAAATTACGGGGTCCTGCCTAGGGATATCTGCGGAAGCTGGGTGGAAAAATTGAGCGATGGCTTCGACAAAGCCTGTAAATGAACTAAAGTCCTTGGACACTATATCAACGGATAGCCCTAAGGCTTTTGCATTCCCAGCGGTATAGGGGCCAAAGCAGGCGATCACACAATGTTTCATCAGTGTTTTGCTATCCACCATCTGTAATAGTGCAGAGATTTCAGCGGTACTGCTGAATGCGATCGCATCTACCCTACCCTGATAAATCTGCTCCAGCTCGACAGCATAGTCCGTGGCATTGAGCCGACGTGTTACATAGGCAGGTGCCGATACAACGGTTAATCCCAATTGTTGGAGATCGGCAAGGAACTCGGGCACAATATCCGGCTCTGGTATCCTCTCCACCTGGGGAATAGGAACTAGAATGCGTTGAGTTTCTATCCCAGGAATTTGAGCCAGCTCTTTCACAATGCCCGACGGACTCGATTCATCGGGAACTAGGTCAACACGAACGCCTAGCTCTTGCAGTCTTTCTGCATCTTGGCCAATGGCGCAAATATGGCATTGATTGAGCAGGAATAAGGGGATGTCTAGCTGCTGCAACCGCAGAATGACGGCTTGAATACCTGTTCGACTGGTAAAGGCTACCCAAGAAAAATCCTTGAGATGTTGCAACGCCTGATCCAAGCTGGGTGAAGGGTCTAAGGCACAGGTCTCTATCGTGGGCATAACGATAGGCAACCCCCCTTGCAGAATCATTGCGGTTGCCAGACGTGCTGCATAGGGCCGAGGAGCCGTCATTACAATCCGCTTATTGTCCAGGGGAAGTTGTGCTGTTGATAGCAGTAGATCCGTCATTCTATCCACCGTCAAAGGTTATGCCTTATTTTGCCAGGCGTTAAGGGCCAGCCAGTCCCAAAAGTGGATATTAGCCCAGGTGAAGATGGGATAAATCGGATTAAGGTGAGGTTGGAACAGGTCTAGGTCCACCATAAGTTTGTTATTCCTAAGAGGAGTCTATGACGTCTTCGATTCCAGAACGCCTGCTATTTGTCCAGCATGGTTGGGCCGATACCAATGGGGCCATGGCTCGTTTGGCGAGAAGAGTTGCCCCCGCTAATACCAAGATCATTTCTCCTAATCTAGGGTGGTGGCGGACCTGGCTGCGGATTGAACCCTTGGTTCAACATGTGGAAGCCATTGCCACTCAGATGATGTCGGACCATCCTCAACTCCCGGTTCGCGTTGTGGGACATTCCATGGGTGGGTTGATTTGGTTAGAGGTATTGCATCGTCATCCAGAGTGGTGGCCCCAGGTAGAGTCTCTTGTTTTAGTCGGGTCCCCCGTGGGCGGATCGGATGTCTGTCGGATCATGGATCCCTTGGAAGTGGGGCTAGGGATTGCCCGGGATTTGGGTAAGAATCGGCGAAGTATGGCGAGTGCGATCGCAGCCACAATACCAACCCTCTCCATTGCCAGCAATACCGATGGCGGCAGTGATGGCTTAATCATGCTGGGAGCTACCCAATTTGATCATGCTCACCATGTCGTATTGCCCGATATTGTCCATAGTGCTCAACGTAATGATGCAGCGATTGATAGCGCCATCCGGGAGTTTTGGCAAATTCCTCGTCAACCCCTCCCTGTCAAGCCATCCCCTGAGCTAGAGATTATTCAACGGCTGCAGGCCGTCCCCGGAATGACGGATGCCCACCAGCGAGATTTTGATAAAGCGAAAGTATCCCTGATCTTTGACTCCGGCTTAACCCTGCGGTTATGGAAGAATCCTGCTCGGGTGGATCATGTGTTTCTGGCCTCCCCCCAGGACCAGTGCCTATTCAGTGGATTTGTGGGCTGGATTCATGGCGGGGCATTGCGTCGCACCCTCCAGGAAATCCAATTCGAGTTTGCAGGCAAAGCGACAGGCATGGCCTGAAACAGGAAAACTCTATGCCATTCATCACAACTTCTAATCAAAGCCAAGGGAGATATTAAGCTAGAATTGCAATATATCTTAACAATTTGCAATAGCATTGGAGGTGGCTGATGGTAGCACTAGGCGATCGCAACGTACAATCCGACAACCGATTAACCACGCAAACCCTTGAGATTGGGGAAGAGACCACCGTGATGCGCTCCTTGGATTGGGATCGTGATCGCTTTGACATCGAGTTCGGGTTACAGAACGGTACCACCTACAACTCCTATCTAGTCCGGGGTGACAAAGTCGCCCTGATTGACACGTCCCATGAGAAGTTCCGAGAGCTATACCTCAGCCTCCTCAAGGGTGAAATTGACCCAGCTGAGATTGATTATCTGGTTATTAGCCACACCGAGCCTGACCATAGTGGCCTGGTTAAAGATGTCTTAGCCCTCGCTCCTAATATCACCGTTGTCGGCGCCAAAATTGCCCTCAGCTTTTTAGAAAACCTTGTTCACCAGTCCTTCAACAGCCAGATTGCCAAAAATGGCGATCAAATTGACCTCGGCCAAGGTCATGTTTTGGAATTCCTCAATGCCCCCAATTTGCACTGGCCCGATACCATCTTCACCTACGATCACAAGACTCAAATCCTCTATACCTGTGATGCCTTTGGCTCTCACTTTTGCACCGACGATACCTTTGATGCCAATCTAGAAGCCCTCTCACCAGACTATCGGTTTTACTACGAATGTCTGATGGGACCCAACGCTCGCTCTGTTCTTGGAGCCATGAAGCGGATGGACAAGCTAGAAGGCATTAACACCATTGCGACTGGCCATGGCCCTCTTCTCCGTCACAATGTTCAAGAGCTAACAGAACGGTATCGCAAGTGGAGTAAGGAGAAATCCAAAGCAGAGAAAACAGCAGCGGTCTTTTATATCTCCGATTACGGCTATAGCGATCGCCTCTCCCAAGCGATTGCCCGCGGCATTTCTAAGACCGGGGTCGCCGTCGAGATGATGGATTTGAAAGTCGCTGATGTGCAAGAAGTACAGGAACTAATCAACTATGTTTCTGCGTTTGTCGTCACGACTCCACCTGCGTCAGGCCGTTACGCTACGGTTGCCCAAACTGCAATTAGCCAGATTTTAGCGGCTGCCAAGAGTAAGCAGATTTTTGGTGTTTTTGAATCCTATGGGGGTGACGATCAGCCCATTGATCCCCTATTGACTCGGTTTAAAGACACGGGTTCAAAGGAAGCCTTTAGCGCGATTCGGGTCAAGGACACCCCCACTGAAGCGATTTACCAAGCCTGTGAAGAATCTGGAACGGACCTGGGCCAAAAATTGACTCTGAAGGAAAACATCAAGAAGATCAAAGAGATTGATGGTGATTTGGAGAAAGCCCTAGGCCGTCTTAGCAGTGGCCTTTATATTCTTACGGCCCATAAAGGTGATCTGAACGGGGCCATGCTGGCCTCCTGGGTTGCCCAAGCTAGCTTTGAACCCCTCGGGTTTACAGTGGCCGTGGCGAAAGATCGGGCGATCGAATCCCTGATGCAGGTCGGTGATACCTTTGTTATCAATGTCTTAGAAGCCGATAATTATGCCAGCTTGATGAGTCATTTCCTCAAGCGATTTCCACCTGGGGCCGATCGATTTGCAGGGGTCAAAACGCGCACGGCTGAAAATGGGTCTCCTATTTTGGCAGACGCTCTCTCCTATATGGAATGTAAAGTCATCAGCCGGATGGAATGTAGCGACCATTGGTTGGTCTATAGCGAGGTTACGGTGGGTAAGGTGTCTAAGCCTGATAGCCTCACAGCAGTCCATCATCGACAGGTGGGTACTTACTATTAGGGATTTGGCCTTTATCGATCGTTGCGAGTATTTTCGAGGCTAAATGAGTGCAAAAGGTTGCCATTATTGGAAATTGCGGGGCGGGTAAGTCTACCTTAGCTCGGCAGTTGGGGTCTATTCTCAACCTGAAAGTGATCCATTTAGACCAAGCATATTGGCAGCCAGGTTGGATGGAAACCGAACCACAGGCTTGGCGGCGACGAGTGGAAGCCCTAGTCCAATCAGAAGCCTGGATTATAGACGGCAATTACAGTGGCACTTTTGATCTGCGTCTTCCGGTTGCCGATAGGGTTATCTTCCTAGATTTTTCTCGCTGGCAATGCCTGGTACATGTCCTCAAGCGCATCTGGCAGTATCGTGGTCAAACTCGACCTGACATGGCCCCTCATTGTCCCGAGCGACTCAACTGGCAGTTCCTATGGTACGTATGGTGTTTTCCCAGTCACAATCGCCCCAAAATTGTCCAAGCGCTGGCTACGCTGCCTTCCCCACAGACCGTGATGACGCTTCGCGATCCTAAAGCCGTTCAGCAGTTTTTATCACAATTTCAACCTTGTTCTTCCTTGCCGTTAGACGGATAGATTCATGACCCCATCCACCCTTACTCCCACTTCCCAGTCTGCAACCGATAAAGCTAGAGATGTACAGGTGGTTCCTGTCGCACCGGGGACATTGGCGTTGCGATCGCGCAGTTGGAATCGCCTCCGATTTGAAATTGAATATGCTCTTGAACGAGGTACAACCGCCAATACCTACATCGTTAAAGGGGATAAAACTGCCCTGATCGATCCGCCAGGAGGCTCTTTCACAGAAATCTTTTTTCAACAGCTTCAGGCCATATCGGCTCAGTCGAGTGCTGCCTTTAAACCACTATTCGGTCGGCTTTGGGATCAACTCCGGTGGGTGACTCAGCAGTCTGTTGATTTAGACGATTTTGACTTTGATTTACAGACGCTGGATTATTTGGTGCTGGGTCATGTCAATGCCAACCGCGCAGAAACCTTAAAGGGACTTCTCGATCAGGTTCCCAGCGTCACTATCGTTTGTTCCAACCCTGGTGCAGCGGCCCTCAAATCTGCTCTCCCAGACTATGAACTGAATCTCAAGATTGTCAGAAGTAGTGCCAGCGATAAGACCCTGGATTTAGGACAAGGGCACCGACTGCAGTTTGTTCGGGCCTCTACGCCTCGCTATCCCGATAGCTTGTTAACTTACGATGCTGCCACTCGAACGCTCTTTTCCGATAAATTCTTTGGCATTCATCTCTGTAGCGAGGATGCCTTTGACCACAACACTACTCAACTGAGGGAAGATCGGCGCTATTACTTTGACTGTTTGAAAGCCCCCTATGCCCGCCAGGTCGAAGTCGTGCTCGAAAAGTTAGCGCCTTTGGCGATCAGCACCTATGCCCCTAACCACGGTCCTATTGTTCGGTATGGTGTTCAGGAACTGACCCGTACCTATCAGCAATGGAGTGAGGTCCAGAAAAAGAAAACCAGTTCGGTGGCGATTCTTTATGCTTCGGCCTACGGCAATACTGCCACTATTGGCCAAGCGATCGCTCGAGGGATTACCAAGGCAGGGGTAGCGGTGCAGGTGATCAATTGTGAAACGGCTAGCCCCAAGGATATTCAAGCCGTTGCCGACAATTGCGAGGGCTTTATTATTGGTTCGCCAACCCTTGGGGGACATGCCCCGACTCAAATTCAAACGGCCCTAGGAATTCTGCTGTCGACTGTTCCCAAAACGAAGCCCACGGGGGTTTTTGGTTCCTTTGGCTGGAGTGGTGAAGCGATTGATTTATTAGAAGGAAAGTTGCGGGATGCAGGTTACAGCTTTGGGTTTGACTCCATTAAGGTGAAATTCAAGCCGACCGATGTCACTCTCAAAAGCTGTGAAGAATCGGGCACTGATTTTGCTCAAAAGATTAAGAAAGCCAAGAAAGCCAAATCTCGTCCCCAAAGTTCTACCCAATTAGGAGCCCAAACCACTTCTACGGAACAGGCTGTAGGTCGAATTGTCGGTTCTCTCTGTATTCTGACTGCAAAGCAAGGCGATGTTGCGAGTGGGATGCTGGCCTCATGGGTCTCACAGGCCACCTTCAATCCACCGGGATTTACGGTTGCGGTTGCCAAGGAGCGAGCCGTTGAGTCCTTACTCCATAACGAGAGTACGTTTGTGCTCAATATTTTGGGTGAAGATAACTATCAGCGAACGATGAAGCACTTCCTAAAGTCTTTTGGTCCAGGCGAAGACCGATTTCAGGGGCTTGAAACGGATACTGCTAGTAATGGCAGTCCTATTCTGAAAGAATCAATCTCTTATTTGGAGTGCGAAGTGGCTAATCGGATGGAATGTGGGGACCACTGGGTCATCTATGCCACGGTCAAGAACGGTGAAGTGTTGAAATCTAACGTCAAAACTGCAGTTCATCATCGCAAAGCTGGAACCCGCTATTAAAAATCAGGGCTGTTACTCAAGCGATACAGCCCTGATTTTTACAACTTGAAAGAAGCTAGATCATCATTGGTTTGGCTTTTCTTTCCGTTTTTGGAGGCTGCTTTGGGGCTGGCTCCTCCATTGACGTCCGTACCAATGCTGACTTTAGTGACCAGATCTTTCCAGGATACTTGGGTGTTTTGCTCAAGAACTGCTAATAAATCGACAAAGGCCTTAATGGTATTGCGAGGGGTACGGAAGTACGCTTCGCCAATATAGTCTGAGCAATGGGCCATAAATGCCTGGATGCCTTGATCTGGAAGGCGAGATTTCTTCGTATTGCCTTCGGCAAACACTAGGCGAATTTTGCCCAGCAGCACGTACAGGTCTTCGGGACTTAGGTTCGCTAAGCGTAAAACAGGTCCACTGTAATCTACTAGACCGTCACCTGCAAAACTATTCTCTGCCAAGCGCGTTTGCAGCGCAGGATAGCTGTAGAGTCCTCGGCGTGTATCCATTAGCAAATCAGGAGTGCCACCAAACATAAACCCTAAATGCCCAGCATTCCCCTGCAAACAATCATTGAGGATGCGCAGAATTTGTTCGTAATTGCTTTTGCGGGCCTGGGTGTTGGAGAGTTTATATAGATTCACCATCTCATCCAAGCAAATCATAAAGCCGTCGTATCCCGCTAGTTTCACCAGCTGGGCAAAAAGCTTGAGTTGATCGTAGACGTTGGTATCATCCACGATGGTTCTGACTCCTAAGGCCGTTCGGGCTTCGGTTTTGGTTGAAAATTCTCCCCGGAGCCAGCGGACTGCATTGGCTTTCAAGGCATCATCTCCGCTATCATGACCGCGCCAGTAGGCGGCAATTACTTCGGCAAAGTCATACCCCCCGACGAATTCCGAGAGATGAGCTAATCGCTCGCGGATAATGTCCTCGGGATTGACCTTGCGATCGCGTCCTTCTGTCATCGCTGACGTCACAAATCGTTCGACGACACTGGGCAAAGCTCCACCATCTGGTTTGGTGCGAGTCGATAGGTTGGCCATGAGTTCGGTATACAGGGACCGGGCTTGACCACTAGACGCATGTAAGCGCCGATCGGGCGTTAGGTCAGCATGGGCTGTCACCAGCTTTTTCTCTAAAGCAATGGTGCGGGTCAAATTGATGAAAAAGGTTTTACCCGAGCCGTACTCACCAATAATGAAGCGGATGGCGGCGCCGCCTTCGGCGATGCGTTCGACATCTCGCAGAATGGCTTTAATTTCTTCAGCCCGTCCCACTTGAATCAAATGTTGTCCTTTGCGTGGAACCACGCCCGCTTGCAGGGCCTGAATCACTGCATCCCGATCTTTGGGTTTAATTTTGATGGCAGTGGCCATGCCCATCACTCCTGCAAACAATTTGTACTAAAGTCGCTGGCTGCTTCTCCCATTGCCTAATGCATTGCACCAGCTAGGCAACAGTTTAGACTGAGGATCCAAGAATGCCAATGGTTGTCATGGATTTGGCATTAATAAAGGTCTACTTTATGGTTGATCGAGCCTGCTTGAATGGTTTAGGTGTTGGCTGCCTCCACTTGCATCACAGACACTACCCCCCCAGCTTCTGTTGCCGGATGATCGATAGGAATAACAACTAAACCGTTGGTTTGAGACAAATTCATCAGATTACCAGAGCTATGACTCCCGCCAGCTAATGCAAATTCATATTGGCCGGAATCCAGGCTCAATTTCCCCCAGAGATAAATTTCTCGCTGGCCGCCTGCTGGTAAAGGATGTAAGGTTCTAGCTTCTACAAACTGAGGCCTCCAATTGGCAGCCTGACCGGATACTTTGCGGAGGGCGGGCTGCACAAATCGCCAAAAACTGACCAAAGCCGAAACAGGATTTCCTGGTAGACCAAAATACAGGACAGGTTGCTTTCCGTCTGCAGCAGGAAATGTGGCAAAGGTTAAAGGTTTACCTGGCTTAACGGCCACAGACCGAATATGAATATCAGCATTTAACTCAGCCAGTACTTGATCCACATAATCGTAATCCCCAACCGAGACTCCCCCGGAGGAAATCACTACATCGGTCTGGGGAATTGTAGTTGAGATCGCAGTTCTCAAATCCTCAACTTGGTCACCCACCGGATCTACCAGTCGCACTTCCGCTCCCATTGCCTGCACCAACGCTGCTAAAGCATACCGATTGGAATCGACAATTTGTCCGGGCTGTAACGGCTGATCGGGGGCAATGAGCTCATTGCCTGTCGATAAAATCGCGACCACGGGCCGACGATAAACAGGAATCTCTGTGCACTGCACCGTTGCCAAAATGGCAATATCTGGAGGCGTTAGAGTAATGCCTTGCTTTAAAATCGGTGTTCCCCCTTGATAGTAAGCGCCTCGCTTTCTGACAAAGGCTTGGGGTTGAGGGCATTGCAGGATATGAACTTGCTCACCTTGTCGGAGCGTATTCTCTTGCATCACCACTGTATCTGCCCCCTGGGGCAGCATGGCCCCAGTAAAAATGCGGGCAGCTTGCCCAGGAGCTAACGAGATATTAGGGCAAGTCCCGGCTGGTATTTCCGTCACTACATCAAGGATGGCTGGGGTGTCAGGTCCACAAGTTTTGAGATCTTCGTAGCGAACCGCATACCCATCCATCGCTGAATTATCCCAATAGGGAAAATCCAGTTTACTGGAAATATCTGTGGCCAGAATCCGCTGCTGAGCGTTGAGAAGAGAGGTGACTTCTTGATCGGTGAGCGGTAGAGCAAGCTTGAGAATGAGAGACTCTGCTTGGGCAACTGAAAGCATGAGATACCTTTGGGTGCAAGGACGATAGGGGAGCGGTGTCGGGGGTTGCTCCTACAAGTTAGGCTGACCAACCTTCATTTTGCAAAAAATAATAGTATCTTCTGTTACATCCCTTTAAGCTTCCATTAGTTGATTGGGGCTTGCTTTGGCTGACTTTAAAGTTTTGCTTTTACAGCAAGGTCCTGCAACTGCTTCATCAGCAACGGTCCATCTTGTGCAAAGATTAAAAGAGATTGTTCTGCAGTCTCTCTAGAGATTCGCAAGCAGTTGATGCCCCTGTTTAGAGTAATCGGCTAAGTTATGCAAGTAGGCGATCAAGTCCGCGTCAAAGAATCAGTTGTTATCTACCATCATCCTGAACATCGAAATAACCCCTTCGATATTAAAGGCACGGAAGGTGAGCTAATTCAAGTCATCAAGGACTGGCAAGGGCGAGAAGTGAGCGCCAATTACCCTTATCTCGTTAAGTTCAGTAAAAAACTCCGCATTCATTTGGGCGAGCACGAAATAGAGTCTGTGTAGCGTCTAGCTAGATCTATCCCTAAACGCCATTCCCCTCAAACAATGGCGGATGATTTTAGCCCACCAGCGATTGCAGGGTGGCTAAGAGATTGGATTCATCATAAGGTTTTGCCAGGTAGGCACTAGCGCCCAAGGTTGTCGCTAACTGTCGATGCTGATTGCTATTGCAGGTACTGAGCATCACCACCGGCAGGTTCATAATGGCTGGCTGACGGCAGCGATATTCTAGAAACTCAAACCCATTCATATTGGGCATTTCTACGTCACAGATAATCAGCTGAATATCCGCTCGCTCTACCTGTTCGATGGCTAATTGCCCATCAGCAGCCTCTAGGACTTCATATCCGGCTGATTGTAGCGCCGTGGTTACCATCATGCGGACCATTTTGGAATCATCAACCACGAGTATTGTGGTTTGCGATCGCGTTTTTTTACGGAGCCTTTGAGGGCGTTTAGGCTTGGGACTGGCAGACACTGCTGGGCTGGACAGCCGCACTGCCTTTGGCATTGGCAGCGGACTTAAATCCAACATTTCATTGAGCAGGGCGGCAATATCTACTACCCCATACTCCTCTGACTCCAAAGCCGTCTCGCCAGAAAAATAAGGACAATGGATTTGTTCTTCTGGGATTTGTAGAACCAGCTCTGACTCTGTCACCAATCGGGTGATTTCAACTTCTAACGCCAGGGTCTGCCCCCCCTGATGAATAATAACGAAGGGAGAACTCCCAAATACCTTGGGACTGCCCACTCCATTCCCAGGCAATACCGCTGCGGTCAGCCGGGGCCAATGGCTCTCCCCTTGATTGAGTAAATGCCCTAAGGGATGAATAGGGATAAATTGTTGCTGCCAACTTAAACAACGCTGATGCTCATTGCCCATCAACTGTTCAGCTCTAGGAATTAGGATTTCTGCCACAGCTTCTGATGGAATTGTAAATAGCAGCCTTTCCTGCTGCCAGACAAACAATTGGGTAGCATTTAAGATCACCTCATCTGAAGCCGATAATGACTCAGCAGTGGGAATTTCTGCAGCCATGGGGGACAACATGGCAGTGGGTATCGATTGAGTATCCAGCATCTCCGAGCTCTGCTGCTGATTCCCTGGACTCTGCTGTGAAACAGAGTCAGTCTGCAATGCCTGTAAGGCTGTTTTATGGGCTGCTCGAAAGCCAGCCAAAGATAATTGACCAATTGAAATCGCAGATTGGGGATTGCTGTCCAACATTTCCAAGGTGGATTGAGCAATCGTGGTCAGCTCATTCAGCTCCAGGACTTCTCCCCAACCCAATAATGCTTCTGTTAATGCTTTTAACTCAGCCGCAAGGTCGTAGACCTGGGGCTCGATCAATACCTGATTGAGCTGCTCTAAAATTTCCGCAACGTCAGAGATCAAGATTAAAGAGGTAACATCGCTTCCCCCTGCTGGCAGCATTAAATTTCCATTGGCAGCTAACTCATCTTCGGCGACGTCTAAAGAAACAGGCACATAGGCAGAAAAATCTAGTTCTGAAGAAGTGTCTAAGTCTGGTGGGCCAGAAATATAAGCTTCTAAAGCTGTTTGCATCCCTTTATAGGCTTGCCTCAGCAGATCTGCATCCCCCGGGGTCGTCCCCAAGGGATCTTGCTGTAAGTTGAGCATGAAACCCGAAAAGGTTTGGACCTGATGGGCTAACTGAGTGAGATCCAGGGATTGGGCTCCCTCATCCAAGATCTGCGCCATCTCCAGTAAAAAATCAATGGATGTTTTACTGGGAATTTGCAAAACCTCTTGTAAGGTGGTGTCAATCTGCAGTAAAAGTTCTAATGCTTCTTGAAAAAACAGTTGATAGGCAGGATCGCGCAGCGGCGTCTCATTAGCCATGTCTGGCTTCCTTGAATAGGTCATGAACTGATCGGCAGACTAGATGAAATAGCCCCAGAGAAAATGATACTGGGCCAAAGGCAGAACAAAGCAAAGGATGGATTATCAGAGTCATGAACTAGGCTGACAATGAATCTTCCGAGTTGAGATCGTTATTGACCGTAGCCATCAGCTGATGAACGGCTTCTGCAATTTGGGAGGATTGTGTTGTGGCACTGAGCGTAGTGTTTGCGAGATGATCCAAGGTTTTGTGACCTAACACCGATAATTCCACCTGATTCGTGGTGACTTCAGCAATTTGCTGCACGAGATCTAAGACCCGTTGGTTCAGGCTATTTAATTCATGCAACTTCGCTTGGGTATTGCCTAATGTTTGGGTATCCACCGCAATTGTGTTTTTTCCCGTAGACATCTCCTGACCCACAGATTGAGTCGTTGTTTGAATATGGCTGACTAAGGGCTTGACGTCCGTCAGGGTCGCGTCCAGCTGCCGAGATAAGCCATGTACCTTTTCGGCAATTTCAGCAAAGGATTGACCCGCAGCACCAGATCGAGCCGCTTCAAGGGCTGCATTCATAGCCTGTAGCTGGACTTGGGACACCACATGTCCCATTAAATCAATCAGCTCACCGAGTTGTTGGGTGGGTTGCTGTAAGGGATGAACCGATTGGTCAACGGTTTCCACCAACTTGGATAGAGACTGTAAATGGTCCACGGTATTTGTCATCCCAGTTTGACTTTCTTGCGTGGCAATCTGCACCTGTTCCTGGGTTTGGGTAATCTCATTGAGGATGACATGAATTTGATCCGCAGCTTCAGCAATTTCATGCATCTGGTCTTGCGTATGGGTGATCGCCATATTGGCATCTGTGCCAAATAGTTCGACCACGCCATTACTTTCTAGGGAAAGCTGCGAAATTCTCTGCTGTAGCATTTCGTAGTCTTGAGCCGTCTGCTGGGTGTTAGCCATTGCATTATTATTGGCTTGATCGACTTGAACCAGGAGCCGGGAATGTTCAAGGGCAAATCCAACTTGGGAGGCCACTTGGGCAAAGAAGTTGATTTCTGACTCTTGCCATACTCGGGGTTGGGTACATTGATGGGCAATCAATAAACCAAATAGCTTGTCCTCCCGCAGAATCGGCACCACTAAGTTGGCTTTCACTTGAAAGGGCTCTAGTTGGGCCAGATGGCATTGGGTCAAGCCTGCTTCGTGGACGTTATTAATGGCTTGAATTCGTCCTGCACGATACTTCTCGACGTAGTTCTCGGCAAAACAAGGGTCTCTAATTTCGGCCCATAAGGCCTTGGCAATGCCTGGAATAGCGGATTCAGCTATCACCGTGCCATACCAGTCTGCATCAAACCCATAGACAATGACCCGATCGGCCTTGATGATTTTGCGAGCTTCTTCAACGGTGGTGTTGAGGACATCATCTTCATTGAGTGAGGCGCGAATCTTATTGGTGACGTACTTGAGCATCTGTAATTGCTCAATTTCGGCATCTTGCTGGGCCAATAGCGCAGGGATATAGCCTTCGATGCTGCGAATATTATGTTCTAGCTGGCTTAAGATATTTGCTTCAGCTTCCCCGGACTTAACCATACCCGGCCGAATTTGCTGAAGCATCTCATCAGAGACCTGAACTGCTTTAAGTACAGGAGTTGTTGCTCGATGGGCTAACCAAGCTGCGATCGCACCGGCCAGAAGGGCTGTGATTCCTGTTCCAATCAATAGGGAAGGGAGTTGTTGCTGAATAGAGCGTTCGGTTACTTGAAGATCTGGTTTACCAGCTTGCCGTTCCTGAGTAATTTGTTGCTGAACGAGTTGCCCACTAAAGTAAGTGACGGTTCCGATTGCGAGCACTGGCAACATACTGACCGCCAAGGCCAGAGATATGGCTTTAGCTTTAAAGGGAGCGTCTTTATTCTTCACAGGGCCTGCCAAGGGGGATGCAGCCCAGCTAGAAGTGGCGGTTGCTTGGGCTTCAGGATGTGAATTCTGACTTTCTAACGTTTCTCCTCGATTGGCTTCTGCTTCACTTACATCCATCTGCATATCCCAGGGGCCAGATGTAGGCTCATCGGCCTCTAAGTCCTGGATGTGAAAGGACGGATCGGCCGATCTTGATGAGTTTTGATGGGTAGGAAGATCCTCCTGGTCAGCCGTATCGATGTCCAAGGGAGTAGAAGAATGTGTCATCACAAAATAGCCTCATTCATATGTAAGCCAAGCATTAACCGTCAGAGGAAGCATCCCAAAATTCGGGTTTTAAGGATGTATTAAATACACCAATGTAAAAACAGTTTATAAAATTAAGGGTAAGATTTGCAGTGAAATTTTACCTTGTAGTGATTTTCCAATGTTCAGAGAGAATATGCAACGAAGAGATACCCATTGTAAAAATGCCACCCTTGAATCAACCCCAAGTTGGGCTATCTTTCATGCATAAATAACAGTTCTAAGAAGCAGGTAATCGTTCATTGAATTAATTAATTTTTATGGCAGAGAGCAAATAGCTCAAGATATTTAGGGTTTAGATTCTGCGCGATTTATTCATTCACTGATGATGTCAGGCGGTGAATGAGGGTTACAAATCCTAAGCGCCACCACCCGCAAACACCTCGGTCAACCCCCTGACGATTAAGAGGATCTGCGAAACAAGCGGGTAAGTGACCGATCGGTGCGCTGAGGGTGAATTTTAAGTTGGTATAGTCTTGCCATCGTTCCTCGCTAAACCAACCGATTTGCTTTCCAAATGTTTGCCAAACGGCGTAATCTAACGTTTGAGAACCGCCGAGCCGCTGGTAGATTTGTCTTTGAGCTGAAAATCCAAAGTGTCCACCACTATACTCTGTCCACAAAGAATCTAAAGTTTTTAGATCTTGGAGAGGAAAATTCTGAACTACCTGAATATTGAGCGCTTCTTGTGTGGTCATACCCGCAATTTTTAGCATCAGATTCCAAGTTTCTTGGTCAGCAGCAGCGAAATTTTGTTGGGTTAATAAGTCTTTTAAATAGGTGTAATTTGCCCCTACATCGCTTTTTAGGACAGGGGTTGATGCAGAGGTCGTCATTTTGGGTTGTAGGGGGGACGACAGGGTCTGAAGACTGGGTGAAGGGCTAGACGATAGGTTCGCATTGGGACTTAGGGCTTGCCACACTTCGATGGCTGATTGATACCGCTGTTGAATGTCTGGGTGGAGAAGGTTATCAAAAATTTGCGTTAGTTCAGGGCTGACATTGACCTTGAGGCGATGCCAGACTTGATGCCGTTGTTGCGGATTGGCAAAGGGATCTGAGTCTTCTTGGGCAAGATATCCTGTCAAGAGGCGCATCGCTGTTATTGCCAAGCTATGTAAATCGCTAGCTGCTTCTACTTGGCCCTTGAGTTGTTCTGGGGAGGCATAGCCAGGTGTTCCGGTGACGGGTCGAAACTGGCCTTCCAATTGTAAGGACCCCCCAAAATCAATCAGTACCAGGGAGCCATTTTCTTGACGAAGAATATTGCCGGGTTTGATGTCTCGGTGGACCACCTGTCGCTCATGAATAAACTGCAAGATCGGCAACAGCTCTGTAAACAGTTGTTGAATCTGCTGTTCACTGAAGGGGCCATTTTCGATGGCTTCTTGAAATAGATCTTGCCCTTCGATAAATTCCTGGATCAGATAAAGCTGTCCGTCCTGTTCTAAGAAAGCCAATAGCGAAGGGATTTGGGGGTGATTGCCCAGTTCCTTTAATATCGATGCTTCTTGATGAAAAAGGGCGATTGATTTCTCTACCCGGCTTGGATCTAATTGAGGTGGAATAAACTGCTTGATCACGCATGGAGACTGCAAACAGTGCTCATCTATTGCCGAAAAGGTATTTGAGAACCCCCCTGTTCCCAGGGATCGAATGGCACGATAGTGCCCGCCTAGGAGTAGAGACCAACCACATTGTTGACATGTTGAACTATCACTGGCATTGGAGTGCAAGCACTCAGGATTAAGACACTGAGACATTTCCCAAGGAATAACAGTATTTTTTCAAAAGGCCCATCATAGGAGCTTTGGAGAAGACAACAGTGATGGTACTAGGTCAAAGGACAGGGAAACTGGCCTCAAGTCAAAGGATGGGGACAAGATAACATTCGTATCTTGTGTAGTTTCGATATCAATGGGTATCACAAAATATTTTTGTGATACTGTTCAGTCCCGATTTAGGTAGTCCCATGGGGCTGAGGTTGGCAGCTTAAATGAATTTTAATGCTTCTTGGTCATTTACTTTTGTTTATTCTGGTAGCCGTAGCATTTTATCCCTGATCGAGAAAAAATAGGGACGGAATAGGGCCTGATGTTTACTTGGCTCTATCCCATCCCTGATGTCGAAAATTTGGATGATACTGGCTTGTGTGGCAAAAATCAGGACCAGTTGTGTTTAGCAATCGGTTCTAAATGTTGGCCAAATACATTTAGGCTTCGGCTTTTAGACCACTATGGCGAAGCAGCGCTTCAGTGCTTGGTTCTCGCCCTCTGAAAGATTTGAAGACTTCCATGGGATGCTGACTTCCTCCTAACGCTAGAACCGTATCGCGAAATCGGCGGCCCGTCTCTCGAATGGCAGCATCGTTCTCTAATCCTGCTTCTTCAAAGGCAGAAAAAGCGTCGGCACTCAGCACTTCAGCCCATTTGTAGCTGTAGTATCCGGCGGAATACCCCCCGGCAAAAATGTGCCCAAAGGAGCAGAGAAAAGAATCTTCTGGCAAGGGAGGCAAGATGGTGGTGGTTTTGGCAATGCGATCGCGGACCTGTTTCACTTTCTCAGAACCACCGGGCTCGTAGTTATGGTGCAGTTCCATATCCACCATGCCAAAGTGGAGCTGCCGCAGCATGGTGCTGCCACTCATATAGGTCCGAGCCGCCAGCAGCTTCTGGTAATACTCTTCAGGTAATGATTCACCTGTCTCATAGTGCTTGGCCATGCCCATCAGGGTTTGGCGGTCATAGCACCAGTTTTCCATAAACTGACTGGGCAGTTCGACCGCATCCCATTCCACATTACTGATGCCTGCAGCGCCCGCATAATCCACCTGAGTGAGCATATGCTGCAAGCCATGGCCGAACTCATGAAAGAGGGTTTCCACCTCTCTGAAGGTCATTAAACTGGGTTTACCATCTACTGGAGGGGTTTGATTACAAATCAAATAGGCAACGGGTAAGCGAGTCTGGACCGTATCACCCCGATGGAACTTGGCGCGACCCAAGCATTCATCCATCCAGGCACCGCCCCGCTTCTCCGCTGGGCGAGAGTAAGGATCCAGGTAGAAGTGAGCGATAGGTTCTCCCTGTTCATTGGCGACTTGAAAATAGCGAACATCTTCCTGCCAAACCGGAGCTTGACCATCGGCAGCGGTCACCGTCACCCCAAACAGGCGGTTGACCAGATTAAACAAGCCGTCTAAGACCTGGGGTAAGGGGAAATAGGGGCGCAATTGCTCATCAGTAATATCAAACTTGGCTTCTCGCTGGCGCTCGGCCCAGAAACTGACATCCCAATGCTTGAGATCGCTATCTTCCTCAGATCCTTGCTCCTTGGCAAAGGTTTTGAGGGTTTCGAGTTCTGCAGTAGCTTGATCGAAACTAGCCTGTCGGAGTTGCTCCTGTAAGGTTTCAACGGCAGAAACTGTGGGGGCCATTTTACTCGCTAGACTGGCTTCCGCATAGGTTGTAAAGCCAAGAAGTTTTGCTTCTTCTTTTCGCAGCTTGAGAATTCGATCGATAATCTCAGTGTTATCAAATTCCCCTTCAGAAGCCCGGCTAATATAGGCTCGATACAGCTTTTCCCGTAAGTCGCGGCGCTGGCTATGCTGCATAAATGGGCCAAAACAGGGAATGTCAAGGGTCATTAACCAAGGACCATGCTCTGGCGTGGAGTCTTTCTCTCCCACTGCCCGAGCTGCCTGGGCCGCTAGGCTTAGTAAGCTTGGCGGTAAGCCTGCCACTTCCTTGGGATTGGTTAGTAGAATATTGAATGCTTTGGTTGCATCCAAGACATGGTTCGAGAATTGAGTCGATAGAGTCGCTAATTCCAGCTGAATTTGATTGAATCGCTCTTTGACCTCTCCAATCAGACCCACACCCGATAGCTCTGCCTCCCGAATCGCACTCTCAACGATGCGTTGTTGAGCCGGATCTAATTGAGACCAGTCTGGACTCTGTTGCAGTTTTTTATAGGTTTCGTAAATAGGGCGACTCTGGCTCAAGCGAGTGATAAATTCCACGATCTTGGGTTGGCCAGCTTCATAGGCTTTCCGTAATTCTGGAGAGTTTTTGACCCCCATTAAATGTCCAACAATACCCCAGCTCCAGCTCAATCGGTCGCCGAGCTGTTCTAAGGGTTCCACCAATCCAGTCCAAGTGGGTTGGACGTCTGTTTCTAGGGCTTGCAATTCCTGCTCTAGCTCGGTTAAAAGTTGCGTGATGGCGGGCAGCACGTGCTCCGCTTCAATTTGGTCAAAAGGGGGCAAGCCTTCACAGATGAGGAGAGGGTTATCTTGGGCGGCGATGGGGGTGTCGTTGGTCATAATGTTCTATCGCTGTGTTTGATCAAAAAATTCTACGTCAATCCCGTGCATTGCGAATGAGGGATGGAGCTTCATTGATGGAGCAGTCCATTTTTATATTGTAGGGAACCTGGTTAAGCCTGCGGGGTGGGATTACCGTCTATGGCTTGGTCAAGCAACTCTAGACCTTCTTCGACGCTATTGATCCGACAGAGTCGATCTCGCAATTCGGCAGCACCAACAAACCCCTTTACGTACCAAGTCATATGTTTTCGAGCTTGGTGAATGCCTTTGATGCCTTTATATTCCCACAGCCCTTGCAAATGCTCCTGCGCACATTGCAAGCGCTCAATAATAGTAGGTGGGGCCTTTTTCTGTCCTGTTTTGAGGAAATAATCTATCTCTCCCACCAAATAGGGATAGCCCAATGTCCCTCGCGAACACATCACACCATCTGCCCCTGTCGTCTCTAGACAGGCAATCGCCGACTCCACAGACACAATATCGCCATTGGCAATGACTGGAATCGACAGTCGTTCTTTTACTTGTTTGATCCACTGCCACTGAGCGGGACCATTGTAGCCCTGGGCTCGTGTCCGACCGTGCACTGTAATCATCTGAGCACCCGCATCCTGCATGCGTTGGGCGAACTCTAGGATATTGATTTCGTCCTCCTTCCAGCCAATGCGAGTTTTAACTGTCACGGGCACCTCAACAGCAGCTACAACTGCCCGAACGATGGCTTCTGCGGTTTCTGGATCTCGCAAAAGCGAAGATCCGCCACCTTTTTTAGTAATTTTATTGACGGGACAGCCCATATTCAAATCAATGGTATCTGCCCCTTCCTGGACTGCCATTTGGGCGGCTTCCGCTAGAAAATGGGGACGGCAATCAAACAGCTGTACACTAATCGGCTGCTCATCCAAATCCACGTCCATAACTTTGGAGAGGTCACGGGCATGGCAGACCTGGCTGGCATGAACCATTTCTGTGTAGAGCATCGATTCGGGGGCATAGCGTCGCACCAAGCGACGAAAGACCAAATCCGTGACGCCAGATAAGGGCGACTGCAATACCCGACTGTTAACCGCAAAGGGACCGATCTTCAAAGGGGTGGATAAATCAGTCCTGAGTTGTGCTGGGTCAATGGAGGGCGCAGGCATGATGAAGGCTGGAAACAGAGATGAGCGTTGAGTGGCTGGCCCCACCCATGATGCTGCGTTGCTTGGGGGCGTGTTTGCTGTTAGTCAAAGGTCCAGGTGAGATCGGATGGACGGGGTTAGAGATGCGATCGCACCCCAGTATCCTGATAAAAAAATGCATCTTCTACCCAAATGCTAATGACTAGTTTGCCTACAAATGGGAAGCGTCTAGAATTGGCGTAAAAAACGCAAATCGCTGGTATATAACCGTCGAATATCATCAATTTGGTGAAGGACCATCGCAAATCGCTCCACCCCGAAACCTGCAGCGAACCCAGTATAGACCTCAGGATCGTAGCCCACGTTTTTCAGGACATTGGGATCAACCATGCCGCAACCTAAGACTTCTAGCCATCGGCCTTTCCACTGCACGTCGACCTCAGCAGAGGGTTCCGTAAAGGGGAAATAGCTAGCTCGAAACCGAATAGGTACATCTCCAAACATCTGTTCAATAAAGACTTTGATGGTGCCTTTGAGATCCGTAAAGGTAAGCCCCTTATCAACCGCTAAAATCTCAATTTGATGAAACACTGCAGCATGGGTAGCATCTTCCGTATCCCGACGATAACAGCGCCCAGGAGCCGCAATTCGAATGGGCGGTTCATGGTCTTCCATATGGTGAATTTGAACCGCAGAAGTATGGGTGCGCAGCAGATTGCCATCTGGCAGATAAAACGTATCCTGCATATCCCGTGCCGGGTGATCGGGCGGCGTATTCAGGGCTTCGAAATTGTAATAGTCTGTTTCCATCTCTGGACCTTGGGCAATGGTATACCCCAAGCCCACAAAGATATCCAATGCTTTATCAATAGTGCTATTTAGAGGATGAACATGCCCTTGAGGAACGTAGGCTCCCGGCATGGTCACATCTAAGGTTTCTGCTGCAAGTTGAACCGCAATGGCTGCTTGATTTAGATCAGATTTTTTCTTTTCTAATCCCTGTTGTAATGCTTCCTTGACCTGGTTAGCTAGTCCCCCAATCCTGGGCCGTTCCGATGCATCTAGTTTGCCCATCCCCTTAAGGATTTGAGAAAGCTGACCTTTCTTGCCAAGGTAGCTAACCCGAAGCGTTTCTAAAGCATCGAGGGTGTCAGAAGAAATAATTGCAGCTTCTGCCTCTTTCCGAAGCTGCTGCAACTGAGTTTCCAGGTCACTGGTCATGATGTTTCATCGAAATAGTAGTGCTGACTTAAGTTGCGATCAGCATGGATAGAGGATTTAGGAGCTTAATACTTATAGAAGTGGGTTCTAAGTACAGGACAAAAACTATGAAAGCCATGTATATTAGTACTTTTAATAACTCAGGCTATAAGCTATGCCCTGCAGAGGTTCCGAGCGCTTTTAGTGCCAGACATTAAAAGTTCTGTCCTGTACAGAGACAGTGGGTTACGCTTCTTCTTTTTCAGCTTCAGCCACTAAGGTTGGTGTCATATCTTCGCCTACACCTGCACTCAAAGCTGCAGCAGGAGACTTACGAGCAACAGCTTCCAGATAAACACCTGTATGAATGGGGGGAACCACCTTCATCTGGTGGGTTGTGCTGTAATAGCGGTGGGTCTGCATCAGATTGCCTCGCTCACGCACATCCTCATTGGCGATTTTCTTACGCAGCTTAACAATGGCATCCATGACGGCTTCCGGGCGAGGTGGGCAGCCAGGTAAGTAGACGTCCACAGGAATAAGCTTGTCGACCCCTCGTACAGCAGTTGTAGAATCACTGCTGAACATGCCGCCTGTAATGGTGCATGCACCCATAGCAATCACATATTTTGGATCAGGCATTTGTTCATAAAGCCGAACTAGTGCAGGTGCCATTTTCATGGTTACGGTTCCTGCCGTAATGATTAGGTCAGCCTGCCGAGGACTAGACCGGGGTACCAGACCAAATCGATCAAAATCGAATCGAGAGCCAATCATGGCTGCAATTTCAATAAAGCAGCAAGCAGTTCCATACATCAAGGGCCAGAGGCTAGAGAGTCTTGCCCAATCGTAGAGATCACTCATGGAAGACAAAATCACATTCTCAGACAGCTCTTGAGGGATCTGAGATTGAGAAATTGGATTGATTATCTGTTGGTCCTGCATTGCAGAAAGCGCCCTCAATGTTTGCTAGTTAAGTGAACTGAAATGCTTGCAGCGAAATACTGAACAGCATCTGGGAGAATATCAGATAGCGCAGAGAATAACTCTTCTGCAGACTTCCCCGTTTATTAATGTAACAACAGTTTTGCGTTAGTTTCTACAAATTTCATAGAGAACCTGACATCTCCCGTGGTCATCAAACATGAATGATAGGGGAATGTCCTGAACCTAATGGGAACTCAGAGATTACTGAGATAGACAGAATAAAAAATGTTTTACGGCTCTTCACTAGCGAAGAGCCGTAAAACATTTTTTTGAAATACCCCCAAGGGAATTCGAATCCCTGTCGCCTCCGTGAAAGGGAGGTGTCCTAGGCCTCTAGACGATGGGGGCCTGTACGTTTTTTTGACGATTTCTAACCTAGCGAAACTCTGAACTTCTGTCAATGTTTAATCTGACTATTGTGTTTTTAAAAGTCGAGTTGAGACAGAGATCTACCTTAGAGAACAATAGTACAAGCACTGCTTATCAAGCACTGCCCGTCGTGTTAGCTAGAAAGTCACTACTTAAACTATTCGTCAACAAAGTAACGAAACGCCTCTAACTTAACATTACTTTACGAATTGGCTTCACCTCTTCGGATCAATCTCTTCCAAAAGTGTGGAACCTCTGGGAACAGGTAAAAATCGTCTATCCCTTGAGTGACAAATCTCCAAAGCTGAAATTGATCAGTCAGAAAACGGACGAAAAACTGGAAACCACAGACAGCAAGAGGCGAGGTCTGATAGTATTTTTGATATTAAGTTTGATAATAAAGTTACGGTGGCACCGATAACAGAGGAGGAAATTTTTTAAATGCAAACTTATGGACAACCTGACGTTGAGTACGGCTGGTGGGCGTCGAACTCCCGCTATACCGACTACAGCGGCCAATTTATAGCTGCTCATAATGGCCAAATCGGCTCCATGGCTTTTTGGGCTGGTTCATTCACCATTTACGAATTAAGTCGATTTAATCCAGACTTACCTGTTTATCAGCAAAATCTAGTTTGTCTTCCTCAGTTAGCCCGCGCTGGTTGGGGTGTTGCTGCTGGAGGCGCCATTGTAGATACCTATCCCTACTTTGCAATTGGCATGATTCACCTGATTGCAGCGGCAGTCTTTGGTGCTGGTGCTCTTTATGGGGTTACCAAAGGTCCCAAGATTTTATCCGAAAGCGAATTTGCTGGAGCTCGAAGATTCCATTTTGAGTGGGATGACTTTGAAACTCAGGGACGTATCCTGGGCCACCATCTCATCTTTTTAGGCGCAGCATGCCTATTGTTTGCGACTTGGGCATGTACCCATGGGATTTATGATCCTGTCGCCGGAGAGGTCCGTGCAATCACTCCGAACCTCAATTTAGTCAGATTCTTCAAGTATGGTTGGGCAACTCCTGGCTTTAACCCTTACTTCGTTAATAACCTTGAAGATGTGATTGGCGGTCATTTCTTTGTCGCGTCACTCTATGTCTTTGGTGGTATCTTCCACATTCTTGTTAAGCCTTGGCCATATACCGATCGCTTATACATCAAGAATGGCGAAGCATTGTTAGGGTATGCTTTAGCGGGTCTAGCTTTTGCTGGCTTTAATGCAGCGTATTTCTGCTCTGTAAATGACGTTGTATTTCCTGTAGAGCTGTTTGGCCCCGTTTTGGAAGCCAAATTGAATGTCACGCCTTACTTTGCAGAAACTTTAGATCCTTCTCAGGGCGGACATACAACTCGTTTCTGGATTTCTAATTTCCACTACTATTGGGCTTTTTATTGCCTCCAGGGCCACTTATTCCATGCTCTTCGCTCCTATGGATTCGACTTCCGTCGCATTCCTCAAGCATTAGCAAGCTTAACTCCCGAAACAAACTAAGTATTGTTGGAACTACCATCAGCTTTGTTTTGATTTCTTCTTGATATTGGGGTGGCAGTAGATTGAGCGATTGTTTCAGTCATTACTGTCACCCTAATTATTGAGTTAAAAGTGTTTAGGCTTAGGCTTGAGTTGAGTCTCTAGGCATTTTAGTTAGACAGAACTTCAAGCTCTAAAAGCCATTACTTATACCTGTCGGAGCCATGCCATTGTTCTGGTATGGGGTACACATAAAAATATTTCTATTTCCGAATACAGAAGACAAAAGAGGAAAACAGTTGTGACAGCATTCGCAAGAGGAAGAAGAGGCGGTAAGGCAGCCGCCGTTCAGAACGAATTACCGACATCCGTATTAAGCAACTTTGAGAACCAATGGTGGGCCGGCAACGTCCGGATGACCGACCTATCAGGGATGCTCTTGGGAGCCCATCAGTGCCACGCAGCCTTGATGAGTGTTGTCCCAGGCGCCTTCATCGTTCAAGAAGTCGCCCGCTATCAGCCCGGCATTCCCCTATCAGAGCAGAGCATGGTATTCATGCCCCACCTCGCCGCCCTTGGGGTTGGCGTTGGTGCCGGTGGAGAGATCGTCGACACCTACCCCTTCTTCGTGATTGGGGTCCTGCACTTTTTCATCGCCGCCGTATGTTGTGCAGCCGGTTTGTATCACACCTTCCGAGGAGAAGCTCGTCTGAGCGACTGTCCCGAAGGCAGCACCTCCGCTGGCTTCCACTATGAGTGGGAAGACTTTGAGAGCACCTCCTACATTCTGGGTTATCACCTACTCTTCATCGGAGTTGCGTGCTTAATCTTCGCCGGCAACGCCGCCTACGGCACCGGAATGTATGACATCAACACTGAAACCGTTCATCAAATTAGCCCTAACCTGAATCCTGCTCGCCTGATTGGCTATCTGTTCGGATTCACCCCCAACGGCTGGAGCGGAGCCGGCATGGCCGCAGTCGACAACATGGAAGACGTCATCGGTGGACACTTCCTCGTTGGCGCCCTAGACGTAGCCGGTGCAATTTTCCACATCGTCTATCGTCAAGCTACCCCCATCTTCAACAAGCGTCCCGTCTTCTCACCCGCAAATGGTGGTTGGACCACCTCCGAAGGAATCCTCAATGGCGAGGTCATTCTTTCCTGGAGCGTCGCTGCAGTTGGATTCATGGGCATTAGCTCCTCCATCTTCATCAAATATTGCGATGTAGCCTACCCTCCCATCTTTCATGGAGTAGACCGTGGAGGTGCAGCCGCCCTTCAACTGATTCTTGGACTTCTTTGGATGGTTGGCGGTGGCCTTTGGCATGGCCTGCGTGGAGAGAAACTACACGCCCTTACCAAATAAAGCCCCCTGACAGTTTCTAGTGAAACTACACCAGAGACCTTAAAGTCAGTCATTAAGGGCAAGCAGGACATCCTGCTTGCCCTTTTGCTTGATTAGTCTTCAGAGAAAGGTAAAAACCCTGCAGAAGTGGCAACAAAGCCCCATAAAATAGAACTCGATAGAAAATAACGATATAGGTCATCTTTATCCCGTGAAATTATTCGTTTACCATACCCCCGAAGAGATTCCCAATAATCGTCTCCCTGGCTGTGCCGTCGTCATCGACGTATTGCGAGCCAGCAGCACCATTGCCGCCGCCATTAACGCAGGCGCAGAAGCGGTCAGAGTTTTTAGTGAAATTGAACCCTTACTAGAAGCCAGTGAAGCTGTAGAAGAAGACAAACGGATCCGGGCAGGTGAACGAGGCGGTCGGAAAGTAAAATCCTGTGAATTTGGCAACTCTCCCTTAGCATTTACCCCAGAGAACACCGCAGGCCGTCGGTTATTTTTGAGTACAACGAACGGGACCCGTTGTTCAGAGAGCGTCCGTAATGCCTCAAAAGTGATCATGGCCTCCTTGACCAACCGTCAGGCCGTCGTCAACTATCTAGCCACCAAGAACCCTGGGACCGTTTGGCTAGTAGCTTCCGGTTGGGAAGGGAGTTATTCCCTCGAAGATACCGTCTGTGCAGGCGCAATTATTGATGGCATCTTAGCCAGCGGCAAGACCCCGTTGAGCAAACTAGCGGGGAATGACGAAGCCATCGCCGCCGTCTCATTATTTCGGCAGTGGCAAGACCAGTTACCCGAATTGTTGGCCAGTGCCAGTCATGGTCAGCGGTTATTGAAGATGCGGGGCAAAGCAGACGTTAATTATTGCTCTCAGCTAGACGTATTGGACACCTTACCGATTCAAAAAGGCCTGGGAACATTTGTTCAGCGTAAGCCAGGTGTCATTGAGAAGACCTGTGAATTCTTAGGACGCTTAGTGGGTCGTAAGCCCGTCAACGTGCCAGCAGTAGCAAATCCAGAAGTGGAAGCTCTTGCTCCTGAGGCAAAAGAAGCAAAGACAGCAGAGAAGAAGAGCTCGAAGTCGAAGAAGGTAGCTCCTAAAGTAGGCGAGCAAGACGAAAAGCCAAAAGCAGACGTTAAAGCCAAGGGTAAGGATAAGCCAGCGCCGAAAGCAGAGGCCAAGCCCAAAGCCAAGGGACCTGCGGCAAAGTCTCTCACGGCTGGGACATCTAAGGCAAAACCTAAGACAGAAGCGAAGCCAAAAGCTAAAGCAGAGGTGAAGCCCACACCTAAGGCAGCAGCTTCTCAGGCAAAGCCAGAATCTAAAGCCCCAACGACTCCTGCTCCTAAAATCACGTCAGCACCAGCACCAGCACCGAAGGTCGATACAAAGGCAGTGGGTGAGAAGTCTACACCTGTGGCTAAGGTAGAGTCGAAGGGCGGTGAGGATAAGCCGAAGGAACAAGTTAAAGAGCCAGATACATCTACAGCAACTTCTGAGCCTAAAGTAGAGAATCCTGAAGATAAGGCATCTAAATCTGCAGACTCGACAACACCAAAGACACCCAAGGTTGACTCCAAGGAGATAGCAGAGAAGGGGGAAGCACTGCTCAATGATGTGAAGGGTCTATGGGGAAAAATGACGAAGACTAAGCCTGGGTATGAGCGCATCCCGACTAAAAAAGATCAGTAAGAAAAGATGGTTAGTCGTTTGATAATCTGACTTCAGTCAATTCTATTGCTATCTAAATGGCTAGTACTTCAACTAGCAGGTGTGTTTGGAAGATTATTATCCAGCACTGTCTTGTGCTGCAATGCTACAAGTACTGTAGAGTGCAGTTTTAAGCTATGGTGCTTGGGCGGGTTAGTACGTTTGCTGTTGGAGGAATTGTAATCATGATTTTTGGCGTAGGTATTCGTCCAAGCTGGCGTCGTATCGGTCAACGTTTTATGAGTGGGTTGGTCCTAGTTTTGTTCCTGTTTGGATTTGGGATGGGAATGTCTCAAGATGCGATCGCAGGTATTAACGACGATGAATTCGATGGCAATATCTTTATCCTGTATGCCAGTAATGCTGCATTGGTTCCACCAAAAGTAAACTTAGCAGCGGCAATGAAGAAGGAAATGCCCACCCTAATCATGTTTTATTCAGACGATAGTCAGGAATGCAAACAAAATGCCTTGGTGTTGACCCAGCTACAGGCCGAATATAGACGTCAACTCAACTTTATGCCCATGATGGTAGATGCCATTAATACTCGACGGGACTACGAGCCTACTGAGGCTCAGTATTATTACAACGGGCAATTTGTTCCTCAATTTGTGCTGGTCGATGCGACCGGCCAGACTATCTTGAACCAAAATGGCAAGATGAAATTTGAATCATTGGATGAGCCGATTAGAGATTTATTGGAATTAGAACCTAGAACAGAGCCTCTTGTTTTAGATCGTCCTTTATTTTCGCCATCCCCTTCAGCAGATCAAACCTTCTTTGGTGAAGCCTTAAGAGGAATGCAAGACACTGTGCCAGAAGAATGATGATGTTAGGTTGAGCCAAGACCTAACTTTCGGTAGATGAATGTCCGCCTAGATACAGTGCACCTACTTTTGGATCATCTAATAGTTGTGGACCTGGCCCTTCAAAGCGATCTCGGCCTGAATCAAGGACATAACCTCGATCAGCCATCGCTAGGGCCTTACGGGCATTCTGTTCAACTAAAATAACTGAAGTTCCTTCGGCATTAATCTCACGAATTTTGGCTAAGATGTCATCCACTAAAATGGGTGAAAGGGCAGCCGAAGGCTCATCTAGAATTAATAACCCTGGTTCCAGCATCATTGCTCTGCCCATGGCCAGCATTTGTCGTTCTCCTCCTGAAAGAGTCCCAGCTTGTTGACGACGACGGTCAGCTAATTTCGGGAAGGTGGTATAGATTTTGGACTTCAGTTCCCCTAAAGGAACATCTCGAATAAAAGCCCCCATCTCTAGGTTCTCTTCTACCGTAAGCGAGCGGAAAACATTGGCTAGCTGTGGAACATAGCAAACTCCTTGGGTAACAATTTCATTCGGTTTACGCCCACCAATATTTTCCCCACGCCATAGAATAGAGCCGGTATTCGGGGATAACAAACCACAGATTGCCTTGGCTAAGGTTGATTTTCCTGCACCATTTGGGCCAATAATCGCAATGATTTCTCCGGCAAACAGCTTGAGATTGATCCCCTGCAAAATATCTAAGCCAGGAACATACCCGGCAAAAACATTCTCAACTTGCAACAGCAACTCTCGATTTGAAGCTGGCGTCACAGAATCCATCATCGTGTTCAAGCCTTAAGAAGGGGTTTTTTGCAGATCAGACCGTTCTTCAGCCAGGATGGCACCATCTACAGGGCAAACTTGCTGACAAATTCCACAATCAATACAGGTTGAGAAATCAATCCAATACCAGTCTGTACCAATCACGTTTTTCCCTGGACCTTCGTGGATACATGCCACAGGACAGGCATCGACGCAATCCGCAATGCCTTCACAAACGTCAGTAACAATAGTATGAGCCACGATCGATGTTCTCCCTCGATATAAAATACTTGCCGAAGTAAATGTGTTATCAGGGTAACAGGAATTCAGAAGGAACACACCTTGCTTCTCTAGGCGCTAATAGCTTCTCTTTCCAGCCTGATTGATAGATTTCTGCTTTCCGAAACAGCTTGCTAAAATCACGGTTAATTCCTTCCCAATATTTAGAATGGCTTCTTTATGACTGACCCAATTCTTGAGATCCGGAATCTGCAGGTACAATTCCAGACCGAAGGACAAACTGTCAATGCAGTGAATAACGTCTCCTTGACGGTGCATCGAGGCCAAACCCTAGGGATTGTTGGAGAATCGGGTTCAGGCAAGTCAGTCACTTCGTTGTCAGTGATGCGGTTAGTCCCCACTCCGCCAGGCAAGATAGTCCAAGGTGAAATTCGGTTCCATGACTCCTCATCTTCCGAGAATGACGTTAAATCAGTGGATTTGCTGCAACTCCCCATGAATGCCATGCAGGCCTATCGGGGTAGTCAAATTTCTATGATTTTTCAAGAGCCCATGAGCTCCCTCAATCCGGTGTATACCTGCGGGTTTCAGATTGTAGAAGCCTTGCGCTTGCATGAAGATTTGTCCGTATCAGCGGCACGGCGACGAGCTATTTCTCTTCTTCAAGAGGTGAAGCTTATTCCGTCTGATCAAGAATTGCAGCACATCGTATTGGATTCAGCTAACCCAGAGAATGCTTCTCCCGACGATGCAGAGATACAGAAGCAGATCAACCGCCAAAAGCGCTCTTATTTGGATCGGTATCCTCATCAAATGTCAGGAGGACAAATTCAGCGAGTGATGATTGCCATGGCCATTGCGTCTAACCCAGCAATTCTGATTGCGGATGAACCCACAACGGCTTTGGATGTAACGGTACAGGCGACGATTTTGGATTTGCTGCGAGAACTTCGCGATCGCAGACAAATGTCGATTATTTTCGTCACCCATGACTTAGGAATTGTGGCTGAACTGGCTGATACGGTGGCTGTTATGTATCAAGGCAAGGTGGTGGAAACAGGGTCTGCTCAAGAGATCTTCAATAATCCCCAGCATCCTTATACTCGGGGACTTCTTGCTTGTCGCCCTCGCCCCGATCAGAGACTGAAACGTTTGCCAACCGTTGCTGATTTTATGGCAGCTGAAACTCCAGAGGCTGGAATTTCTCCATCAATAGATCAAACGATTGAAGATTCACCTGTTTCTCTGGCTGATGCTGCTCCAGAAATTTCTGCATTGGAGATGCAGGGACGACTAGAAACCTTGACTCAACAAAAACCCTTACTGAGTGTCAAAAATCTTCAGGTGTTTTTCCCTGTGAAGGGGATGTTTGGTAAAACAGCTCGCTATGTCACAGCCGTTAATGATGTTTCTTTTGATGTCTATCCAGGGGAAACCTTGGGATTGGTTGGAGAGTCTGGATGTGGCAAGACCACGCTAGGTCGCACGCTAGTGCGGCTGATTAAGCCCACTAGCGGCAGTATCCAGTTTGCAGATCGAGATATTACCCACCTCAAGGGTCGCAACCTGCGAAAACTGCGACAAAATTTGCAAATTATTTTCCAAGATCCTTATAGCTCTTTGGATCCACGTATGAATGTAGGGGCGGCGATTATGGAGCCTATGCGAATTGCGGGGGGGCTCACGGAGCGGATTTCTGCTCAACAAGGGGGCAATACACCGCGCGATCGCACAGCGTATCTCCTAGAACGGGTCGGTCTTAAATCCAGTGACATGAACCGCTATCCCCATGAATTCTCTGGTGGGCAACGACAGCGTATCTGTATTGCTCGGGCATTGGCGTTAAACCCCAAATTTGTTATTTGTGATGAATCCGTTTCAGCATTGGATGTTTCAGTCCAGGCTCAGGTGCTTAACTTACTGAAAGAGCTCCAACGGGAATTTGATCTGACCTATATTTTCATTTCTCATGATTTGAGTGTGGTGAAATTTATGAGCGATCGCATTATGGTGATGAATCGTGGCAAACTCGAAGAAATTGGCCCAGCCGACCAGATCTACCATCATCCTGACGCTGAATATACTCGTAAACTAATCGCTTCCATTCCAGTCGGACTTCCCACCCAACGAAAATCCGCCTAAATTTCTTGGCCTATGGCGAGGGGGGTGAACGAACGATTATGATGACAATAAGATCGCCATTCTATTCAAAGTTCAGCACCTCATTTTTATGGATGACCTCGAACTACTACAAGCATTTGTATCCAGTTATTTATCAGGTCAGTCCACATTACTTTCGAACTCAGACCTCAGAGTTGAGCCGATTAGCGACACTCTACAACTCCTAGCTAAAACGGAAGGCCTTGTCGCAACAGCCAAACTAGATGGTGAAAAGCCTTTTACTTCGATTCGCTATAAATCAAGCTTCTGGCCTCAACTGCATGAAGCCATGATTGCGCAAAAATGCTTGCCAATTCGTCAGTCAAAAATCGCTGGTTTTTATGAGTATGAGCCGGTTGAAATTCCTGAACATTATCATGTCCGCTTCACTGATTCTTTAGACTTGTTGCAAACATGGTGGAGCTACAAAAAGAGCGATAAGCAACTGGCATTAATGAGCTTGCTAATCCTCCACCGTGGTATTTGGTATCCTATCCGAGATGTTCATTGTGAGCATGGTACCTTAACCATTCAAACCTCTGGTTATCAAACAGAGATTTATCCCCTTGATATGTTAGTTTGGCTGCAGAAAGTAGAGCAACCCACTCCTGTCTCCTCTGTCTTGAAAAGGGATAAAAGCCAGGCGCTCAAATCTGGCCATAACCCTGAGAAATCAGAAAAATATCATGCGAATCACCGACGTGCTGTAGCATCTCACTCACCAGATATTAAACGGATTGGAGGGTACTTAATTGAAGCTGGATTATTGTCTCCAGCTCAAGTTGAAGTTGTTTTATCCGATCAAGAATTAACAGGAATGCGATTTGGAGAAATTCTAGTTTCTCGGGGCTGGTTGAAATCCAAAACGATTGAATTTTTATTTCAAAATGTAATCTTGCCTCATCGCACCTTGGCTAAGAAAGCTGTCGAGACAGCACGTAAAGATGCCGTGGATCATTTAAGACAAAACAATGCCAACCATCTATCTAAACCTGTAAAGTCAAAACACAAACCACCACAATCGACTCAACCGATAATACCTCAAACCCCCAAGGTTGAATTACAGCAGTCTATTCTCAACGATCCTATCTCAGCTCAGGCTGTGCCTAAACCATCCCCCTCGCGTAAAAATCATCAAGCTGACGTCAATCACTCATCATCAAATCGTTTGCCATCGATACATGATCGCGAAACATTAGCAACTCACGACAAACTCAATCTAGACGATTTACCAGATTGGTTAGAGATGGATACCCCAGACTAGCTCTGGTGTTTATTACACAACAGCTAAGGTTGCTTGCCAGGTACTAAGCCCCTGGAACTCCTCCCTCTCGGTTGTAAGTAGACAATTTGGTACTTCTCCCCTATTGAAGTCGATCAATGGTCCGATATTGAATAGCCTCGGCAACATGAGTTGCTTCTAAATTAGGAGAATTTGCTAAATCGGCAATAGTTCGCCCCACCTTGAGGATCCGATCGGTTGCCCTTGCTGATAGTCCTAGTCGACTAATCGCAGTTTCTAGTAATTGCCGTGTTGCATCATTAAGCTGGCACCACTGGCGCAACTGTTGGCTATTCATCTGAGCATTACTGTGTAAATTTGATTCAGCTTCAAACCGATGAGTCGCCAAGTGACGAGCTGCTCTGACCCGCTCTCGAATGGGAGCCGATTCTTCTCCCTTGCTTTGCCGGGTGATTTCTTCAGGTTTAAGACGATTGACAGCCACTTGTAAATCAATGCGATCCATTAAAGGCCCTGATAATTTAGCCCAATAGGTTTCCCGTTGACGAGGTGAGCAGGTACAGGCCTGTATTGGATCTGCATAATACCCACAAGGACAAGGATTCGTACTGGCTACCAAGGTGAACTGAGCAGGGAAGGTAACCGACTGCCTTGCTCTGGAAATGCTGACAAAACCATCCTCCAAGGGCTGACGTAAAAATTCCAATACATCTCTTTTGAATTCCGTTAATTCATCCAGAAATAGCACTCCCCGATGGGCTAAAGAGATTTCCCCTGGTTTGGGGAAACTGCCTCCCCCCACTAGTGCTGGTCCAGATGCGGAATGATGGGGAGATCGGAATGGCCGTTGGCGAAGTAACTGACCTTGATCTCTCAATAAGCCTGCCACCGAATGAATCTTAGTAACCTCTAAAGCTTCGTTGAATTCTAGAGGAGGAAGAATACCTGGTAATCTCCGAGCCAGCATTGTTTTTCCACTTCCTGGCGGTCCAACGAAAATAACGTTATGCCCGCCTGCAGCTGCAATTTCCAAGGCTCGCCGGGCATGGGCCTGCCCTTTTACATCCTTCAAATCAAGATGATGCAGACGCTGCACATCATTCGCTGTGTCTTCCTCCTGAAAGGGCTGAACCGCATCAGGATCGTTCAAAAAATTACTCACCTCGGATAAAGACTCAAAGCCATAGACGGATAAGCCCTTAACAACAGCCGCTTCTTTTGCATTTTTGTAAGGTACAACTAAACCCACAAATCCCATTTGTTTGGCAGCAGCAGCTATGGGTAACACACCCGTAACCGGTCTGAGGGCACCGTCTAGCGAAACCTCCCCGAGAAACAAGAAATCCCCTAAGAGCTGGGGATTAATCTGATCAGAGGCTGCTAGGATGCCGATGCTAATTGGTAAATCGAAGCTTGGGCCTTCTTTACGTAAATCGGCAGGGGTTAAGTTAATCACAATTCGGCGTATGGGAAATGCTAAGCCAGAATTACGCAATGCCGCTTTTACCCTTTCCCTAGATTCTTGCACTGCTGTATCGGGTAGACCCACAATCACGATGCCTGGTAGTCCACCAGATAAGCAGTAGGACATAATTAATTTCACAACATTTTTGCTAAAACCCTGGCTTAGCAAGGAAATAGATTGTAATTACTTCTGCTTAAGTGCTTACATCTACTTCCACTCCTACTTTGATCGCTTCAATCCCAATTAAGGATGAACTCCATACTCGAGCCAACATACGTTGAGTCCCTATAATCCTGGTATTCCGATATATTTTAATGTTGTGTCTGATTGGTCTTCAACATTTCGTATTTACATCACTCAAGCTTATACCTCTGTCATTATGGTAGTCACCATAATGACAGAGGCTGATTTGTCAGCTCTTAAGCGAGAGTGACGAATTTTCTGATAGCCGCCTTTGTGGGGGGATTTTTGGAGGTGAAATAGGTATTGGAGATTAATCAGGCAGAAATTCCGTATTTTTTGGGAAGCACTTCATTCCCTTGGGAAATTGCATATGAGATATCTCTGTATATACACTGAACTTTGTTAAAACGGCCTCCAACTTGATATGAAAAGTTTGAGGAATGGGTAATGTAAATTTGGGAGCGAAAAAGACTTGAATCCAATACCCAAAGAGAGACTTTACAACTATGAAGACTAATCTACAAGCCAAACTCATCCAGCACTTCGTAAACAAGAAAGGCAACAAAGGTTTCACTCTAATTGAACTTTTGGTTGTTGTTATCATCATCGGTATTTTGGCTGCTGTAGCTCTGCCTTCCATGCTCAACCAAGCAAACAGAGCCAGACAATCTGCTGCCCAAAGCCAAGTGGGTGCTGTTAGCCGTGCCCAGCAGGCCTATCGCTTAGAGAATCCTACATTTGCTGCTGATTACGCTGACCTGCAAATCGCTGACGCTAGCACTGAAGATTACACAATTGCTATCGCTACTTCTACTGCTATTGCTGGTGAAACTTCAGCAAATCCTATAGATACTGGTTCTGGTCTACAGTTCTACCGTGGTTGTGTTTCAGTTGATGCTGCCACTGGTACCACGGACTCTTCTCTTGAAGAAGGTGCAGCAGCTCCTGCCTGCCCATAATCTAGACAACTCTGTGAATGTTTATAGTCTGATGAATCTCTAAACTGGTTCACGCATAAATCTATAGACAACCACGATATATAGTGCGAAATGAGGCTTCTAGTGGTGAAAAATCACTACTAGAAGCCTTGTTTTGTCTCAACGAATTATAGCCATATATTGAAGAGGCTATTAATATCAATAGACTTTTCTATTCGACAAGCTTTCTGATCAACCTCCATGCTGAGTAAATCAGTCTTTCTAATGTGAACTATATTTGATCTCTACTTGAGATAAAAAACCCTTTTCTATAGGAAATCTAGGTGAAGTTGCACTTAGAAAGATGGTTGAATTTCAATGCCATTGTCAAATGATTTATAAACCTTGATTAAGCACTCTCATGATCTGAAATAGATTGTGAGAGGGATGCTTCTGATTGATTCTTATTTCAGTGCTGCCTAGTTTAGTCAAAGGTTTTATATAAAAAATAAAACTCTTCTTTTGATCGAAATTTCTTGAGAGAAAATGAATTAGCTTCGATTCTGATTAAGCCTATTTTAAGATTGATGGAAGTATTTAGGTTTCAGTCTACGTAATAATAGAAATTTTACCTTATCCTGAGCTCATTCTAATTCTATGTATTCCAGAATCTAATTTATCCTAAACCGTATTTTTGCTGAGGCGAATTTAAAAATATATGGATAAATTAGAGATATAAAAATTTTCAAATCCTGTTTATGGATTAAAGGTTCTTTTAAGGACAGATAGATAAGCTAAAACGAGTTCGTTAATCATGATTTGATTGAATTTTTTGTGGCTTTTAGTTATCTGTAGATGCACAAAATTGACTTGATAATTGAGTGGTTAAGCGAAGGTCTAAGCCTGGTTAACTCATGAGATTTTTTGTCAAAAGTAAAGATACTGATGTATTTTATCCATTCACTAACCAACAGTTTACAGCGTACGGACTCATGTCTCATTATTACTTGAAAGTATTATCAACAATTCCTAAGTCGAAGACTCAAAGAGGATTTACGTTGATTGAATTGTTGGTTGTTATTGTGATTATGGCTATTCTAGCAGGTGTAGCATTACCCTCCATGCTCAATCAGGCAAATAAAGCCCGTCAATCTGCTGCTAAAAGCCAAATTGGTGCTGTCAATCGTGCCCAGCAAGCCTATCGCTTAGAAGAACGAACCTTTGCTAGCGATATGGGTTCGCTTGGTGTAGGCATCCCTTTAACGACTGAAAAATATACTTATTCATTTGGCACTGTAAATTCAACGGTAGCTGAGTTTAGAGCTACTCCAACCGATCCTTTATTGAGTGCTATTACAGGATGTACTAATGCTGATATCATTTCTGGAAGTTTAGCAACTACTAGCGTTACACTTGAGGAACAACCAGCACCAGGTGCTGGAACTATTGCCACTCCTCCTAGTTGCTAAGTCAATAAAAGATAAAATTTTGATAGTGTCTTGAAGACAACAGTGTTAGATATGTCTTATACGCTTTCTCTAACGAAATTGTTGGCGCCATTACTCGCCCTTGTTTGTTCTGGTAGTATTGCTACATTACAACTGACTAAGGTTACAGAGATTCAAGCGAAAACTGAAGCAACTAAACCTACAACGGTATATCTATTAGAATCAGAACAAGAAAAAGCGAATTTAGCTTTTATTAAAAATTTACCCAGCTTTGGTTTCGATAACCTTGTTGCAGATTGGACGTTCTTACGATTTCTTCAATATTTTGGAGAGAAAGATGCTCGCCAAAAAATAGGCTATGCATTGACCCCTAAGTACTTTGAAATTTTCGTAGACCGCAACCCAAAATTTACACAGCCCTATAAATTTATGTCTCCTGCAACTTCAATCTTTGCGGGACGACCAGACCAGTCAGTAACTTTGATAGAAAAAGGCCTAAAATCACTCTCTCCAAAGATCTCGCCTGATGCATATTCACTTTGGGTTTCTAAAGCTTCAGATGAGATTTTGTTTCTGGGTGATAACCAAGCTGCCAGAAATTCGTACCTAAAAGCTGCCCAATGGGCCCAAGATAGTTCAGAGCCTGAAGCTCAACGAATTGGAGCCATTGTTGCAAAAACTGCTGAATTTCTGAAAGACAATCCTGATAGTAAGAAAGCACGAGTTAGTGCTTGGCTAATGATATTAAATAGTGCCCCTGACGAGGAGACTCGCCAGCGCTCCATATCAGAAATACAAGCTCTAGGTGGTCAGATCAAGGTTACTGAACAGAACACACTTAAGATTCAATTTCCTGAAGAAGACTAAGTGATAAATATTCAACTTGTTATCAGCGGTAAATTTGGTTTTCTATTGTGATAACGATATTGCTGATAGTCATTCAGAATCTGAAGATGGTCAAAACACAGTTTTTTGGGAAGTTTCCATATCTCAAATAGCTTTAAGGTCTGGGCATCATCTGCTGCTTTTGGTTCGCCGATTGCTTTGGCAATAAACACGATACTGAGAGTATGTTGGCGTGAGTCACGCTTGGGAGATGAATATACATGAAACTGTTCTAGCAAATTGACTGATAGACTTGTTTCTTCTTGGGCTTCTCTGATCGCCGCTGACTCCACAGATTCTCCATAGTCAACGAACCCTCCTGGCAATGCCCAACCATAGGGTGGGTTTTTGCGCTCGATTAAGACAATAGGGCGATGTGGTCTATCCCACATTTCAATGATGATATCGACTGTAGGGATAGGGTTGCGAGGAGGCACTCAATGACACCTAATTCTTTGCTTTACTGCAATAGTTTTTGATAGGAGGCCCCTGGTTGAAATCACACCTTATATTTCAGATGCTTGGATAAATTGGGTGTGTCACCAGGTAAAAAAGTAATCTAATCATCTACGAAAATATATTTGTAGAGATCTTCAGGCTTAGGATCAGGACTTTCCTCAGCGAATTGAACGGCTTCTTCTATCAAGGTTTGAATTTTCTTGTCAATGTCGAGTAACTCTTGCTCTTTAACAAGTTTTTGATCGACTAAGTAAGACTTAAATTTTGTGATCGGGTCGCGGGCTAACCATTCTTCTTTCTCTGTTGCAGATCTCAGTTCATCTGGATCGGCAAGGGAGTGACCTCTAAAACGATAGGTCAATGCTTCGATTAAGGTTGGACCTTCACCTGCACGGGCTCTAGCAATGGCTGCTTGGGCTACTTCATGGACAGCCAATACATCCATGCCATCAACTTCAACCCCTGCCATGCCAAAGACTTTTGCTTTTTTGTAAATCTCAGTCTCTGAGCTAGCACGTTCATGGGCCATACCAATTGCCCACTTATTATTTTCCACGACGAACAAGATAGGCAATTTCCAGAGAGAGGCCATATTTAGGCACTCAAAGAACTGGCCATTATTACTAGCGCCATCCCCAAAGAAACAGGCTGTGACGTGATCGGACGCTGCATCCCCCATCGCTTCTCGACGATAGCGGCTTTGAAATGCCACTCCAGTGGCAACGGGAATCCCTTCTGCGACAAAGGCGAAGCCACCGATCAGGTTATGCTCTGAGGAGAATAGGTGCATGGATCCTCCCCGGCCTTTGCTGCAGCCAGTCTCTTTGCCGAATAGTTCAGCCATGACTTGTCGAGCTGGGACACCTGCACTCAGGGCATGAACGTGATCCCGATAGGTACTGCAAATGAAGTCATCTGGGCGCATGGCCTTGGCAATGCCTGTAGAAACAGCCTCTTGACCGTTATAGAGATGGACAAAGCCAAACATCTTGCCCCGGTAATACATCTCGGCACATTTATCTTCAAAAGCCCGTCCCAAAACCATATCCTCATAAAGGATAAGCCCCTCATCATGAGTAATGTTGATGGTAGGGGTGGGAAATTGGGGTAGAACTCTTTCTTGAACCATTGATGTATAGTGTCCTCAGTTGGGGTGATGTTGCCAAGGCTTAGTTAATTGAGCCACCTGTCAGGGTCTAGTATTTGGGGATGCTTAGATTTCAATAATCCAACATCATAACTAACAAGGAGTAGCTGATATTTGTCAACCTTCTTGTTAAGCTGCTATGAATGTACGTTGCTGAACCTCTATAGAGTATACGTTTACAAGCAGCAGGTTATGATATTTTCAAGTGCTTTGCTGTCTTGTATTTTCATCACTCATCTGTTGTTCACGTCCGGTAAATGGCTCACAAGGATACTGAATTGTGCGTATTCCTTTAGATTTATATCAAATATTGGGTGTGCCAATTCAAGCGACACCAGAGCAAGTTGAACAGGCATTTGCCGATCGGTGTCAGCAGCTCCCCCGTCAAGAGTACTCTAAATCAGCAATTGCAGCTCGAACACAGCTATTGCAAGATGCCCATGCTGTGCTGTCTAATTCCGATGCACGCACTGCCTATGACCAGTCTATTTTAGCGGAATCTGCCCCTCCAGATATAGGGAGCATGGAGCTGCAAGAATCTCAGTTGGTCGGTGCTTTATTGCTTTTGCAAGAGCAAAGTGATTATGAGCGAATTGCTCACTTAGGAGCAGAATATCTAAAGCGTTCTATTGATCTCAATCGTTTACCATCTGCGAACAATGGTTCTGATGAAGATGTCATCTTAGCGATGGCGTTAGCGAATTTAGAAGCAGGACGAGAATGTTGGCAGCAAAAGCAGTTTGAAAAAGCTTCGGATGTTTTGCAGTCTGGTTTGAAGTTGTTGACTCAAGAGCAATTGTTTTCTGCGGTACAACGAGAAATTGAATTGGATTTATATAAGCTTCGCCCCTATCGAATTTTGGAATTGCTGGCTGAGCCTGAAGGGGATATAAATAAGCGACAGCAAGGCTTTTCTCTTCTCCAAGTTATGTTGGATGAACGGGGAGGAATTGATGGGCCGCAAGATGATCTGTCAGGATTGAGCGTTGACGATTTTCTGCGATTTATTCAGCAGTTACGATGTCATTTAACGGTAAAAGAACAGCAAGACCTTTTTACAAAAGAGAGTGAACGCCCGTCTGCGGTGGCAAGCTATCTATTGGTTTATGCACTAGTTGCTAAAGGCTGTTCCCAGGGAAAGCCGGAGTTTATTCAGCAGGCAAAGTTAGCGTTGACAGAGTTGGCTGATCGGCAAGATATTCAAGTCGAAAAGTCTATGTGCTATTTGTTGCTAGGCCAGCCGGGGGCCGCAATTCAGACTCTTCCCTTGAGTCGAGACCAAGAATCATTAGAGTTTATTCATCAGTACTCTGAAGGGTCTGAAGATTTAGTTCCAGGCTTGTTCCTATATACAGAGCGCTGGTTACAGCAAGAAGTTTATCCCTACTTTAGGGATCTTGCTGATACCCAAGTTTCTTTGCAGAGTTATTTTAATGATGAGCATATTCAGGCTTATCTGAATGGATTAGCACCGGAGCCTGTGTCGCCTCGGATGCCCGCAGCAACAACATCTGCAGATTTACCTCTATTGGCCAATCAAGGGAGCGACACGCTTAGTTCTGCTCGAGAAGGACGTCTTTCTACCCAGGCTGCCCATCGCCAGGATGTAAAACGCTCAAGATCTCAAGGGAAACAGCCAGTACCGACTCAAAATGTTACTCCTTTGACTGCTGTGAAGGGGCTAGACGGCACTCAAAAACGACCTATCACGCCAATAACACCTGCCTCTGCACCAAAGGTTGAGTCGAGTGATGATGGCCGACGGAATGAAGGTGTCTCTAAAGCTCGACGCCAGCGATCGCAACTGCAATACCGCCGCTGGTTTTTTGCAGCAGGGGCTGTAGCACTGGTTTTATTAGCCTTATTTGGCCTCATCAGTCAGTGCTCTCGCGAAGAAGACCCTGTGCCAGATGTAGAGAATCTATCTCCTGAACCGGCCAGCCCTGACCCCATTCCTACTCCCGCGAGTCCTAGTGTAAGCCCGACGGCCAGTCCGCCAATCGCCATTCCAACGCCTTCTCCTGCGCCAGCTACTAGTGAAGAAATCACGACAACGAGTGCTCGGCAAATTATTCAGTCTTGGCAATCGGCTAAAGCTGAGGCAATGGGTAAGGATCACCAACTGGCTTCCTTGGACAAAATTTTGGCAGAGCCCAGCTTATCGGAATGGAAGACGGGTGCTCAATCGGATCAAGCGAATCGGATTCATTTGGAATATACCTTTGATGATCTGAAAATTAATGCGATTAAGCAGCAGAGCCCTACTGAAGCTACTGTCGAGGCAACGGTGACCGAGACGGCGAAGGTTTTTGAAGGGGGGCAACAGACAACCGATGCTTATACGGGTGATACCTATCGTGTCCGCTATCAGCTTGTTCGGGAACAGGAGCAGTGGAAGATCAAGCAAATGAAGGTGCTGAATTAAGGGTTAGAAGTCTGAGTCAGACGGGAGTGGAGGGATTACCTCAATTATGAAGTTGAGTGAGCTGATTGAGCGGCTTGCTATCACGCCTGTAGCAATGAGTTCTCCCTTAACCGATCCAACTTTGCATGGATGTGCCGCGCTGGATCAGGCTGGCCCTGGAATCCTTAGCTTTGTTGAAGGAGCACACCGGGCTCACCTGATTGAAAAAAATCAAGCCAGTGTCTTGATTTTGCCCCCTGATGCTGACTTACAGGCTCTGGCCACTTCTAGGGGGATGGCTTGGTTTGCGGTAGAACATCCGCGATATTGGTTTGCCCGAGCCCTGACCTGTTTTTATCAACCTTGGCGATTGCCGTCGAACTGTCATACCACCGCTGTTATTGATGCTGAAGTCCAAATAGGAGAAGGTGTGGGGGTTGGAGCTCATGTGGTGATCCATGGGGATGTCAGGTTAGGAAATGATGTGCAAATTTTCCCTAATGTGGTGATTTATCCAGGGGTAACGATTGGCGATCGCACCCTTCTCCATGCCAATTGTGTGATTCATGAGCATACGAGTATTGGGGCTGATTGTGTCATTCATAGTGGAGCAGTGATCGGGGCAGAAGGATTTGGGTTTGTCCCTATCGTGGATCAAGCTCGTCGTTGGTATCCAATGCCCCAATCGGGTCAGACGATTCTTGAAGATCAGGTTGTGGTGGGCTGTAATACGACTATTGATCGGCCAGCTGTGGGCGAGACTCGTATTGGTGCAGGGACGAAAATTGATAATCTCGTCCAGATTGGCCATGGCAGCCAGATTGGAGCAGATAGTCTAATTTGCGCTCAGGTCGGTTTGGCGGGAGCAACGAAGTTAGGGCAGCAGGTGATTTTGGCGGGACAAGTGGGTATCTCGGGGCAAGTCACCTTGGGGGATCGAACGACCGTTGCTGCCCAGAGTGGGGTTCACCAGTCTTTAATGCCAGATTCGAAGGTAGCGGGCTATCCAGCAATTAATCACCGGCTATGGCTACGGGCAATGGCGGTGGTCAAAAGGTTACCCCATCTGGCCCAGCGAGTGAGGGTGCTAGAACAGAAAATTGCCAAGCTGTTAGGGTCTCATTAACCTGCAATTTGCATGGATGTCAGAGACCTGCTGTTAATTCTGGGGGGAGGGCAACCTGCAAGGTAGAATAGGAGGACGAAATGCATAGGACTTCGTCCTTGAGGCTGTATGCCAGCATGTTCTAAACCCCTTGGACTTGACTAAATATCCAATTTCTATGGTTGTTAATTTAATCCTCTTATTGGGACTGTTGGGTGGCTATCTGCTGGTGATGCCCGCCATTACCTATTTCTATCTCCAAAAGCGCTGGTATGTTGCTAGCTCTTTTGAGCGTGGATTTATGTACTTTATGGTGTTCTTTTTCTTCCCCAGTTTGCTGTTGCTCAGCCCTTTCTTGAATTTCCGTCCCCAACCTCGCAAAATTTGAGCCCATGCGCCGAATAGATGCGATCGCAATTGGTATCGGTGTGTTTTTGGCCGGGGGACTCATTTATGGAGGACTGCGATACGCCGGTATCGAACCCCAAAGTGCAGGAGTCTGGAGCCAAGTTGTTTTTGCTGCAGGGCTGCTGGGCTGGGTAGCCTCTTACTTTCTGCGGGTGGTCACAGGTAATATGACCTATAACCAGCAGCGAGAAGACTATGAAGATGCCATGCTGGAAAAGCGTTTGAAAGAAATGACTCCAGAAGAACTTGAGGCCTTACAAGCTTCTATTGACGATGAGACTGATTCGTAATGACCTCTGTTTCTGATTGTTTTGCTCAGCTGCGCAACCGTGGCCAATGCGCACTGATTCCGTTCTTAACGGCTGGAGATCCAGATTTAGAAACCACAGCCAGTGCTCTACGTCAGTTAGACGCGAGTGGTGCAGATTTAATTGAGCTAGGAGTGCCCTATTCTGATCCCTTGGCAGATGGACCCGTCATCCAGGCCGCAGCGACTCGGGCATTGCAGCGAGGGACCCGTCTGGATCATGTTTTAGGGATGGTGACAGAGCTATCTCCTGAAATTCGAGCCCCCATTATTTTATTTACCTACTACAACCCCATTTACCATCGAGGGGTTACTGAATATCTGCAGCAGATTGCCAAAGCTGGGGTGCGGGGTTTAGTGGTTCCTGATTTACCTTTAGAAGAATCAGAGTATCTATTGCAGCAAGCGACTGACTTGGGGATTGAAGTGACGCTGTTGGTCGCACCGACTAGCTCAAAAGAACGAATTGAGAAAATTGCCTTGTGTTCCCAAGGCTTTATTTACCTAGTGAGCACTACTGGCGTCACGGGGATGCGTACCAAGGTGGAAAATCGCGTTCAAGATTTAATTGCAGATTTGCGACAAGTGACAGATAAGCCGATCGGTGTTGGCTTCGGTATTTCGCGAACGGAACATGCTCGTCAGATGATGGAATGGGGAGCAGATGCCGCTATTGTGGGTAGTGCGTTTGTGAATCGTTTGAGTGAGGGTAGCTCCAGTCAAGGGCTATCAGCGATCAGTACTTTTTGCCGATCCCTCAAGTCTTCACTACTGATGGAAGTATAAATTGCCAAGGGGAAAGCAATTTCCACTCCCCAGAAAGCGATTAACCCAAAAGCCGATGATGCGATTTGAACGCACGGCCGCTCGATTACGAATCGAGTGCTCTACCACTGAGCTACATCGGCATGAAATTTGAAAACCCAGTATATCAGGTTGTTCATTGCCAGTAACAGGTTCTGGAGAATTAGGCCCAAGCTGTTTGCGGACGGGCAAAAATCATGCGACCTGCTGAGGTTTGTAAGGCACTGGTCACCACGACTGGCACCTTATCACCGATATGGTTGCTGGCTTCTTCTACCACCACCATCGTGCCGTCCTCTAAATAACCTACTCCTTGGGCGGGTTCCTTACCGACCTTGATGATTTTGAGATCTAAGCTATCTCCAGGCAGATAAACCGGCCGTAGTGATTTCGCCAAATCATTGACATTGAGAACCTGGATACTTTGGACACTCGCCACTTTGTTGAGATTGTAGTCATTGGTGACCATGGATGCATTGATATCTTGGGCCAGTCGCACTAACTTAGCGTCTACGGTAGAGACATCCTCGTAATCAGCAGGATGTATGGTGATGCGATCTGGGTATTCCATTCGTAGGCGGTTGAGAATATCCAACCCTCGCCGCCCTCGAGCTCGTTTTTGGTCATTGCCTGCATCGGCTAAAGTTTGTAGTTCTTGCAAAATAAAACGAGGAACTAAAATTTGGCCATCCAAAAATCCCGTCAGTAATAGACCCTCAATCCGGCCATCAATAATGCAGCTAGTATCCAAAACCTTCGTTGGGGAGGGTTGTAGCGTTCCTTCCGCCAGTAGCATGGTTTCAAGGGAGTTGGGATTGATCAACCGCAAAATGGTTTGGCCATGAATATCGGCTAGGGTTAATCCCAAAAATGCAAAAATGAGGCTGCCCAAAACCGCTGCAGTGGGTTTAATAAACGCAAACTCTTTGGGTAAAGGAAATAGAAAGATGGGGGCCAACATCAGATTGGCCACTAAAAGCCCTAAAAATAGACCGGCTGATCGGCTGAGTAAGACATCCGTGGGTAAGGCTTTAATCCTTTTCTCAATCCGTCGGCAAGAGACCTGAGCGGCAAACCCAATGCCCAAGCTGAGAAGGGCCCCAAAGCCCGTGGCCACCCACCGCAGACCATCAATGTTAACCCCTTCTAATTCACTGGGGGTCAACAGGTCGGGTAAGATATCGACGCCCCGAAAACCCACTGCTGCACCCACAGCAATGAAGGTCAAGATGATAAATAGGTCTAGCATTGTCCTAGCTTACCGTTTAATAGGAGGGGCACACTTTTTCGGAGATAATAAGGACACGTCATCGGACTTGTTATTTTCTCAGAGGAAAATACCTCTAATAATTATTATAGTGTCCTTAATTCAGGACCTTACGGCGTTTTTTCCCTTGGCCAAAAAGATTCTATTAAAATACATAGATCTAGATCAACGTTGGCGGTCAACGGTCTGATTTAATCCTGAGGCAATCCAGTTTGTGAAAATAGTTCAACCCTCACGTTCTTCACGGATTGTTCGCCCTTGGCCAACGTCGGCTTATATTCACATTCCGTTTTGTCGGCGGCGATGTTTTTATTGTGATTTTCCCATCTCGGTGATTGGGGATCGAAAGCGGGGAGAGACTTCCCTTGCCATTGCCCATTATGTCGATCTTTTATGCCAGGAAATTGAGGTCACTTCCACGGGGCCACACCCGATAAAAACCATCTTTTTCGGGGGTGGGACGCCTTCTCTGTTATCTGCTCAGCAGTTAGGGCAGGTGTTGCAGGTTTTAGAACAACAATTTGGCTTTGAACCGGACATAGAAATTTCGATTGAAATGGATCCAGGAACCTTTTCTTTGCTGCTAATGCAGCAGTTCAAAGCTTTGGGGGTTAACAGAGTCAGTTTAGGGGTTCAAGCTTTTACGGAGGAGCTGTTGCAGGCTTGCGGGCGTTCCCATACGGTGGCGGATATCGATGATGCGATCGCAATTCTCCACCAAGCTGGTATCACCAATTTTGGTCTGGATTTGATCTCTGGTTTACCTAACCAGACCCTGGACCAATGGCAGGCTAGTTTAGAGGCAGCCATCGCCTTGGAACCGACCCATCTTTCAACCTATGACTTGGTGATTGAGCCGACGACGGTATTTGGAAAAAAATATCAGCCAGGGATGCAGCCCCTACCATCAGATGAAACCGCAGCTCAGATGTATCGTCTCGCTGCTACCGCCCTCACCGCTGCCGGCTATGACCATTACGAAATCTCTAACTATGCCCACCCAGGTCATACCTGTCGGCATAATCAAGTCTATTGGCAAAACGGTCCCTACTATGGTTTTGGCATGGGGGCGACCAGCTATGTTCATGGGCAAAGGGTCAGCCGTCCTCGGACCCGTAAAGATTACGCCGACTGGGTGAATCGGTTGATTGCTGCTCAAGGGCAGATGGACGATGAAGTGAGTACTGACCTGGACATTCTGTTGGAAACATTAATGATGGGACTCAGATTGGCAACGGGTGTCTCCCTCGCCACATTGCAAGATATTGCCAGTCCTGAGTCAGTAGATCTTTTACTAGGGTGCTTAGTGCCCTACCAGGAGCAGGGCTGGGTGCGATTGCCTCACCATCAAGAAGATGTCATTTGTTTAACGGACCCGGATGGTTTCTTGTTTTCCAACACTATTCTCACAACGATCTGGCAAGCATTAGATCCATAGGTTGTTCCATCAGCCCTGGCGATTGGAGATTTTGTGCAAGAGCGGGTGGAACATTGGCGATCTAGGTGGTTAGATCCAAGCCCGCTTGGATGGTTAACTCTAAGGATGCTGGATCGACCACGATCACGCTGTCTTTGGGGGCAGAGGGACTGGTGCCCACACCGCTCAGCAAAGCGCCAGTAAGTAAACTGCCTAAGTTAAACCCACTTCCTAGGACGGAGTTGAGGATGGTTCGACCGGCTGCTGTGCTAATGGCACCCTTAATATCATTGGGTTTGACGGATTGACGAGAAACCGCCACCTGTGGATCAGAGCTGGCCCTCATATCGTAAGTGCGAGTCCCGACTTTAAGGGTTTTAGCCACAAACTGTGTTCCAGGGGTTGTGCCGACATTCACTGGCACTAGCGTTCCTTCGATTAGACTGCCTTTAGGAATGAGCACCGTCCCTGCAGCATTGGCAATGTCCTCTGCGACTTCCAGCGTAGTTTCCACCGTCTCGCCTGGGGCAACAATTAAATTAACTTTGTTGGGACCTGGATACCGAACGGGAATCTTTGAGCCAGAGGCAATGATACTACCCGTATTGATCGGTGTGCTGGGTTTCCCAGGGGAGGAGGTGCCATCTAGTTTGACAATGTAATTATTGGCACGAGCCTTGTCAGGGATCGGCTCTAAATCCCCTTGGTCGACCAATGCTTGGTAGACAAAGGCTGCAATTTCGGCTCGGGTAGCTTGCTGGTTTGGATTTAGAAAGTTGGCATTGGGATAGTTCACGACTAACCCCGCTTCTGTTGATGCCGTGACGCCTTTATCGGCATAGCCAGGGATATCTGCTGCATCACGAAAGGTGGCTAATACTTCATCGGTGGGGGCATCGGGTTCTAACTCTAGACCACTGGCTAAGGCTACTAGCGCTTGGACCTTGGGGATTCTTTGATTGGGCTGAAACAAATTTCCAGGGTAGCCTGATAAAAAGCGAGTGCTATAAGCCTTATCAATGGCAGGCTGAGCCCAATGATTGGTGGGAACATCAGCGAAGCCGCGATACTGGCGAGTAGACTCACGATCAAAGGCTTGGCGAACAATTGCCGCAAATTGAGCGCGGGTTACGGGCTGATCAGGTTTGAAGGTCCCATCAGGGAATCCTTTAATGACATTCTTTTCAGCTAGTTTTTCGATAAATGGGCGCGCCCAATAGCCAAGGCTGACATCAGAAAAATTGGTTTGGGCTGATGCCGGGAGTGTAGAGAAAAGGGGAGCCATGGCACTGAGGGAGACTCCCCAGGCCAGAGCAATTCTAGGAAGTTGTGGGGAAACACGCAGCATGCAAAAAGACCCTCCAGGTAAATGATGTAAAATGTATTTTTCTTTCCCTTGAGTATCGAAGAAATTGGTTTAGAAACCAGAAAGCCTGGGATTTATTTTATTTTATTTGCAAAAATAAATCTGTTATTGCTATGAACCCGCTGCATAGCAGTCATCGTGAGCGTTAGGGATTTAACAAATACTGGTGAAGTGTTTGAGCAATCTTGGCAGAGGCACCGGGTAATCCCATGCGGTGGCGACCATTCTCAATCCAACCTTGTGGATGTCGGCCTTGTTCCTGAACGACCGACAGCATATGAGGCAACTCTTCCGGTGTTTTGATTTGATAAATAGAGGGGCCCAGTAACTGGGCTTGGGCTGCTGCAAACTGAGCAGTGAACTGCGGTCCATGACCCGGCATCGTGATCACGGGTTTACCGAGGCCAACTGCTTGCTCTGTAGCGGTGCCAGCCATCCCCACCACGATATTGGCAGCAGACAAACAATCTCTAAAACCATTGGGAACCAGTAGTAAGGAATGGTGCTGGTGCTGATAATAAGGAAATGCGGTGTCTTCCTGAGGAGTCCATCCATATTTCACCAGGGTTTCTTGAAGGGGTAGCCCATCAATACCGGGTGAGATCGCACCTAAAAATACGTACTTCTGTTGCATCTGATGTAAGTCTGCAATTGCCGAGATCATTAACTCCCAATTCCTAAAGACTTCAGAAGTATGCGATCCCGGTAACAGCAAGATTTTGCAGCCAGGGGGCAACTCAGGTAAATGACCTTGAGGCTCTAAGTCGTCCATCATTGGGTTGCCGCAGTCGAAAACGGGGATGGACCAGCGTTGTAAGGTTGTTGCCGTGATGCGATCGCGAGGAAATACTCCCCGACATTGCTTATGGGTCATGAGCCACCGTTCCCAAGGCCAATAAATAGAAGACCTTAAATAGGGCGGATGACTGCCTCTGTAATATTCAGACTTGGCAGTACCCACGAAGGCATAGGGCAAACCACTCCACCATGCCAACATCAAAGGCACAATATCCCCAACGGCTAGTACTGCCCCGCCCTTGCGAGACCACTGCTGCATCGCCCTGATTTGCTGCAGAGTGAAGCCCATGAAGCCATCCTGTAGATCTTGGCCAAATTCACGCCCCCAAAAACCTCCCGATAAAAAGACCTTGCCCTTCACCAAATAGGAGACATGCTGCGTTTGATAAGCCAGGCCTTGGCCCACCATCGGTAATGCGGCAATCTGGAGTTTTGGCTGGGCTTGAATTAATGCTTGCAGAATACGAACCGCAACTTGGTCTTCGCCATGGCCATTACTAATGACTAGTAGTTGACCTTTTCTATATGGAGAGGTCTGCATACCCATCAGCGCCACTTCTTGAAGTAATCATTGGAGGCTGTGGTCTGTCTACATCAGTTGAGATAGAGGAGCGGATCCCATGCCTGCTAGATAACCTACGGGGATGGCTGGAAAATCACCTACATCTTTACCCGTAATCGCGCTCTGGAAATCTTATGAATAAGAGGGCAGTGATATTATCCCAACCCCTGTATAAATGGATCCCGCTACTTGAAAGGCTTTGCGTACCTGAGAGTACTTCATAAAACATTACATTTTGTTACTTTCAGTACAGGATCTTAGTGCTGGAAATGCTAAAGATTAAGTAGTCTTAAGTGTTATCCCGATTCCTTTCATCAACAACAGTTTGGAGGTGAAGGCCTGTTGATCTGGATATTCGGTCTAATACTGAGTATGGATAACGGATTGAATGCATTCTGCAAGGTATACTTGAGCTTCAATTGGCTGGTCAGATAGTGGGTTTCCCGCATTTGCTGGTTCCTTACGAGTCGCCTTAACAATAGAGCGCTAATGGATAAATACCAGAACCGCTTGTTGTACAGGGCATGGCGTCGTAACATTATTTCATCCGCCTGTTTAAGATAATTGCATTTTCCTGTGACATAAGTTTTATCAGGCGAAATTTTATAGAGTCGTTTTTCCTCAAAACATTATCCTTTTGGAATAAAGAAAATGGCAACAAAAGTCGATACTTCTCCTGAATATCCCTGGTATCAGGGTAATAGCCGGTTAGTAGACACCAGCGCGCAGGGCAAATGGTTAGCAGCTCACATCCTGCAGATTGGTTTGATCATGTTTTGGGTTGGGTTTAATACTTTTTCTGAAAATCAAGTGTTTGACCCCAACCTTCCCATGTTTGACCAAGGGTTGGTTTTAATTCCCCACCTTGCTGCAGAAGGCTTTGGTATTGGGCCTGGTGGTGTTGTTACTAACACTTTCGTTTACACACAAGTTGGTGCTATCCACATGGTGGCTAGCTTAGTGCTGTTTGCAGGTGCTTACTTCCATGCCAAGCTTGGTCCTTCCGCTCTATCAGATGGCGGTCGTGGAAATACTGAGCGATTTTCCTTTGAATGGGATGATCCCAAGCAACTCGGTTATATCCTTGGTAACCACTTACTCTTCATTGGATTCGCTTCCTTGATCTTTGTCGGTTGGATGAAGTTCCACGGTCTTTACGATCCAACAGTTGGTGAAGTGGTTAAAGTTGCTGCTCCTGGTTCTACCATCGCTAACGTCTTTAAGTATGGTTGGTCTACTCCTGGATACAATCCTTTCTTCGTTGACAACCTTGATGACCTAGCTTCTGGTCACCTGTTCATTGGTTTGTTTGATATGGCTGGTGGAATCTGGCACATCAACGTTGCTCCTTTCAAGTGGGAGCAAGACCTCGGATCTCGCATCAGTATCTACACTCCTGATGGTTTGATCGGAACTTCCCTTGGTGGTGTTGCCATCATGGGTTTCATCTCTGCCTACTTCTGTGCAGTGAACACCTTTGTTTATCCTGTTGAATTCTACGGCGCTGCTTGCGAAGTTAAGTTCGGTATTGCCCCTTACTTCAAAGACACTGCTGATTTAGCTGAAGGTTTTTACACGTCTCGTGCGTGGTTGGCTAACGTTACCTATTATGTTGCTTTCTATTGCCTACAAGGACACCTTTTCCATTCCTTGAGAGCAATGGGCTTCAAGTTCGAGAATATCCCTGCTGTTATTGCTCGTGATACAGGTAATGCTCCTGCATAAACCATCACCTATTGTCTGATAATTGAGAATCTGCTAGCTCTTGAAGCTAGCAGATTTTTTTGTGGCTAAACCTGAGCTCAGAGTCTTAAGGATGCTGCCATCTGATCTAGTTCTTGGCGAGATGGGGTGGGAATATCTTTATCACCGAATTTGGCTTCTCCACCCTCACAGTAGGCATAGTGTTTATGCATAATATCTAGGGGGCCATATTGGGGAATGAGATGGAGATGAGCGTGGGCTACTGTAAAGCCATGTACTAGCATGCCAATCCGTAGCGGTTTATAAACGGCCATGATCCTCCGCCCCACCTGTTGGGCAGCGACCATCACTTTTGCCGCGAGTGGATCAGGAATATCTGTGAAATGGTCAATATGAGCTTTAGGAATGACCAAACAGGCCCCCGGATAGACCGGATGTAATGGGATAAAGGCCATCACCGCTTCATCTTCATAGACGGTGCTGACGGGCGCATCACCTTGTGCGATCGCACAAAAAGGACAATTATCCATCACATTGATCACTCCAACTTTTCAGGGGGCTTGCCTAGGTTTCCCATCCTTCGGGTAAACCTGGAGTAGCCCACTTAAACCCTAATTTTTTTTGCCTTTCCCATGATGACTGCAGGGGAAGCTTCTGTCCAAAATAGAATGCAGATATTAAGTCCTACTAAGACAAGGAGAGCCATTGACAGATTTGTCAACAATATGGGTGCTTTAATTTCTGTGACTACGGCCAAGTAACCATTGATGTCTATGCCATTTGATCCGAGTTTTGCTCAAAAGCGACTAGAAAAATTTTGGCAACTGTCTGCCAATTTTGGCATGGAAAGGAATGCCTATCACAATTACCTCAACGAAATTGTCAGTGATCGGTATGCTCTGATCAATGGGCTGCAGCTACTCCGAGATGAACTACAATTTGCGGCGGCTAGCAAAACTGATATCAACGTGTGCGGTGCCGATTTAAGCTTACCGAGTGTCGTCACAACCTTGGCCTATACCAATTGTGGTGATCGGATTCATCAAGGTGAAGCGACAAAGCGATATCGAGACGTTGTCGCCTCAAGGTTTGCAACCCTATCGGAAATTGGAGAGCTGAAACTAGAAGCTTTTTTCCCCGCAGGTGGAGGGACGGATAATGGGGCAACCCTTGCCCATGTCACTGTTGCTCATCAAATTGATGAATCCCTCCGCCGTCGTCTATATGCAGGTAATCCTCAATCCATGGTGCTAGTTGCCATTGATCTCAAAACCCATGTAGGGCGATTACGAGAAGACGGGCAACGAGTCTATGGTAAAACCCGTGAGTCTCCCTGGCGGGAACCTCGGGCAGCCTGTGGAGCCATTGCAGATGCCTTAAGTCACTATCATCCCCATAACTTGATTCATAGACGCATTCGGGATGACTTAGGCGAAAAAAATTTCCAGTACCTTTCCACCCAAAAAATTTATACAGAAGAAGGCGTAGATATTACCTTAGCTGTTGCATCCGCTATCGTAGCCATTCGTGGGATTCGCAATACCTCCATGGCCTTGACCCAAGAGATGGATGAGAGAGGGCTGGCACACTTAACAGCTAGCACCACCGTTAATAGGCCTTCAAGAGATGATCTCGTGATCTATCTTGCTCGGGCAACGGTTTTTCAAGGGAAAGTTCATATCCAGAGCCTTGGCTCAAAAGCAGAACTTTATGGGGGAAAATTAGTAGATTACGCAGGTGAACGTCGGCTACAACTAACGTATGATGACCATGACATCAATAACCTGCCGATAGAGGAGATATCCTACCAAATTCATGCCTCTGGTCTATAAGTTGCAATGCCCTCAAAAGCGTTTGAATGAAGAACCTGCCGCCATCAAGCAGATTTATTTTATATGGCCTACTGAATGTTGAGAGTACCCTTGAGGGGGCAAGCCTTCAACTTGAATGATGGCCTCTGGGTGGGTAGGCAAAGAATTTAGAATTTGTTGTTCATCTAGACATAAAGAGACCTGAATCCGATTAGACGCATTTTTTACTTCTAGCTGTATCCGATCTTCAGAAATGGATTGATACTGAACATCAAGTTGCGATACAACACCCAGCGCAGGGCACAAAATCCAGGCAAACGTTGCTGTTGTAGAAATATTGGATGAATAGATCACTGTTGGATTAGGTTGTTTATGGTTATATTCTTTACTCCACCATCCTTGAACAGGTTGCATACGACCTTTGGCAATATCGATATCCCATGACAGATTATCAGTCGGGACAATTCGTAAATTGCCGCAATTAGCATTAGTGGTGACGATAGAGGGACCTTGAACTTCAACATCACAATCAGGATGAAAGTGCCAGAGTGCTTGAATTTGATGAGCAGAGCTAGCAGACACACGATCAATCACAATCCAATACTTATGGCGCAGATAGACTAGAAATCGTGAATGTATGACTTTGTCTGCAACGCCTTGATACCCTTGATCAAACTTGCCATAAGCAAAATCAAACTCTGATGTTGAATAAAATTGCTGTTCGACGGGACTTAGTGCTTCACCGATGTCCGGATTTTGGCTCTGACCATCAACGAGAATTGTATTGTGGCTAGCTGAGTTCCTAAAATAATGCCAGAAGGGATCTCGTTTGTAGTGATAGCGTCCGCTATCTACTAAGAGATCTCGACCAAATGCGGCAATAGAAAGGTGTAATTTATCGTTGTGGGTATGGTAATTAATGCCGTGGGGACCCACATCAAAAAATCCCCAATGGGCATCTTTTTTCCAACTACTCCGCATAATCACTTGGCCTGCCCAAGGAAAGATAATAGAGGGGGAGAGAGGACATTCTCCTTCTTGTCCATTGGATGCAATATATTGCCAATCAGAGCGGTTATATAGCTTTCCCTCGTTCTGGACAGCTGTTTGGATCTCATCTCGATCCGAATCATTATTGAGGGGGGCACTGCCATCTGGCCGCATCGTAAATGCAAGATAGTTCCACATCCTCTCCAATGTTTTGGCAAAAGAAATAGGTAAGTTGTGGCCAGAAAGCTGTATTAATTTTGCGAAATTATTGAAATCTAGCAGGGTCACTCGATGGTAGTGACTCGTTAATTCTTTATGACTCCCATCCGGATAGACTTGCAAGTTGATCTCACGGGACATGTGAAATTGGGCGTAAGTCAACCAAGATTGGGAGAATTTAAACTCAGGCCAGCATATTGCTAGAGTGGCTAATCCGTTCATCTCACGAGCAAGCCAGTTTGCTCCCCAGGTGTGGCAATGCCGCAGAAAATTGCCATGTACCGGCAAGATCGCGAGCATCAGCAGATGATCGACTTCTGAAAAGCTTGGACTCTCCAGCAAACCATAAAATATGGGAGCCCAGTGCAGGATACGGCAAGCGACTTCCCGACCTCGCCATTGAGCCCAGTAGTGTGTATTGGGGGCTGCAATGCTAGTTAATATCCAATCTCTGATACTGAGGTAAATATATTGAACATAATCTGAGTTTCCACTTCTTAGATAAGCATGAAAAAGGTCGACAACATGGTAATGCCTGTTCAAAAACCACGCCCACTCAGAATCCTCTTTAGAACCTAGATAAGACCAGTTAAAACTGTCATTGTCTTGGGGAACGATGCCACTAATACGTTGGAAGATAAATTCATTGTTTAAGATGTGATCTGCATCTAAATCCTTGTTAAATTTTTGTTCTGGAAGTAAATTCTTCCAGCCTATTTTATCCGGCTTCTTCCGGAAATATTTAATTAATGAATGGCTAGCTTGAGTATAGTCACCATTATTGATATATTCTCTGACTTCCTCTAGGCCAGGATGTTCAAGGTTAATGTTTTCAAATAGATTGGCAATAAGCTTTGGATGTTCTTGGCATAGCTCATCAACTGATGTTAGTCGATTCCCCTCAAGCTTTTTGTTCGATAAAGTTAAGCCAATATAGTGTTTAAAGAAACTAACAAGAGTGAGTTTCTTAACTTTACTACTTGTAATTGCTACTTTATTGAAAGCCTGTTGAATATACGGCTGCAAAATTAACATCAGTTCTAATTTACTAAACTCAAGCAGGAGATTTTATAGATGATATTTTTATGAGTTGAGGGCTACATGCTTAGATCTTTGAATTTTAAGAGAGTGTGACTAGGCATTTCTATATTATCCCTCAATTGATTCGTAGAAAAATATCTAAAATGATACTTATAATATTGCCATAGAGAATAAGGATTTGATAATTCGTGTTTTGTGTTCTATTTGACAAATAACAGAAACTACCTTAAATAAGCAAGTAGAGAATGATTAGTGGATCTAAGAGATATTAGGCTTCTATGTTCCAATAAATCACTATGAAAATCGACTAATTGCACAGATAATAAGTAAAAAATTGCTGATTGAGAGTAAAATAAGTGATTTTTGAAGTATAAGAATTGATTGTTTTTTAATTAATCTTCATGCTTAAAAAAATAAATCACTTTCTTTATTCAAGCAAAATATGAGTCATTGGAAAAAAAGTTTTTATCTTTACCTCATTAGATATTGACCTGGAGAAAGTCTAAATATTATACTGGAAGGCCAATCAAAGACTAGTTTCTATCTCTTTTCTGCTTGTTTTCTCGTTTTCTGGTCTAAACTCCTTCTAAGATAAGTTTGAGGCAATATTGTACACCAAAAACAGTCTAATAATCAGGTTTGCTGCTTTTGAAATAGATAAGAGAACTACCAATATTTTCTGTTAGCTCAAATAAAAAAGATTGATCTTAGCTTTTTTATAATGCGAAATTCTCTAAGCTTGGGAGCACGGAATAGACTTCCTGTCTAGGTCGGTTAAGGCCCATACTAAGTGGCTGATTGCTCAGAAAGACATAAATATCTGAAAAATCGTGAGTAATCTAAATCAGGTGTCTGAAAATCGCTGTATTCTCCACTAGTAATAGCAATACCTGTGATTTGAATGGAGAGACATTGGTAGAGAGAGTAGCTGTAGAATCAGATTCTGTGGTTTGCCAAGTCAATTCAACTTATGCCGTCATGCATAGTCAGGATTGTCTACGATAGGTTGACCGTATTCTTGCTGCGATACAGTCTGGTTTTTTAGTGTTGTGAATACAGTGTTTTCTGGAGACTATGAGGAAAGTTACAAATAGGTCCCAGATCGTTTCTGTAAGAGAATCTGCTAGTGCACCCTTTCAATGGAAGAGGCATCTCAAGCTATAGGTATTTTTCCAAGCTGCCCCACCTTAGTTCGTAAACTATAGTTAGGATTAGTCCCACTTTTCACGAATTTCCACTAAGTCAGGCTGTGATAGATAAGAATTGGAAACGCAGCTCGGATGAAGCTGCGTTTAAAGACAAAATATAAGGGTGTCAGTATTTCAGCTTCGTTCAATGATCAAGCTGCACCAGTCTTGTTCATGATGGATATCGCAAACTTTCCAGCCATGAGCATGTAGGGCCTCAATAATCATGGATGCTTGAGTATCTAAAATACCGCTAAGAATCCCCCAACTGTCCCGGCCAGTGATATCAGTAAATTGAGGGATTAAGTCAAGAATGATATGGGCCAAAATATTGCAGCAAAACCCTTGGACTGGATGCTGAAGATGCTGTGCCACTTGGTCAAGACTTCCTTCCGTAACCCATAGTTGGTCTGACGTAAGGCCATTCAGCTTTCGGCTAGCCTGGGTTGCACCAATGGCGAGCGGATCTAGATCAACTGCATAGGCTTTGTTGGCTCCCAAAAGAAGAGCAGCAATGGAAAGAATACCGGTGCCACAACCAATATCAGCGATGGCGAGGGGATTAGATTGTTCCTGAATCTGCTGTTCTAGGGCTCGTAAGCATAGCTGAGTGGTTGCATGAGCACCTGTGCCAAAGGCAACTCCAGGATTGAGGCGAATCAAGAGACGTTCACACTGCTCTGGCACTTCTAGCCAAGCTGGATAGATCAGTAACCGATGGCCGACTTCTTGAGGGTGCCAATAGTTTCGCCAGTTATGGGCCCAATCTTCCTCTGTAATTAACTGCCAGCTAATGTCTGGGGCAGGATGTCCCACGGATTGAACATCCTGATGTAAGCGCGTGGCAATTTTTTGCAGATCAATCGATTGGACCCGGTCCAGGGACAGATATCCGCAAACAGTCAGCTCTTGATTGACCACTTGACTCGCTGTGCCTTGGCATCCTTCCTCTTGTAGTCGCCAAAACAATAGATCATCTATCAGGGGCACCCCCACAACTTTAATTTCCCACCATTGGCTAGGAGGTAAAGTCGCAGGAGTGACCGACTGATTTTGATTGCCTTGAGAATCAGGCATTACTGCAAATTCACAATATAGGCATCCCGAATCCCTTCTACATTCGTGATTTCAGACAGCACCCCTTCTGGTAAAGGATCATCTAGGCTGAGGACCATGACGGCAGAACCTCGCACCAACTTACGACCCACCTGCATACTGGCGATGTTGACGTTGAAGCTACCTAACTGAGAGCCAATTTGGCCGATAATGCCTGGCATATCCCGGTGTACCGTCAGCAGCATGTGCCGAGTAGGGACAACATTGATGGGGAAATCATCAATGTTGGTAATCCGTAGTTCATCTTCACCCAAGATGGCGCCTGTAACCGAGCGAGTTTCAGAGGGACCTTTGGCAGAGAGTTGAATCGACCCAGAATAGTCTCGGACTGAAGCATCGCGGGTCTCTACAACACGAATACCGCGATCTTTGGCTTCAATTCCAGCGTTCACATAGTTGACACGCTCTCTCAAGGCAGGAGATAGCAGTCCTTTGAGGGCGGCAACAACAATCGGCTGACTATCATTGGAAGCCAGTTCTCCTTGGAGACGGACGTCTAACGATTCAATCCGGCCGCCAGCCAGCTGACCGACTAGATTGCCCAGGGTCTCTGCTAAGAGCATGTAAGGCTTGAGTTTTTCCAATACGTCAGGACGTAAACCGGGAATGTTCACGGCTGAACGGGCGGGTAGCCCCAAGAGGACATCTCGAATTTGTTCGGCTACATCCACTGCCACATTGGTTTGAGCCTCTTCAGTCGATGCCCCTAGGTGTGGGGTCAAGATGATGTCTTGCTCTAGGTGGCAAAGGGGAGAGTCGCCTAAAGGTTCACTGGCATAAACATCCAAGGCGGCGGCGGCGATTTGTCCAGATTCTAGGGCTTTGCCGAGAGCCTCCTCGTCAATGATGCCGCCCCGAGCACAGTTGATAATGCGGGCGGTGGACTTCATTTTGCCGAGGGTCTCAGCATTGACTAAATTCTGTGTTTCTGGTGTTTTGGGAAGGTGCAATGTGATGTAGTCCGATTCTTGGAATAAGAAATCTAACTCCACTAGCTGGCAGCCTATCTGTTCTGCCCGTTCTTGGGATAAAAATGGGTCGTAGGCTAGCAGCTTCATGCCCATTGCCCGGGCAACTGTGGCGACGTGGGAGCCGATCTTGCCGAGTCCGACAACGCCCAGGGTTTTTTTATAGACTTCTACGCCAGTAAATTTTTTGCGTTCCCATTTGCCCGCTTTAACGGACTGGTTGGCATCGGGAATATGGCGGGAGAGGGACAGCATTAAGGCTAAAGCATGTTCTGCGGCAGCGATGGTGTTACCTTCTGGGGAGTTCACCACCACAATCCCTTTTTTGGTGGCTGTGGGTACATCCACATTGTCGACACCCACACCAGCTCGACCAATGATTTTGAGCTGAGTGGCTGCTTCAATCACTGCTTCTGTAACTTGAGTGCCCGACCGAATCATCAGGGCATCGTACTCAGGAATAATTTGGATTAATTCTTCTGGAGAAAGCTTGGTCTTAACATCGACTTGGGCGACTTGACCTAAAAGGTCAATGCCGGAGGGGTCAATTGGATCTGAGACGAGAACCTTGGGCATAACAGGAAAGGAGAATGAAAGTTCACAGGGATGAGCAGAACGGAATTACCCTGTTTCTGACACCTCAGTTCGCCATTCTACAAGAACCCCGATGGAAGAACTAGGGTAAAAAATATAAAGCTGTTCAACTGAAAAAGCTATTCCTTCTCCAGTACGTCAGCAAAGGCCAAATTTTGAGACGCCAGCACAAATAAGGTGGTGGGCAATCCCATGGTTCGAGTCTGTAAACTCTCGTAATATTCGCTGAATTGTTCGTCTGGACGAGCCATCCCAAGAATGACTAAGTCAGCCCCTTTGGAGGAGGATTTTAAGATTTGGGCGAAGGGACGATCGTTGGCAATAATGACCTGTGATACGGCACGGATACGCAGCCGCTTGACGACATCATCTAAGTTGCGCTGAGCTGCTTGAGCTGCAGACTGATCGGGCACCACGAGCTTGAGCCAAATTTCTGTTTGCCGCCACACCATACTGGTGCGTAGTAAGTCGGCCAAGATCAGCATGAGCCCGCCATTCTGTTTTAAGCCTCCCCACCAGACATCAATCCGGCGACAAAAGTTGGGAAAGCGGTTTTGGTGGGTGTCTTGATAGCGCAGAATAGCGACATTCCGTTGAGCCTGATGGAAATGGGCGATCATTTGACAATAGCGATCGCGGCTCGTTGCATTTTCCGTATTGCCCAACAGAATTGTGTTGGGAACCAAGGCCCCAAGCCCATACGCTTCGACTAAACGTTCCGCCCCAGCAAAGGGATCGCTATCGCGGACAAATCGGACTAAAGCTTTAACGCCTTTGCGATCCAGATAGTCTTTGACCATAGATTCCATGGTGGTTTGTTGGGCCACATCTCTACCCTTAACGGGCAGGACGCTAGATACCGTAATCAGTCCACGATTGTGGGTGAGGGCAGAGGCTACCTGAACCAGATGCCAACGACGGGTGGGCACGCCCGATAACACTAGAATATGGGGCCGCCAGTTTTTAGGGTCTGGGGTACTGCCCAGCTGGAACAGTCCCATCCGGACCACGGTCATCCACACCCCTCGCCGCACATCTCCCCAGGCACTTTCCAATTGCTGCCGCTCTAGCCAAAGGTAAATGGCTAGAACTATCAGGGCTGCCATAATAGTCGCCAACCCATTGATCAAAAACATGACGGCGATACAGCCGAATGCGCCCATTAAGGAAAAAATCCAGTGGATGCGAAAGGTGGGTCGGAAAGAGGGACTCTGAAGAAAGCTTTCGACTCCAGCCGCCACGTTCAGGACCATATAGGTGGTCAAGAAAAACATACTGAGGACCGGGGCGATTAAATTCAGGTCACCAATGGAGACTACAGCTAAGGCGATTCCTAAGGTGAAAAGCGTTCCTAGCCGGGGTTCGTCATTGGGGCCGCTGCCAATTCCCAGCCATCGGAGACTGCGAGGCAAGATGCGATCGCGTGCCAATGCCTGCAAGACTCGGGGTGCACCTAAGATACTGCCAATTGCGCTCGAAAGGGTTGCCCCCCAGACCCCGAGTAGGATGGCGTCGCCCCAAAAGGCAATTCTTCGCATCACCAAAGGATCTTGCATCAGAGTGCTAGGTTCTGCCCGCATGGTGAGGAGAATTGGCAACACCATATAGATCACATATCCCGTTCCAATCGCAGCCAAAGTTCCCTTCGGAATCGATCGGGCTGGATCTTTTAAATCTCCTGACATACTTACACCAGCCATGATCCCGGTAACCGCTGGGAAAAAGACGGCGAAAACTTCCCAAAAACCTTTGGCTTGGGGAATGGCGTCTGCCCCTGTTTCGACGGGAACTGGATGACCAAACCCAAAAGAGACCAGCGATACTGCAATCGCTGCCATAATTCCGAACTGGGCTTTGATGGCAATATCAGCCGATTTGAGAGCCAGACCTGCAACGAACAAAGTGGTCACGACTGCCACTAAGGTTTGATTGAGGTTGGGGAAAATGCGGACTAGACTTTCGGCAAAGCCAATGGTGTATAGCGCTACAGAGACGGCTTGGGCAAAAAACAGCGGAATCCCGACTGCACCTCCGGTTTCAATGCCCAGAGAGCGGCTAATCATGTAGTAGGCTCCCCCTGCACGTACCACTTGATCCGTTGCGATCGCAGAAATAGACAGGGCAGTTAAAAAAGTGATCGAGGTGGCTAAGGTGACGATCACTAGGGTATTGAAGAGGCCAACATTGCCCACGACCCAACCGAAGCGTAGGTACATAATGACGCCTAGGATGGTCAGCAGGGAGGGGGTATAAACACCAGCAAATGTGCCTAATCCAGGAGTCTCTTCGGTACTGGCCGTTTTGGCTTTAGACCGACGCAAAGGGAATTTGGGCATAGACAAATTTGCACTTGAAGAAGTATTGCAGGCCTCAGTTACTATCCCACACTCTTTTAGTGAAGATATTAATTCTGAGGTGTGTAGCATTGTACTTCGGTTTTCTCTTCCTTAGCTGGGGTATGGGCTAGGTTGCCAGGTGCCATGAAATCCCATGGGGACTACACTGGGTAACCCCAAGCGGCAAATAGGACCATCCTCTAAATGATCTGCAGCCAAAATCCATACCTCACTGGTATGGGATGCGGCTTGGTAGACCACAGAGATAATCCAACCTTGTCTAGGTTGTCCAGGCTCGGGGGCATAGATGGGTTCGCTGCAGTAGGCTTGTTCACCGACTTGAATGCTGCTCAGTCGATGAGAAGCGTGATCGAAACAGACAATCTCTCGAAATAGCTCTGTGGTCGGATCTGATGCGGGGCGAGTGGAGAGGTAGGTATGACTGTGGGCCAGTCCGACCTGGTGGGGATCAACTATGGGAAACTCACCTGTCCGATCTATCAGGGCATAGGTCTCCAAAACTTTGCCAGTTCGGGGATCAAGATGGAGTCGCCAGAGTTGACCGTCTGCTTGGGTTTGTGGATGACCACTGACGACTTCTTTCAGGAACTGATTCGTGCTGAAATCGGCATAGCGGACGAAATCGATGATCACGTGTCCTTGGTCATCGATATAGCCATTTCCAAAATGCCATTGATACCAGGGATCAGCTTCTCCTTGGCTGACTACTTCTAGGGACTCGCGATCAATCACTAAGATTTGAGTGCCTTGTTGAGGTTTCCATTGGAGGCAATCGCTATAGCTCTTCATCTGTGCCAATAACGGCAACGGATTCATGGAGACGGGAGAAATACAAAAAATCAGGTAAGGCCCTGCCATCACAAAATCGTGAATCATCGGTAGGCCCTTAAGGGGAATTTGGGTTTGACGTTTGACTTTGCCCTCTGCTGAGCAACGATAGATATGCAGTTGACCTTGCTTGCCGTAGCTAACCCCAAAGTTAGAGATTTCTCCACTGAGCGGATCACGTTTGGGATGGGCGGAGAAGGACTGATCCGGTGCTAGGAATCCTAAGTCATCTAATCCTTGGGTTTCTAGAGAGGCTAGGTCCAAAGCATGGGGATGTCCCCCTTCCCATAAGGTCAAGAGCTTATCGGGAAGCGCAAGCACAGAGGTATTGGCTGCATTTTTGGTCGCTCCCTGCCGCAATCGTCGCCATAGGGACCCGGCGGTTAGCATCCCATAGCCTCCCATCAGGAATTGATCGGCCTGTTCTTCGGCCTGGTAGCCCGCCGTTTGCACATAGCGATAGACTCCGGATGCCTGGGTACCACCGAAATGCACTGCTAAAACAGCCCCATCTCCATCGAACCAATGGCCGACTCGTTGCCCGCCGCGCTCTAGACGCCCTGGTCCATTGCGATAGAGGGAGCCTTTGAGGTCTTTGGGTATAGCCCCGGACAAGATAGGTAGCTGGGTTGTAGAAAATTCTGGTGCAGCCTGGGCAAACATGCCATACCAGGCTTGCGGAGATTGTTGAGGACGAGACTGGGTAATCATGGGTGGGTCTCCTAGGCAACAAATACAATGTAATATGCAACAAAGTGCATATTCTTACTATATGCAATTATTTGAATATGTCAATCAGTGCATATGAGTCTTTCTTACGCAATTTTGGCAACCTTGGCGGATCAAGCCTGCAGTGGCTATGAGTTGGCGAAGCGGTTTGATGGGTCAGTGGGCCATTTCTGGTCTGCAAGTCATCAGCAGATCTATCGAGAACTCAACCGTTTAGAGGAGCGACAGTGGATCACGGGAGAGGTGATTCCCCAAACGGGTCGTCCTGATAAAAAGTGCTATCACCTGACTGAAATGGGTAAGGCGGAGATGGCCGAGTGGATTGCTCAGCCCAGTAAAAGTAGCCGCACGAAGGAAGAAATCCTAGTGAAGCTGTTTGCCGGGGATTTAGTAGAGCCTGAGGTATTACTGGCAGAACTCCGTCGTTACCAGCAAGAACATCAACAGCAATTGCAGATCTATCGGCAGATTGAGCAGCAGCATTTTGCTGAGCCAGAGCAGTTATCTTGGGCAGCAAAATGTCAGTATCTAACGCTGCGGCAAGGCATTCGCCATGAAGTGGATGTAATTGTTTGGTGTGAGGAAGCCTTGGCTTTATTAGAGTTTTGAGATCTACATGATTGATCGCAATGGTTTAACCTCGAAAACTCAAGAGTCAAGGTCAGCGATGTTGATAATCATCACAGGTCCAAGATTGATAGTCTTGCTCAGTATCCGTTCAAATGCAAAGGGCAAGAGCTGGTGAGCCAATGACTTCTATGATGAAAGATATTGAACGGCTTTGGCCTCACACATCCTATGAAATTGAAAATCTAGTGTTGTCTGCCTAAATTGAATCATGCTGATCTCTGACGATCGCTCTGCTACAAGTCTTTGCCCCTGCGGTAGTCAAAAGTTATTCAACCAGTGCTGCGGTGTTTATTTACAAGGGTCGCTCCCTGCCCCCACCGCTGAGACACTGATGAGATCGCGCTACGTTGCCTATTGCCTCAAAAATATCGATTACCTATTCAATACCGAGCATCCCAGTCACCGACAACCCAATAGCCGACAATTGATCGCTGCCACTGCCAATCATCTGACTTGGCTGGGTTTAACTGTACTTGCCACTAAAGCTGGACAACCTGAAGATAAAACCGGAGTTGTTGAGTTCTTTGCGGTGTACCAAGAAGGGAACTCTGTGGCCCAACTCCACGAGCGATCGCGCTTTATCAAAGAAAATGGCAAATGGTTTTACACCGATGGGGATAGGTTACCGCCCTTCCAGCCGAAAAAGAATGAGCCCTGTTGGTGTAAAAGTGGCAAAAAGTTTAAACAGTGCCACCGTAAGAAAATCTGATAGCTCTAATGTCACCAGAAAAATGAACGAGGTGATGACCCGCCAGCTGCGATGATTTTGTCGCATTTCGATCTAAGTTTTGCGTTTGACACTGATTGGGACAGATGAGCAGCAGATTCCGGATTGAAACGGTAAAGTATGCCTATTGCGTTGACAGTGGCGCGATCGCAACGCCAATTCGAATGACAATCAGTCACTCGGACAACCATCTTAGCTACAGTTTCGACCGCATTAGAGTTGATGTGGGCTGCAGCACTCAGCAATAAGATAAGCGCCTCGGATCGGGATGAAGGCGGTTCTATCTGTCGGGCTTTAGATAGTACAGCCTGGAGCCGAGAGGCAGCAGATTTGGTATGGGATCTTTCAGCCAGTGCGGCGATTTCCCAAGCGCGGACAGCGCACTGTTGGTAAGTGTCCACGCAAGCTTCTGCCGCTTTAGCTGCCTGATTAGCGACCGATGTTGGGGCTTGGTCGCAATAACGGGCGATATAAGCCAGTGCTTGAGCACGAAACCAAGGCTCGCTGATTTTTCGGGCCTTTTGCAGAGCATGCGGTGAGTCAGTTTTGGCTAAGCGTGCAACGAGGTCTCGCTGTTTAGTCGCACTCATTTACTGCAGTTGGTTAACGTCTTTGAGTTGAGCGGCGCATAGAGAAGTAAAAAGTGTCCCGAGGCTGTCTGAATCCGAATGTCTGTTTTAAGCAAATGGTTAGACATCAAACCACCAAGTGCCAGGGCCTCCAGCAATAACATCATCGAGCCAATTTTCATACCACTCCAGAAAACTGACACCAAGAGGGTAATATCCCTGCTCACTACATTCACCGTCCAGCCACATTTGCCCACGGGTTGGTCCACTCACTACTAATCTATGTAAATACCCACACCCTTCATGGCAAAGAGTAAGAGTGCCTGAAGTTAAATACAGTTGGTATCTATCAATTTCTGCTTCGGTAATGTCTCCTGTCTCAGCTCGATCAAACATGGCAATAACTGCGTTGTCCTGATCAGGGTTGTATGGGGAAGTATGCTGAAACGCTACTTTCAAAATATCTGTTGGAAACTCATCAAGAGGAGAGCATGTTAATCGACACCTCAAGGCATCATCAAGTGAAAACATGCCATAAGCAGGACCCAGACCACCATTAGCGACTTGAGTGATAAAGGTGCGATAGCCGGTAGGGAGTGCTACAGCATATTGAGTTTCAAACTTTTCTACATCAGACATTTTCAGTGGTTTTCGGCATGAGAAGCCATGTCCTTCTTTTCCAAATGCATGATTAGGTTTTTGCCGGATAACCTTTGCCAACTTCTCTGAAATGCGACTGACTTGTCCAAATGCATGATTAGGTTTTTGCCGGATAACCTTTGCCAACCTCTCTGAAATGCGACTGACTTGAGGGCCAAATTCTTTCACAATAATTTAGACGTTTAACTTCGATAGCTCGTTTACAGTATTCGTTTCATGATGTCCTACCAACTCAATTAATGCTGTGATCTGATTTGGATTTTTAATCTTCTACTATCGGCGTAAGTTTAACGTCTCGTAATTGCTAATTGGCTTGTGTAATAGAATGTGTGAATAAATGTGTAACTAGAGTCTGACCATGGCTACCAATCTTTCTATCGATGCTGACTTGCTCGAAGAGGCCCTGCGAGTTGGTGGATTTTCCACCAAAAAAGAGACCGTAAATCAAGCACTGACTGAGTTTGTACAACGTCGACAACAGCGTGAAATTATCTCTCTATTTGGCCAATTACCTCAAGATGCCGATTATGACTATAAACAAGGACGACAATGAGCGGCATCCTGGTTGATACCTGTGTTTGGTCCATTGCTCTGCGCTGTAGTTCTGCAGATGAAACCTCTATAGCTAAACAACTCACCCGACTCATTGATGAGAATCAAGTAAAAATAATTGGTGCCATCAGACAAGAATTGTTGTCTGGCTACACGGATAAAAGCCGATATGAAAAACTGCGACAGAAACTGAAATATTTCCCAAACGAACCATTGGTGGATTCTGATTATGAAGCTGCTGCAGAATATTCGAATTTCTGTCGCTCAAAAGGGATTCAAGGCTCCCACACAGATTTCTTGATTTGTGCTGTTGCTATACGAGCTAAATTCGAAATTTTTACTACCGATAAAGACTTTAGTCATTACGCCAAGCATTTACCAATCACACTCTTCAAGACAAGCTAATACTTTTCAATTAATATCACCTTGCATGGCCTCTGATTCCATTTTCTAGCCTCCCCCTGGATAAAAATGAGCTGCCCATATTCATCCATGTTTGATTCTCGTCCTGTTTTCGACAACCACAACTCATAAAACTGATCAAAGTCTGTTTCATTGAATTCTGGGATTTTATATTGAGAAATATCAATTAAACCTGAAAAATATTCGCTATTTGGAAGGTTCTCTATCACAAAGTCATTTATTCCCAATAGACTAAGTAATATCTCAAGTTCCTTTATGCTAGATAGCGCTATATCCAAAATACCTTCACAAACGTTATCCCAATCTTCTATTGAATAGAAAACACTCCTGTCAGATGTATTTGGTGAAGCAAATAGGAAATGAAGCACAGATCTTTCCTCAAATGCCATAACTATAATTAGAAGGCAAATTTTCTCGCAATATGAAATGGGCTACTAACCTGCCTACCTTCTAAAGCCAAACATCTACATTTGATATCAGCACTCTTAGAGGATAAAAGTTTCAGCTTTCGTGAGATAGCTGAATTTTTCTTTTTACTGCAAAGAATAGAACTGTAGCTAAGGAACAGGTCTTACCCGCTACTCATATGTTCAGCAAAGCAATCATGACACTGCAGATCAACAACAAAATTCATTTGGTCAGTTATCCCAATGGCAATCGAACAAGTCAGCAACCCACCCCCGAGATCGCAACTTGATGCAGGATATAAATTGGATATTCCGACTTCACTAAAAACTAGAGATCGTCTGTAGAGGGTTGGCTGAGGGCTGAGGTTATCTGGGGGAAAGGGGGTTGGTTGAGGGGAGGTGCGATCGCACTCCAGTATCTCTAGGTCTGATATTGGTATGCCAGATCACGCAGGGCTTCTTGGCTTTGAGGGGTGTTTCAACCGCCAGTAAAAAAGCGAAGTTATGAGGGGTATTGTGGTTGAATGCGTATTGCAACTACGATACGCATCTCCCTCTTTCAAAATGATGGGCATAGCCCATTGAGCGACAAACAAGACCTTATGTCTGAATGGCATCTCTATATCATTCGTACCCGGAATGGGGCCTTGTATACAGGCGTGACGACAGACGTTGCTCGTCGCCTGGATGAGCATTCCCATAGCAAAAAAGGGGCTAAGTTTCTGCGCTCAAAAGGCCCATTGCAGCTGGTTTATCAACAACCCGTGGGGAGTCGATCCGAAGCCCAGCAGTTGGAATATCAAATTAAACAGCTATCGAAGTCCCAAAAAGAGAAATTCATCGCCACTCACAGCCCTTGATTAAACTGGGAGAGTATCGCTGATATTTATTGCACCCAGATTAGTCTGACTCACTCATGTTGAAGATTACCAAGCGCACCTCCATACCTCTCAGTGAGATTGAGTTGAGTCCCATCCGTTCTCAAGGTGCTGGCGGACAAAACGTTAACAAAGTGGCGTCCGCGATCCATCTCCGATTTGATATCAATGCATCATCCCTATCGCCCCTGTTCAAAGAGCGTCTCCTCAACTTGGGCGATAGACGTATCACCAAAGAAGGCATCATTATTATCAAAGCTCAGCAACATCGCACCCAACAGCAAAACAGAGAAGATGCCCTGAACCGTCTGCAAACGTTGCTGCAAAGTGTGACCACAACCCCCAAAAAACGGAAACCCACAAAAACTTCCTATGGTGCCAAACAACGGCGGCTCGATAGCAAAAATAAACGAGGAAAGCTCAAGAAGCTAAGGGGCAATATCAAACCCTAACGCCATTCATCCCGATTCATTGATTCAGACACAACTGCGAAGAGGACAACATGCCAGGATTACTGCCTAATATTGATCCAGAAGGACTTTTGGAATATTCAGTAGTGTTTACAGACCGCTCACTGAATCATATGTCTGGAGCCTTCCAAACGGTGATGACAGATATTTCTGGCACCCTCAAACAGGTCTACAATGCCAAGGCCGTGGCCATTGTTCCGGGGGGTGGCACCTTTGCCATGGAAGCCGTTGCTCGACAGTTCGCCACAGATCAATCATGCTTGGTGATTCGTAATGGTTGGTTTAGTTTTCGCTGGAGTCAAATTTTAGAGAGGGGTAAGATACCTGCCCAATTATCGGTGCTCAAGGCTCGTCCTGTAGATGACAGTGATCATGCAGCTTTTGCCCCTGCCCCCATTGAAGAAGTTGTTTCTAGAATCCAGGCCGAAAAACCGGATCTGGTATTTGCACCCCATGTGGAAACGTCTTCGGGAATGATCTTGCCGATGGACTATCTTCAGGCCATCTCTGAAGCAGTCCATGCTGTGGGTGGTTTGTTCGTGTTAGATTGCATTGCCTCCGGCACGATCTGGATCGATATGGAAGCCTGCGGTGTCGATATTTTGATCAGTGCTCCTCAAAAAGGGTGGAGTAGTTCGCCCTGTAGTGGATTGGTGATGTTCAGTGCTCTGGGGCGAGAGCGGATCGAATCGACGACGAGCAGTAGCTTTGCCTGTGACCTATTGAAATGGCTGCAGATTATGGAGGCCTATGAAAAAGGTGGACATGCCTATCACGCCACCATGCCCACTGATAGCCTCAGAATATTTCGGGATGTGATGCAGGAAACGGCAGGGTGCGGGTTCGATACCGTCTGTGCTCAGCAACAACAGCTAGGGGATAAGGTCAGAGCACTTCTAACCAGTAAAGGCATCAAGAGTGTCGCGGCTGAAGGATTTCAATCGCCCAGCGTTGTGGTTAGCTACACAGATGATCCAGCAATAGGACAGAAATTTAAGGCCCTCGGGATGCAGATTGCGGCGGGTGTCCCTCTACGCTGTGATGAACCCGACAACTTTCAAACCTTTCGGCTTGGCCTCTTTGGCTTAGATAAATTACAAAATATCGATCGCACCGTTGCCAAGTTGGCCGAGGTATTAGAGCAGATGGAATGATCCAGCGTGATAGCCCATATCCCTGATGTATATCGGTCAGAGATATGGGCTTATCAATCAGCAAGATGCTCCTTACATGAAGAGCATCAATTCTTAAGCTGACAGTCTCCTTCCATTTCTTGAACCATCTCTGCCAGAGATTTTTCTAAGGTTTGCAGTCGCTGACTTTCTTGCTCCACCTGGATAGAATGCGATTCTTTCTGGGCGACAAGATTATTCAGTTCTCCTTGCCGACTGGCAATATCTTGATTAATCCGCTCAATTACTTTTACCTCATAGGTTTCGAAGCACCGTTGCACGGATTGATGAATGGGTTCCCATTGCTCATTGGCAATTTGGGGGAGGTATTTGGCAAATTCCGTACGGGTTGCTTTGAGGAACTCCTGACGGACATATTCTGCTTGCCCAACAAAAACGCCGGTTCCTACTAACAACACAGCGAAGATATTCAAAAATAGGGATGAAAATACCAAGCCGATGACCTGTAAGATAATCACAAGTAGGGCGGTTTGCATCACGCTTTGCCAAAACATGTTGAACTGGCCAACGGCACCATTCATATTGCCAGGAATCGCCTCGAACACATCCTTGAGAATATCGGCCCAGAGCTGGACTTCCTTGGGGTCATAGCGATGCCCCGCTGCATAAAAGCGATTTCCCAATAGTTTGTCATTCATCACCTCCACGACCTGTTCATAGGCCACCCGATATTCGTCAGCGGCTTCATTGAGTTCAGAAAAGGCCCGGCTAATGTCCTGTTTGGCGATAAATTCCCAAGCTGCCAAGCGATCATTCATATAGCGTTCAAAGGCCCGCTTAAAGGAGGTGTAAAACACCGCTCGATTATTCTTATCTAGAAACTCCAGAAACTCCAAATCCGGTTGAGCGGCTACGAAATCTTCGTCAAAGGTGATTTCTAGGTTGAGAATATAAGTCTTAAAGGAATCAGCGATGGCCTGGGATTCCTGATCGCGAGTTTGGCGAATCTTCGTTTGAAAGTCATCCCGAATGGATTGCAGTTGCTCGAAATCGGACTGGACTGAGACCAGTTTTTCCTTCAAGAGATCGAGGTCTTCATCCAGTAAGGGTAAACGGCGAGATACCGCAGCCCAAACTTGTTTATGGGTCATTTGAGCTTTGTGTAGGGCATAGTCTAGCTCTGACTGGATTCGATCCTGGGAAAGAAATTTGAACAAACTGTCTAGAAAGGCTGGCACGCCTGACTGGGCTAGGGCTTCGGGGTCGTTTTGAAGTTGAGAACGCAACGCCTTTAGTCCCGAGACCTCAAAGACCCGCTGATCATATTGATGGGGGCAATAGTCTGCCAAATGAGTGTGAAAAACTCCTCGGAGCCGATCTTCTGCTGAGGCAAGTGCCTCACTATCGTCAGGATTAATCAAATTGCTTTGAACTTTATCCCAGGCATTAATCAAGAAAAAGATGGTGATGCCCCGATCCTTCAGGGTATTTTGCAAATACCGTCGCTCATCCAACGTGCAGGGTTGAGTCGCATCCATGACAAACAGCACGGCATGGCAATCCTGCAAAAAATTGAAGACGAGCTGATTACGAGCTTCCGTATCATTCAATCCTGGGGTGTCAATCAGCTCTAGACCTTGTTGTAACAAGGGAAGGGGATATTCAATCTCGGCATGACTAACATTGGGAAAAGCAGCCTGGTCCTTAGAAGCCAAAGCTTTGGCCTCTTCAGGGTCAATAGTGTAGATCTGCTTAAAGTCCTCTAAAGCAATCTGCTCCGGTGGCGAATCATCAAGATGGTGGATGGTGACTTGCTTTTGGGGACCATATTTGAGCACCGTCAACACTGCTGTACAGGGATTGACATCGCTAGGCAATAATCGCTCCCCTAATAGTGAATTTAAGAGCGTACTTTTCCCCCGTTTCAAATCACCTAACACCACCAACCGAAAAATCCCTTGCTGGAGGTTGTCCGCCACACTGCGAAGGGTCTCCACTTGCGGGGCTAAACTTAACGGTCCTGAAGCGGTGGCCCCTTCTGTTTCCGCCGTGGACAAGGTGTTTGCCATGGCTTCCAGATGATGGGCCACTTTCTGACGTGAATGCTGGGCTTGATCTAGTTGAGCAAGGGATGTGGCTGACAACTGGGTGAGATCCAGAAAAGTGCTCATAAATGTGGCGGCGAGACTGCAAACTTTAACTCCACCATCATAGCTACCCCAAAATAGACTGGAACAGAGCCGCCATCCTATTGGTTTAAGATCGATTCATATCTGCCAATTTCCGAGTTTTATCGAGTCGCAATCGATGAAAATTGAGAATAGACCATCAACAGTAATACGCTTGCTTTATTTCCGGCCTCAATATCCAATAGAGGCCGGAAATTAGGGTGTGATTCCCATTCAACGGCATCGAATTTTTCATGTCTAGCATGATGTCCTGATCAATGACGGTAAGGATGGCTAGCAGCAGTTAGCCAAAAGTGATAATGCAACAGCATTCTGCCAGCAATTGTAAATTCAAAATTTTGGCAAGCTAGGTTGTAGTCGTTGAGGATGTATTCATACACTTGCAGAGCCCCAGACGATGAATGAAGGTGTTCTAAATTTCCCTCTCTTACTGCACTGGCTACATCAGCTCATTGAGCACCTCGATGATCCACGTCAACCCAGTAATGGCACCAAATTTAGTCTCAAAGATATTGTATTAGGCGCATTTGCTGTCTTCTTTATGCAATGTCCTTCGTTTCTGGAGTACCAACGCCATGTTCATAGTCGTCATGGTCGTGACAACGCCCAAGCCCTCTTTGAGTTAACAGAACTCCCCACGAGCAACCAAATCAAGAATGTTTTGGACTTGATCGCATTTCGTCTTCTGTTTCCCATTTTTTATCAAATTTATAGCGTTCTCCTACGACGAGGTTATCTAGAGCAATATAAGGTTCTAGGTGGACACCTGTTGGTAGGGCTAGACGGCAGCGAGTATTTTTCCTCAAACCGGATTTGTTGCGATCAGTGTTCTACCAAAACCCATCGGGATGGGAGTGTCACCTATACGCACACCGCCGTGTTGCCCGTCCTCGTTTGTCCGGAAATTGAACATGTCATTTCTCTGGCCCCAGAGTTCATTCGTCCTCAAGATGGTGCGGAGAAACAGGATAGTGAAACCGCTGCGGCCAAACGGTGGATCAAGGGGCATGCTCAAGGGTTTGACGGAGCCAAGATTACGGTTCTTGGCGATGACCTCTATAGCCGTCAACCGATGGTGGAGACTTGTTTAGAGGATGAGTTGAACTTCATTTTTGTCTGTTTGCCCTCCTCCCATCCAGAGCTATATGAATGGGTAGAGTATTTAGAAGGTATTGGAGATGTTGAGCATCTAGAGACTCGGGGCTGGAACGGTCGCTATCATGAAATTTGTCAGTATCGCTATTACAATCGCATCCCCCTGCGTGAGGAGCTACCAGCAGTGATGGTCAACTGGTGCGAAGTCTCTGTTACTCGTGCTGCTGATGGAAAGACTATGTATCACAACGCGTTCATTACTCACCATTTCATCAATGACCAAAGTGTGGCCGAGATTGTCAGTGCTGGACGTGCCCGATGGAAAGCGGAGAATGAAGGACACAATGTCCTCAAAACCAAGGGCTATCACTTAGAACATAATTTTGGTCATGGTCAGAAGAACCTTGCTGCTGTGCTATTGGTACTCAACCTGTTGGCATTCTTATTTCATACCGTCTTGCACTTGGTGGACTCCACTTATCAACGCATGCGAAAGCAACGGGGAACCCGACAAGGCTTTTTTCACGATATTCAGACTTTGACCAAATACTTGCTCTTTGAGAGTTGGGAGCATTTGCTCCAGTTTATGTTGGATGATCCAGAGCCTCGAATAGCAGCCGATACCTCATGAAATATTGAATTTACAATTGCTGGCATTCTGCACAGCTGACGGTAAATAACGACCAACATCCCCGATGGATGGATTGGATCAATTGGGGAGGGCGGCGACTTCAGACGATTGGCATTCAGTCTGTGCAATTGAATGAGGAGGCCTTACTCGCTACCGCTCAAAAACAGACCCAACTGACGGACTGGGGGGATGACTCGTTTCGCGTTGGGTTCAAAGTATTAATAACGGCTTTGAACGCAGAAGCGGACTTGAGTTTAGTCGGTAGATTGTTTCTATGGGCAGACTTGGGTCGCTTACTCATCAATCGCTTGCAAATTCAAGCGACCTTGAAACGTCATCCTGAGATTCTTGAGGTTCCTATCCGGCGTCCCTTGGTGATTACCGGATTGCCTCGAACGGGAACCACTTTTCTTCACAGGCTGCTGGCCCAAGACTCGCGGTTTCGCTGGTTGCGACTCTGGGAATTATTACAGCCTTGTCCTCCACCTGAACAGAATGCTAGCGATCCAGATCCCCGCATCCAGGCTGCTGAAAAGATGGCTCGCCAATACCAGGCTCTTTCGCCTGTCTTCTCTACCACCCACCATCTCCAAGCACAGCTGCCGGAAGAAGGGAATCAGCTGTTTGAGCATGCTTTTTCAACCTTGCTTTATGAGCTGAGAGCCCATGTGCCCAGCTATCGAGACTGGTTACGGACTCAGACCCTGCGATCGCAATATCACTACTATCGACAGCAGTTACAACTATTAAGCTGGCATTGGCCAGGTCGATGGCTATTGAAAGCCCCAGCCCATCTCACTTATCTAGAATCTCTGACGCAAGTTTTTCCAGATGCTTGCATTATTCAAACCCACCGAGATCCTTGCTCCGTAGTCCCATCCATCTGTAGTCTGGCAACGCTTGTCCGCAATATCTATACCGAACAAGTTGATAGGTCAGCCATCGGGAAATACTGGCTAGAAGCTTTGTCCTATGGTTATGAGAAAGGGCATCAATATCGTCGTCAAACGCCGTCTACATTGATTTGTGATGTCAACTATCCTGATCTTATTCAAGATCCGATCCAGACCGTTCACAGAATTTATAATTTTTTCAATGATTCTCTAGACTCATCTACAGAGCAAAATATGGTGAATTGGCTAGATGCTAATCCTCAGACAAAACATGGCGTGCACCGTTACTCAATTGAGCAATTTGGTTTAACTGAAACCGAAATTAGGCAAGCATTCCCTTTTTTGTGAATTTTTTTTGTTGAATATTGCTGTTATTAAAAAAAATATAGCTCCTGGCTGCGTTGAATTCATACTGAGTCTAGATGCGTCTCCATTAAGAGGCTGACATGGAAATAAATAAGATTAATGGAGAAGTAAAAAAAATTAAATAGTTGCTTTTTAAGGTATAAATTCTAGCAATGAGTTCTTATGGTTATAAAAGCTGTAAATAATAGATTTGATCGTTATATAAGTATTTTTGTGAAGAGATTTTGATTCGAGGCTGATATTTTCTCAGGACAATAATTCCGTCAAAATACGGATTCTAATTCTGATGTCAAAATTTATTATGAGAATAGGAAAATGTGTTTACCCTAGTCCTCATAGTCATTTGTCATGCAATGCGAGATCCAATCGACTTCCGCCGTAGACGTTACAGAGACTTCTACAGGAGGAATTATTCCACCAGGCCTTGAAAAAGGAATTGGATTTTATAAAGCAATCATTAACCATCTACCCGATCTCATCTGGTTGAAAGATTCTGATGGCGTATATCTGGCCTGTAATCATCGTTTTGAAGATTTTTTGGATGCCCCTGAACAAGAAATTGTTGGTAAAACCGACCAAGATTTTGTAGATGCTAAGTGGGCCGATTTGTCTCGAAAACATGACCAGGACGTCATATTGAAAGAATGCCCATCTATATTAGAAAAATGGACAACTTTTACTAGTGATGGTCATCGCGAACTCCTAGAAATCAGTCGATATCCCTTGTATGACGAGCATGGAGAATTGATAGGTGTATTAGGTATTGGGCGCAATGTGACCGCTAGAAAAAGGTCAGAGGAAAAGTTACAAGCCAGTGAAGAACGGTTTTCATTGGCGATGTGCGGAGCCAATGATGGACTTTGGGACTGGAACTTAGAAACCGATGAAGTCTACTATTCACCGCGCTGGAAAAGCATGTTGGGGTATGAAAACGATGAACTTCCTGATGATTTAAGTACTTGGGCAAACCTCGTACACCCTGATGATAAAGAGACTGTTTTGAAACAGGTCCAAGACTATCTGGTGAGCAACACAGATTCATTTGATGTTGAAATGCGGATGCAGCACAAAGCGGGGCATGAAGTGTTTGTGCTCTCGCGGGCATTTTTGGCTTATCGAGCGTCTGATGGTAGGGCTGTTCGTTTGGTGGGCACCCATGTCGATATCACCGCCCGTAAAAAGATAGAAGCATTTGATGACAAAAATGCTGAAATTCTGGAGATGGTCGCGACAGGGAAACCCGCATCACAGATCTATGAAGAAATTGCCTTGCTTTATGAAGGGCTTCATCCTGGACTGCGATGTTCAATGCTTGAATTGCAAGATGGTCGACTGATGCATGGTGGTGCCCCAAGTCTGCCAAAAGCCTATTGTGATGCAGTTCATGGCCTGGAATATGGTCCAAATGTTGGCTCTTGTGGTACCTCGACTTATACCGGCCAGCGGGTTCTGGTTGAGAATATTGACACCGATCCCAAATGGGCCAAGATCAAACATGTCGCATTGCCCCATGGCATGCGTTGCTGTTGGTCTGAACCGATTAAAAGTTCTTCAGGTACCGTATTGGGCGCATTTGGCATGTATTACAATCATCCCGCCTTGCCCAATGAGGCGGAGTCAAACGATCTGAAGTCGGCAGCAAGGCTGGCTGGGATTGTGATGGAGCGGGACCAAGCCCAGAAACGGATTCGAGAATTGGCGTTTATCGATAGCTTAACGGGGCTGGCGAGTCGTGCTCATTTTTACCAAAGCCTTGAAGCTGCCATCAAGCGTTCTGATCGCAACGCATCTCGCTTGGGTCTGCTCTATATCGATTTAGATAACTTTAAGGGAGTGAATGACAGTCTGGGGCATGATGCGGGAGACTTATTACTTCGGGAAATTGGCCAACGGTTGCAACAGGTCGCTCGTGATATCGATTTTGTCGCCCGCCTGAGTGGAGATGAATTCTGTATTTTGGTGACGGATGTAAATGATGACTATGCAGCCTCTTCGGTTGCTCAACGTTGCCTTGAGGGGGTTTCCCAACCCATCGAGTTATCGGCAAGAAAATTTACCCCCGCTTGCAGTATTGGGATTGCCCACTATCCTGATGATGGTCAAGATCTCTCAACCTTGATTAAAGCTGCTGATACGTCCCTTTATGCGGCAAAGGAACGAGGAAAAAATCGGTATGCCTTCTATAAACCAGAGCTAACCGAGCAAGCAGAGTATCGGTTCCGTGTGGAGCAAAACTTAAGGGAGGCCGTCGAAAAACAGCAATTGTTCTTGGTGTATCAACCCCAGGTTGAGATCCGCTCCGGCAACATTATTGGGGTTGAGGCTTTGTCCCGCTGGCACCATCCCCAACTCGGTGAGGTTTTACCGTCTGAATTTATTGCCACAGCTGAAAGAATAGGGATGATGAAGCCCCTAACGGAATGGGTTTTGAAAGCAGCCTGTAATCAGGCTGTTGCCTGGAAAAAGGCTGGCTTGCCGGCGATTCGGATGGCCGTGAATATTTCTCCTGCCCAATTTCTGGATAAGGATTTTGTGTCTTTGATTAAGCATGTTCTGGATGAAACAGGCATGGTGCCAACGGAACTAGAGCTGGAGGTGACGGAGAGTGTGGTGCAAACCGATCAACAGAATCTTTCTATTTTTCGAGAATTAAAAAATCTAGGTGTGCTCCTAGCTATTGATGATTTTGGTACCGGGTATTCATCGTTTGCTTCACTCAAACATCTCACGGTGGATTGTCTAAAAATTGATAAATACTTTATTGATGATATGCTCGTCGACCGTAAATCGGAGACGCTCATGGGGGCCATGATTGATATGGGTCACAATCTAGATCATGAAATTATTGCGGAAGGTGTGGAGACATTAGAGCAATATCAGATGCTCCAAAAATTGGGCTGTGAGATGGCCCAGGGATATTTGTTGAGTAAACCTGTGAGTGCTGATTCAATTGCCAAACTTCTGGATATCAAGGGTTTGAACCATCTGATCAGTGCCTGACATGCGGTACCCCTTCTTTTGGGGTAAATTCAGGTTCAGACATCATACGCGACGAACCCATGACTCCTCTTATTACGGCTCACCGAGGATATTCCCAGTTAGCCCCAGAGAATACGATGCCTGCCTTTGAGCTAGCCATTGAAAACCAGGCTGATTTTATTGAACTGGATGTCCAAGAGACCCAAGATCATGAATTGGTGGTGCTTCATGACAGTCATTTAATGCGTCTTGCGGGATGCGATCTCAACCTCTGGGACCTAACCATGGCTGAACTGACCAACCTAGATGTCGGCCAGTGGTTCGGGGATGATTTCAAAAATACCCGAATTCCGTCCCTAGCCTCGGTGATGGATTTGGCTAAGGACCGAGTCAAGTTGAACCTGGAGCTAAAAATTCATGGCCATGAACAAAAACTTGGCAGCCAGGTTGTTGAGCTGATTCACAAAAAAAATTGGCAACAAAACTGTGTGGTTTCTTCCCTCGACTTCGATATTCTGCAGCAGGTACGAACGCTAGATCCGGAGTTGACCGTTGGTCCTGTAATACCGCCGTCTCGACCTGAGTATCCTGATTTTGAGGTCGATTTTTACTCGATTCACTTCACTCTAGCCACACCAGACCGGGTAGAACGAGTCCATGCGGAAGGCAAGACCATCCATGTATGGACGGTTAATCAGGCCTCAGATATGCAGCATATGATTGAGCTTGGAGTAGACAATATCATCACCGATCAACCCTTGGTACTAAAAGACTGGTTGAATAAGCCAAATAAGTGAGGTCGACCTAAATCGATACGACGCTTTTGGCTGGGTCGATTGCGAGGAAGGTCACAGGTCCTTTATAGGTAATACTGAGCTTCCCACCATAAACATCATCAATGGCTAGCAAATTCTGATCAGAAATCACGATGTTTTCAGATGTGAAGATGGACCTTTGCATATCTGTCATATCACCATAGTTATCTGTTGTGATTGAATGAGCTTGTGCGATGCGAATGAATAAATAGGGCCAATCGCAAACTGTACTTGAACTTTGGTAAATCTCATCAGGAAGCCAGTTAGCGTTCCAATGAATGGCTAGGGATAAAGTTTGTCTAAATGCAATCTCATAAAACAGTCCAAGCCAGATAGAGTCATGCAAACTGTACTTCGAATGAAATTGATCGAAGCTCATTTGTTTACCTTGATCCCAGGGCAAGTCTCCTTCTATCCAGTCATGATAAAACCAGGCTGGTTCTTCTAATTCAATCAAGCTTTAGTTCCTTGATGAGATTGATTCAGGTATAGAGTCTAAGCACTGAAGTATTTAGCGACAGGGTGATAAACCATAATTGCCGTGGTGGATTGTTCAGGATAAAGCTGTTCACTTTCGTCCATATGTAAATTAATCCGATCCGTTTGCAATAGATCAAGCTGCTTATATTGGTCTTGCATATCAGGGCACGCCGGGTAGCCAAAACTATACCGAGAGCCTTGATAGCGCTGAGCCAGCATATCCCGAATATTGTCCGGTTCACCCTCGGCAAATCCCAACTCTCGTCGGATGCGGGCATGGGTCCATTCTGCTACTGCTTCAGCAGTTTGGACGGCTAGACCGTGGAAGTAGAGATACTCGGTGTATTCGTCATCGGCAAACAGCTTTTGGGCAAACTCCGTGGCAATGTCCCCAACTGTGACGGCCTGCATGGGAAAGACATCAAACCGTTTTTGGGCGATGCCTTGCTCCTTGGGTAAAAAGAAGTCGGCAATACACAGTCGCCGCATAGACTTCTGACGAGGAAAGGTAAAAGTGGTGACCGGGTCAGGCAAGGTATCGCCAGGGTTCTCCGCTACTTTTGGATCATAAATGTGGAGGGAGTTTTCTTCGGCTAGGCAGGGGAAGTAACCATAAATCGCCTGGGGATGGAGAAGCTTCTCAGAAACAATCCGCTGTTTCCACTTGTCCAGAATGGGATAGACCTTCTCGTCTAGGAAGGCATCGTATTCTTCCCGAGATTGATCCTTGGGTTTGCGGAACTGCCATTGTCCGGCAATCAGAGCTTGGAGATCCATATGCCAGAAGAGTTCATCAAAAGGTAGATCTTCGGGCTGCAAAATAGTGGTGCCCCAGAAGGGTGGGGTGGGCCGGTCGATGTCGATATCCACAGCTTCCGAACGCTTCGTATCAATTGGCGTTGCTGCAGCTATTTTTTCGGCATTTTCTTGAGGTTGAGAACCATTCGTAGAAACTGCTTCAGGGGCCTCTTCTTGTTCATTTAAGAAGCCTTTGAGGTTATCCCATTGCCCTTCAGTTTTGGCGGGCATCAGCTTATCCATGAAATGCAAGTCTGCAAAGGCATCTTTGCCATAGACCACTTTGCCGTTATAAGCGTTTTGACAGTCTTGATTGACAAACTTGGGGGTGAGGGCAGCGCCGCCCAGAATGACGGGGACGTCAATCCCTTCTTGGTTAAAGGTTTCGAGATTATCTTTCATAAAGGCCGTGGATTTTACCAGCAACCCGCTCATGGCAATGCAGTCGGCGTTGTGCTCCCGATAGGCAGCAATAATCGTATCTACGGGCTGCTTGATACCCAGATTGATCACCTGATAGCCGTTGTTGGAGAGGATAATGTCCACCAGGTTTTTACCAATGTCATGGACATCGCCTTTGACCGTGGCAATCACAACAGTGCCTTTACCGCTGGTGTCTGCTTCATCCTTGTCCATCATCGGCTCCAGATAGGCAACCGCAGCTTTCATAGTTTGGGCGGACTGCAACACGAAGGGCAACTGCATCTGTCCCGATCCAAAGAGTTCACCCACCACTTTCATGCCATCTAACAAAAAGGTATTGATGATCGCTAAAGGAGCGTGATCTTTGAGGGCAATATCTAGCTGTTCTTCTAGACCAATCCGTTCGCCGTCAATAATGTGGTTTTTGAGGCGTTCTTCTACGGGGAGGGAGGAATCGATACTGCGATCTCGTTTCGTAGTTTTCCCTTCAAACAGGGTCGTCAGCTTGGTGAGCGGGTCATAAGAACAGACATCTCCATCAAACTGGCGACGGTCAAAAATCAGATCGCGGCAGACCTGCTGGTGCTCCGGTTCAATTTTGGCCAAAGGCAGAATTTTGCTGGCACTGACAATGGCGGCATCCATGCCCACGGCCATCGCCTCATTTAGGAATACCGAATTGAGGGCGACTCGGGCCGCAGGATTTAAACCGAAGGAGACATTCGATACCCCTAAGATGATGTGACAACCCGGTAGCTCGTTTCGAATCTGCTGAATGCCCTCGATAGTGGCTTTGGCATTATTTCGATCTTCTTCAATCCCGGTCGACGCAGGTAAGGCTAAGGGGTCAAAAAAGATTTCATAGGCAGGAATACCATAATCAATGGCGTCATCATAGGCCCGTTTGGCGATTTCAAACTTCTTCGCAGCGGTGCGGGCCATGCCATCTTCGTCAATGGTGCCCACTACCACGCCCGCCCCATAGGCTTTAGCTAGCTCCAAGACTTTAAAGAAGCGTTCTTTTCCGTCTTCATAGTTGGTGGAGTTGAGGATGCATTTACCCCCTGCTACTTTGAGGCCCGCTTCCATCTTGGTCCATTCTGTGGAGTCCAGCATCAGGGGCAGAGATACGGTATTTACCAGCCGGGAGGCCAGTTCTCGCATATCTCGTTCACCATCGCGACCCACGTAGTCCACGTTGACATCGAGGACGTGGGCTCCTTCTTTGACTTGCGATCGCGCCAACGATACCAACCCATCCCAGTTTTCCGCATTCAGGGTTTCGCGACATTTCTTCGACCCGCTGGCATTCAGCCGTTCCCCCACAATTAAGAAGGAGTTGTCCTGATCGTAGGGCTGCATGCTCATAATCGAGGCTGCAGCCGGAACATGGGGCAAGGGAGCGTAAGGCGGTAGGCTCAACCGGGAGCCAATTTCTCTCCCTTTGGGCTGCAGATCTTGGGCGAGTTCCACTAACTGTTGAATATGTTCAGGGCGAGTACCACAACATCCCCCAATCACCTGTACACCTAGATCCTCAACGAAATGCATCAGTGCCATTCGTAGTTCCATTGGAGTCAGGCGATAGTGCCCTACACCGTCAATATTTTCTGGCAAACCTGCATTAGGAATACATGACACTACGAACGGGGAATACTCTGCCAAATGCTTGATATGCTCTTTCATCAAGTCCGGCCCTGTGGCACAGTTGAGGCCAAAAATATCAATGGGGAAGGGCTCTAAAATAGTGAGCGCTGCTGCAATATCCGAACCAGACAGCATCGTGCCTTGAGGTTGCTCAATCGTCACCGACACCATTAGAGGACGTCGTTCTCCCCGATTGGCGAAGACTGCTTCAATCCCATTTAGGGCTGCCTTGATTTGCAAGACATCCATGCAGGTCTCGATCAAAAATAAATCGACCCCGCCATCGAACAACCCTTCTGCTTGTTCTTGATAAGTCGCTTTTAAAGTGTCGTACTCGATGTCCCCAATCGTCGGCAGTTTGGTCCCCGGCCCCATGGATCCGGCTACAAACCGAGGTTTTTCAGGGGTCGAAAATTCAGCGGTCACCTGTTTAGCTAATTCTGCCGCCGCTTTATTGAGGTTATAGGCCTGGTCTGCCAAATCGTACTCGGCTAAGACAATCGAAGTGGCACCAAAAGTATCAGTCTCGACGACATCTGCTCCGGCCTTGAGAAAGTTGCGATGAACCGTGGCAACGGCTTCCGGCTTTGTCTGGATCAGATATTCATTACACCCTTCCAGGTCTGGGCCACCAAAATCTTCTGCAGTCAGATTTTGCAGCTGTAGAGAGGTTCCCATGGCACCATCAAAGACAATGACAGGGCGTTCGGGACTATGGAGCCGATCTAGGAAAACACTCTTCATGATCCAGTCAAGATAGAAACTACTGTCCCCCGCTGTGCTGCTGTTTTCTGACACAAGGCATATCGGGTTAGATATACACTTTAAATCCATTTAGCCAGATTTTTTGGAGAGTTGCCCTGGAAAACCCTAAATATTTGTCCTAGACGATGAATAAGAAAGGGGCCTGGCCGCATGATTTTTGTGTTTTTCTAGAATGTCGATTGGCCTATAAATCATGACTGTAAAGGCTTTACATGAGATGCTGACAAAGCTCTAATTCCATTCATTCAAGTTTCACCAAATTAAACTTGTAGGACTTCAATAGAAGTGATATGGTAATAGTTTTGTAGTCGTCTAATCTAGTATGAAAGTTCGTTCATCCGTTCGGAGAATGTGTGACAAATGCCGAGTCATTCGTCGGCGTGGTCGCGTGATGGTGATTTGTTCTAACCCCAAGCATAAACAACGCCAAGGTTAACCAATTGCTATCAACCGAGTGGTCTCTAAACCCATCGTGTTAGCAACCACACAAATTTTTGATTAAACAGCCTAGGGAGTAAGAAAAGAGTGGCACGGATTGCCGGAGTAGACCTGCCCCGCGACAAGCGGATCGAGATTGGTCTGACCTATATATATGGAATTGGCTTGACCAGATCCCACGAGATCTTGGCAGCAACGGGCGTTAACCCTGATACCCGAGTTAGAGAATTAGGCGATCAAGATGTCGCTGCTCTTCGTAATGCTGTGGCTGGCTATCAGGTGGAGGGTGACCTACGCCGATGGGAGTCCATGAACGTCAAGAGACTCATGGATATTGGTTCCTATCGAGGGCGTCGTCATCGAGCTGGCTTACCGGTTCGAGGCCAGCGTACTCGGACAAACAGTCGAACAAGGCGGAGTGCCAAGCGGACTGTAGCTGGTAAGAAGAAAGTTCCCAGCAAGAAATAACCCTCTCAAATTCTTCTGTTTTTTATCGCTGATTTAGTTGGTTCAAAAGAATATTAGGTATGGCTCCACAATCTAAACGCTCCGGTGGACGGAAGCAAAAAAAGCATGTTCCCAACGGGGTTGCTCATATCCAGTCCACATTCAATAACACAATTGTCACCATTAGCGATGCCGGTGGTGATGTCGTATCCTGGGCCTCTGCTGGTTCAAGTGGTTTCAAAGGAGCAAAAAAAGGCACCCCTTTTGCGGCTCAAACTGCTTCTGAAAGTGCAGCTCGTCGGGCAATGGATCAAGGCATGCGCCAAATTGAAGTGATGGTCAGCGGTCCTGGCGCAGGTCGCGAAACGGCCATTCGTGCTTTACAGGGTTCGGGGCTTGAAATCACTTTGATTCGAGATGTCACCCCCATTCCTCACAACGGCTGTCGTCCTCCAAAACGACGTCGCGTCTAGGGCGAAGCTTCATCAGGCTGGCTGGCTAGAGCAGTGTTCTGCTGCCTCGAAGCGAGTCAAACACTGATAAAAATTCCTTGAATTTGATGGCATACCTCATCCATCTACAAAGTTAAACACTTTGCTTTTGCTGACCTCAAGCTAAAGCTGACTTTTAAAAACTTTTTTCTCACTCCACAGGTTCAGAGAACCTACCTACATTTCGAGCACAGCAACAAGGGAGGGATTTTCGTGGCGCAATTTCAGGTTGAATGTCTGGAAACTACAGTTGAAGAGGATTTTAGCCAGTATAGCAGGTTTATTCTGGAGCCCTTGGATCGAGGGCAAGGCACGACAGTTGGAAATGCTCTTAGACGAGTTTTACTCGCAAATCTGAGAGGAACTGCGGTCACAGCTGTTCGTATTGCTGGCGTGAACCATGAATTTGCAACCATCCCTGGGGTGCGTGAGGATGTCCTCGACATTCTGCTAAACATGAAGCAGGTTGTCCTTAGGAGCCATACCAACGATCCTCAGATTGGCCGCTTATTTGTTCAAGGTCCAGCGACTGTAACGACCGATGACTTTGAGTTACCCACTGAAGTTGAGATTGTGAATCCAACTCAGTATGTAGCCACTCTATCTTCGGATGCCACCTTAGAGATGGAGTTTAGAATCGAGCAGGGTAAGGGATACCATGCGGTGGGTAAGAACCGAGATGAAGCCGCAGCCCTCGACTTTCTCGAGATTGATGCGATTTACATGCCTGTTCGTCGGGTCAACTATGAAGTAGAAGATGCTCGGGTCGGTGGAGCCTTAGAAAAGGATCGACTGATTCTGGATATCTGGACTAATGGCAATCTAACGCCCCAGGAATCTTTAAGTCAGGCAGCTACTATCTTGGTTGATCTGTTCAATCCCCTCAAAGATGCCACCTTTAATGTGGTTGAGGATATTGAACTGGAGGAAGAGGATGAGACCAATCAAATTCCGATTGAAGGTCTAAATCTTTCTGTCCGGGCCTACAACTGCCTCAAGCGGGCTCAAATTAATAGTGTTGCCGATCTTCTGGAGTATTCCCAAGAAGATCTCCTAGAAATCAAGAACTTTGGAGCTAAGTCTGCAGATGAAGTAATCGCAGCTCTCCAAGATCATCTGGGTATCACTATGCCGACTGAAAAATCGAAAAGTTAAGGTTAATTTCCATGCGTCATCGTTGTCGAGTTCACATGTTAGGCAAACCTGCCGATCAACGTAAGGCTCTTCTCAGATCCTTGTCTACTCAGCTTATTCGCCATGGTCGAGTGAAGACTACTAAGGCTCGAGCCAAAGCCGTGCGGTCCCAAGTTGAGAAGATGATCACCTTGGCTAAGGATGGGTCATTGTCCTCTCGTCGTCAGGCTTTGGGATACATCTATGACAAGCAATTGGTTCATGCCTTGTTTGACCAGGTGCCGGACCGTTATGGCGATCGCAACGGTGGATACACTCGGATTATCCGCACGATCCGTCGGCGAGGCGACAATGCTGAAATGGCGATTATCGAACTCACCTAAGGATTAAACCGCCTCGGTTATGCCATTGCCATCCCCAACATCCCAACGAGTTGCCCTGGTTATTCAGTACCTGGGCACTCATTTTCATGGTTGGCAGCGGCAGGCTCAACATCGGAGTGTGCAGGCTGAGATCGAAGATACCCTGGCCGACATTGTTCAGTATCCTGTCACCTTATATGGTGCGGGCAGGACTGACTCAGGGGTGCATGCTGCGGCTCAAGTGGCCCATTTTGATATCGATTCTACGATTCCGGCCCATAAGTGGGCGAGTGTGTTAAATTCTCGTTTGCCCCAGGATATTGTGATTCGGGGATCAGCCTTGGTACCCTCGGATTGGCATGCTCGGTTCTCTGCAACTTGGCGGCGGTATCGGTACACTTTATACACTGATCCTTGCCCAAATCTGTTTTTGCGCCCCTATAGCTGGCATTATTATTACCAGCCCTTAAATGTGCAGTGGATGCAAGCTGCCCTGGATCCTCTGGTTGGCCATCATCATCTGGCTGCCTTTCATCGTACGAATTCTGGCCGCCCCCATTCCTGGGTGGATGTGCATGAAGCGACTTGTATACAGCGGCCAACTGTCGAAGCTAAAGACAGCAGCCCTGTGGTTCAGATTGAAGTACAGGCAAGTGGCTTCCTTTATGGAATGATGCGTCTGCTTGTAGGCTTGTTGGTTCAGGTGGGACGGGGGTTACGCTCTCCAGATAGCTTTACGGAGCTGTGGCAAGCTGAGCGGCGTGATCAGGTGAAATATTCTGCTCCAGCCAAAGGGCTTTGCCTATTGCGAGTGGGATATCCTGAATTTCCCTTTTCTCCTGACGTTTGGTTTGATACCTTTCCGCATTTGATGATGTCAAGTGTGCCCTCTGAATATTGCTGGAATCCAGCGTCCTAAACCCTCTTCCTGTTTTGAAATAGATAACTCTCATGGAAAAAACCTACTTACCCACCGTATCGACCGCTGACAAGAAGTGGTATGTCGTTGATGCTGAAAATCAGCGGCTAGGGCGTCTGGCAACCCAGATTGCAATGATTTTGCGGGGCAAGAATAAGCCTACTTACACCCCATTTATGAATACCGGCGACTTTGTGATTGTGATCAATGCCGAAAAGGTGACCGTGACCGGGAATAAGGGTGAACAGAAGCTCTATCGCCGTCATTCTGGCCGACCCGGTGGCATGAAGACTGAAACTTTCGACCATCTACAGCAGCGAATTCCCGAGCGCATTATCGAGAAAGCAGTCAAAGGAATGTTGCCTAAAAATTCATTAGGTCGTCAGTTGTTCAGAAGCCTCAAAGTGTATGCGGGTCCTGATCATCCCCATGCCGCCCAAAACCCCGAAATTCTATCTATTCAGACCATCCCAGGAGCTAAATCATAATGCAAGCCACTGATCAATCTAACGCCGTCGCTTACCGAGGCACGGGCCGTCGTAAATCCTCTATTGTTCGGGTCAGACTGGTTCCTGGCAGTGGCGTGATGACCATTAATGGCAAGCCTGGGGATTTGTACTTGCAATTTAACCCCAGCTACATTGCCAGTGCGAAAGCACCTCTAGAATCCCTAGGGTTAGAGAATGATTACGATGTGTTGGTCAATGCCCATGGTGGTGGTTTGACGGGACAAGCCGATGCCATTAAGTTGGGTGTCGCTCGGGCCTTGTGTGAACTTGATCCCGACAACCGGAAGCCCTTGAAGCTGGAAGGCTATTTAACCCGAGATCCAAGAGCGAAAGAACGTAAGAAGTATGGCTTACGCAAGGCTCGTAAGGCTCCTCAATACTCCAAGCGTTAATTGGCTGGATCACAATACATAGACATTTAGATTAGAGATATACCGATGGCAAAACCTGATATTCATCCCAAGTGGTACCCCGAAGCCAAAGTCTATTGCGATGGGAAAATCGTGATGACAGTGGGGTCAACCCAAGAAGAGCTTCATGTTGATGTTTGGTCTGGGAATCACCCTTTCTTTACGGGTACCCAGAAGATTATTGACACCGAAGGTCGGGTGGAACGCTTTATGCGCAAGTACGGTATGGATGAAAGCCAGGGTGCAGGCGGTAAAGGCAGCTCTAAGAAAAAAGACGAGAAGTAGGACAGCTAAACCTGAGCTTCCCCTTCTTCTTGTCCTTTCGCCTAGTACCGATCCATGGCCGAAGCCTATCTGCTTGAAAAGCTGAAATCAGTTGAGCAAACGTTCCATGAGTTGACTCGCCGCCTCGGTGACCCGGAGGTGGCCACGAATCCGGCTGAGTTTCAGGAAGTAGCCAAAGCCCGAGCGTCTTTGGAAGAAACGGTCAATACCTTTGAGGACTGGAAGGCCACTCAGCAGGAATTGACGGATACTCAGCAGATGGCAAAGGACAGTGCTGAAGATCCAGAGCTGAAAGAGATGGCGGCGATGGAAGCCGCTGAGCTGAGTGAAAAACTGGACTCTCTGGAAAATCACCTCAAGGTTCTACTGCTACCTCGTGATCCCAATGATGAGAAAAACATCATGTTGGAGATTAGAGCGGGTGCTGGCGGCGATGAAGCCAGTATTTGGGCTGGGGATTTATTCCGTATTTACTCAAAGTATGCGGAAACTCAAAAGTGGCGGGTCAAGTTGCTGAGTGAATCCGGCGGAGAAATGGGGGGCTTCAAGGAAGCGATTCTGGAAATTCAAGGCGATCGCGTTTATAGCAAGCTCAAATATGAAGCTGGCGTGCATCGGGTGCAGCGAGTGCCAGCTACTGAAACCTCTGGGCGGGTGCATACCTCTACCGCAACAGTGGCGGTCATGCCAGAAGTTGATGACGTTGAAATTGAGATCGACGCGAAAGATATTGAGATGTCGACGGCCCGATCCGGTGGTGCGGGTGGACAAAACGTGAATAAGGTGGAGACGGCGGTTGATCTGGTCCACAAACCGACAGGAATTCGGATCTTCTGTACGGAAGAGCGATCTCAACTGCAAAACAAAGAGCGGGCCATGCAAATTCTGCGAGCTAAGCTCTATGAACTGGAACTGCAAGAGCAGCAAGCCTCGGTGACCTCTATGCGTCGGTCCCAGGTGGGCACGGGGGCCAGATCTGAAAAAATTCGCACCTATAATTACAAAGATAATCGCGCTACGGATCATCGTCTCAATCAAAACTTTGCCCTAGAAAAGGTGCTTGTGGGTGATATTGAGCTGATTTTAGAGACCTGTATCGCTCAAGATCAGCAGGCTCAGTTAGCAGAGCTAGCAGCAGCAATTTAAGCCTGCGCGATACCCCATTTCGATGGGGAAATCTAAAGGTGGGGAACAGAATCGGTCTTTTTCTATTCGCTAGAATAGAATAGCCATTCTAAAACCTGGCTTGCTAAAGATAACTGATCTGAATCATGCGCCATCCTTCGATAAAACTGATTGCCCTGAGCTTGGTGGCAGGTGCTCTAACCCTTGGCCAACCGGTACGAGCTGCAGAAGAAATTGCGATCGCACCGCCGTTACCGGGCCTCGACAATGTGACGGATCATTTGCCCCCCGCCGTTGACCCCATGCGGTTAGAGCTGAATTTGTCCAAGCGGCGGGTGACGGTATATCAGCATGACCAAGCCGTGAAGTCGTATCCCGTTGCCATCGGACGAGCGGGTTGGGCAACCCCGGCGGGTGAGTTTGAAGTTAAAACGAAATATCGGAATCCACCGTGGCTCCACCCCTTCAAAGGATATGTGATTCCAGGAGGAGATCCTGAAAACCCCCTCGGTCGTCGTTGGATGGGATTTTGGACCGACGGCAATAACTGGATTGGTTTTCATGGAACGCCCAATCGCGATTCTGTTGGCAGATCTGCCTCTCACGGTTGTGTCCGCATGTATGACGAAGACATCGAAGAGATGTTTGAACTCGTCGCCGTAGGAACGCCCGTAAAGGTAATTCGCTAACGGAGCTAATCAATTTTCTGAACGTTAACCCTGCCCATAAAGGGCAGGGTTTGTGCTTTTTTAACCTAGCCGTTTTTCAATTTCAGCTTTGACTGCATCCGCACTAGCAGGCAGGTGAACGGCAGGGTTTGCATGTTGGCTGTTGACATCTGCCAGGGTCGATTCATGGTAGCCGACTTTGAAGTCGGTAAACTTCAAACCATGGGCCGTGCTAATCACCACGGTTTTATCACTGGATTTGATATCACCCCGTTTGATCAGCTTAGTGAGTACAGCTAGGGCAACACCCGTATGGGGACAGGTGAACATCCCTGTTAAATCAGCCGTAGCAGAAGCGGCGGCCAATTCATCTTCCGTGGCCTGTTCGACAATACCGTTGGTTTCCTTGATCGCAGTGACGGCTTTTTCATAGCTGACTGGGTCACCAATCCTGATGGCGTTGGCTAAGGTGTCTTGGGCTGTCACGCTAATCTTCTCTTTGAATCCATTTTTAAAGGACTCATAAAAAGGATTAGCTTTCTGGGTTTGGGCGGCGACGAGTCTGGGCATGCGGGTGATCATGCCTAGGTCCATCATTAACTTGAAGCCCTTATAGAGAGCGCTGATGTTGCCCAGGTTGCCGACTGGAATCACGATCCAGTCGGGGACTTGCCAATTAAACTGGCGAATAATTTCGATGCCAACGGTTTTTTGTCCTTCGATGCGCAGGCTATTCATCGAATTGGCGAGATAAATGGAGTTGTCTTGGGTGACCTCTTTAACGATTTTCATGCAACCGTCAAAGTCTGTGTCGAGGGCCAAGACATGAGCGCCATTACAGACGGGTTGGATCAGTTGAGCCGTACTGACTTTACCCGCAGGCAAGAAAATCACGGCAGGAATGCCTGCATAGGCAGCATAGGCAGCTAGGGCAGCGCTGGTGTCGCCAGTACTGGCGCAGGCCACGGCTTTGACCGAACTGCCTTGGGCCATCATTTGTTTGACAACGCTGACCAATACGGTCATGCCTAGGTCTTTGAAGCTGCCCGTATGGCTGTTGCCGCAGAGTTTAATCCACAAGTCGGGGAGGCCCAGCTGTTTCCCTAAGCGTTCAGCCCAAAATAAGTTGGTGTTGCCCTCGAACATGCTGACAACGTTTTCGTCAGCTAATGAAGGAACCACCCACTCCCGCATGCCCCAGACACCACTCCCGTAAGGCCAGATGGAGGTGCTGGCTCGCGAGCTGAGTAGTTGCTGCCATTGGAGGGCATTTCGCTTTTTCAGAGGTTCCCGCTCATGATGCACCTCTAGCAAGCTGCCACAGATGGGACAGGTATAGATGACGTCGAAAATGGAGTGCTTGCCAGGGCAGCCGGCAATACAGCGAAAATAAGTCGTCAGTTTATCGGTATCGGGTTTGGAGTCTAGGGCTAGCGACATGGGTGTTCCTGGAGGTGGGTTCATCACTTGAGATTATTTTATAGCTGTATTGGAAGGCTATGGACGGCTGTTTTTCTGTTCGTGCAATTCAATGATTCCAGAAAAAGTGATAGCCAGAGGCTGAAATGGATAGGTTAGAAGCCGATCAGTTCCCAGAAGACAGGTTCTGTCAGCACCATTGCAGAGTTAGATTGTGGCCAATCCATCTTTCGCCCGATCTAGAGTAGGGGCTATTTATTTTCCTGATAATCGATGGTCCCTGGGTGAATGACTTAAGGTAGTATGCCCCTGTATCGCTGGTGACTTGAGAAGGCTATGAAGATTATGTGGGCCGAAACAGGAGTGGACCCTCAATCTACCCCAGTTACTGCCATCTGGTTCCCCGCAGACTATGGGTGTTTGGGCTAAGGCAATGTCATGGATCTATTATTCTTTCCTTTTCTCAGGGGTGATCTGCGTAGACTCGAAGGGTTGCTGGCAGGAAAAACGGTCCTGATTACCGGAGCGAGTTATGGAATCGGGGAATGTTTGGCCTTACGCTTAGCTTTGCCCAGGACTCAGTTAATTCTGGTGGCGCGTACTGAAGAGAAACTATTGGCTGTTCAGGCCCAGGTGGAGGCTCGTGGTGGACAGGCCGATATTTTTTCCTGTGACCTGAGACAGCCTACCGAAGTTGAAGCGTTGCTGGAGCAGCTTCCCAAGGGCATTGATATTCTGGTGAACAATGCTGGAAAATCGATTCGGCGATCCCTGTTTGACTCCCTAGATCGGTTCCATGACTTTACCCGGACCATGAACTTGAACTACTTTGGTCCCGTCCAGTTAATGCTGGCCTTGACGCCGACCCTGGTGGCTCAGCGGGGTCATATGATTAATATCTCGGCAATCAATGTGCTGCTCCTGCCTACTCCTCAATGGGCGGCTTACCAAGCCTCAAAAACGGCCTTTGACCAATGGTTTCGCTGTGCTGCCCCTGAGCTGAATGCCCAAGGGGTGAAGACCACGTCTATCTATTTACCTTTGGTGCGAACTCGGATGATTGCGCCGACGAAAGCTTATCAAAATATGCCTGCGTTGAGTCCTGATCAGGTGGCAAAGCTCATTTGTAAAGCAATGATTTCTCGTCCTCGCACCATTGCCCCTTGGTGGTTGATGATGGGGCAACTGGCGTCTGTCCTGCTGCGATGGCTGGGAGAAGTGATTTGGAGTGGGGTGATGAGGCGGAGACGATAAAGCCATGATTTTTACTCTGCTGAGAAAACTATATCGGACTCGTTTGCTAACCTTTGTCGGTTTGTATCGTTTACTCGAAGCGATTTTGACCACAGGGGTTAACTTAATGGCTTTGTTGCGGATTGCGGCTAAGCTTCATCCTGATCGGATTGCCGTGATTGATGACCAGGAAGAATTAACCTATGCAAAGCTATGGCAGCAGGCAGAAGCCGTTGCGGTTGGATTGCAGAGGGAATGTGGGATTCAGCCTCGGCAGAGGGTTGCGATCGCATCTCGAAACCATGCAGCTGCTATCAAAGCTATCTTTGCTGTCTCTCGGTTAGGGGCGGATGTTTTTCTGGTCAATCCCGAGATGAGTGCGGATCAGATACGGGCCATGGAACATCAGCTGCAGTTTGACTATTACATTCATGATCCAGAAATTTCCCCACTGATAGAGGATCTCTCTCTAGGCCATAAAGCCATTCCCACCTATCATCCCTCCGGCCATTCTATAGATCAGATGGCGGTGACGCCTCAGGCAACGACGACCCCGCTGCGGAAGGTGAAAACAGGGAAGGTGGTGGTGATGACGGGGGGCACGACAGGCCAACCTAAACCGGCCAGCCGTAAACCCTCCCTATTTGATTTCCTTCCTCCATTTATTGCCCTGCTGGCTCAGGTCCATTTGGATCGATATCGAACGGTGTATATTGCGACGCCTATTTATCATGGCTTTGGGCTGGCCGCCCTTCTAATTGGGGTGACCCTGGGGGCACAACAGTATTTCACGCGACGATTTGATGCGGGTCGGGCCTGTGACCTGATTGCACAGGAGAAGATTGAGGTGATTACCCTGGTGCCGTTGATGCTGCAGCGGATGCTCAACCATAATGCCCAGGCGTTGTCTTCCCTCCAGCGAATTTTGACGGGAGGGGCTGCCCTGCGACCAGCGTTGGCCCAAGCTACCTTAGAGCAGCTCGGTCCAGTTTTGTTTAACCTGTACGGTACTTCTGAAGCTGGTTTTTGTATCTTGGCGGATCCTGAGTTACTGCAGCGGCAACCAGAGTCCATTGGCTTGCCAATTACCGGGGTTCAAGTCCAGATTCAGCGGGATGGACCGTCGCTAAAAGGGCAGCTTTGTATCCGCAGTGCCTGGTCTGCGGGGGCCAAGGGGTGGATCGAAACGGGAGATTTGGCCTATCGAGCTGGGGAAGGGACTATTTTTTTATGTGGTCGGGTGGATGACATGATTGTGTCTGGGGGTGAGAATGTCTATCCCCTGGAACTGGAAAATGTGCTGCTCCAACATCCAGGGATTGAGGCGGCGGTGGTCTTGGGGATTCCTGATCCAGAATTTGGACAGCGATTAAAAGCGATTGTTATCCCCAAGCCTGATGAGGGATTAGATCAAGCAACGGTATTGGCATGGCTAAAGCCGCGTGTGGCTCGCTACCAAATGCCTGCTGTGATTGAGTTTCGTCAAGCGCTTCCCTACACGTCTTTGGGTAAGTTGAACCGCAAAGCTTTGTGATGCCTTTATCCATTGGCAAAACGGTTCATTGCCATAAAGCAAGCTAGAATCTGTACGTTGTGAATCTGGTGGGGCAATCATGGCTAAACATTGGAAGTACATTATTCCAGGTGTGATTGCAGGTACCCTTGCTGTTGGTGGTGTGGCAGCCTACCTGTATCTCAAGGTGATTCCAGCGCAGCAGGGGACCAGTACGTTAGCGATCGCAAAAATAGTACCCGATGAAGCATGGATGACGGCCTCTATTAACCTCGATTTTGACGCCTGGCAGAAGCTGGAGCAGTTTGGGACACCAGAGGCTCAGAAACTCTATAGAGAGGGCCTAGACGCCTTGATCAAGGAACTGGATCAGGAGTTAGCTGAAGATAATTTGGCTCTCCGGTAATTAGCGTGGTGACACCCTACATATAGTGTTTATTCCTTAGTCATCCCTATGGAATGATCTGAGGAGGTACTTCAGAACGAGAGTGTCATGGATAACTCAATTCGCATTCCCCTCAACCTTCCCGATGTTCAAGTTCTAGAGCTATCGAAGACGGAACGAGGGGATTGGCTGATCAAAATTGAGAGTACTCTGCAAGGAACAACCTGCCACAAATGTGGACATGAGATTACTGACCTTCATTGCCATGATCAGGCTCTTCGAATTCGTCACTTGCCATTGTTCGAAGTACCAGTGTATTTAGAAATTCGGCCCAAGCGCTATCGATGCGGGTATTGCGATGACCATCCCACAACAACTCAACGCTTAGAATGGCATGAACCTCGTAGTCCCAATACAAAAGCTTATGAGCATTGGCTTCTGCGTATCCTGATCAACTCAACGGTCTCAGATGTTGCTAGAAAACTAGGCGTTAGTGAAGGTGTCGTCAGTGGCATTATTGATCGCTGGATTGCCTGTCCAGTTGACTGGAGCGAATATTTAGACCTCAAAGTCATCGGGATTGACGAGATTTCTCTGAAAAGAGGCCACCGTGATTTTGTAGTTTTGATCACGATTCCTACCACAGGCGGAGTCGACATATTGGCAGTTCTGGCTGACCGTAAACAACAGACCGTTGCAAATTTCCTTCAATCGATTCCCCTTCATTTACGCCAAACCATTGAGCGGGTTTGTACTGATATGTATCAAGGATTTGTCAGTGCAGTCCGTGAACAACTCCCTCAAACAAAAGTTGTCATTGACCGCTTTCATGTGGCCAAAGCCTATCGTAATTGCGCCGATACAGTTCGTAAACGGGAGGTCAAACGTCTACGCCAAGAACTCTCTAAGCAAGATTATGACAGTATCAAAGGTGCGATGTGGGCCTTTCGAAAACGGCCTGAGAATCTCCAGGAGTCAGAACAACAGTTGCTTGAGCGAGTGTTTGCTTATTCTCCTGAGATGAAGCAGGCCTACAAACTCCGAGAGGAATTGACACAGATATTTGAGGGTAGGTACACCAAAAACGGAGCTAAATGTGCCATCCGGGCTTGGTGTAAACGAGTCCTCAAAAGTGACATCAAGGATTTTGAGAGTTTCCTGACCACTGTCAACAATTGGATGGATGAGATGACCAACTATTTTCTGGAGGGATGGACCAGTGGCTTTGTCGAAGGATTTAACAACCGAGTTAAGGTCCTAAAAAGACGATGCTACGGTATTTTCGATATTGAAAGGCTCTTCCAAAGGATTTCGCTTGACCTCAATGGGTATCAGACTTTTGCCTTGACCTAAACACTATATCTAGCGGCTACCACGCTAATTCCCAGAGAGCCGATAATTTGAGCTATAGTAAAGACCTTAAACCCTGGCTGGGGAAAGCCATGATGGCATTTTTGCCAGCAGAGAAGTCAGGCGGGACACCTGGATTTATGGTGGTGATTGGCATCAAGGACAAACTCGCGGCCTCAGATTTCTATAACAAGGTGAAAAAAGAGGATGGCTTAAAAATCCAAGAAACCAAGCAGTATAAAGGGGTGGAGATTGTCAAAATAGGGGCTGATAAATCAGACAAACCCGGATATGTCGCTATTCTGGAGAACCACCTGGCGGCATCGGATCAAGTCGCTACGGTCAAAAAAGCCATTGATGCATCGAAAGGGGCTCCTTCTTTAGGGACGACTGGAGAGTCGGCTAAAGCCTTTCAGTCCCTAAAATTAGAAAATTCAGTGACCCAGTTCCATCTTCTGGACTATGCCGAAGTCATTGAGCAACTGGATATTTTGGATGAAGCAGATACGCCTGAGATACCACCAGAACTTAAAGATCAGCTCAAGAAGGTGAAATCAGTTTCCATGGGCATGGGAATTGACGATCAGGGGATTCGCTTCAGAAGTGTAACTCAAGTCGATCCACAGCTTTGGAAAGGACAATTTGACCCAATTCCCGGCAAGATCATCTCTCGCTTCCCTGCCAACACGTGGCTGTCTGCTAATGGGGGAAATATCAAGAAACAGTGGCCGCTTTTTGTAGACCAGTTCTCGGGTATTCCTGAATTTGCCTCTGCCATCGATGCGATGCGCATTTATGTGCGTCAAACCACTCGACTGGATTTGGAGCGAGACATTTTTAGCTGGATGGATGGTGAGGTGGGTTTTGCCCTAATTCCCAGTAAGGAAGGCATTCTCGAACCCGTTGGCTTTGGGGGAGCGCTGGTGTTTGATACGAGCGATCGCAAAAAAGCTACCGCCACATTCGCGAAGCTGGATACCTTTGCCAAGCAAAATAAAATAGAGATTACCAACAGCAAAATTGGCAAGGTTAAGGTCACCCATTGGCAAATCCCATCCGTGGGAAAGAACATCATTGGGCGGGGGTGGTTGGATGACAACACGGTGTTTGTGACCTTTGGTCAACCCATTACTCAAGTCATGGCGAATCGACCCGAAAAGACTCTTGATAAGAGCGATAATTTCCAATCTGTGACAGAATCTTTACCCCAAGACTCAGGTTACTTCTACATCAATATGGAAGAAGTAAATCGTCTGCTGTTTAGTTATCCAGAGGTGGCGAACAACAGTGAGTTTAATACGCCAGAGGTGAAAGCTATTCTTAACTCGATCCAAGGGATTGGTATGGCGAATGCCCAAACGGATTCATCCACCTTGACCAGTGAGTTTTTGTTGGCCTTAAAGCCTAAGCAATAACCAGAAAAATCAATTTTTGCTTCTAATGGCACTAAAGAATCTGAGATATGCCTTGTAGGATAAGACTCAATAGATTTCACGGCTATGGACAGCAATGAATTTATAGAAAGATATGCTGATGGGCATAGAGACTTTAGTGGCGAATTTCTTGAAGGGCTAGTATTGAGCAGGCTACTAATTCAGAATGTAGATCTAAATGGTGCCATTCTAAATAATTCGGAAATTGTTAAATCAGATATTAGAGGAGTAGATTTTCGTGGTTCGATGTTGCAGAATTCAAGATTCTATAAAACTGACATCTCTAAGTGTGATTTTACTGATGCTGACTTGAGAGGATCAAATTTCAATCAAGTTCATTTCAAGGAGACGATATTTGATCATGCTAACTTAAGTGAATCAAGCTTTACAGAAGCTTTAATCTCTAGATCCAGTCTTAGATTTACCCAGCTTAAAAGGCTTTTGTGTTGGAGGCTAAAGCTCAGAGAGGTTGACTTAAGTCAAAGTGTAATTGACTATTCTAAGCTCTATATTTATGAAATGGATCAAGTAAAAGTCGAGAATTTAAGCGCAATAGATATTGAGCTGAATGATGGTATTAGTTTTGATGAAATTATTGAAGAAGATGGTGAGGTTATGAGTTACGTCTTCGAAGAACTGCTTGACTAAAAAAATGGTTGAGTATGAGATGTTTGACCTCAATGAATTTTATAGCTACAGGCATATCGACGATTGAGAAGAATTAAGTTGATTGTCTGAATTGTAATGATTTGAGAGACGTTCTACATCGAGAAGGTGATTAAAGAGAGACGTATAATCCCAGACACGCTCTAGAGATTTCCAATATGTCGCTAGATGCTTGCGACTAAGGTTAACTCACATCTTGATAAATGAATTAATGAAAGCAATTGACCGCCACGTTTGCCAAGCTGGATACCTATGCCAAGCCGAATGGCTCTACCCACGACCAAACTCCCAAGGATTAATAATCTCCACCCCAGTCCGTTCAAAGTCACTGACATTTCGAGTTACCAGCGTCAAACCATGCACCAGTGCCGTAGCCGCAATCAGCGCATCGTAAGCAGGCATCGGATCCGGGACATGGAGCCTCGCGCAACGCAGCGCGACTTGGGAATGAATGGGCAAGATACGCTCTGCATAGTTATCTAGCACATGATCATTAAACCACTGTCGGAGTAGCGCCCCCTGCTTAGCATCACGCCGTTCCGTCAGCAGCACTCCCCGTTCAATCTCAAAGATCGAGATGACTGAAATATAGGATTGCTCCCCCGGCGTCTTCCTGGCCCACAGTTCCACCTGGGGATGAGCATTCTTTGAACCCACCTTCCGCAGTTCCGATACAACATTCGTATCGAGCAAAAACATTAAGCCAGATCCACTTGTCTTAACGTCATATTTTTATCTCGCGCAGACTCAAACTCAACCTCAGCAGCATCAGGCATCGCCAATAAATCGGCGACAGAGTCAGCAGATTGAACAAGCCTGTAATACTGCTCTACCGTCAATAACACATGGGCCAGTGCCCCCCGATCCGTGATAAAGACAGGTCCATCCTCCGCTGCCCGTTTAGCCTTACCCACATCTTGATTAAACTCACGACTAGAAAAGGTATTCACTTGATTCACCCAATGTAGAGATGTACCTACATTATATGCATTGCTTACTTATTTCTCGAAAATCATGAAGGTAGTCAAATTAGGAGATAGAACATGCGATCGCAAAAAAGCTACCGCCACATTCGCGAAGCTGGATACCTTTGCCAAGCAAAATAAAATAGAGATTACCAACAGCAAAATTGGCAAGGTTAAGGTCACCCATTGGCATATCCCATCCGTGGGAAAGAACATCATTGGGCGGGGGTGGTTGGATGACAACACTATGTTTATCACCGTGGGCCAACCCATTACTCAAGTCATGGCAAATCGCCCTCAAAAGACCCTGGATAAGAGCGATAATTTCCAATCTGTGACGCAATCTTTACCCCGTGACACAGGTTATTTCTACGTCAATATGGAAGAGGCGAATCGCCTATTGTTTAGTTATCCTGACGTGGCGAAGAGTGAGTTTAATACGCCAGAGGTGAAGGCAATTCTGAACTCAATTAAAGGGATTGGCATGGTGAATGTCCAAACGGATTCATCCACGTTGACCAGTGAGTTTTTATTGGCTTTAAAGCCTAAGCAATAGCAGGTAAGTCTTGCATTCGCGTCAACTAAAGTGTGAGATATGTCTTCTATTAAGTCGAGGATCTAAGGGATACGATGCAGCATATCAATGCTTTGCCTTTACTTTATTGATTGCATCTTGCAGGCCTTTACGGATCGGTTGGTGTGCATCTTGGTAGTGTCCGCCGTCTTTTTCATAGTTTCGCCAGCATTTATTCCAGGCGGGTAATGGGTTAAACGCATTCAATTCTGGACAGTCATCCTTCAAGTTCATGTCGTAGAGCAGAATTGGCACGATCACCACCTTACCTTTTTGCTCTTGAGCCAGTGCATGCTTCAGTTCAATATCCATGATGTAATCCGAATCCAAGAACTCGTAGCTCACCAAACAGACAAACACATCCATCCGCTCCAGTGCCGTTTGAATTTCATCATGCCAACGGTCGCCGGCTCGCAGTTCCTGATCGTGCCAAACATGAGCGATGTTAGCCGATGGATTTCGGAACTTTAGCAGCGGGCGGAGCTTTTGGAACCATGCCGCGTTTATATGAGAATAGCTGACGAACAACTTAACTGGACCAGGACCAAGGAGATTGAGCTGGCGCATTAGTCCACCTCCTCTTGGTCATCTTCTATCGGTAACTTACCTTCGCGCTCTAGTCTACGGCGGGGAATCCAATCTCCCTCGTCTTCCCACTGTTCAACGGCATGCAGGTCTTTATATTCGGCAAAGAGTTCCTGCAACGTGACGCGGATCATCGTGAGTAATTCGTTGCGATCCTCCCTATCGCCCACAGCTGTAATGCGAATCCAGCGTTCATCTTGAGTGGTCCAGACTCGGGCATGGGCTTCGCCGTATTGGAGGATGGCCCCACGTCGCCAGCGGCGTTCACCGTCGATTAGGGAGAATGTTCGGACTAACAACTTTGGCAAGAGTGGTCCCGGCACTACCGCGAATTCGTAGCGCAGTCGTGTGCGGTCTTCGGCATCTGGCTCCTCGCAGTTCGGGGGTGGTTCGAGTGACAGTAACGTAGGGACCAGTAACGTCTGACCAGTCTCGTCGACTGGGAATGCGAGCTGGAACAGGTTCATCAGTTGCAGCAGAAAGGGCCACTTCTCCTGGGGATAATCGGCTGCGTTGAGCATCTGCAACTGATGAGAACCCTCGTAGATGGGGCCGAGCTGATTGGCCGTTAGTTCGGCATTCGGCGCAAATGGCTGTTCGTGATGGGCATCATTGGCACGCAGCAAGGCATAGATGCCGTTGGCCAGCCAGTCGGGACGCAATACCGTGGTGTTGTGGAGACGCTCATCCTCGACATAGTTGATGGCGATACCCAGATCGTTCAGCCATGCAGCCAACGTTTCCTGCTGTTGGAGATCCTGCTCGCCCAGTTCGTTGCAAAGTTGCTGATACTCGGTAAAATTGAGGTACGGCTCTCTCATGCTTTCCAACCTTTCTTTGATCGTCCACCATTTAGCGGGGAATCGATCACGGACCTCTTGCATGCCGTTGGCCGCTTCGGTTAACGCTGTGCGCAAGTTTTCGACCGTATCGTCAAACCCCTCTGAGCATTCGGTGGAAACCCAGGCCAGAATTGGGCCGTAGTTGTGTTCTAACGATTCCCGGTCCATCTCGCGGGACCGACCCTTATTTTTGTTCACAGCAATAACAACCGGAGCTTTCCCGGCATAGCTACGGATAAGCTGTAGCCAGTAAGCAGCATCGCGTTCGGCCATGTCTTCGCGTTCGCCGAGCACCAATAGATATAGACTGCGGGCTGTGAGAAAGAACTCGTGCATGGCATGCAGCACATGCTGGCCGCCAAAGTCCCATACCCGAGCTGTTACTGGCCCGTCATGACAGGCTAATTCCAATGGACTGATGTTGATTCCATGGGTCTCGCTTTCCGCCAGATCGAGGGGCTGTCGATTGAGGCGTTTGACCAAACTGGTCTTTCCCGCCCCGCCCCGCCCGACGATTAGGAGTTTTAATTCGCGGAGGGCAGAGCCGCGATCACCCTGTGTAGAGAAGTAGTAGTTGAGGATTTCTTGCGCAGAATCTTCCCATTGTTCTGCAATCTCGCTCGGAATGCTGAGGTCAGCATTCCCTCGCAAGTCCAATCCTAAAAGTTGTTCCAAGTGCTTCAGTGACACTGGCAGCGTTGTCAGTTGGTTATTTTCAAGGTACAGCACCTGTAACTGTGAGAGCTGGCCCATCGACTCCGGCAGCGTTGTCAGCTGGTTGCTGTCGAGGTACAGCACCTGCAACTGTGAGAGCTGGCCCAACCACTCCGGCAGCGTTGTCAGCTGGTTGCTGGAGAGGTTCAACTCCTGCAACTGTGAGAGCTGGCCCATCGACTCCGGCAGCGTTGTCAGCTGGTTGCTGGAGAGGTACAGCTCCTGCAACTGTGAGAGCTGGCCCAACCACTCCGGCAGCGTTGTCAGCTGGTTGCTGTCGAGGTACAGCACCTGCAACTGTGAGAGCTGGCCCAACCACTCCGGCAGCGTTGTCAGCTGGTTGCTGTCGAGGTACAGCACCTGCAACTGTGAGAGCTGGCCCAACCACTCCGGCAGCGTTGTCAGCTGGTTGCTGTCGAGGTACAGCACCTGCAACTGTGAGAGCTGGCCCAACCACTCCGGCAGCGTTGTCAGCTGGTTGCTGTCGAGGTACAGCACCTGCAACTGTGAGAGCTGGCCCAACCACTCCGGCAGCGTTGTCAGCTGGTTGCTGGAGAGTTTCAACTCCTGCAACTGTGAGAGCTGGCCCATCGACTCCGGCAGCGTTGTCAGCTGGTTGCTGGAGAGGTTCAACTCCTGCAACTGTGAGAGCTGGCCCATCGACTCCGGCAACTCGGTGAGTTTCTCTGAGTCATTAGCGAACCAACTACATTCCAGATTGAGTGTGGTTGCTCCAGTCCGAAGTGCTTCTGCGATTTTGCGTTCAGCCTCTTGATATGGCTTGTCTTGTGCCATGGTCAGTATTCCTATGCCCCACCTTGTTGAATGATTTTCACCGAATACTGATGTTTAGCAGTTTTTGATAACGGGCAACCGAATCGATAGTGCAGGAAATGTACTGTTAAACTCCTTGGCAACAACTGGTTCGTTCTCCAGATATCTATAGAAAAACGGCCTTTCTTTTCTAGCCTTTAATATTTGCTAAAACGCCCTAGCAAAGAATTTACCATAAAAATCTTATTGATTGAGTTGATAATATACAGACCTGTCTGTATAGTTAAGATAACTAAAAAAATTAGTTTCCATCTTCTAAACACATACCTCTAATTACTATTAAGGAATCCACCATGACTAACTCCGCAGTCACTCAAGGCGCTCATCATATTGGATTAACAGTTCCCGACCTCCAACAGACTCGGGCATTCTTTATTGACACTCTTGGATTCAAGCAAGTCGGTGAAAAACCGGATTACCCTGCTGTATTTGTTTCCGATGGCACGATTATGATTACTCTGTGGCAAGCCGTGAATCCAGAACAAGCCACCCCTTTTGATCGCAAAAATGTGATTGGCTTACATCACTTTGCCCTCAAGATGGAAAGCCTGACCGAGTTAAAGGAATTGCATCAAACTCTGACTCAAACCCCTGGCGTTGAAATTGAGTTTGCCCCCGAGTCCCTAGGCGGTTCGCCCCTGCACCATATGATGTGCTACATCCCCGGCGGCATTCGGATGGAATTGATTGCGGCGGGTTAATGGATTTTTAGAGTGAATTGAAGAGGTCATTCCTATGTCAGGTTGGACAAGAGAAACATCTCCCTTTCATGCGGGAGAACAGGCGGTTCAAGAACGGTATGGGATTCGCGATCGCATGGAAAAACAAGGACGCCGGATCATCCGCGACTTCCTACCAGAACAGCATCGAACCTTTTATCCGCAGCTCCCCTTCCTGCTTGTGGGTAGCGTTGATCAGGTGGGGCGTCCTTGGGCTTCGATTGTGGCTGGACAACCCGGTTTTATCTCCTCCCCAGATCCGCAAACCCTGAGCATTCAAGCTCAACCCATCGCGGGAGATCCACTTCAACAAAACCTAAACATCGGCGCTGATGTGGGGTTATTAGGGATAGAACTACCCACCCGACGACGCAATCGGATGAATGGGGTGATTCAACAGATCACCCCGGCAGGATTTGTGGTGGAGGTGAAACAAACCTTTGGTAACTGTCCCCAATACATCCAGACCCGCGACGTGCAGTTTATACCTGAACAAGCGAACCCAGCTGCATTAACTGCCGTTGACGCCTTGGATTCAGATCTTCAAGCTTTCGTTGAATCGGCTGATACCTTCTTTATTGCCACGCGCTATGCTGACAGCACGTCTAACCTGGCCCATGGCGTTGATGTCTCCCATCGAGGCGGTAAGCCTGGGTTTATCCGGGTAGATGATGCCAAGACCCTGACTTTCCCAGACTTTGCGGGCAATTTAGCCTTCAATACTATCGGTAACCTAATTCTCGATCCACGGGTCGGACTCCTATTTCCCAACTTTCAAACGAGAGATTTACTGACCTTGACTGGCAAGGCCGACGTGATTTGGGATGGTGACGATCTGCAGTCTTTTGCAGGCGCAGAGCGACTGATTCAAATTAAACTGGAAGCTGGCTTTTTACTGAAATCTGCCTTACCCTTTCAGGCTGACTTTCAAGAGTATTCTCCCTTTCTGCAAAAAACAGGAAGCTGGCCAAAGACCGTCTAGTAGCCTGAACCGCGATGCCACTCGATCCGTCTCCATGGATCACCTCGCGAGGTGTCGACCATGATCCACCTCTACCTGGCGGAAAAAACCGGAAAATGATTACCCACCAATAGGGATAGTTAAACGTCTGGCTCTTAACCAGATGATAAGCTGAAGCCGATTACCCCTTCTTCTTTGTCTATGCCCACTACCAAGCCCCCTCGGAAACCTGTTCGTGACCGTATTCTAGAGACGGCCTGCGAACTGTTTTACCGTGAGGGCATTCAAAATGTTGGCATCGACCGGATTATTGCTGAGTCCGGAGTGGCAAAGATGTCTCTCTATAACCATTTCAAGTCCAAAGATGCCTTAATCGAAGCGTTTTTGCGTCAGCGAGATCAGCAGTGGCGAGACAGGTTTGTTACTCGCGTTGAAGAACGAAGTGCTGACCCCAAGCAGCGACTCCTGATCGTGTTTGATGTCTTGCAAGAATGGTTTGAAAGCCCTGATTTCCGGGGCTGTGCATTTATCAATGCCACGGTTGAATTAGCCAATCCCCATCATCCCGGTTGCCAAGCGGCTTTAGACCATCAACTCTCGGTCTATCAATATATCTTTGATTTAGTTGAAGCTGAGGGACTAGAACCTGCCGAACCGGTCGCCCGACAGTTGTTGCTGCTGGTCCAAGGTGCCATCGTGATTGCCATGATGCAAGACCGTCCCCAAGCCGCCGCTGAAGCAAAAAGTGCCGCCATCACATTACTGGATAGCGTGACGAATCAGTAAGCAAGTTTTCAGTTGCTTTGCGCCCATCTGCCGAGTGTGAACTGGGCGGAGCTATCTGCGACTAGGGACTATCACTTGTCTGAGGTGATATTTGGAATGGTCAACGACAGTGGCGTTTATCTAGGTTGAATAGGACTGTTGGTACCACTGGGTGATATCTTCTAGAGCCAATTCATGGATCGAGACTTGGTAATGTTTTGCGATCGCACCCAAGGGCTTCAGGGATGAGGTCACCAGATGACTAAACCAATCCATAAAGTCGGCATCCACATGTTGACCGTCTTGCAGCTGCGTATCTTTAGACACCCACTCATGGATTTGTTCAGACTGTAGGGATTCAATGGGAGTTTGCAGTTTTTCGCTGAGTTGTTGCAAGTATCGCCAGCAGTAAACCGTCAGTCGAATCGAAAACCGCTCTCGTGTGGGGAGGAGCGTTTGGTCGATTTGGGTATTTTCTTCGAGGGTGAGCAGGCCACTCAAGGACTGGGGAAGTTCTGCCATTGTTTAGGTATGGAAACTTGTAGGTGTGAAAACAAATTTTAGGTGCAATAAATGCAAGATTTATTCTTGGCTACTTTTGGTGATGTAGTAGACGGGGTTAAAGAAGGTTAATGCTTTAGCTTACAGGTATAAGCTGAGAGAAGAAAGAAAGCAATTTCCTGCAAGCCTAAAGCTAATCCTCCAAGAACCGGATTTATCATCTGCTATCCGTATGATTAGTAGTTATCCATCTGACCTAAACGAATAATCCATGCCGTCAGTTCATATCTCAACCGCCGTCTGCGCTGTCGTTGCCGAAGTATTTGAGAACGCCGGCTCTCATGCGACGCTGGATGCGCTATTCAAAGCCGTTGGCGCGCCGGGCGATCCACCAGAAGGCGCACATCATGCTAAGTGGAAGACGTGGCTGGTTCGTATGGCAAACGACCCAGAGGTTGATGCCCTAAAAATATTTGGAAACCTGCTCTCGGAATTCATGGATTTACAACCCAAAGAATCTGAGGAGCTTGATACTTGGCGAGCGAAGCGAGAGCGAATAGTTACTGTGCTTGAAGAGAACGGTTTTCGCTACTACCGAGGCGGTCGTGTTTTACCTGTTGGTGAAATACCTCCATCCGAAACATCAGGAACACAAGTTCCAGCAATCAACACATCTTCTACGGTTGAAGAAACGCTGCAAGTCTTGGTTCGCGGGCTACCACGCGCAATGTACCCACTCTCTCATCGCCGAATAAACGCTCAATCACTAACATTCAATTCGGAGTATGACATCCAAGACTTGCTGCATTCACTTATGCGGCCTTGGGTTGCTGACATTCGCCCAGAAGAATTCACACCCAGCTACGGCGGTTCTAGCACTCGAATGGACTTTCTATTGCCAGCTTATAGATTGGTTATCGAAACGAAACGCGTTCGTGACAAAGCTCATGCTGGCAGGGTTGGTGATGAGCTTATAATTGACATCGAACATTACAGACGTCATTCCGATTGTGAACGCCTTTGGTGTGTCATTTATGATCCGTCACAATTGATCCAGAATCCGGCGGGACTAATTGCCGATCTCGAAGGTGAAAGGTACACACCCGATGGCTCGGTCATTGTGCGCGTGTTTGTATTAGGCGGCTAACTGGTACTCCAAGACAACGCTGGATAACAACCGGATAAATGCAGAGTGCTCAAACACGTGTTTATTGTAAACGTAGTCAACTCTTCTCACTCGACTATCCGGAATGTTCACCTGACCAAAACCTATGCTTATTCGAAATTTCAAGCCGACTGACCAACACGACGTCATTCGCCTCTGGAACAAGTGCCGCTTGACACGACCATGGAATAACCCGATCCTCGACATTAAACGTAAGCTGGATGGTCAGCCTGATTGGTTGATCGTAGCTGTCGATGCTTCTGCAATTATCGGTTCTGTGATGGTTGGCTACGATGGTCACCGGGGCTGGATAAATTACCTCGCTGTCGATCCAGATCACCAGCGTTCCGGTATTGGACGCGAGCTGATGCTAGAAGCTGAGCGCAGGTTGCTTCACAAAGGATGTCCGAAGATCAGTCTCCAGATTCGCGACGATAACGAAGAGGCAATCTCGTTCTACGAATCTATCGGATTTTCCCGTGATCCTGTCTTTAGCTTTGGAAAACGCCTGATTCCCGATGCACCACCTTACTCCCCAGACGGCGGATAACCATCGGGTGCATCAGAGCAGCGATGGGATGTTTTGTGTTTGCTTGCCAGTTTCTATCGCAGCCCAGCTAACGCTGACCTTCATTCTTTGTATTGGACTTTAGTATTGGATTAGCAAAATAGGACAAGATCCACAAGATTGACCTAATCTGCCTTAATCAAGTATCCACAGCGATGTTCGCCATTGACGAGCCAGTGGGTCCGTTCGACCTGGCAGTCCTTCAGAGCAATGGCAAACATTTCCAGCTCATTGTCACAAACGCTGGGAAAAGTCTCTGCCACTTGAGAAATCGCACAATTATATTCTGTGAGGATAAACCGCGTTGCTGTTATGGGGTCGGCATCTTCGGGCATTGGATAATATTCGGCCATAAAGCCTTCTGCTTCCCGGAGTTTGACGAGTTTGGCAACCCGTTCTGCCAAGGTGCCCCGGCCTAATTTTTGCTGGTATTCAAGGGCTTTGCGTTCCCATTGCTTGCGGAGAATAACCCGCATTTGCTCCTGACCCACGGTTTCAGAGAGGGTATCGAGTAAATCGATCGCAAAGGTATCGTGATGATCCGGGAAGCGATCTCGCCCCGCTCGGCTCAGTTGATAGACATGCTGAGGGCGGCCTGTACCAGATTGGACGCTTTCAAACAGAATCAACCCTTCTGTTTCTAGATCCTTGAGATGGCGGCGAATGGCTTGAGGCGTGACCTGTAATTGCTCAGATAACTCATGGGTATTGGCCTGACCCTGCTTGAGCAAATGCTGAAGGATATCTTGTTTTGTGGAAGATGCTGTGTTCACAGTTGAGATGCCCAAGCAGAAATCAACATTGACAGGTTGGTGACAGAACCCCAACCGAAACAGTTCACGGTGTAACCCATTACAACAATTTCTCTCGACTTTGACAACATGTTTGTTGCTAAAGTACTCTAAGATGAAGTTGAACAACACAGTTGTTGTTTTTTCGATTATACACGCGCGCTACCCGTCCTGAGAGAACACACCCCATGACCGCATCCGTTGAGAATCTGGTTAATCAACCTTATAAATACGGCTTTGTCACGGACATTGAAGTTGAGACGATCCCCAAGGGACTCAGCGAAGACGTTGTTCGTCTGATCTCAGCTAAGAAAAATGAGCCACAGTTCATGCTCGATTTTCGTCTGAAAGCCTATCGTCAATGGCTCAAGATGAGTGAACCCGATTGGCCCCATGTTCATTATCCGGCGATTGATTACCAGGACATCACCTATTACTCGGCTCCCAAAGAGCCTGAAGAGAAAAAGCAAAGTCTGGATGAGGTGGATCCGGTTCTTTTAGAAACCTTTGAGAAATTAGGCATTCCTCTGTCTGAGCAGAAGCGATTGAGCAATGTGGCGGTGGATGCGGTCTTTGATAGTGTGTCCGTGGCCACCACCTTCCGCAAAGACTTAGCCAAGGAAGGGGTGATTTTCTGCTCCATTTCCGAGGCCCTCCATGACTATCCCGATCTCGTGGAAAAATATCTGGGCAGCGTCGTTCCCATTAACGATAATTTCTTCTCGGCCCTGAATGCGGCCGTGTTTAGTGATGGCTCGTTTGTCTATATTCCCAAGGGCGTCAAGTGCCCCATGGAACTGTCTACTTATTTTCGGATTAATACCGAAGGAGCAGGTCAGTTTGAGCGCACCCTAATTATTGCGGAAGAGGGTAGTCAAGTCAGCTACTTAGAAGGCTGCACCGCCCCCATGTTCGATACCAATCAGCTCCACGCAGCCGTGGTGGAACTGGTGGCTCTGGATGATGCCGACATTAAATATTCCACCGTCCAGAACTGGTTTGCGGGGGATGAAAATGGCAAGGGGGGGATTTATAACTTTGTGACCAAGCGGGGGCTCTGTGCCGGTAAGAACTCCAAGATTTCTTGGACCCAGGTGGAGACCGGATCGGCCATCACCTGGAAATATCCCAGCTGTGTGTTGGTGGGGGATAACTCCGTCGGTGAGTTTTACTCCGTGGCCTTGACCAACAATCTGCAGCAGGCTGATACAGGCACCAAGATGATCCACGTGGGCAAAAACACCCGCAGCACGATTATCTCCAAGGGAATTTCCGCCGGCCGCTCCCAAAATAGCTATCGCGGTTTGGTGCGAATGGGGCCGAAGGCCGATGGTTCTCGCAATTACTCCCAGTGTGATTCCATGCTGATTGGCAGTGATGCTGAGGCCAATACCTTCCCCTATATCCAGGTGCAAAACAACCAAACGAAGGTGGAACATGAAGCCTCCACTTCCAAGATTGGGGAAGACCAGCTCTTCTACTTTGCCCAGCGGGGTATTTCCGTAGAAGATGCTGTGTCAATGATGATTAGCGGCTTCTGTCAGGATGTATTTAATCAACTGCCGATGGAATTTGCCGTAGAAGCCGATCGGCTTTTAAGCCTGAAGTTAGAAGGAAGTGTGGGATAAGATTTCCCACTGACATTAAATATTAGACGCAGTTTGAGGTTCAGGCGTGATTATTGACAATAGCGATGTGATTCTGTCCGTCCGTAACTTGACGGCAGATGTGGGTGGAACTCCGATTCTGAAGGGGTTGAATCTAGAAATTAAGGCGGGAGAAATCCATGCCATTATGGGGCCGAACGGCTCTGGGAAAAGCACCTTTTCTAAGGTATTGGCTGGACATCCCGCCTATACGGTTACCGGAGGTGAGGTAATTTACAAGGGACAGAATCTGCTGGAGCTGGAGCCGGAAGAACGGTCCCGCTCAGGTGTGTTTTTGGCCTTTCAATATCCCTTAGAAATTCCTGGAGTGAGCAACCTCGACTTTCTACGGGTATCCTGCAATTCCAAGCGCCAGCATGAAGGTCTAGAAGAGCTAGACGCCTTTGATTTTGATGATTTGGTGCGGGAACGCTTAGACGTGGTCAAAATGGACCCGGCCTTCCTCGATCGCAGTGTGAATGAAGGCTTTTCTGGCGGGGAAAAGAAGCGCAATGAAATCTTGCAGATGGCCCTTTTAGAACCCACCTTAGCCATTCTGGATGAAACAGATTCAGGTTTAGATATTGATGCCCTCAAGATTGTTGCCAATGGGGTGAATCAGCTTGCCAAGCCCGACAACGCTACCCTGATGATTACCCACTATCAGCGGTTGCTGGACTATATTGTCCCCGACTTTGTCCATGTGATGGCCGAAGGCAAAATCTTGACTACGGGTGGCAAGGAACTGGCCCAAGAGCTGGAAGCCAAAGGCTATGACTGGGTGAAGCAAGAGGAGGTGGCAGTCTAATGACCGTAGAAGTAAACCCAGAAGCTGTTGCGCCTAGCTTGTCAGCAGTGCAGGATCGGCAAGCTTATTTAAACCATCTTTTGGCCCAGCGGCCCAGCCTGACCGGATTGTCAGAGGTGCGAGATAGCGCCCTCAGTATTGTTCAAGAACGGGGACTCCCCAGTAATCGAGATGAGGACTGGCGATTTACGGATTTGTCGGGCCTGTACAAAACTTCTTTTGCAGCTCCAACTGCCGCATCGCTATCCCTAGAAGAGATTGACGCCTTTATCTTGGCAGATGCCCCCGTGCGGTTGGTCTTTGTCAATGGCTTTTTTGCCCCTGATTTATCTGCTGTTGATAATTTGCCTGCGGGCCTGAGGGTCAGCACCTTAGCGAATGCCGATAGTCTAGCTGAGCTAGGACATCAGCCGGGAATGACGGAAGTCTTTACGGCCCTGAATACTGCTAGCTTTGCCGATGGTGCGGTCTTGCACATTGCCAAAAATCAGATGGTTGAAGCGCCCATTCATCTTTTGTATTTGACGACAGGGGATACTCCGATCATCACCTCTCCTCGAGGGCTGGTGGTGGCTGAAGCGAATAGCGCTGCTACCTTGATTGAAGAATATGTGGCGGTCAAGGCAGAGTCCTACTTCACGAACGCGGTAACGGAAGTGTGCTTGGGGCAAAATGCTCAGATCCATCACCATCGGATTCAGCGAGAGGCTAAAACAGCATTTCATATTGGTACAACGGCGGTTTCCCAGGATCGTGATAGTCGCTATGCCCTGACGAGCCTGAGTCTGGGGGGACAGATGTCTCGCCATAACCCCGTGGTGGTGCCTACGGCGGAACAGACGGATACCACCTTAAATGGATTGACCCTAGCGGTGGATCAGCAGGTCGCCGATACCCATTCTGATCTATCCTTTACAGGTCCCCACTGTACGGCCCAGCAGTTGCATAAGTGCATCGTTGATAATCGTGCCCGAGCGGTATTTAATGGCCGAGTGTTTGTGCCCAAACTGGCCCAGCAGACCAATGCGAGCCAGCTTAGCCGCAATTTGTTGCTGTCGGCCAAGGCACGGGTGGACACGAAGCCACAGCTAGAAATTATTGCTGACGATGTCAAGTGCGCCCACGGGGCTACGGTGAGTCAGCTGGACGATGAAGAAGTTTTTTATCTACAAAGCCGGGGGTTAGACCGCAATAGCGCTTGCGATTTGCTGGTCGAGGGGTTTGCGGCGGAAATTATTGAAAAATTGCCCATTGCTGAACAGCGCCAGACTTTGCTGAACGCTGTATTGTCCCAAATACGTTAGATTTGTGATTCTGCACCTATGATTGCCATCCAAGAAAAGTCTCTAGCCCTTCAGGTTCGTCCTGACTTTCCTATTTTGCATCAGCAAATTCAGGATAGTCCGTTGGTCTATTTGGATAGTGCGGCGACCTCTCAGAAGCCGACGTCCGTGTTGGATGCGTTACAGGCTTATTACGAACAGGATAATGCCAATGTCCACCGCGGGGTTCATACCCTCAGCGGTCGGGCAACGGATTCCTATGAAGGGGCACGGGATAAGGTGGCAGCCTTTGTAAATGCCGCTTCTCGCCAGGAGATTGTCTATACCCGCAATGCCAGCGAAGGCATTAACCTGGTGGCCTATAGCTGGGGATTGAGCACCCTCAAAGCTGGGGATGAAGTCATCCTGTCGGTGATGGAACACCACAGCAATTTAATCCCCTGGCAGTTGGTAGCCCAGAAGACGGGGGCGGTGCTGAAGTTTGTGGAACTAGACGCAAATCAAGCTTTTGACTTAGAGCAGTTCAAAACCCTGGTAAATGATCGCACAAAGCTGGTGAGTGTGGTGCATGTATCTAATACTTTGGGCTGCGTGAATCCGGTGGAAGAGATTATTGCGATCGCACATCAATACGGTGCCAAAGTCCTCATCGATGCCTGCCAGAGCGTCCCTCATATGCCCATCGATGTTCAAAAGATGGACTGCGATTGGCTAGTTGCTTCCGGCCACAAAATGTGTGCCCCTACGGGTATCGGCTTTCTCTATGGCAAGCTCGATTTGCTACGCAGTATGCCTCCCTTCTTAGGGGGCGGCGAGATGATTGCTGATGTGTTCCTAGACCATGCCACCTATGCAGATTTACCCCATAAGTTTGAGGCGGGTACCCCTGCCATTGGTGAAGCTGTGGGTCTAGGCGCAGCGGTTGATTATTTGACTCAAGTGGGTATGGATAAAATTCATGCCTATGAAGCGGAACTGACAGGTTATCTATTCAAGCGGCTCCGCGAAGTTCCTGAAGTGCAAGTCTATGGTCCTCAACCCCAAGCAGATGGGACAGGTCGAGCTGCACTAGCGTCATTTACCGCAGGGGATGTGCATCCCCACGATCTCTCGACGATCTTAGATCAAGCGGGCGTAGCGATTCGGGCGGGACATCACTGCACTCAGCCTTTGCATCGACATCTTAAGGTGCAGTCTACAGCGCGGGCGAGTCTCTATTTCTACAACACTCGTGAAGAGATTGATACCTTCATTACTTCACTTAAGGAAGCTGTGGAATTTTTCGGTAGTATTTTTGGGTAGACGGTGTGTACGTCCTGGCATTCTGTCGTCTGTCGTTGCTCTAGATTAGGTTCAGTATATGAAGTTCTCTCTTAGTCAATGGGGCTGAGAGAACTGTAAGAGGTTTCCTGTGTCTGCGGCGTATGATCTTTTTCAGCCATCAACATTGCCATAAAATAGCGATTGGCCTCAAAAATGGCTTGTAGGTAATGGTAATACTGAGTCATCCCTGAAGAATTGAGGTTATGCACCATCAATGATAGGAACGGCTTCAAGAAAGCTTATCTGCTTTCTCAAGTTGAAACTGTATCCAACCAGCTGTTCAGATTACTTAAAGCCCTTCAAGTCTCACGGGTAAAACGAGTGGCTTTCCTCTCATACTCAGTGCTGTACTCCTGCACCGCAAGACCTAGGAAACACTAATGAAATTAATATTAGGTTATCTCTTCTTATTTTATTTAATGAGTAGTTTTTTTAAGTAGTATTCTAGGGACAAAAACTTCAAAATATTTTTAAATACTGGATATTAGGTGAGTTTTGACTGAGGGCTTTGCTAGATAGGGCCACAAACATCCCTTCAACCGGGCAAGCATATTGGGATCCACTTATAGGACTGAGTATGAGTAGAGATCTCTCATATTTAGTCTGGTGACCAAAGACTGGAGGCAGTTTAATTTGCTTTGACGAGATGACGGATAGGGAGTGAGTTGCAGAGAAATCTGCTCCTTGAATCAGCTCTATACACAGAATAGAGTCCAGAAACGACAGATACGCTTTTACAAATATTAATATTAATTTTTGTGCAACTTGTTCGCGAACCTCTAACCTCAGATTATATGGTTAAGTTGCTCTTGCAAAAAGATAGACAAGTGCAAGCTTTGAAAATTCACTTGTTAAACCCCTATTTACTCTTAATCATTACGGGATTTTAATTATGGCTAGTTCAAAAAATAACGCTGCTATCGAAAACGGCAATATGTCGGCGATTACGACAATTATTGTTACAGTTGTAAGCTTATTTGTCGTAGGACTAATATTTGCAGTGCTTGTTAAAACATCCACAGTTTGTGATGCCGATAGCGCCTATTTTAGTTTAAGAACTTTGTCTTGTCGTCCACTTGGTTAGTGAGTAATAATAAAAAAATTGTCTATATGACGACTCACAAATAGTTCTTTAAAAAGACTAAAGAGAAGGGGGTAAGTATAAATTTATACTTACCCCCTTCTCTTTAGTCTTTTTAGCTGATCACTACTAGTAATCAACCCGACTTTTTTGATTTCTATTCCAGTAGAATAATAATCATTTGTTGTGGATTTAGGAATCAATTTATATAAATAAGTCTGAAGAAAGCGCTATAAGAATTATTTTTTATTTTGAAAGTAAAAAATAATTTCTCTAGTTTTACGTTCTTCAATCACTGCCAATTTAATGGGTTTGAGCGCAGTTTAGATATTCTTTCAAGAAGATGACATGTTCCCATAGTGTGTAAACAGCATCAATTTCTTGTATTTGTAGAAAAGTACTTTTCACATCTTAGAGTAGATGATAAATAAAAATGGATTGATTATTGCTCTTTTTATCCTATTGACGACAATCCTAATGATTGGCTATGGTTTTGGCGTTAAAGCTCAATACTTACCCTTCACGGCAGAAATTGGGTTTAGTACCAGCCAACTGCAATTTCTAAGAGGGTGGTTACTGCTAGCCTGGGTTGCTGGAATTTTGTTGCCTATTATTCTGCTTCTTCAGGCTTGGAATCAACCTGCCTCGCGGTTATTCTGGGGTGGATATTTATTGACATTGGTGATTCAAATATTCTCTGAAGGTTTCTTGAGCCGACAGTTGGTACCCAGTATTGTGGTCCCCATTGGCTTTTTCTATACAGCTTTTCGCTTGTGGCAACTAGTGGATGGATTTGGACGGTTAACATTGTCTTCTTTGCCATTGGCTGCCTTTCGCATTGTGGTTCTGTTTTGGGCTGCAAACTTAGTCATGTTGTTGTTGGTCTCTTGGCCAACGATCTTTGTAGGGTTTAAATCAAGCTAAGAACTTTAATCCTGTAGCAGCTTAGAGCTTCTAAGAGGCGTTTCTGATAGGGATCTGAAAGGGAATCTGGGGACAGAATCAAAACTAATAACGACTACAGAGATCTTCAGGGTTTGCAATAAAAATGCGATGGCAGAAAACCATCGCATTATCCAATGTGCAGTGTTTGTAGCTTATGGGTGCAAAATTATGAAACTTTTTCTATCCCCTATCGGATTGTTGGGTGACAACGGACTGACTAGAAGCCATTGAAACCAATAGGAGCCTGTACATTCACTAAATCGCCTCGGATCCAACCGCGAGCACCGGAGGTAAACTCAACGTAATACCAGTGGTAGCCATCATCACTATAGGTTGCGTCAATGACTTGCACGCGATCGCCCGCGATGCCGTAGTGAGGAGAAGAAGCTGAAGTGCTAGGGGAGGACCGAACATTGATCCGACTTCCAGATTGCCCCACCAAATAGGCGGGAGCTGCGAAGACAGGGGCAGCTGCCATGAGAGACATAAAGGAAATCGAGAGGATAGAAAGGGCTCGGTGAGTTAGCTTCATGCTTTTCTCCTGGTTCGTTGCGGTTGTGAATAAGCTTGTTATGGCTATAGTCCTCAATTTCACCCTTTGGCACCGTGATCCCTCCCTCAATACAACGGTGATGTTCAGCACGTTATAGAGTGATGCAGGGAACAGCACCTTTGCAGTGGGGGAAAAGCTATATCACTGATGAGAGGATAGCCCCCTGGTGCTGATGACTCAAAATCACTTTTGAGTCATATTGGCCCAAAAACTTGTCTATCTTGAGTTAAGACACTCCTCACCGATCCATATCAGATGCAGAAATCCTGGCACCCCATTTTCACCGTTTCCCTGTGGATTGTGGTGGGGGGTGGATGGTTAAGTAGTTGTGCTCAATTAGCGCCAAAAATCTACAAGCCATCCTCACCGAAGATTGAAAAGTTGGCGATCGATACGACAATGACGCCAAAGGCTCAGCAGTTGTTTTATAAACAAGAGCCAAGAATTGAGTCCAAGAAAATATTCCATAAGCTCTGTAGAAAAGCAGGACATAATACGGAGAAAACCATTCTGCTGGGATGTTTTACCAGTAACGGCTATGAAGGCTCGATCATCATCCAGTCAGTCACCGATCCGCGGCTGGATGGAATGATGGAAATGGTGGCGGCCCATGAGATGCTCCATGCGGCTTATCAAAAGCTGGGTAACAAAGAGCGATCGCAACTGGCATCCCAATTGAAACGGGCCGCAAAACAGGTGAAGGATGAACATTTATTGGCGGTGCTTAAAGAGTATGAAACGGGTGATCAAGATCTTTATGTCAATGAGCTACATTCCCATTTGGGCACGAGCTTAGCGAACTTGGGCGATCCAGAATTGGAGAAATATTATCGGCAGTACTTTCGCGATCGCAAACAAGTAGTGGTTTTTTCAGACCGCTCTCGCAGTGTCCTATCCGAAATTGAGTCCCAGGTTGATCAGTTAGAACCTGAATTGAATCGTCTGGAAGTCAATTTGCAAGAAGAAAAAGACTATATTCAGCGCACAGAAGATGACTTAAAGGCTAGCTATCGAGATTTGGAGCGCATGAAGGCCAATCTGGGTAACTTGAAACTGCAGGCTGAAGCCTCCCTGAGTCGGGGAGATGATCGTTTAGTGAATGATTTCGAGCAGGCCCGATCGCGGTTTAATGCTGAAGTGGGGGAGTTCAACTGGCAAGCCCAACAATTGCAGTCTCGGATCTCGCAGTTCAATCAGCAATTTGAAACCTATACCCAAAAAGTAGATTTCTATAATGAATTGGCTGCAACCAATCGATCCATCCTCAGCTCCATCAAGCTTGCTCCCTCAGAAGTTAAAGTGCAGCCTGTTGCACCTTGATGTTCTAACGATTCAAGAGACGGGCAGGCTTCCATGAAACGGGTTGCCGGGCAAAAGGTTAGTCCAGATTGAAGTACAGATATTATCGATGACCGTACTCGCATTTGACTTGGATGGAACCTTGAGTGACCCGGCTCAAGGCATCACAACCTCAATTAACTACGCCCTAGAAAATCTCAGGGTTTCCACCATAGCCCCCCATAATTTGACGCAGTATATTGGCCCTCCTCTAAGCAGGACGTTCGCTCAGTTGCTGAATACTGAAAATGAGGCAGTCATTAGCCAAGCGGTGGCTCTGTATCGAGAACGATATAGAACCATCGGCTATACCGAAAATATCTTATATCCTGGGATTCCAGACCTGCTCAAGGAACTGACAAATCAAGGGCATCGCCTATATGTTGTGACGGCTAAACCGACAGATATTGCTCAAGCAGTGATTGATTATTTTGCATTGCGTCCCTATTTTATAGATGTTTGGGGCTGTGGACTGGATCGCAATAAAGCTGAGCTATTACGTGATATTCAAGAGCAGGAGCATACAGATCTGTGGATGATTGGCGATCGTGCTAGTGATATGGCAGCGGGGCAAGGATTTACCAGATGTCTAGGGGTTTTGTGGGGCTACGGCAGTTTAGCGGAGTTAGAACAAGCAGGTGCTGATGCACTGATCCATACCCCTAGTGAACTATTGAAGCTCATTTAATCTACCCAAACTTGAAGGATGCAAAGCCGAGATTCGATCATCATTCGTGGAGTCGTACCCGCTATCGTTGTGATACTGGGGACAACCGCCTGTGCCCCGAGTTGGGATGCCCATGAACTGATCACCCCAACCCAACTGTTGACACAAATTAAAGCAGGTAATCCTCCCGTTATTTTGGATGTGCGTACGGTCGAAGAATATGAGGCAGGGCATATCCCAGGGGCTATTCAGATTTATTTCCAGGATGTACCCACACGGATTAAAGATCTGCAGACTTTTGCTGAACAAGATGTTGTTATCTACTGCGAGCGAGGATTTCGTGCTCAGATTGCGGAAACAGCGCTCCTAAAAGCAGGCTTTGCTCAGATCTACCATCTGGAGGGAGATATCAAAGCTTGGCGTAGGGCTAATTTCCCAGTGGAGAAAGGGACAGGGACCCAATTCTAATGGGGTAGGGTTTTAGCGCTGCTTGAGGGCAAAGGCACCGGGGCCAAAGGCGGCGGATACGGCACAGGCTACCAAAATCATTAAGTCTCGTTCTAGACCGGCGATATAAGCACCTTCGCTGAAGGCTTTGGGGAATTGAACCGTTGCGATCTCACCTGCCATAATTGCCACCAACACCCAGTTGGCCCAGAAGTTCTGAATCCCAATCAGAATCAGAACACTGGCAATCACTTCCACAATGCCTGTAATCGGACCTAAAAATCCGGGTAAGCCAAAGCCAATAAATTTCTCGCCTGCCATGGCCCAGTTAATTGCTTTGGGAAATCCGTGGTAGAGGAAGATCGATACCACCACTAGGCGTAACAGCAATAAGGCAAACTGTTGCATAGAGAGATTGGAATCCGTAGAAGTTGGGGTCATGGTGATCCTCTAAATGATGGTTAAAAGCAAAAGATATTGATTGGGTAGAGCAGCCTGGCTGGGGCCAAAGCTGTTGATGTTCTGAGTTCTTGATCTAGCAGAACTCTATGTGGGGCTGGGGACAGGACGCGAAGGACCATAAAACGTCTCTACCTCTTAAATTGGACGGGAGATTTAGCATGAGACTTTGTCAATAATTGCCGCGCTAATTTATCTCGGGTGCTAAAGGATTGCAGCCAGGTCATCAAGATCATGAGGCGATTGCGATAGCCAGGGGTATAGACCAGGTGGACGGCTAACCAGAGAAACCAACCCAGAAAACCCCGAATGGGGAAGGGGCCAATCTTGCCTACTCCAGAAAAGCAGCCAATGATCGCCAATCGGCCTTTATTGAGATATCGAAAGGGCTGGGGAGAGCGACCTTTGAGTTGACGGCGCAGATTTCGGGCGGTACACACACCCTGCTGTAAGGCTTCGGGTGCAACGCCTGCTAAAGTCTGACCGGGAACTTGGGCGGTATCACCGAGGGCATAGACCTCGGGATACTGCTGCAGTTGTAAGGTAGGCAGAACCGAGATTTTATCCCGATTCTCCAGGGGTAGCGTTTCTGTGGGAGGGTGGACTGCTTTCACCCCAGCGGTCCAAAGGGTGGTCGCACAGGGAATAAAGGCACCACTCTCCAGGTCTAGATGGGTGGTATGAACAGATGCGACTTTGGTCTGCACCTGAATGTTTACACCTAAAGTAGCGAGCTTTTTATAGGTGTAAGTTCGCAATGGATGAGGAAATTCAGGGAGGAGTTCCGGGCCTGACTGCACCAAAAGCAGTTGGACTGGATCATCCCGAAGCCAGGGATAGTCTTTGGGCCAAGACTGATGGCAGAGTTCCACTAAGGCTCCCGCCATTTCAACGCCTGTGGCCCCACCTCCCACAATCGTGATCGTGAGGTACTGACGTCGTTCGGCTGGATCTGAGGTTTGGGCGGCTCGTTCAATGCACTGTAAGAGATGATGCTTGAGTGCGATCGCATCTTCCAAACTCCGTAATGGAAAAGCATGTTCCTTTGCCCCCGGCACCCCCTGGAAATGGGTTTGACTCCCTGTAGCCAGCACCAGATAGTCATATTGCAATGTCAGTTGCTTGGTTCGCACTTGCCGAGCGGTTAAGTCAACCGTCTCAACATTGCCCTGAACAAACTGAACATTTTTATATCGACGCAGCAGTTTGTGAATGGGCAATGCAATCCACTCCGGCTCCAAGGTTGCCGTTGCCACTTGATAGAGTAGCGGCACAAAGGTGTGGTAATTATTCCGGTCAATTAAAGTGACCCGAGCAGTTGCTCCTCCCAGGGAAACCGCCGTTTGCAGGCCGCCAAAACCAGCGCCAATAACCACAATATGAGGGAGAGGAGAAGAGACCATCTATAACCCTAAGCATCATCACTTGCTACAGCCGGAGAAGTTATGGCTTGAAGACATCCGGTTAGCTTTGCATGAATTGCCATGATAATCTGGGTCCTAGAAATAAAGTGATGTTAGGGGGCAACCATGCCCCCTTTTTTTTGGGCTTACTTTCAGTACGAGCCAGTGAGTTAATTGGATGTGGTCAAAAAATAATTGGCGATACCGACATCCGATCGCAAACCTGACTCGTATATAGAATGAGTGCAACCCTGCTGTGGGCAAATGCTTTTGAAAGTTCCTCAACCCAACCCATCCTCCGAGGAGAATCGCCCTGTTCCTCCTGCTAACTATGCAGATGCCGTTGAACTTGTTGCGGCAATTAAGCGCCAGGAGTTAGATGCTCTAGGCTATCTGTTCGATCACTATTCCAGTTTGGTCTATACCCTGGCCTATAAAATTTTGGGCAATTCCCCAGAAGCGGAAGACTTAATGCAAGAGATCTTTCTGGGCCTGTGGGAACGCTGTACGTTTAATCCCAGTCGAGGCTCCCTATCGAGCTTTTTGGCTACAGTCACTCGGTCGCGAGCCATCGATCGACTGCGGATGAAGGGGAATCGTCGTCGCATTTTGTCCCAGTGGCAGGAAAGTTTGTCGCCCAAGCCTTCTCTCACCCCCTTGGACCATGCCAGTCAGTCGGAAAAGCGCCAAGTCCTCCAGCAGGCTTTAACAGAACTGCCCAGTGAGTATCGACAAGTATTAGAACTCAGCTATTTCGGGGGATACAGTCAGTCTCAAATTGCTGAGCAATTGGACAAGCCATTAGGCACGGTCAAAACCTGGGCGAGGAAGGGACTGATTCAACTTCGCCAGTCTCTACAAGCGCAAATGGAGCTTTAATCTGATGGTCGATCCTATCCCTCACAACCGATTTGAAGAACTCGCTGCTGGCTATGTGATTGGCAACCTTGACTCGGAAGAGATGGCTGAGTTTCAACAGTTAGCGGTCGAGCATCCTACCTTGTGGGAAGAGGTGGCAGGGCTACAAGAAACCTTGGATCTATTGCCCTTTGCTCTGGCTGAAGCCCAGCCCCAACCCTCGGCTCGGGACCAGATGATGCAGTCGGCGGTCCAGACCAAACCTATGACGCCTGCCCAGCGAACAGCGAGTCCAAAAGCCCCCCGCCCTTGGGCCAAAATCTTTGGAAGTATTGCGGCAGTCACCACGGTGGCTCTGGGTGTGCAGACGGTTCATTTTCAGCACCAATTGGCTCAGGTTCAGCAGGAGTTAGCTGAGCAGAAAAATCTGATGGCAACCCTGCCACCCACGACGCACCAGGCGACTCCCAGGAATGTTGTCATTACCACCACCGATACGTTCGTCAATCAGAACTGGCATGGGGTAGAACAAATCTTGGTGGATCATCGTAAGTCCTTGAAAAAAGGGCTGAAGGCGGTGGATATTCCCAGCAATCAACCAATGGAGCTGGCGACCCTACTGAGAGCGCAGGCTCCCATGCCCTCGGCAATGCCGATTCTTTCCCAAATGAGTTCTAAATTATTGGGGGGAAGTGTTTGTACCTTCGGTAAGGCCAAGGGAGTCCGTATCATGTACGATACGGAGCAACATGGCCAGGTATCGTTTTACCAAATTGCCCGTTCCCAGAAACCAGAACTGCCCCAGTTAACGCCAGAGAAGCTTTACCTAGCGATTCAAGATGGACCGGGTGGGGTGTTTTGGAGTGATGGTGAGTTTCACTATGCGATCGTGTCTGATCTATCGGCAGATGAGCTTAAGGAACTGACTTCCGCCGTTGAGATTGTAGAGAGCTAGGGGTGAGCAGAATACTGGTGGTTGTTAACTGAAGCATATCCATTGGCAAAGGTGCGGGGACTACTATTCGTTACAGTAAGCCCCCATCGCTTTCAAGGCCATCTTTTGGGCTTCTGTTAAACCCAGAGCGCCACTAAAGTTCATATCACCACATAAACCTGTTTGAACGACTGCTAAACATTTGCCCGTATCGACCTCCCAGAGTCGGAGGGTTTGGTCATCACTGCCACTGACAATCCGCTGGCCATCGGGGCTAAAGGCCACCGACAAGACCCCAGCTGTATGGCCTGTCCAGGGTTGGCCGATGGGGTTGCCCTGGGCATCCCAGAGCCGGAGGGTTTGGTCATCACTGCCACTGACAATCCGCTGGCCATCGGGGCTAAAGGCCACCGACCAGACCTGAGCTGTATGGCCTGTCCAGGGTTGGCCGATGGGGTTGCCCTGGGCATCCCAGAGCCGGAGGGTTTGGTCATCACTGCCACTGACAATCCGCTGGCCATCGGGGCTAAAGGCCACCGACCAGACCTGAGCTGTATGGCCTGTCCAGGGTCCGCCGATGGGGTTGCCCTGGGCATCCCAGAGTCGGAGGGTTTGGTCATCACTGCCACTGACAATCCGCTGGCCATCGGGGCTAAAGGCCACCGACAAGACCCCAGCTGTATGGCCTGTCCAGGGTTGGCCGATGGGGTTGCCCTGGGCATCCCAGAGTCGGAGGGTTTGGTCATCACTGCCACTGACAATCCGCTGGCCATCGGGGCTAAAGGCCACCGACCAGACCCAATCTGTATGGCCTGTCCAGGGTTGGCCGATGGGGTTGCCCTGGGCATCCCAGAGTCGGAGGGTTTGGTCATCACTGCCACTGACAATCCGCTGGCCATCGGGGCTAAAGGCCACCGACAAGACCCCAGCTGTATGGCCTGTCCAGGGTTGGCCGATGGGGTTGCCCTGGGCATCCCAGAGTCGGAGGGTTTGGTCATTACTGCCACTGACAATCCGCTGGCCATCGGGGCTAAAGGCCACCGACCAGACCCCAGCTGTATGGCCTGTCCAGGGTTGGCCGATGGGGTTGCCCTGGGCATCCCAGAGTCGGAGGGTTTGGTCATTACTGCCACTGACAATCCGCTGGCCATCGGGGCTAAAGGCCACCGATAAGACTCCAGCTGTATGGCCTGTCCAGGGTTCGCCGATGGGGTTGCCCTGGGCATCCCAGAGTCGGAGGGTTTGGTCATTACTGCCACTGACAATCCGCTGGCCATCGGGGCTAAAGGCCACCGACCAGACCCAATCTGTATGGCCTGTCCAGGGTTGGCCGATGGGGTTGCCCTGGGCATCCCAGAGTCGGAGGGTTTGGTCATAACTGCCACTGACAATCCGCTGGCCATCGGGGCTAAAGGCCACCGACAAGACCCCAGCTGTATGGCCTGTCCAGGGTTGGCCGATGGGGTTGCCCTGGGCATCCCAGAGTCGGAGGGTTTGGTCATTACTGCCACTGACAATCCGCTGGCCATCGGGGCTAAAGGCCACCGACCAGACCCCAGCTGTATGGCCTGTCCAGGGTTGGCCGATGGGGTTGCCCTGGGCATCCCAGAGTCGGAGGGTTTGGTCATTACTGCCACTGACAATCCGCTGGCCATCGGGGCTAAAGGCCACCGACAAGACCCCAGCTGTATGGCCTGTCCAGGGTTGGCCGATGGGGTTGCCCTGGGCATCCCAGAGTTGGAGGGTTTGGTCCTTACTGCCACTGACAATCCGCTGGCCATCGGGGCTAAAGGCCACCGACTGAATTGCTGCAGAATGTTCTTGTCGAATCCACAACACTCGTCCGGTACTGGCATCCCACATCTGCAGTCTGCCGTTGCCCTCTCCGATAGCCCACAGTTGACCATCAGGGCTAACAGCAATGGTATAAATGGTCCCTAGAACTTTATTTAAATGGGCTTCTGCCAAGCTAGCTCTGGCTAAATTCACTCGTAGCAAGCTGACATTTGCAAAATCAATCCCTTGTAAATGGGTGTTGCTCAAATCATGGGTTTCCAACGCCCAAGGATTGTTATCAACCAAAAGCTGCGTTAGGTTACCACCCCAATACCCTGCCTGCTCCTGAGTTTGTCCCCGAGTAGCTTGAATTTGGGGAAGCAACCGTTCCACCATTAGGGCTGAATCAAGCATTGGAACAGCCAAATCTAAAATCGCCTTAGCCAATTGGGCAGGCACTAGCAATGGCTGAAGACTCTCCCTATCTCCAGATCTAAACCGAAGTAAAGGAGCAATCTTTTGGATAGTACCTTGCTCATCCACTTGTCGCTGGCAATAATCCCACCAGCCATATTCCTGTGGAAGTAACGCTTGATCGACATGGGGTTGCTCCTGAGCAATTTCAATAAAATCAGGAGCCAAAACCCCCAACAAGGCCACCAACTTGTAGGCGACAAAAAACTCTAGCAGTGACCGATGGGCAGGGCTGTAATTTCCCTCTGCATCCCGAATTAGCATCGACTGCCCCATCATGTCGTAGTGCCAATGGTCCAGATCCGTTTGTTCCTGTACCACCGGGCCAAATAGTTTCCGAATCCTTTCTGGGAAAAGCTTATAGTTCAGTCGCATCTGATCCGACAAGATCATTTCCCAAGACAGCTCACACAGAAAATAGAGCTTATCCGCCAAGGAGGTAAAGGTCCGCTCTGCCTTAATATCCCGCTCCATCTTCCGCCGCACAGCATACAGATACACCCGAGCTAAGTCGATTGGTTTGCCAGCAGTAATCTCCGGCAACGCATCCAAAATCAACTCCGTCATCACAGGGCGACAGGCCAAATCTAAAAGCTGGGGATAGCCCATAATTTGCTGCACCGATTCCTCATCCGCTCGAAAGGACAGCACTTGCCGGATTTGCTCCTCATTAAACTTTTCCAGCTCCAGCACTTCAAATTGAGGCGGTTCACCTGTTAGGGCAGCGGTCGAAGCCTTTAACTCAGCATTCAGTAAATCTCGCCCTTCCTTGGCTTCCGGGAAATGTTCTGTCCGACAGGTCAGAATAGCCTTTGACCCTGGCACCACGACCTTGGCTAGCTCCCAAAAGTTATTGATCATCTGCTGCCGATCCACCCGCGCCGCCATCTCATCAAAGCCATCAAAGATCAGCAGCAGCTTCCCCATTCGATTAAGCTGCTCAAAAGCCGAATATCCCGGAATCGGGATCTCATGCTTGCGAAAGAAAAACTCCGAAAACAGCGACTCTACACTCACAGCCTTGGCATAGTCCCGCAGCGGAATCACCAAAGGCAATCGAGGCCGCTCAGTTCCTCGTTGCTGTGCTTCGCGATAGTCTTGCAAAGCCTTCCAGGCATAGTGCAGCGTAAACCAAGTCTTTCCTGTTCCAAACTCTCCCAATACAGAAATATGTTCTTTGGCAGGGTCATCCAACCACACATCCACATAGCCATCAATCCAACCATTTCCTTCGCCATATCGACTTAACGCAATTCGTTGCTGAGTTTGAGGACTAAATTCTTCTTTCGTGCAGGCTAGGGGTACATATTGTTCATCAATCTTCCGGCTCAGAATCTCCGATTCCAGCCAAGTCAAATAGCCACTAAAATCTGCATCCTGATCCAACAATTCATCAAAGGTATAACACTCCAAACACTCATTCTCAGTTTGGGCCACCAAATCCTTTGCTGCCTGACTCAATCGGCGACTACTCACCAACCATCCTTCATCAGTACGTTGGCCTTTTACCGACTGCGCTAGAGCTTCAATATCTGCAACGCCACCCTCGCCATCCACACCTCTCACCAGCACACGGTTAAACCGCCGCCGACTCACCCGATAAGTAATAATCCACTCAAAGTAGTTTGCCTCCCAAGCCTCATAAGACTCAAACTCATAGTCCAACGTCTCAAACCACCCGCGCATTTGCTGAGCCAGACTATATGCTCGGCAACTCTCTTTACACCCAGAGCTATCACCTGGCAGCATCAGTTCAGCTTGAGGAACCAAGCGAGCCATCTCTGCTCGCATCGCTTCTACTGTTGGTAATCGATTAAGTCGTTCTTGGACAAAATCTAACCCATCACGAAGATTGGCAATATTCTGATCGCGTCTGACCTCTGCAGGCTTTTTCGTCCGATTGACAACTTCTAAAAAAATGGCACTGAAACGTGCAAATTCAAGCGGGTAGTCAATTTCCTTAGCCCTAATCTCATCTCCTAAGGCAAAGTCATGAACATAACGCTCCCCTTCAGCTAGCAGAATATTCGGATTATCTTGCTCAAATGACTCCCTGAAAATCTGGCGAATTTCGTCCTGCCGCAATAACTCCAACATCAGCGGAGGCTTGCCCACACAATATTCCACTAGAGCATAGGCATACACACCACTAAAGTCAGCAGGCGGGTGTTCAGGATCCAGACCAAATTGCTTGAGCAGTTTAATCACGGCCTCATTCCGTTGCAGTTTAGTGACTGCAATAGGTGTGGCAATTTTTGTGATCGCCCCAACAAGCGGACCTATTTCGATTGGCACAAATTCGCTCCCAGAATATAGCTCAGGCCGTAATCTGCCTAGCTGTCATTATGCAAGCAATTTTTTGTCAACACCTTCAGTACTTATTTTTGTTTAACGATGCAGAAACAAATCAATGAATAAACGGTCATGAAATAAATACAACAAAAACATAAATTTTTGACTTTTACCTAACCATAATTAAATCCTAAACAGTTTTTCACAGGAATGATAGAAATTGGAACTTAACAAAAAGTTCAACACTATCTCTCACGCCCTATCGCACATAATCTCAACACTATAGAGAACCAATGATTCAAAGATACTTCTATCTCTCTTATTCGTTGATGAAGCAGCTAGGCCTAACAGCCACCGTGTAGCTGAATATCACATCAATAGGGTGAGCTAACGATATTTATTCCCTAGTGCTTATCAGTAAGGGCAAACTCTAAAACCACTTTCTCAAATGTGATGTTTTACTAAAATCGCATAATTTTTCAGTCAATACCTGACAGCTTATCCAGAAGTACATAACTGACTACTCTACAGATACCAAAGGAAGATTTCTATGACAGATCGTCGACAAGATTCCTATGCAGTTCGAGTTGAAGCCGCAGAGCTAGCTAGAAGTCGAAATCATCCTGACCATCAGGCCAACGGCGATGAACAACGATATGCTGGCGCACAATATTTTATGTCCTTCACAAAAGGACTTCCCCACCATCCCGACACCGGATTACTAGCCGATCCCAATGATTTCGTTGAATTCCGCCGAGCCATAGATGACGGCTTTATCGATCCTTTTTCTACGCCAGTTCGGCATGGTGCCTTATATGAGGTTGTTGCCGGGGTAGTACAACCGATTGTACCTCCACCACCTCTACCCAATAACTTTAGACAATGGGAGGCCCCAACGGCTGGGGTTGTTTTTGACTTAGAAGGACCTGATGCCCAAGCCGTAACCATGCCACCAGCCCCACCCTTATTAGATGGCTGTGGCAATCCTAATCCAGAGCTGGTTCTGGAAATGGCAGAGGTGTATGAATTAGCTATTCTCCGTGACCAACCTTTCAATGATTTTGAAGCTGGAGGAGCTAATACTTCTATTAATCAATCGATAGTGCGCCTCAATGCTCTCGATTACATTGGCAACCAAACTGGACGCCCCCGTCTAGTCAGTGGTACTGGCCAACTGGACGCACAAACTGTATTTCGAGGTTCATCTCCAGGAGTAGGAGTCGGTCCCTATTTGTCGCAGTTTCTACTGATTGGTAATACTGACCTTAATCGAGATCCTAACGGTGTTGGCGGAGGCAGTGTTGATGAGGGGCTAATTACCTATGGTGCTCTACAAATCAATCAAAAAGTGCCTATTGCAGAACCAGGCAGAGATTATATGCAAAATATGCCTGAATACGTTCAGGCACAGCGAGGTATTCGTCCTCCAAGAGAAACCTATGGTCCCACGAATGGGAATCCTGTTCTTCAACCGAATCGCCCACCACGTCGCTTTATCTCAACTCCTAGAGATTTAGCAACTTACGTTCATTACGATGCGCTTTACGAAGCTTATCTTAATGCCTGCATCATTTTGCTAGAAATGGGAACTCCCTTTGATCCTAGTTTTGATCATTTGTCTGGTGGAGGACAAGCTGCAGGTAATGCCGCAACTCGGCGTAATGCAGGTGGTTTTGCACTCTATGGTGGACCTCATATTCTGAACCTTGTGACTGAAGTGGCTACTCGCGCATTAAAGGCTGTACGTTTCCAGAAATTCAATAACCATATTCGTCTGAGACCTGAAGCGTTAGCGGCTCGTATTGAACTAGAACGATTGCGAGCTAACAATGGCGTGCCTGCCAATCTAGTCCCACCAGCTTTGAGTTCAAGTATGGGAGGTTATAGAAACATATTGGAAAACAATGGTGGTGGCACATTAAATGTAATTGAGGCTCTAAATGCAGCTGCCGCCCAGCCTGGGAATGGTGGTAGTTATTTCTTACCCATGGCATTCCCAGAAGGTTCTCCAATGCACCCCGCCTATGGAGCGGGTCATGCAACTGTGGCTGGGGCTTGTGTGACTATTCTCAAAGCATTCTTTGATACGAGTGCAGTACTTGCAGAATCAGGTCCAAATATTTCATTTAAACGTTTGGCAAATGGAGATAATCCAATCGTTTTTCGTGCACCTAATCTACCTGGCCCTGGTGTAGGGGGAGGTGTTCCTGTAGGCAATTTGGTTCCAGATAGGAACATAAATGACTTTCTAACTCTTGAAGGTGAGCTGAATAAGCTTGCAGCCAATATCTCTATTGGTAGAGATATGGCGGGGGTCCATTATTTCACCGACTACTACGACAGTTTGCGAATGGGTGAAGAAATTGCGATTGGAATTCTAGAGGAACAAGCCCTGACCTACTCAACCGATCCTTTTGTCTTATCAATACCCACCTTTGATGGCGATGTTAGAAGGATTGGTCGCCGATGAGTCGTCCAGCCCGTCGTCCCTCCAGAATCCGGCCCCCCCATCGGGGGAGAACACCATCAGCATCCTCTACCAATCGGCTTACTCATGAAGTACAGCCTTTTGTGCGCCCAGATCCTCCGCGAACTGGGAGGCACAGAACGATTCCTGTCCCTCCACCACCTATTGACCCTTGTGAAAAACTGTCTGTTCAAGAAAGGAGAGCACTGTTGCTAGTAGCGCTCGCAATCATAATGGCTTTGGTGTTTATTCAAATGAACTCTAACCTAATAGCTCATTAAGTTAAGCGTAAATTACCAACGTAGCCTTCTATTACTGAAACAGGAGGGTGGCCACGAGTATCTGTGGTGCCTTCCTGTTTCATTTACGGATGTTTTTACTGTTTTAGATTGTGACTTTATTAATAGGGCAGTCGAGTTAGTAAATCTTCCAAACTCGATTGCCAAGCCTCAAAGTCTTCTGATTCTTGCCATAAATCCTTGAGTTCAGAGTTAGACATAATGACTTCCACCGCTTGCCTTGCCTTAGCCACCAATGTAGCTGAAGGAGAGGTTCGCTCCTCAGCCCACACATCAATTTCATCCGGGCAATCTTCGTGGGGTTCCCCTAGGAGCGCCGCAATGGCCTCTGCTGCTGCAACAGCACCCGAGCAATCTGGGGCTTCGGGATAGTCATCAGCTTGGTCAATAATCGTGTTGAGTGTATCGATAATCATGCCATCGTCCGAATAGCCCTCTAGGTCGGCGACCCAATCCATTGCATCGTCATTTTCAAAGTTGCCATATCCCCATGCGCCCATAGTTATCCCCTCTACTATTCACGGATAATTTATGCCAATCGATATTGATCAAAGAAAAGTACGGTTGTAGCATCAATATCAGCATTATTCGCGTGGGGACAAAAAGCAACCCATATTCCTGAACACATTGGCCTCTATAGGATAGATGCTTGAATATGCTTGCTTTTCGACAGTCTTAGTAGCGTTCTGGGTCTAAACTTTGCTAGTCGTTAGGAGTTGTTGGTCATAAGCCTGTTTAAGAAAAGCTTCAATATTCTCCAGATCTGAATGCTTATCCACCTTCAGGCGAATGCTATAAGTTCCGCCATGTTTTTTTTCAACATCGCGAATTTCAATCTCATCCTGCTCAAATTTAGTACATAGCGATTGAAAGGCGGTTAGAAAAGCCAGCCAGTTAATACCATCCATAAAGATTAAATCCAGAGTTGCTAGCTTGGGTTGCACCAGCTTTCTGAACACATCGGCGGTAAAGTCCCCTTCCGGTGGCTGACGATCTTGTTGGTCTGCTTGCAGATAAATATGAAGGCACTCAATATCATCGAGTTTGGTGTCAATACTGATTTCCCAGTTCTGCAAACAAGCCCCTGTAAAAATGGCCTGGGTAAAATCTGCAGAAATAGCAATAGTAGATTCAAGGGCAGCAGATCTGAGATCGGCACCCCGGAGATCGGCCCAGGTTAAGTCAGCTTCCAATAGGTCGGCCCCTCGCATATCGGCCCAGCGAAATTCAGCCCGTCTAAAATCAGTCTCCGTTAAGGTGGAGTGACAGAGATTGGAACCGCTTAGGGTTGCTCCCTGGAGATTCGCTTGGGTGAGATTGGCAAAGGAGAGGTCTACCCATCGCATTGTTGCCCCCTGGAGATTGGCTTGGCTGAGGTTCACATGTTCCAGATTGGTGCCGCTTAAATCTGTCCCCGTTAGCTGTGCGCCGATCAATTGAGCTTGGCTCAGATTAGCCCAGCGGATGAAAGTGCGGCTCAGGTTGGCTTGGTTTAGATTGGCCCCACTGAGGTTAATCTCGCAGCAGTCTTTCCCACTCAGATTGGCCCCTTGTAAGTCTGGACTCACTGTTGGGTTGTCCTTCCGCCATTGATTCCAGGCTTCAGTCCCTTTTTCCAGGATTTGCACATGCTCTGAATTCACCATACCTGCTCCCAAAGCTGGTTTATTCGATCAGTTCTACTAGTCTGCCCTGTAATACTTGAGAAGAAACCCTAAAAGAATATGTTTGAAGAACAGCCCCCCTCTGTGCAAAATCGGGTTAAATCTTTAGCCTCGGAAGCCCAAGCCCAAAACCAGCCCTATGCTTGGTTTGAACCCCTATATGCTCAAGCGAATGGCAATGCGGATCAGGTGCCTTGGGCCAAGTCGACGGCTCATCCTTATTTACAAATGTGGTTACCCGAGCAACCCCAACCGCCAGCCCATAGCAAAGCCCTGGTGATTGGCTGTGGTTTGGGGAATGATGCTGAAGCGCTGCAAGCCCATGGTTATCAGGTGACTGCGTTTGATGTATCACCCACTGCGATCGCATGGTGCCACCAGCGTTTTCCTCACTCAGCAGTAGACTATCAAGTTGCCGATCTTTTTCATCTAGACCCAAGCTGGAACCAGGCTTTTGATTTGGTCTATGAATGCCGAAATATTCAGGCCTTGCCCATCCCTTTACGTCAGCAAGTCGTGGGTGCGATCGCACTGCTCGTAGCCAAAACAGGACAACTGCTTGTCGTTACCCGAATTCGTCCTGATGAACAAGAGTGTGAGGGGCCACCCTGGCCCTTGTCGCCCTTCGAACTCGCTGAATTTGAGAATTATGGACTGGTCGAAACAGATCGAGCAACTTTTGTAGAGGGCGAAACGGTGACGGTACAGCAGGCGCGAATCATCTACCAATATGCCTAGGCTAGTTGTTATTCAAACAGCGATCATGAACCCACAGCACGACCTTGAGATAAGGCGCCGTTGAATTTGAGATTGCACCTCGGCGTCGATAGTAGTCGAAACTTGCCAAATCTGTAATAAAGGCATATTTAGGAGCCTGTGGTTCTCGTCCAAAAACACCTGGTGTCGCCGATTGAAAGGCTTGACTGAAAAAGTTCAGGCGAAAACTATGGCGTTCAGACTTAGGTTGTTGCCGCCACATCAAGGAGATGGAACCATAGCCATTGGCTTGGGTCAGGTCAAATCGATACAGTGGGACTTGCTTTGGATGCTGAAGCGTTACGGTTGCCAGTAGCGGACTCCCCGTGGGTGCGGCCCCGAATACCAATTCAAAACCTTGGCCATCAGTATCTCGATAGACACTTTCAGAAATTTTACAAGGGGCAGCCAATACTGATTCCGATAGAAGGAGTACCCCCATACTGCATAGGAAAATTTTCATAAACATCCTTTGATCCACGCCATAGTCCGGCGTTTGAGTGAAACACCTAACAGCCATTATTCCTCAAATCCCAGTCCCCAGAGATTTGAGCAACGTTGATTCGCACCCGTGCCCCATCCTCTATTTGTAACAAGAGTAAATGCAAAAAATGAATACCGATTCATCAGCCTGATTGGGTAATTTTATTTTGAGAACAGAGATATAAAAAAGAAGATTATCCTTGTGTTTTGATTTCATGATATTACAAGTCATTGTATCAAGGTATACATATGCCTTGCACTTATTCCATTACATTCACTGCAGGTAAAAAATAATACTTTGAGTATTATAGGTAGGCTAAAAAAACTATTTTTCTAGTGATACAACCTGCTATTCAAATCTATTCCAGTCAAATCATTTGATACATCCTGACCCGATATCCTGAGGTTCAGCTAGGTGATAAAACGTCGTAGATTTATGCAAACTGCCGGATTAGGGAGTATTGCCCTTGCAGTTGCAATTCAAGACAAGCTAACAAGTGTCAGTTTTTTTAACCCTAATTCTTTGTCTTTAGCTGATATACAACATTTTGAATATGAGTTTCCAAGTCTTAATAAAAACGGTCAGTTAGTTGGCCTTGAAAAGCTAAAAAATAAATACTTTCTAGAAGAATTAAAATCCGGGCATAGCCTAGAAATGGTAGCCATTTCATCGGGTAAATCCTGGATGGGGTCCTCCCGTTCTGAAAACCTGGCGTTGGCTCAAGAACGGCCTCGACATGCCGTCACCGTCCCTGCCTTTTTTATTAGTAAATATCCCATTACCCAAGTGCAGTGGGCTGCAGTCGCGGCGTTGCCAACCGTAGAGCGAGAGCTAGATCCATTCCCTGCTCATTTTCAGGGGTCGCTCCGTCCCGTAGAAAGCATCTCTTGGCTAGAGGCCGTTGAATTTTGTACGCGCCTCAGTCATAAAACCGGACGGACCTATCAATTGCCAAATGAAGCTCAGTGGGAACAGGCTTGTCGAGCAGGAACCCAAACCCCCTTCAACACCGGAGCCACGATCACCAGTGAATGGGCAGATTATGTGAGTACCTATTCCTATGCCGGTGAGACAACGGGGAACTATCGGCGACAAACCCAAGAGGTCGGGAGCTTTGCCCCTAATGCCTTGGGGTTACACGATATGCATGGCAATGTTTGGGAATGGTGTGCCGATTGTTGGCAGCCAAACTATCGCCATAAAGCCCTAGCTCAGGGAACCGTGCGAGCTATTCGTGGAGGTGGTTGGCTAGACCCTCCCGAGAGACTCCGCTCGGCCAGCCGTTCGGGATATGACCAACAGGGCTTAAACCGGACCATTGGGTTTCGAGTCATGACGGTGTTGAGTTAATTCAGGAGAGGCTATGGCATTGATCCAAAAGATTCCAGTCACTGTTTTAACAGGGTACTTAGGGGCCGGGAAGACCACCTTACTCAATCGAATTCTGACGGAAGAGCATAACCAGCGCATCGCTGTGATCGTCAATGAATTTGGTGAGGTTGGTATCGACCATCAGCTAGTGATCGACGCCGATGAAGAAGTCTTTGAAATGAACAATGGCTGCATTTGCTGCACGGTTCGAGGAGACTTAATTCGGATTATTGGTAACCTCATGCAGCGGCAAGACCGCTTTGACCACTTGGTGATTGAAACCACGGGCCTTGCCGATCCGGCCCCCGTGATTCAGTCCTTTTTTATGGATGAAGTGATGCTGCGGCAAACTCAGCTGGATGCAGTGGTGACGGTGGTGGATGCCAAGCATATTTGGGACCACTGGGAGAGTAATGAAGCCCAAGAGCAAATCGCCTTTGCTGACGTAATTTTGCTGAATAAGCAGGATTTGGTGCCGCCAGAAGTGCTGACCACTCTGACCCAACGGGTGCGCAGCATGAATGCGATCGCAACCCTACATCCCACCACCAACTGCAATATTGATCTGAACCAGCTCCTAGGAGTCCAAGCCTTTAACCTCAGCCATGCCCTCAGCATCGATCCAGAGTTTTTAGACGAAGATGCCCATGAACATGATCAAACCGTTTCTTCCGTCGCCATTACCGAGACGGGGACCGTGGACAGCGTCAAGCTTAATCGGTGGCTTTACCAGCTGGTCCAAGCTCGGGGTCCAGACCTGTTCCGCATGAAAGGCATTTTGGATATGGATGAAGCCGATCGTCGGTTTGTCTTTCAAGGGGTGCATATGACCTTGGACGGCAGACCCGGTAAACCCTGGCGTCCCGGTGAAACCCGCCGCAATGAACTGGTTTTTATTGGCAGAAACTTAGAGGAAGCAGAGCTGCGTCAGGGTTTTCAGACTTGCTTGGCTTCCCGCCCATTGATGGCAGAGGTAACCGCATGAAACTACAGCATAATCTTGGGGGTCTAGAAGGACTAGATCCCGTTAACGTCGAAAAACAGGTATTTGTTGAACCCTGGGAAAAGCGCATCTTTGGTATCCATACCGCTATGATGGCCCTCAGCAATCATCTCAATACCTCCATCCCGAAATATGAGATTGCCAAGGTTCCCACCCAATTCAAGAGCTTCTGGACTTGGGGGCACCTGCGCCAAGGGGCCGAAGCCATGCATCCCTTTGAGTATTTTCGGTTGCGGTATTACGAAAAATGGCTGGGGGGCATTTCTGGCTTCTTTGTGGAAGAAGGCTACATTACCCAGGAAGAACTAGATACCCGCACCGCAGAGTTCTTAGAAGATAGTGCCAAAGCAGCCGCTCCCCTACCCAAGGGTGGCAAAGCTGGGATCGACACCCAAGTAGAAAAGTATTTGCGAGAAGGGGACTCGCCGATGCGACCTGCCCCAGCTCCTCCCAAATTTAAGGTGGGAGATCGGGTCAAAGTCAAAAACGTTCACCCCGGTGCCCATAGTCGTTTGCCGGGGCAGTTGCGAGACAGAGAAGCGGTTGTGGTTCTGGTTTACGAAGGAGCCTTCACCTACTTCTTCCCTACGGAAGATGGGATTGGTACACCCATGCCTGTGTACAGCTTGCTGTTCCAGCCCGAAGATATTTGGCCTGAATCCCTAACAGAGCCGAAGTCGGTTTATTACAACGACATTTTTGAAGTTTATTTGGACGCCGCCTAGATTATGCCGAGTAACTATCCTGGATTTAAATATGGCGCTGATCGTGAAACCTACAGTGCTGCTAAGGTCAAAGCCCTGGAGTCGTTGTTGATCGAAAAAGGGATTATTACGGGCAAGACAGTCGATCAAATTCTGGGCTATTTTGACACGGAAATGGGACCGTTTAACGGAGCCAAATTGGTCGCCAAAGCCTGGGTCGATCTGGAATTCAAGCAGCGGCTCTTGGCAGACTGTAATGCCGCCTGTCAAGAACTGGACTTTCCCGCAGGGATGTCTGGAGCGGAAGGGGAGCATATGCGAATTGTCGAGAACACCCCTGAAGTACATAACGTCATTGTTTGTACCTTATGTTCTTGTTATCCCTGGCCCACCCTCGGTTTGCCTCCCTACTGGTTTAAAGATCCGACCTTTCGGGCACGGGTGGTGAGGGAACCTCGTGTCGTCCTCAAAGAGTTCGGCGTCACCTTGGACGATTCTGTAGAAGTGCGAGTCTGGGACAGCAGTGCCCAAATTCGCTGGTGGGTGCTGCCCATGCGTCCAGCGGGAACTGAGGGCCTCAGTGAAGCTCAACTAGCTGATTTACTGACCCCAGAAGCAATGATGGGTGTTGCCACCGTGCAAGTCTAGTGGGAGGATGACGGTCATGTTTACTCAATTTGAGCACTTCGCAGCGACGAGTTTGATGGGGTCTCCGGAAGAATCGCCTCCACGCCAAGACGGTCACCTGCATTTTGATCGAGATTGGGAGAAAATGGCCTTTGGGGTTGCTATTGCCCTATCAAAGCAAGGCCATTTTGAATGGGAAGCCTTTCGTCAGACCCTGATCGAAACCATCAATGAGTGGGAAACCACCCATTCCCTAGATGACCCAGAATGGGACTATTATCACTGTTGGTTAACCGCCCTAGAAAAAGTGGCTGTTGAGTCAGGGGTCATTGCTGCTGGTGAGCTGGAGGCTCAAATGACCCAACTGCTGGATTGTAAAAGTGAACCCTGTTCCTAATTGAATTTGCATCATCTACCTGAGGAAAGCCAATCGATGACCATTTCCACCCTATCCCGCAGCACTATGCCCAGCCGACGGCTAGGACTTGGCATTACTTTAGGGATTATCACTTTATTAACCTGTTCATCCCCTGCCCTAGCCCATCATCCTTTGGATGGGCGTCTACCTGCCAACGCTTTTGAAGGGTTTATGTCTGGGATGGGACACCCCGTGATTGGGATTGATCATCTGGCCTTTGTGATTGCCGCCGGACTCGTCGCAGCCCTGATGCGCAAAGGAGCGATGGTGCCGATTTTGTTTGTGTTGGGGTCCCTAGCAGGAACAGGCATCCATTTACAGGCCCTAGACTTACCGGCTCCTGAAGCCTTTATTTCGGCTTCAGTCCTGGCATTTGGCCTGATTTTAGCCCGAGGATTACAAACGAATGTCTGGCTGATATCGCTGTTGGGGGCCGTTTCCGGTATGTTTCATGGCTATGCCTATGGTGAAGCCATCGTTGGCGCTGAGATGACGCCTACCATTTCCTATCTGCTAGGGTTTGTCTCCATCCAGCTAGCAATTAGTTTGGCTGCCTGGGCCATTGGCAGAGCCCTTCAGAAAAAGAATCAGAGCCAAGGTCTGTTGAATCTGCGATTTGCCGGGTTTGTTCTGAGCGGTATGGGTGCTGTATTTCTCAGCTCGGTTGTCCTGGGTTGAGTGAAATTGTAGGCCTTACACTCCAAGCAATTAGCTTGATTTAAATCTGAAGAGCGCCGTGGAATCCCACGGCGCTCTTGTTTTGATGCCGTATATCTGAATTAACGAGAGGTACTCATTTGGGGCATTGAAGAATCTTGGCTAGATAGTCCGACTAGACCTTCACTTAATTCCCAAAGCCGCTGTGCTTTAGCATCATCTAGAGATTCATTAGACATCTCTTGCTCAAAGGAGGGGCGGTCTTTTTTCTGCTTGTTACCCCAGCTCCAGTACACGCCAGACTTACCGAATAGCGGATCAGAAACAACCTGAGCCACTCGGGTCCCAGCTAGTTCTTCCGTCACAAAGCCGCCGGTGATAAAGCGCTGGAACTTCGGAAATAGGAACCTAAACAGAGGGAAATGATTGCGGAATAACCCCGTTGTCGCCACACATCCAGGATAGAGAGCACTGAAGGTAATCCCCGTAGAGTCATGGAAACGACGATGGAGTTCGCGCATGGTCAGCATATTGCAAAGCTTGCTGTCTTTATAAGCTTTACCTGGCTTGAATTTCTTGCCATTAATCATGGAGATAGGTGCTTTGAAGCCTGCTTCTAGACCCCTCATATCACCTAAATCAGGCGGTGCCGGAATGGGGATTCTACCCCCTAGCTCTTTGGGATTAGCGGTCACAGTTCCCAGAATAATCAGACGGCGCTGATCAAAAGAAGACCGCATCAGGTCTTCGAGAAAAAGATTACAGAGTAGGAAGTGACCTAAATGATTGGTGCCCACGTTTAACTCATACCCTTCTGCCGTATGTAGCGGCTTCTTGAGCAGGGGCATGTAGATGGCTGCATTACAGACAAGGGCATCTAGGGAGCGACCCATTTCCCGAAAGTCTTTTACAAATCGGTGAATGCTCTCAAAGCAAGCCAGATCAAGATGGATGACTGAGTAACTGTCCCGGGGAATGCCCACAGACTGGGCAGCTGTTTCTGTCTTCAGAAAATTGCGGCAAGCCATAATCACATGCCACTTACCGGTAAGTGCTAAAGCTTTGGCTGCATATAGACCGACGCCCGAAGAAGCTCCGGTAACCACCACGGTTTGCTTTTGATGTTGTTCCATTTTGTGAGGCTTCTTAAGCTTTATTGACTTAAATTTACTAATCTTCAGGTTCACACAGGAATAGAGGGTTCAGGGGATTCTGCAATAAACCTTAAGGAATCGTTGACCAAAGGCTGATAAATGGTTTCAGTAATTTGTGTATTGTCTCTTTATTTATGCTGATATAATATGGTACAAATATACTATTAAACCATTAAAGTCATGAAGACTGAACGCCTCGACCAACTTAAAGCCCCCTTTCCAGCCGCCGACCATCAAGATCGAGTGCTTCCGGGGGGCGGTAAATGGTTCTTTATCCCTTGGCAGCGCATTCGGAAGCGCCTCAATGAGGTTTGCCCTGACTGGTCGGTGACCTATAGCGATCCGGTGATTGTGGGGGAATATGTGGTGGTGCGCTGCCAGCTCACCCTTGAAGGCTTAACCCGTGAAGGAGTGGGCAACGACAAAGCCTATCCAGAGAGGCAAACCTACGGCACACCGATTGAGCGGGCCATTGCTGATGCCTTCAAAAATGCGGCGGAACAATTTGGCGTCGGGGCCTATCTCGATAATCAAGAATTTGTGATTAAGCATATGCAGAAGCAGGGTGACGGCAGGGCCTATGCCTATTCCGATGTTCGTCAGCAGATTCGCACTCAAACAAATCATCGCCCACCCCTGAAAAAAGCAGGGTAGCAATGGGGCATCCTATGCCAAAGCCCGACTGGCTACGGCAAAAATCCAGGCTAGAACGGCAGGCGATATCTGGCATAGGTGGTTGATGAATATGACGAAATTTTGTGGCTATCAGCGCCATGTCTGTTTGTTGTCGGCTTTTATGGTGGGATTGCTCGTTCAACCGGCCTGGTCTCAGTCTCCACGTCTGCAGCCCGTTGCCCAACCCTTCGTGCATTCAGCGGAGAAAAAGGTTGACTATGGCCTGCTCATTCGGGCAATGCGACAGTTCTTGGCCAACGATCGCTACTTGCTCAAATCAGAATTGACCCTTAAGGCCAAAACACCAGGGGCGGATCTGGTCTCCGTTGCCCAAATTCAAACGATTTCAGAAGAACCCAATCGATTCAGAACCAAGATTACTTTTATGGATCCGGCAGGCGAAGGAGGAAGACAATATCTGCTGGTTTCGGATGGCCAACAGGTCTGGACTCATGATCTGGTTAACAACGTCTACTCTCTGATCAGTTACCAACAATTCCAAAATGCAAATGACAACTTTCTGTCTGGCATGTTATCCAGACTTTTTTCCACCATCCGCAATAGTGCCGGAAAAGACAATATTGCTCTATTGGTGAATGTGTCTGAAGATAAATTGGCGGAGATTTTGCAAACTAAATTGGCACCGGATCAGGCTGGACTCAAGTCTGATACCCAACATCTAAATGGGGCTAAATACACCACCTACTCCTATTTGGATCAAGCCAAGGGATATCAGCTGCAAGCCTATATTGATGCCTTGACGTCTGAAATTAAGTATTTGCAAATGGCCAGTCAAGACCACCAAACCTTAAACTTCAACATTCAAGAGAAAGTGATTCATTACACCAATCCCCCTTCGGTCCCAGCCGATGCCTTTCGCTTTGTCCCCCCTACAGGGGCTAAGCTGCAAAAAACACCAATTTCGATCAATCCATTTCTGCAGTGATTGTTCATTTTTTTACCTCTAAACCAGGGTGGGATATACCCTAGCTTCTGGATGTCTATTAAAATTGCCAAACCAAAATTTTGGGAGATTCTGCGGACTGTGAACACGGTATCCTCTTCAGATCAAACGCGGGTTCAAGAGCTGCGGCAGTTGCTGCAAAAAGCGAGCTATGCCTACTACGGGTTAGATGCGCCCATGATGGAAGATGCCATCTACGACCAGCTCTATCACGAGCTAGTGGATTTGGAGACCCAATATCCTCAACTGATCACGTCTGATAGCCCTACTCAGCGAGTAGGGGAGCGACCTGCTACTCAGTTCTTTTCGGTTCAGCATCGGATTCCCCTCTATAGCCTGGAAAATGCCTTTGATCGGGGAGATATGGAAACCTGGGATGAGCGCTGGCATAAGTTGGTTCCTAACCTGAAGAAAGCGCCAGGGTATGTGACCGAACTCAAAATTGACGGCTCGGCCTTAGCCTTGACCTATGAGAACGGTGTATTGGTGCGAGGTACCACCCGAGGGGATGGTACTGCAGGAGAAGAGATTACCCAGAATGTGAGAACGATCCGCTCGATTCCCCTGCGCTTGAATATTGAACATCCGCCCGAATGGCTAGAGGTGCGGGGAGAAGCCTTTTTAGGTTTGCAAGTGTTTGACCAAATTAACCGCGATCGCGCCCAAGCCGGAGAAGCTGAGTTTGCCAATCCCCGCAATGCTGCTGCAGGCACCCTCCGCCAGCTTGACTCCAAGGTGGTGGCCGAGCGCAAGCTTGATTTCTTCGCCTATACCATTCATATTTCTGGCCCCACGAATGACTTGTCTCTTCCTCAATCTCAATGGCAGGCGTTAGAGACCCTGAAGCAGCTGGGCTTTCGGGTTAATCCCAATCGACGCCAGTGCAAGAGCTTGAAGGACGTTCAGACCTATTATGATGATTGGTCCTTAAAGCGTTTGGATCTCCCCTATTTGACGGATGGGGTGGTGATTAAACTGGATGACCTAGGGGTGCAGGACGAGTTGGGATTTACCCAGAAGTTTCCCCGCTGGGCCATTGCCTGGAAATATCCCCCGGAAGAGGCGGCGACCCGCATCGAGCAGATTACGGTGAATGTGGGGCGGACCGGAGCGCTCACCCCCGTAGCGGAATTCAAGCCGGTGCAGTTAGCCGGGACGACGGTATCGAGGGCAACGCTGCATAACCGCGATCGCATCTCGGAACTAGACATCCACATCGGCGATACGGTAGTCGTCCGTAAAGCTGGAGAAATCATTCCTGAAGTCCTGCGGGTTTTGCCTGAGTTGCGTCCTGCCGATGCCCAGCCCTACCAGATGCCCACAGAATGCCCGAGCTGTGGACAACCCGCCGTTCAGCTAGAAACTGAAGCGGTGACCCGCTGCGTGAATGCCTCTTGTCCGGCTATCTTGCGTGGATCGCTAATTCACTGGGTGAGTCGAGGGGCCTTAGATATTGATGGTTTGGGGGAAAAGATTGTCGGTCAACTGGCCGACTCCCACATGGTCCAGTCTGTCGCTGACTTGTATGAGCTAACGGAAGATAAGCTGATGAGCTTAGACCGAATGGGGACGAAACTGGCTCGGAAGATCGTGGGTGCGATCGCAACTTCAAAACAACAGCCTTGGCATCGGGTTCTTTACGGATTGGGGATTCGACATGTAGGGAGTGTGAATGCTCAACTGTTAACGGAAAACTACAGCACCGTTGAAGCCTTAATGGCCGTAGACGGGGACGCAATTGCCACCATCCACGGCATTGGCCCTGAAATTGCTCAATCTGTCTATGAATGGTTTCAAACCCCCACTAACCAAACCCTCATTCAACGGTTGCAAGTAGCAGGGCTGCAAACTGCAGCCATAGTCTCTGAACCTACTCGTCCTCAAACCCTATCTGGGCAGACTTTTGTGGTGACAGGGACGTTGCCTACCTTGAAGCGAGATCAGGCCAAGCAACTGATCCAAGATGCAGGGGGGAAAGTGACGGGATCCGTGAGTAAAAATACATCCTATGTGGTCGTAGGTGCAGATGCAGGCTCTAAACTCACCAAAGCACAATCTTTGGGCATCCAGCAGCTCTCTGAAGCAGATTTACTTGAACTTTTACAAACTGCTTGAACTCTACTGGCCGCTGGAAGCCAGTTTCAACCCCTAAGCCTTGGCTTTATCCACTGCTGCTTGTAAAAAGACTTGAATTTTACCCACTTCGAATTGCTCTGACCACCGTAAGAGCTCTTGGCAAAAATAGTGGCATTGGGGATCTGTGGACTGAATCACTAATAATTCATCCATAATCTCAAACACACTGCCTCTGCTTGCCATGTCTAACAGCCGCTCTAAATTTTCCGGAGATGGATAGGTCTTTAGGGCCTGTGCGTTGTTCGGTAGATCTGATAGAGGTGAAGACTGTTGTTCTTGGTATTGCTGCAATAGCGCTGCTATTTCCTCAACCTTAGACCCTTTAGCCAGGGATGAGAGCTGCTCAACAAACGGTTCGTAGGCAGCATTAACGTGAAGCAACGGGTTGAGTTGCTGTTGTAGATCTTGGATCAAACCTTGCTGGGCCAGCATTTGTAAAGATGCCAATATTGAGGAGGAGGGGAGCAGTAATGCCGTTGGCAGCGGTTCGATTTGCTGAGTTTCTAATGTTGTTTCGTACACCCACTCCAGTTGCAGCTGCTCGGCAATCGCCTCTAGTAAATCTTGCTCTTGAATAGGTTTAACTAAAAAAGCATTACTCCCTACAGCCAGAGCCATTTGCTGATTGGATGGGTCAACCGATGCAGATGAAGCAATGACTTTTATTGGTGTCAGATCTGGATCATGACGAACCTGTTTCAAAAATTCAAAACCATCCATCATGGGCATATATAAGTCAGTAATCACCAGATCAGTCTGCTGCTTGCGTATATGGTCTAACCCGTCCTGACCCTGCTCGGCCTCACAAAGATTGAAACCCAGCGGTTGTAGTAGATTGACGATGACTTCCCGATTCTCCTGGAGATCGTCAATGACCAAGATCTGCTGCCGTTTTCCTTGGTAACCCATAATGTTCTGGTGGCTGAGATGGGGTTGAAGCCGTCCCCTATCTCCAGTGAGAGAGAGCAGCAAACTAAAGGAAAACTCACTCCCTTTGCCCGGTTGACTAGCAACCTGAATTTCTCCCCCCATCAGTTGCATAATCTGTTGACTAATCGCTAATCCTAGCCCTGTTCCTTCCCCTTGCTTTTGTAGAATTCCGACCTGTTCAAAAGCTTCAAATAGTTTGGCTAGATCGGCAGAGTCAATGCCCACCCCCGTATCAATAACTTGGAATAGGAGTGACGCCTGAGTCTCAGTGATGTTGAGGACATCGACGCGTAGGGTAACACTGCCTTGGTGGGTAAATTTAACCGCGTTGCCCAATAAATTGATCAACACTTGCCGCAGACATTTTTCATCAACAAGCACCACTTCGGGGAGCTGAGGACTCGGTATGTAGCTAAACCCTAGGCCCTTTTGCTGAGCCTTGACTTTACACATTTCGACTACACTGGCCAGCAAGGTAGGTAAGTGAGTGTTGGTAGGGCTCAGTTTAAGTTTGCCAACCTCAATTTTAGAAAGATCGAGAATGTCATTGATCAGGGTGAGGAGATGGGAACCACATTGATGAACGACCTGGACACCATGACGTTCCTTTTTCGTCAAGGTGGTGGAGCGATTTAGGATTTGAGCATAGCCCAGGATACCGTTGAGGGGAGTGCGGAGTTCATGGCTCATACTGGCAAGAAATTTACTTTTGGCTTGGCTGGCATTATCTGCTCGTTCTTTAGCCATCTGCAGGGCTTGAGTGCGTTCTTTAACTTTTTGTTCCAGGGTTTGGGAGTACTCTTCTAGCTGTTGATTGGCCTGCTTTAAATCATCTTCTGCCTGCCGCCGTTGGGTGACATCTACGGCCATGGAAATGACGATTTGACGGCCATCAGATAAGACTTCTAAAGCCGCAGAACTGAATTGCCAAAGGCAATTTTGTCTATCTCGGGTGTGAATAAAGAACTCGCCTTGCTCCCAGTTTTTAGGGTGGATTTCTTCCCCAAATGCTTTGAGTGTCCAGTCGGCTGTTGTCCGAATATCTGCTTGAGTGTAGCCTGTTAATGCTGTCCAGGTGGCATTGACTTGGAGGACTTCACCATCTTCCGCATGGATCATGATGGGGAAGGGGGCATCTTCAAAGGCACGGCGAAATCGTTGTTCGCTGAACTGCAGGTTCTCTGCTGCCGTTTTGCGATCGCTCATATCTCGACAGATACAAATCAGCTTGCCATCATCTAGCAAAAATAAACTGATTTCTTCGGCAAATGAACTGCCATCTTTGCGAGTTGCGGTGGCTTCTCCTGACCATTGCCCTGTCTCTGCCAAGATTGAGAAGGCGATGGTCTGTAGACGTTGTATCTCTGCTGAAGAATAGAGTGTTTCCCAGCTTTGCCCCATCAACTCATCTACTTCGTAGCCAAACAGAGAGACATGGACTTCATTTAGATAGATGTATTTATCGTCTTCTAATATCGCCATGCCATCAATGGCAGCTTCGATGATGGAGGATCTGAGGGTGGCCGCTTCATAAAGTCTGGCATTCTCTAGGGAGATGGCAGCTTGGGAACAGAGGAAGTTGAGTACAGTGATGCGATCGCACGTAAATACCCCCGCAGTCGATTGATTCTGCAAATACAGTAGGCCATTGAGATTGCCTTGATACCGGATGGGCATGCACAGAACACTGCAAGGGTGATGTTGCTGAAGGTAAGCATCAAGGATAGCTAAGTCGGTATCTAGGTCATCAACAGCCAGAATCTCTTGGGTATGTTGGACATATTGAATCAGTTGAACGGGTAAGTTGGGATTGCCAATGAGAGGTTCAGAAACCAGTTGTGTCATCTCAGAGGTAGCAGTAGCTCTGAGATGCCAGGAACTATCTGTTTCTGGCAATAGCAATACTAAGCTATCTGCCCCAGAATTTTTCAACATCATCTGGGTTAGCTTCTCTAGTAATTCATCGAGATGGAGACTGTCTGAAAGGGCTTGAGCGCCTTCTAGAAGAGTCGCAAAATCGAGATTAGTATTGAGGTTGGGTCGGGTCGCAGTTACTGAAGCCGAGGAATGAATCGATAGGTTCGTATTCACAAGACTCGCTAAGGTGCCCAGAGGATTTAGGGGCTGTGATATCTGCTGGAGAATGGGTTGAAGTAAGTCAGGATAGCGCTGTTCGAGATCATCAGTTTTAGCTTTGGCTCCCCAGCGGGTATAACAGCGATAAGCTTCTTGCATATAGGCCGCAGCAGATTTATCTTTGCCCCAGTCGAGGTAGAACTTGGCCGCTAGCTCGTTGCCCAGGGCTTCTTCCTGGATGAAACCATTCTCCTTCGCACCAGCAATCGCGAGATCATAAGCGTCAATCGCCTCCAGCTTGTGATCTAACACTCGATGTTTTTCAGCTTTAATTAAATCGACCTGATGCTGAAAATTCATCGGAGCCTGGCGTGAAAACCGCTCCAGATTTTCTATGTCGTTGTCAACCTGAGACAAGCGAGTGATGCGTTCTTCAGTCGTATCTTGATCGAGAATTGCTAAATAACAGAGTGCCCGAAAAAAGTGCAAGTATGAAAGTTGAATTTCTCCTGTTAATCCGTCATAAGAATTATTTGCTATCTCTGCATATTTCACGCCCAAATCAGGGTTGTAAAATAGGTGGCTGATTACTAATTTATTGATATACAGTGATGCAATAAAAACATCTAAATTATTATCTTGCCAATCTTGTAAATGTTTAGATTCTTGAAAAATATCACCCTCAATTTCCCAGGGTTTATCCCTAGAGTTGATCAGATTTAAGACTGTTTGGTGGAATAATTGGCTACCCAATAGTATTCCTTCTTGTCGACAATTTTCTAGGACTTTGCTACTGGCATGACTCTCTTGGTCGACGGTGGCTAAATCAGCACCAGAAAAGAACAGAAACTGAATATAGTGGTGGATGCCATAAGCTGTATATTCAAGGTCTCCAGCTTCAATACCAATCTTAAACCCTTGTTTTAACTGAGGGATGCAGTTTTTGAGGGGTTCCTGCCAAGGAGTAACATAGGCATAAATCAGATTCCTGGCCCTCATCTCAAATTGTTTGGCAGGAAAAGCCTCCATTACCGCCAGAGAGACGTCACCTGCAAAACAACCTGATTTAAATTCTTGAAAACCGCACAATAACATGCCAAACAAAGCATAGATTGAAGCTGAAGCAGGGCTATTACCATGCTGTAATAAGAGCGAAATTTGTTTGCAGATAATGACTGGTAAAAGCTCAGGTTTAGACTTGTATGCATATCCCACCATTAGGGTGAGCAAATCCTGAGTTCTCAAAAGCTGAGGATCATTTATTTGGGGTAAAGCAACGAATTCATCAATCGTTCTAGATTGAAATTCAGCTAGCGTTTGATTCAGAATTTCCTGGATAGTATCCTTGCTAATGTCTACCGAAATATCAATACCAAGGGATTGCAAGATAGTGAGAGACAACTCTAGACCTGCCGACATCTTTCCTTGAGCTTGGTCACTCGCAATTTGGGCAATGTAAATAGGCAGTGCATCTGCAATAGCCGAAATATGTCCTAAGGCATTAGAGTTAATCGTCTCAACAGCTTCAAAATTACCCCCTAAATATTGAACATCCACTAACTCTGAATGCAGAGAAAGGGTAAGGCTGTACTGGGTCTGCCACCCTTGATGACTCAGTAGCTGAATCCCACTCTCTAAATACGAGGCGGCTTCCGTATAAGCCATCGAGGCTTTTGCTTTTTGGCCCGCTTCCAGGTTGAGCTGGGCGAGCTGTTGGCGCTGGGATGGATCATCAATTAAGTGAATGCCTTGATTGAGGCTATTTACAATATTGAAAATACTGATATTGTGATCCAGGCTAGTGCTTGTCTGCAGCAACAGTTGACCAATCCTGAGATGAAATGCTTTCTTGTTTTCTTCAGGGATGAGAGAGTAGGCCGCTTGTTGAACCCGATCATGCAAAAAACGATACCCAATCTTCATCTCATTTCGAGCCATTTCAGAGCAGGTATTTCCCTGGAAAAACTTATAGTTTTCTGTCTCTGGAATCACTAATCCGGTCTGAAGAGCAGGCCATAAATCTGTCGCGATCTGTGCTTGACTCTGCTCACAAACGATGGCCAAGGTGCCTAGCTCAAACTGATTGCCAATACAAGCTGCTATTTTCAATACCGCCTGAGTGGCCTCTGATAGAGTCTGCAATCGACCTACCATAAATACGATCACATCATCCGTGAGAGCGGCCTGCTGCACTTGAGTCAAATCACAGTGCCAATATCCAGCTTCAGCATCAAAAGTGATGTGGTTATCCCTATGCAGTCCTTGCAAAAATTGGGTCGTAAAAAAAGGATTTCCTTGGGTCTTTAGATACACCAACTCAGACAAGGGCAAAGCAATATCAGAGGCACACAGCAGCGTATCAGCGACCAATTGGTTGGTGTCGGTTGGGCTTAGGGGGGCTAGGGTGACGGTGTGGAGCGAAGCATCTTGCTGCTGCAAATCAGCCAATGTCAGCATCAGGGGATGGGCGGGAAAAACCTCATTGTTTCGGTAAGCGCCCAGAACTAGCAGATGGTCTGTGTCTGAGCGACTCATCAACAGATGCAGCAGGTTCAAGGAAGCCGAATCTGCCCACTGTAAGTCATCCAAGAATATGACTAGGGGATGATCTATTGTGGAGAATATCTGGATGAATTGGCCCAACAGCAGATTAAACCGATTTTGAGCAGCTGTCCCTGAGAGGTTAGGGACAGCTGGCTGCTCACCAATGATACGGTCTAGCTCAGGAATGACTTCAATCAGAACTTGCCCACTTTCGCCTACAGCCGCTAAGATTTTGGCTCGCCAATGTCTTAAGTCAGCATCCGATGCCCCGAGCAGTTGACCTATCAAACGACGAAAGGCTTGGACAAAGGCAGAAAAGGGAATATTTCGATTGAATTGGTCAAACTTGCCTTTGATGAAATAGCCCTGTCTCTGGGTGATAGGTTTGTGAACTTCATTGACGACTGCCGTTTTACCAATCCCAGAGAAACCTGATACCAACATCAGTTCTGAACTGCCCTGAGCGACTCGGTCAAAGGCCTCTAGTAAGGCTTTGACTTCTGCCTCACGACCATAGAGTTTTTCGGGTATCAAGATGCGATCGCACACATCCTTTTTACCCAACTCAAACGGTTCAATCCCTCCCTGCTCCGTTAATTGAGTCAGGCAATGCTTTAAGTCATGTTTCAACCCCAACGCACTCTGGTAGCGATCTTCCGCATTTTTAGCCAGTAGCTTAGCCACGACCTTCGCCACAGCTTCTGGTACCCCAAACTCCGTTAGAGAAGGCGGCACTTGGGCAATATGACAATGTAGCCATGCCATCGGCTTATCCACTTGGAACGGCAATTGCCCTGCAAACAACTCGAATAGCGTGATGCCCAAGCCATAGAAGTCACTTCTAAAATCAATCCCTCGGTTCATTCGCCCCGTTTGTTCTGGGGCCATATAGGCTAAGGTGCCTTCTAGGGTATTGGGGTTTTTGATCTCTTGGGTCTCTTTGGGTAAGAGGGAAGCAATCCCAAAGTCAATGAGTTTAACCTGCAGCGTTTGGGGATGAATCAGAATATTGGCAGGCTTGATATCCTTGTGAAGGACACGCTGTTGACCAAGGTAATGCAGCACTTCTGCCAGTTGTAGAGCAATATTTAAGCCATCTGTGAGAGAGACAGAAGACTGCAAGAACTCAGACAGAGGAATCCCCTGCATATCTTCCATCACCAAAGCATAGGTATGGCTGCAAGGTTCTAGACTAAAAAGCTGGATAATTCCAGGATGGTCAAGATCGTAGCCAATTGTGAATTGATTACGAAAAGTCAGATAATCGGAATATTGTCGGGCTACATGAGGCGAAGACGTTTTAATAATGACAGGGGTGCGATCCTCAAGCCGCAGGGCTTTGTAGACCAGCGTGTTTTGTCCTTCATATAGGATCTCCAGGGGGGCGTATCCCTGGAGAATCATATGATGAGGTAAGCGAACAGATGAATGCTCCATATTCCCTGTAATAGCCCTTACTATTGAGAATGCCCAGAAAAGCAGAAGTTGCATAATCTAGTAATGAACTGCTTTCCGGCACTCTCCCCAAAATCCATTGCCTCATAGTTTGAATGAAGGAACGTGAATCGGGGAAAAAGATGTGCGGTCATCGCCACTACCTTGGATGCAAAATCTCAGGAAAGGGGCCGCTAAGAGGCTCATCTGCAAATCTCAAAAACTCATAAGCTGCAATAGATTTAAGGTGCAATGGGATCATGTCAGCACATCATCCTGGGTCCGATGGGTTTAGATAATCTTCAAGCAGAACCTCTATCTCTTCAATCTTGAACTGTTTGGATAGAACCATTAGAGGTTGGGCAAAGGCTGCATACTCTAGGTTGGATGCCACTAATTGAGCGAGCTGCTCGCGGAAATCTTTGATGATGCCGCTAGCAGCGAATTCAAGCAAAACTTCCAGTTCCGCTGCTGTGGGAATCTTTATTTGGGCAGTATTGTCTGCAGGTGTCGAGGGATGCCCCTCTGCCGGTGTTTCATAAATCCACTCCAGCTGTAGTTGTTCTGCAAGGGTGTTATAGAGTTCCTGAGCATCGATGGGTTTTGGCAAAAAAGCATTACAGCCCGCATTAAATGCTCTCTTCTGAACATTTTGAGTAAATGTTGCTGACGAAACAATCACCTGAGTCCCTTGAATAGCTTCAGACTGACGAACTGCAGCCAAAAAGTCATACCCATCCATCACAGGCATGACGAGATCCGTAATCACTAGATCAGGTTTGACCTGTTTTAGAATGTCGAGTCCAGCCTGTCCCTGTTCTGCTTCAAGTACCGTCAGGCCCACAGACTCTAACAACGTTGATAGAACAACCCGATTTTCCCACCGATCATCAATGACTAAAACCTGACGTCGTTTACCTCTGTAATCGACAATCATCGGGCTACTCTGCTGCTGAGCCTCCATGGGCTTCCCTAGGGGAAGATTGACCGTAAAGAAAAACTCACTGCCTTGTTCAGGTTGACTGGCGACTTGAATTTCACTGCCCATCAGTTGGACAATACGCTGACTAATGGCGAGTCCCAAGCCTGTCCCTTCCGCTTGCTTATGCTGATCGCCCACCTGTTCAAAGGACTGGAAGAGTTTTGCCACATCTTGGTGAGCGATACCTACCCCTGTATCGACCACCCGAAAATCTAAGGCAATACGTTGATCCGAAAGGGGGGAGACCTCGACAGAAAAAGTAACTGAGCCATGATCCGTAAATTTAACAGCATTCCCCAATAGATTGAGCAGGACTTGCTGTAGGCGTTTGTCATCCACTTCCACCTGCTGAGGGAGCTGGGAGCTGGGCTGATAGGTAAAGACAATCTCCTTCTGTTCTGCTTTAACTCTGCACATTTCCACAACATTCTGTAGCAATGAGGGCAGATTGATAGCTTTAGGAGCCAGTTTCAGCTTGAGGGCTTCAATCTTAGAAATGTCGAGAACATCATTAATCAGGTTCAGGAGGTGGGAACCACACTGATAAATGGTGTCAACTCCCTCTCGTCCTTTACCCGATAGGGATTCTGAGCGGTGCAGGATTTGGGCATAGCCCAGGATGCCGTTGAGGGGCGTGCGTAATTCATGGCTCATATTGGCCAGGAAAAGGCTTTTGGCTTCGTTTGCAGCATCGGCTTTTTCTTTGGCTTCAGCCATTGCTGACAGCAACTCTGCTTGTTTGAGGGCAACGCCTAAATGGCTACTCACCTGCTCAAATAGCCTGACTTCACCGGGCTGCCACTCTCGCGGTTGAGAATGATTGTAAGCAGCCAGTAACCCCCACAACTTATTGCCAACATAAATCGGTACGACGAGGTAAGCTCTGATGTTAAATCGTTCCAGAACCTCAAGATGACAGAGTGAAAGTCCTTTCTCGTAAATATCCTCAACCTGATAAGTGGCGTTAAAAATGCAGAGATTTCCCTCGTCATTCACTAAGAAGGAATCATTCCATTCAGCTTGACGAGAACTGAACACTAGCGGTTCTAGAGGCTCTTGTTTGGATTCAAAGATAAACTTGCCGCCCCAATCCGCGTCAAATTTATAGACCGTGACCCGTTCACAATCCAGAATGGGTCTGACTGCCTGGGTTGTTGTGGCAAAAATATCCTTGAGGTTTAAGCTGCGGCGAATATCTTTCGTGATGCGGTTAAGGGCCTGTTCATACTCATTGGCTTTTTCGACCTGTTCTTTGGTGATCTGTAGAGCAATAGTGCGTTCTTTAACTTTCTGTTTTAGGGTTTGAGAATAGTCTGCCAATTGTTGATTGGCTTGCTCCAGATCTTTTTCGGCTTTTTGCCGTTGAGTAACGTCAACCGCCATGGAAATGACAAGGCGGCGATCATCGGGTAGTGTCCCTAAGGGAGCAGAACTAAACTGCCAGAAGCAGTAGTCGCCATCTTTTTTTCGAATAACAAACTCACCTTCATCCCAATGAGTGGTTCGACTATATTTCAACGCCATTACTTCAAGGATGTGAGGGGCATCTGTGCCATAGGCACGCTGAGCCCAGTCCCTTGTGGTAGGAATATCGGCATGGGTGTAGCCCGTTAATTCGGTCCAGGTGGAGCTAATCTGTAAAACCTCTCCGTCTTCGGCATGGATCATAATCGGGAAAGGGGCATCTTCGATGGCCCGTCGGAACCGTTGCTCACTGGCTCGTAGATTAGCTTCTGCAGCTTTGCGATCGCGAATATCTCGCATGATCGTTGAAAAGTTTTCTACAGTGCCATCTGCTGCTTTATGGGCAATAATCACTTGTGAAACAGGGATCTCATTCCCATTGCCATCTAGGAGTGCTAACTCTCCTGTCCAACTTCCTGCTTGGATGGCGGTGGGTAAAGCCTCCTCGACAATAATTTGCCTGACCCAATCGGGATGACAATCTGCAATTGAACGATGATCTTTCTGCTGTTCTAGATCTGAACGGAGCGCTCTAAGCTGCCTGTTGTGCCAGAGGATTTCTCCTGTTGCACTGGCTATCCCAATGTAGTCAGGGGTTGCTTCTAAAACAGCAGTCAGTCGGGATTGATCCTGCTCTAGTCGTTTGCGATCGCTAATATCTCGGCAAATACAAATCACTGTGTTGTCTTTGAATGCAGACAAACTCACCTCTTGGGGAAAATAACTCCCATCTTTCCGGCGAGCTGTTGCTTCCCCAAGCCAGCGTCCCTCGCTAGCCAGTTGAGGGAAGATATGTTGATTCAATCGCTCAGCTTCTTCAGGGGCATAAAGTATTTCCCAACTTGCCCCTATTAGTTCATGGGGCTCGTAACCTAGCAGGGATAGATGGCTGTCGTTGAGATAAATATATTTTCCATCCTGGAGAATCGCGATACCCGCGTCCGATGCCTCTATGGCAGAAGATTTGAGGGCAAGTGACTCGTATAGCTGGGTTTGCTCCAGTTCGAGCTGTTTGCGAACGCTAATATCACGACAAATGCAAATGAGTTTGCCATCTTCCAGGAGGAACACGCTCATCTCTTCGGCAAAAGAACTGCCATCTTTGCGAGTTGCAGTTGCCTCCCCTAACCATTGCCCTGTCTTGGCTAAGGAGGAGAAGATTATTTTGCGCAAACGTTGCACCTCTACCGGAGCATAAAGCTTCTCCCAGCTTTGCCCCATTAACTCTTCCACTTCATATCCGAACAGAGAGATATGGGCTGCATTCAAATAAATAAATTTGTCGTCTTCTAATATGGCCATGCCATCGATGGCGGATTCGATGATGGAGGATTTGAGGGTAGCGGATTCAAAAAGTCTGGCGTTTTCTAGGGAAATGGCGGCTTGAGAACAGAGGAAGTTAAGGACGGTGATGCGATCGCACGTAAATACGCCAACCGCCGATTGATTTTCTAGATACAGTAGACCATTCAGATTCCCTTGATACAGGAGGGGAAGACAGATGACGCTACGAGGTTGATGTTGCTGGAGGTACTGATCGACGATGGGATGGTCTGCTTCTGAGCCATCAATACACAGAACTTCTTGGGTATGTTTGACATATTGAATCAGTTGAATCGGGAAGTTGGCAGGGTCGTTCAGAGGGATTGAACCGAGTTGCATCGTCTCGGGCGTGGCAGTGACTCTGATTTGCCAAGCGCCGTTCTCTTCTGGCAGCAGAAGCTGTAATCGATCTGCACCAGAAGTCTGGAGCAATATCCGTGCCAGTTTCTCCAGTAGCTCATCTAGATGCAGGCTAGTGGATAGCACTTGGCCCGATTTCAAAATCGCAGCGAAATCAAGGGTTTGATTGACGCCCTGGGTGGACGGTTGAGACGTACTGGTGGACGAATGAATGGATAGGTTCAGCGGCGCAATACGGTTTAAGGTGTCCAAGGACGTTGACCCTTGGGTGGACTGCTGAAGGATGGGTTGGAACAGGTGGGGATAACATCGTTCCAAGTCAGCCGTTTTAGCTTTGGCCCCCCAGCGGGTATAGCAGTAGTAGGCTGCTTGCAGATAGCCAACAGCGGCTTGTTCTTTTCCCCAATTCAGGTAAAACTTGGCGGCTAGCTCATTGGCGAGGGCTTCTTCCTGGACATACTGATTTTTTTTCGCCCCTTGAATGGCGTGGTCATAAGCTTCTATTGCTTCCAGCTTTTGGCCCAAGCGAGCATGATACTCTGCATCAATTAAGTCCAGTTTATGTTGGAAGTTTTCAGGGCAGAATTGTGCCCAATGGTCTAACTTGGCGCGATTTTTGTGAATGACCTCTAAATTCGAGCTGGGGTCTGACCGTTCTAAGGTGGCTGAACCACCATCGAAAACAGACTCAGATAACCTTGCCAAGGAATCGTAAAAGTAAAAGACCGGTACGGTTGCCTGAGCCGTCACCCCAGATAAATAGTCCACTGCCTGTTGGGCATGTTCTATGGCTTGCTCCGGTTGATTAAACCAATAGCACAGCATCAGTTTGTGAAGATGGAAGCAGAACAGTCCCAACAGATTATTGGAGGCTTGATATTGCGACAGCATCACCGTTTCATCAAAGGCCTCTCCCTTTAACGCCCAGGGATTTTCTCCATCCCCCATTAAATTCAGGGCAACTTGACGTAATAGCTCATTGTTCTGAAGATGGACCGCCTGTTTAATCTGACAAATATGCTCGCTATAGAGCCGTGCTTGCTGCTCAAATTCTCTGAGTTCTTGACCGACTAGGTACGCAGATTGACTTTCATAGTAATGACTCAAGGCCGCCGCTTCTAAGCTGCCCGATTCCAGGCCATCGATGTAGGCTTGCTGTAGCAACGGAATGACCGTATTCAGGTGCTGTTGCCAAGGCAACGTTAACGCCCCCACCATCAAGAGGACGCGGGTATTAATTTCTCGATTGCCGAACTGGTCTGAAAGGGTTAGTGCTAATTGGCCAAAGGCATAGCCAGTCTCAATATCATTAACTTTGCCGCATAGCACTAAGCTATAGCGCGCGTAGGCTCCTGCGGAGATAGGTGCATTGCCATGCAAGATGGACAGTTTGACTTGAGCCAGGACAATCAGAGGAAAAAGTTGGGGTTGAGCTAGGTAAACACTGACCGCGATGCTATTGAGGATTCGCAGGGCAGCGAGGGACTTCGGATCAGTCATCACTGGTAAATCCACCAGAGACTGAATTTTGGCTTGAGGGACTAGCTCAGCCGTAGCGTCGAGGGCCCGTTGAATCTCTTGGACATCGGGCTCCCGAGGAATATCGATATCTAATTGATGAAGAACCTGTCGACCTAATTCAATCGCCTCTAAAAACTGTTTTTGGGCCACCGTTGCCAGAATATTGATTTCATAGGCTTTCGTTTGATCCAGCCCCTGAGTATGCTGCAATATCAGCCCAGTCCAATAGGTGACTTGGGCAAAATCGCCATTGAGATAGGCGGCTTCGGCAGACAAGTTGTGGATGGCTAGCGTCTGAGCATAATCCGTTTGCCAACTCTCTGGCTGGAGGAACTGAACCGCTATTGCTGCATAGTGCTGAGCCATATCGTAGGCGATCGCCCCCTTGGCTTTTTCTCCTGCCCTGAGGTTGAGCTGGCAGAGTTGCTGCTGTTCGGCCGGATCGGTGAGGGCAGCAATGCCGACATTCCAATGATTGACGATATCAAACAGTCGCTCTTCGATGTCTATGGGGGACAGCCGTTTCAGCAACGACCGCCCAATATTGACATGGGTGGTCTGCTTTTGCGCATCTGGAATCAAGGTGTAGGCGGCTTGCTGGACCCGATCGTGCAGAAAACGGTAGGAGGTTGTGATGGCTGCTGTATCGGTGAGATCTCGATTCTCCCCCTGGAAAAACTTGTATATTGCACTTTCGGGAATGACTAGGCCTGCTTGCAGGGCTGGCCATAGATCTGAGGCGACGGTTTGGGGGGTGCGATCGCAAACCAAAGACAAGGTTGCCAAGTCAAACAGGTTACCGATACAGGCTGCCAGTTTTAGAACCTCTTGGGTCAGGAGGGGGAGCTTTTGTAATCGCTCTTCCATAAACGCCACGACGTCATCGGTGAGGGCCAGTTGCTGGACCTGAGCCAAATCACACTGCCAATAGCCCAGATCATGGTTAAACGTAAGATGACCATCACTCTGCAATCCCTGTAGAAATTGGGTCATAAAAAAGGGATTGCCCTGGGTTTTTTGGAACACCAACTTAGAGAAGGGAGCAGCGACCTCCGGTTCACACAGTAGGGTGTCGGCGACCAGTTGATTGACATGGGCAGACTCAAGAGGAGCCAAGGTGATGGTGTGTAGCGAGGCATCTTGTTTCTCTAGCTCAGCCAACGTCAGCATCAGCATATGAGCGGGGAACACCTCGTTATCTCGGTAAGCGCCCAGTACCAGCAGGTGGCCTGCCTGGGCGTCAACCATCAGTAACTTGAGAAGGCTCAATGAAGCGGAATCTACCCACTGCAAGTCATCCACAAAAATGACTAAGGGATGCTCTGGCGTAGTAAACACCTGGACGAATTGACTAAACAACCGATTGAATCGATTCTGGGCCGAGAGACCTGATAATTCTGGGACAGTGGGCTGCTCACCAATAATATGCTCCAGTTCAGGAATCACCTCCAGCAACACTTGGCCGCTGTCCCCCACCGCTTCTAGGATCTTGGCTTTCCAGCGGTCTAAGCGGGAGTCGGATTCACCCAATAGCTGCCCCATTAGGCCGCGAAAGGCCTGTATAAAGGCTGAGAACGGGATGTTGCGATTGAATTGATCAAACTTTCCCTGGATGAAATAGCCCTTTTTCTGGGTGATGGGCTTATGGACTTCATGGACCACTGCCGTTTTGCCAATGCCAGAAAATCCAGCCACAAGCACTAGTTCTGAACAACCGTGTGCCACCCGTTCAAAGGCATTGAGCAAGGTCTGGACTTCTATTGCACGGCCATAGAGTTTTTCCGGTATCAGGAAGCGATCGCAAACATCTCGCAACCCCAATTCAAAGATTTCAAAACTAGTTTGTTCGTTACTCAGCTCCAAACACCGCTGTAGATCATGCTTCAGCCCCAACGCACTTTGATACCGGTCTTCCGCAGTCTTGGCCATCAACTTTAGCACCAGTCGGGAAACTGGAATGGGGATTTGGGGATTCACCTTATGGGGCGGTGGGGGTAGCTTGGCCAGATGACAATGGATCAGTTCCATCCAGTCATCGGTCAAAAAGGGGAGCTTGCCCGTCAGTAATTCATAGAGCGTCACCCCCAACCCATAAAAATCGGTTCGGTAGTCAATTCCTCGGTTCATGCGTCCAGTTTGTTCGGGAGCCAGGTAGGCCAGGGTTCCTTCTAAATCTCCTGGACTCTGGAGGACCTGTCGTTCCTTCGGCAATAACGACGCAATACTGAAATCGATCAGCCAAACTTCCATCGAATGAGGATGCATCAGGACATTGGCCGGTTTAATATCCTTATGGATAATGCGCGATTGGCTGAGATGGTGGAGAATATCGGCCAACTGGAGAGCCAGTTCCAGAACCTGAGGCCAGCCCAGGGGCTGATGGTGGCAGTAGTCGTGAAGAGAGAGGGCATGATGATCTGCCATCACCAGGACATAGCTGCTGTTCCAGGGCACTAGGCAAAGGGGGGTGACAACCCCTGGGATATCAAGGTTTTGTGTCAGGGTAAACTGATTGCGAAATTTAACCAGTTCCCGCAAGTTGGGATGCCGAGACCGTAAGACCTTGAGAATGACCGATTGCTTCCGGGCGACAGAAAAAGCCCGATAGACAGCAGAGTGATGCCCTTCATAGATCTGTTCCGAGAGGGTATAACCCGGAATGGAAGGTAAGGGCACATCAATGATAGGTGTCATATTCTGCTAAGCCTTAGTCTCAGCAACAAATGATGAATCGTGTGGGCTGGTAAAGGGGAATGAGCACCAGAACATTAGTTCAGATCTGAACTCCCTGATCTGACTTAACTATTCAAGCGAGTAAATATGACGATAAAATAGACCACTTTTTCTATCTGTTATTCCGATGATTTTCGTAAGCATCTTGTAAAAAGGCTTGAATTTTATTCAGTTCAAAGCGGTCTGACCAATGCAAGATTTCCTGGCAAAAGGATTGACATTCTGGATGGGTAAGATGAATCGCTAACAGTTCATCTTTGATCTCAAATATACTACCTTTATTTGCCATATCTACTAGTTTCTCTAAGGTATCCTTGGGTGGATAAACCACTTTTAAAGGCTGTTTTTTTCCCTTGACTGAGTAGTTGTGTACGTCTAGAGACGGCCTCCCTCCATCAACCCTCGGCAATTCTAGCTGACCATTGATCAGACTCTGTTGAGCAATGGTCGAAGCGTATCTGATAGTCTGGGTTGCTTCAGATATCATTTCTGGCGAAGCAACCTCCCTTTGCTCAGGTGAGGGGGTTAGCACTTCATAAATCCAGTCTAAATTGAGCTGTTCAGAAAAGATTTGAAACAAGGCTTGGGCATCAATGGGTTTAGCTAGAAATGCATCGCTGCCCACGTCTAATGCTTGCTGTTGGTAGACCGGATCGACGGAGGCTGAGGAAACGATGAACTTGAGGGTTTGGAGATCTGCATCATCCCGAATATGCCGTAATAGCTTAAAACTATCCATCACTGGCATGGATATATCCGTTAACACCAAGTCGGGGTGATTGCTGAGTTTATCTAGAGCCTCTAAGTCATCATGAGCGATATCGACCTTAAACCCGAGGGGTTCCAGGAGGTTGCAAAGTATGACGACATTGTCTTCATGATCATCCACAAGGAGAATCCGCTTGCGCTCACCTTGGTAGCCGATAATGCGATCCTGGTTGTTAAAAATGGACTGATATCGGACCCCATTCTCGATCAGAGGGAGGTTAATCATAAAGGAGAACTCGCTCCCTATTCCCACTTGGCTTTTAACCTGAATGCTGTGACCCATAAGCTGGACAAGGCGTTGACTGATGGCAAGTCCCAAACCGGTGCCTTCCGCCCGCCGATCGCGAGATCCAACTTGTTCAAAAGCATCAAAGAGTTTGGAGAGATCAGTCTCAGCAATGCCAATTCCCGTATCCATCACCTGAAATAATAGTGAAGCCTCCGTTTCAGTGGTGCTCAAAACTTCGACTTGTAGGGTAACCGCTCCATGATCCGTAAATTTGATGGCATTGCCTAATAAATTGATCAACACTTGCCGCAGACATTTTTCATCGACACTCACCCCTCCCGGTAGGTCATGACTGGGTTCATAGACAAAAGCGATGCCTTTTTGCTGGGCTTTGATCTTGCATATTTCAACAACACTTTGAAGCACAGCAGGCAAATAGGTTTCAGCGGGTGCAAGTTCCAGTTTTCGAGCTTCGATTTTGGCCAGATCTAAGATGTCGTTTATAAGGCTGAGTAAATGTGAGCCACATTGGTGGATGACGGTAATGCCGTGGTGCTCCTTGGCATTCAGGGTGGTAGAACGATTGAGAATTTGGGCGTAACCCAGAATGCCATTCAGGGGTGTACGGAGTTCATGGCTCATATTGGCCAGAAATTCACTTTTCGCCAGGTTGGCACTATCCGCTTGTTCCTTCGCAATTTGGAACGCCTGGGTTCGTTCCTCAACTTTTTGCTCTAGGGTGTGGGAGTATTCTGCTAGCTGCTGATTGGCCTGTTCAAGATTGTCTTCAGCCTGTCGCCGTTGGGTGACATCCACGGCCATAGAAATCACCGTTCGACGACCATCGGGTAAAACTCCTAAGGGAGCGGAGCTAAACTGCCAGAGACGTGGGTCACCATCCTGGGTTCGAATGGTAAATTCACCTTCTTCCCAGCGAGAGGTGAGGGTATACTTTTTGGCCATCACCTCTTTGATTACTCTGGCAGCATCTTCCCCATAGGCATACTGTGCCCAATCTTGAGTGGTAGGAATGTCGGCATGGCTGTAACCCGTCAACTCGGTCCAAGTCGCATTGATTTGAAGAACTTCACCATCTTCGGCATGGAGCATGATGGGGAAAGGGGCACCTTCAATGGCTCGCCGAAATCGTTTTTCACTAAAGCGTAGATTAGCTTCAGCAGCTTTGCGATCGCTGATATCTAGGGCAACGCCATCCCAAACGATATCGCCATTATCTAATTGTTCTATTCGAGCAATCAATTGAATCCAGCGCAGCCCTTTGTGGGGCAATAGAAGGCGGCATTCGACCGGGGTCGATTGCAAGGTTTCAGCAGATATTTGGGCCTCAGCCTTGACTAGGGGAAGGTCATCGGGATGGACTCTTTCCCAAAGCTTGCTGGCATCTTGGAGTGCCGCTTCTGGTTCCACTTCATATATTTCTCTGACCTGGGAACTGATATACGTCAGCTTATTCTGACCATCAGGATGCAAAACATAGCGATAAATCATCCCCGGTATATTCTCAGTCATGCGTCGAAATTGAGCTTGACTGTCTTTTAGGGCGAGTTCTGCGACTTTGCGATCGCTAATATTTCGAATCATCGCTAGATATTGGGAATTCCCATCCGGCATCTGCACGAGGGTTACTGTGGTAGATGACCAGACAACCCTACGATTTTTGCAAACATATCGCTTTTCGGTAGTGAAATGACTGACTTTGCCACCGTCAAGCAACTGCATCAGTCTGCCAGATTCTTCTACATCATCCGGGTGGGTCAAATCGGCGGCAGTCATCGTTCTGAGTTCGTCTGGAGAATAACCCACCATCTCGCAGAAATAACCATTTGCCCGAGTAATGATGCCGTCTTGCACATCACTTTCAGCAATGCCAATGGCAGCTTGCTGAAAGGCTGCATTGGAGCGGGCTTCGCTGAGTTGAAGGGCAAGTTCTGTCCATTTGCGATCGGTGATATCGACAATGACACCTTCTACGTATTGGAGTTGGTGTTCAGCATTAAAAATCCCCTTTCCCTTCTCAGTCACCCAACGAACTGAGCCGTCTCGATGGAGGACACGATACTCCATTGAAAAGGGGTGATGTGCAGTCAGCTCCTTGTTAATGGTCTGATTAACCTGCTCCACATCATCGGGATGGATAATGCTGACATAGGTGCGGTTGAGATTATTGATAAAGTCCGAAGCGGGATAGCCAGACAAGACTGTAATGGCATCGCTCATAAACTCCATGGTCCAATTCGCATCGTTTTGGCAGCGATAGACCACGCCATCAAGATTTGAGAGCAGATTACGAAATTTAGTTTCGCTTTGTCGCAGGGCATCCTCAGCTATTTTGCGATCGCGAATATCTCTGACAATTTTGGACGCCCCAACGACCTCACCCTGCCTATTCACTAAAGGGGAGATGGTGACTGAAAGATCAATCGGATAACCCTCTTTGTGGAGGCGAACGGTTTCAAAGTTCTCGATACACTCTTTATTCTGAAGACGAGCAATAATGTGGGGTTCTTCCTGGAGTCGATCTGGTGGAAACAGCATTAAGATAGATTGTCCCAGTGCCTCAGCTTCCGAATACCCGAATAAATTTGTGGCAGCTTGATTCCAGCTCGTGATTATGCCATCTAAGCTCTTCGTCAGAATCGCGTCATTTGACGACTCAACAACGGATGCAAGCAGGCGGGAGTTTTCATCGGCTTGTTTATGATCGCTAATATCTCGCATGATCGTTGAAAAGTTCTCAACGGTTCCATCTGCGGCTTTATGGGCAATCACAACTTGTGAAACCGGTATCTCATTCCCCTCAGCATCTAAGGCGGCTAGCTCTCCAGACCAACTCCCCTTCTGAATGGCTGTAGGAAGTACTTCCTTCACTACTAAGTCATTCACCCAGTGCGGATGAAAGTTGGAAATACATCGTTGACTTGGCTCAGCTAGATCTGGTCGAAGATTGGCCAACTGCTGGTTACACCACACGTCCTCCCCTTTAGCATTAGAAATGCCAATAAAATCAGGGGTTGCTTCAAGAACGGCTATGAGGCGGACCTGTTCTTGTTCTAGCTGCTTACGTTCGCTAATATCTCGAACCACACTATGGAGAATCATCTCTGATTGATATTGGATGGGGGTGAGGGTAATTTCTACCCAAAAGTTTTCTCCATTACTATGCCGAGTGAGCCATTCAAACCTTAAACCTCCTCCTCGTAAGGCCTCTTGATTTAACCGTGCCATTTTATCTGCAGAAAGCTGACCATCAGGCTGCCGCTCAGGAGAAATCTGATGAGGATGAAGCGCTAATACTTTAGACTTACTGGCATATCCGAGGAGGTTAAGGGCAGCCTGGTTACAGTCAATAAATCCTTGTTCGCCCAATAAAAAGACTGCATCTGCGGTTTGGTCAAATAAGGTTTGAAGACGTCGTTCCGAGACAGCCAAATGTGTGGTTCTATCCTTCTCTAGCTCATACAGACGAGCATTTTCAATCGCGATGCCTGCTTGGGCACAGAGAAAGTTGAGGACGGTGATGCGATCGCATGTAAATACCCCCGACGCCAATTGATTCTGCAAGTACAGTAGACCCGTCAAATGGCCTTGATGCAAAATCGGTAAACATAGAATACTCCGGGGTTGGTGGGTTCCCAGATAGTTGTCAATAATGGGTAAATCGGTTTCTAAATTATCGACAACCAGAGCTTCTTGAGTATTTTTAACGAACTGAATCAGTTGCAGGGGTAGATCCGGATACTCACCAAGGGGAACTGAGGACAGTTGTATCGTTTTAGGCGTCGCAGTAGCTCTGATAAGCCAAGTGTCATCAGCTTCGGGGAGTAAGAGCACCAATCGATCTGCACCTGAGTTTTGCAGCATCATTGGGGCGAGTTTTTCTAGCAATTCATCCAGGTGTAGACTTTCTGAAAGGGCTTGGGCACCTTGGAGAATTGCAGCAAAATCAAACGTCGCATTGAGGTTGGTCTGGGTTGAGTAGGCTGAAGTAGAAGAGTGAATGGATAGGTTGGGTGCGCCAAGTTTTGCAAGGGTGTCCAGTGGGTGGGAAGAGCGAGGTGTTTGCTGCAGGATGGGTTGGATTAATTCGGGGTAGCGTCGTTCAAGATCATCCGTTTTTGCTTGAGCGCCCCATCGGGCATAACAGTGATAGGCCGCTTGCATATAAGTTGAGGCTATTTTTTCCTTGCCCCACTCCAGATAAAACTTAGCGGCTAGCTCATTAGCAAGCGCTTCTTCTTGCAGATATTCATGTTCCTTCGCTCCGAGAATTGCTTGTTCATATTTCTCAAGCGCTTCTAATTTTTGGCCTTCATAACGGTATTTCTCTGCCGCGACTAAGTCCCAACGATGCTGATAATTCATCGGCGCTGAAGTGGCCCATTTCTGCAGCTTGGTCTGATTATGATTCACCCGCTTTAAAACAGAATCTTGGTCCTGTATGGATTTATCCCCGCCTAAATGGGCTAGAGAATCATACATCAGCAGGAGACAAACCGTTGGAGTCCCCTGCTTAGAGACAATATATGGTTCAATCTCGGTTAAATATTGAATTGCTTGTTGATATTCACCAAACCAATAGTTCAGAACAATCTTATGGAAATAGAAGAAGCGCAACGTTTCAGCGTCATTATTTTGATGATGAATGGGTAAACTGATCGATTCATCATAGGCACTTCCACAAAGTACAGTCGGATCTTGACTCCTACCGATGAGGTTGAGTACTGACTGCTGAACCATATTGATCCAATATTGACCAGTAGATTGCTGGACTCGCTCTAATTCATGACTATATTTTTTGAGTTCTATATTGAGAGCGTTCAAGTCTTGGCTAACTAGATAGGAAAATAAGCAGTATCCGGCAATGCAATAAGCGGAAAACTCAAAATCTCCTACCTCTATACCGCATTGAAAACCTCGCATTAAGTCCGGCAAAGAGTCTCTAGTATGTGATTTTAAGGGTTTGATAATGTACGCAAAAACATTAATAACCTTGGCTTCAAATGACTTGGCATCAAGCTTGCTGATTAGGGCCATTGCCAGATGACCATAATCAGAGGCTGCCTCAATATCATCTATCACAGAAAGCATAATCATTGCATATAAACTATATGCAATTGAGGAAGCCTCTGTATTGCCATACTTAAGAGATAAATAAACGCTTTTAGCAACCACTATAGGGAACAGTTCTGGGTTTACCTGAAAGCAGGTAACCGACATTTTTCCTAAAGTTCTTAGAGCGATCTCTTGAGATGGGTCATCTATCACCCTTAGATTCACTAAATCTTCTATAGACCGCCCAGCCCGGATGTGATTGACGGAGTGAATTGCATTTTCTATGATTTTTTCATCAGCTATATTTGAAAACTCTATCCCCACTGCATTCAAGAAGTTTTTTGAAATATCAAATGCGCGTTGAGGTTGGTTCTGACTCTGATATATCTGTGTTCTGATTTCATAGGAATTAGCACAGTCGACTATAGAGTCAGCATGCTTCTCTACTAATCTAGAAATAGATTCTGCTGTATCAAGATTGCCAGACAGAAAAGCAGATTTTGCACCCAGATCGCAAAAATCTAAACTCAATTGATAGTGGGTATCCCAAGCTGTTTTAGATAGAAATTCTCTGCCTATTTTTGAATATTCAAAAGCAGCATCATAAGCTGTTGATGCTAAGGCTTTATGGGTAGCTTCTAAATTAAGTATTGCCAATTGATAACGTTCATCTGGTTGCTTGACCAACTCAGCTCCAAGATTGAGGTGGTTAACAATGTCGAATATTTTTTCATCTCTTTGACTATCTGATAGTTGTGCCAATAACAAACGGCCAATCTTTAAATGGATTTTATGGATCTCTTGAGGTGAAATTAACAGATATGCAGCTTGTTGGACCCGATCGTGAACAAATCGATAATCAATCGTGATATCTCGTTCCATTTCCAGGATGCGGTGGTTCCCATCCATGAACTTATAGGTTTGACTTTCTGGGAGCACCAAGCCGAGCTGCAACGATGGCCATAAAGCCTTGGCGATATCCTCCTGAGATTTCTTACACACGGTAGCTAGGGTTGCCAAGTCAAACTGATTTCCCATGCAAGCCGAAATTTTTAATACGTCCTGAGTCTCCTCGGGCAACTGTTGCAACCGTCCGACCATGAATTCCACTACATCGTTGGTAAGGGCTAGTTGCTGCAATTGCGTCAAATCACACTGCCAATAGGCAGCATCACAATCAAAGATGATCTGTCCATCACCATGGAGTCTCTGCAAAAATTGGGTTGTAAAAAAAGGATTTCCCTGGGTTCTTTGATAGATCAATTGGGTGAGGGGAAATGCAATGTTTGGGGTGCATAATAAAGCATCCGCGACCCATTGATTGATATGGCCAAGGTGCAATGACTGTAGGGTAAGGGTATGGAGAACAATATTTTGTTTGTCCAGTTCATCGAGTGTCAATATCAGTGGATGGGCTGGATAAACTTCATTGTCTCGGTAGGCACCGACTATCAGTAAATGGCCTATCTCCGACTCTGCCATCAACCGTTTGAGAAGGGTAAAGGAGGTTGAGTCTGCCCACTGCAAGTCATCCAAGAAGATGACCAAAGGATGCGCTGGTTTTGCAAAAACCTGAATAAACTTGCTAAAGAGGAGATTAAAGCGATTCTGGTTTGCGGTTCCAGACAATTCTGGTACGGCAGGCTGCTCCCCCATAATGCGTTCTAACTCAGGAATCACCTCAATTAGAACCTGGCCACTTTCACCCACGGCCGCTAGAATTTTGGCCTGCCAACTCGATAATTGAGCATCCGATTCCCCTAAGAGTTGCCTCATCAGGCTACGGAAGGCTTGCACAAACGCAGAAAAGGGAATATTTCGATTGAATTGATCAAACTTGCCCTTGATGAAATAGCCATTTTTCTGGGTAATGGGCTTATGGACTTCATTGACCACCGCCGTTTTGCCAATGCCAGAGAAACCCGCTACCAACAATAACTCTGAACTCCCCTCAGCTACCCGTTCAAAGGCATCTAGCAAGCTCTGAACTTCCGCTTCCCGTCCATAGATTTTTTCGGGTATCAAGAAGCGATTGCATACATCCCTTTTACCCAACTCAAACCGTTCAATCCTTCCCTGCTCCGTCAACTGCGTCAAACACTGTTCCAAATCATGCTTCAATCCCAAAGCACTCTGATAGCGATCTTCCGCATTTTTAGCGAGGAGCTTAGCCACGATATTCGCCACAGCCTCTGGCACCCCAAACTCCCCTAGAGAAGGGGGCACCTGAGCAATATGGCAATGTAGCCAAGCCATCGGTTCATCTGCTTGAAAGGGCAGTTGTCCCGAAAATAGTTCAAACAGGGTGATGCCTAAGCCATAAAAGTCACTTCTAAAATCAATCCCCCGGTTCATTCGCCCCGTTTGTTCTGGGGCCATATAGGCTAAGGTGCCTTCTAGGGTATTGGGGTTTTTGATCTCTTGAGTCTCTTTGGGTAAGAGGGAAGCAATCCCAAAGTCAATGAGTTTAACCTGCAGCGTTTGGGGATGTATCAGAATATTGGCAGGCTTGATATCCTTGTGTAAAACCCGCTGTTGACCGAGGTAATGCAGAATCTCGGCCAATTGCAGGGCAACCCTTAACCCATCTTTGAGAGCAACAGAAACCTGTAAGAATTGTGAAAGTGGAATTCCCTGTATATCTTCCATCACCAGGGCATAGGTCTGGTCGTAAGACTCTAGGCCAAATGTTGTGATAATCCCAGGATGATCCAGGTTGTGACTAATGGCGAATTGATTACGAAAGGCGAGGTGATCAGAAAATCTTAAGACCACTTGAGGAGGCGTGGTTTTGATGACAACAGACTGTTGATCAATGGTCCGTAGGGCCCGATAGACCTGCGTCTTCTGTCCCTCGTGCAGCATCTCAAGGGGAGTATATCCGCTCAAACGAGCACTTGGAGTCAGGCGCATGTCAGAAAGATCCATTTTCCCCACAAGGTCCATTATTCTTGAGCATGCCCAGAAAGGTGTTTTTTCAACCCTATTTCCCGACGCAAGCTAGATTATTATTTGGAGTTGAGTATTGCTCCATCTCCCAACCCATTGCTGACATGTTCCGGCTCAATGTCAGCGAATCGCCCTGCTACTCTCAACTTTCTTCAAGTCTGAGAGCCTCTGCCCCTGTGTGCCCCGTCTCTTGATATGCACTTTTATCAGCTCTATGGGTTGATTTTTCAATCAACCTTTTGTATTCCAGACTTGCCAGATTTATCCCCTACAGGGCAGCATCCAGACGTCACTATCCAGTGGGTAACGGATGGCTGTATCCATGACTTTATCCCCCAAGCCGTTGCCCAACAGCCCATTGCTCTCCAAGTTGACCCAACGGACGCCTTAGTATACGTGCGAGATATCGGCGTTTTTATCGTTCAAGGGGGGTGCAAGATCGTACTGGTTTCTGCCCAAAATGCAGAACAGGAACCGATCTGTCAGGCATTGCTGGGAGTCGTGCTGGCCGTTCTTCTGTATCAACGAGGACTTTATATTTTGCATGCGAGTGCCGTCACCATCCACAACATCGCCATTGCCTTTCTGGGAGATTCAGGTGCGGGTAAATCTTCGGCTTTGGCCGCATCTGTCAATCAGGGATTTATCGGTATAACGGATGATTTAACGGCTATTCACATCAATACCGATAATGCCTCACTCTATTCTGGTGTTCCCAGAATGAAGTTATCTGCCGCTGCCGCCGCTCAGCTGCAGTTGATCCCCTCAACACCGACTGCTGAAGAATCTGCATTTGCATTTTCGACAGCTAGCCCATCCGAAGCCTATGACCTCCAAAATTTATACATCTTGGAATATGGATCAGACTGGTCCATAGAACCCGTTCCCCAGCAGCAAGCCATTATTGAATTGCTGAGATTTTCCGGTTTAAAGTCTGTGTTATCGGTTCGTGACCGTCACCATTTCAAGCAAGCTGCTCAATTGGCAAAGCGTGTAAATCTATATAGACTGCAGCGCCCACGAGACTTAAACCAGCTCTCTCAATCATCTGAATTATTAAAAGACCATATCAGGAGTACCCATTCTGAGAAATATTCGCTAGAGTATGAAGTGGTAAAATAGAGTTCCATCGCGGAGTAAGTGAAATTAGCATGAAAAAAGCTTGGACTTCCCCTAAATTAGAAATTCATGGAGCGATTGAAGAATTAACCCAAGTCAGTATGAATGACTTGCAGAAGATGGGTCCCTTCGCACTTCCTGATCAAGCTTATGATCTATTGGCTAGTCTAGGCGGTCTAAACTAAGCCTCGTTATTGTCCTTCTGGGTTATGAGCTTCATACCCTTGCCTAGCAAATGTTTTGCTAGATGCTTTTGCCTTCTGAAATAGTGCTTATTTCCAGTGAAAAGCGATTAAGACTTTGAATAACTCTATTTATCTCCTTCGCCTGTAATAGGTGAAGGAGATTTGTTTTGTCTGTATACCTAACCCAAATCACTACATTGTCTCCATCACCTCACGGTTGAGTCTTCGCTGTTTGGCCAAATAAGACTTTTCTCTTTTTATCGGTCAATTTGGTTGATTGGCTGACCTGCTTGCCTTTCTCATAGGCGGTGACGGTGGCAGGTCTATTTTCAATGAGCTGAAACCACCGATCAATCTCGGGAAAGTCATCTAACTGTTGGCCTTGCCATTTGTAGGGTACAACCCATGGATAACAAGCCATATCGGCAATGGAGTAGTCACCTGCAATAAAGTCTTTGCCTTGGAGATGCTGATTCAAAACGCCATATAACCGATTCGTTTCATTCACATATCGGGTAATGGCATAGGGAAGTTTCTCTGGCGCATATTGGGAAAAGTGATGGTTTTGTCCGGCCATTGGCCCTAATCCCCCCACTTGCCAAAACAGCCACTCCTGGACGATATTGTGTTGCCGTATGTCTTGTGGCAGAAATTGCCCGGTTTTGGCTGCTAAGTACAACAAGATAGCGCCAGATTCAAAGACTGAAATAGGTCCACCGCCATCGGCCGGGTCCAGGTCAATAATGGCAGGAATCCGATTATTGGGAGAGATTTTGAGGAACTCTGGCTGAAATTGATCCCCCCTGCCAATGTTGATGGGCTTAATCTCGTATTCCAGCCCGGCTTCCTCTAGGAATAGGGTTATCTTATGCCCATTGGGGGTGGGCCAATAATATAGCTCAATCATGGTAAAGGATGGGGAAATTGCGAGGGGAGTGATGGCATATGACCTACCCTTGTTTAGATAAGGGCGACGATCATGTGCAGATGCTAACTTATTCTTCTGGAGAAAATAGAGCGGTTGCAGCCAGGATCATTAATCCTGCCGCAGCCACAAATGGCCCGAGCAATTTCACCCAAAAAAAGGTCTGCTTGATGCTATAGGCAAATAAATAAATTCGTAAATTCGTAAATGTATTGGGCACAACTGAGATTTTGGCAATGTCGCCCCGTAGGATCTCAGATTGCTTAAAGACAATATGGTGGCCTATTGATGTCTTACTCCAGAGGAAGTAAGCAAGTACCCCTAAGATTAAAGATAAGAAGACCGTGATGGGTGCTTTGCCTTGATCCATTCCTGGGTGAAATTTACGTGTTTATCCATGGGGTGATGCATCTCCCCCTCTTATGATAGTCATAATTATCCATCCAGATGGGGGTTAGGACAGAAGTGAATAGGTATCAGCATGGGACTTTGAATTTATGGAAAGATACCCCATAATCGCAATACTGGTCTGTAAGCAATACGATACCCCTAGATAAGCTGAATCTTCTTAAAGCTATGGCTGACAACGAGCTAGAATCTGCTTTTCAGCATCAATACATCACCACGAATCAGGTGCGGCTACACTATGTGACCCAGGGCGAAGGGCCATTAATGTTGATGCTGCATGGCTTTCCTGAATTTTGGTATTCTTGGCACCATCAAATTCCGGTGTTTGCCCAAGATTATAAGGTCGTGGCCTTAGATATGCGAGGGTATAACGATAGCGATAAACCTCAAGATGTCAGTGCCTATCGCATGGTAGAGCTGATTAAGGATGTGAAAGGGGTTATTCAAGGGCTGGGGTATGACCAGTGCATCTTGGTGGCCCATGATTGGGGCGGTGCGATCGCATGGCAATTCGCCTATGCCCACCCAGAGATGCTGCAAAAACTGATCATTATGAACTTGCCCCATCCTGCCAAGTTCCAGGAAGCGCTACGAAGTAATCCCCAACAGATGATGCGAAGCTGGTATATCGGCTTTTTCCAAGTGCCGATGCTGCCGGAACTGATGTTTCAAGCCAATGACTACCGTGCGATCGCATCCATGTTTTCAGAACGAGCAACTAACAAAAGTGCGTTTAGCCCTGAAGATCTAGAAGCCTACAAAGACGCGGCTGCCAAGCGGGGTGCCCTCACCGCCATGATTAACTACTATCGCAGTAACCTCGATATGCTCCTGCAGCCCAAAGATTGGGGAATCTTGGACGTTCCCACTCTGCTGCTATGGGGGGAAGATGACTTTGCCTTGGGTAAGGAACTTACTTATGGCACTAAAGACCATGTTCGTAATTTAGAACTGCACTATCTCAGTCAGTGTAGCCACTGGATCCAACAAGAGCAGCCGGAGCTGGTCAACCAATATATGCGCACCTTTCTGATGGGTTAAAACGAGTGGAATCCCACGAAAATATCACTATTGCTGAATATCAGGCCACTGCCAACAGCTTCCGAGAAGGAACTTGGGACCATGATGTCTCCCAAAATCGACAGGTGTTAATGCAATGGATGCCCCGTAATCCAGGTCGCATCTTAGATTTAGGGTGTGGACCGGGTCGCGATCTTGTGGCATTTAAGGCTGAAGGACATGAGGTTATCGGTCTAGATGCTACTCCTGCTTTTGTGGAAATGGCTCAACAAACGGGCTGCGAAGTATGGCAGCAAACTTTTCTGGATCTAGATTTGCCTGAGTGCTACTTTGATGGGGTTTTTGCCAATGCGTCTCTGTTGCATGTTCCCCAAACATCAATGGAGTCGGTACTCCAAAACTTATGGCAGTCCTTGGTAGAGGAAGGGGTGATCGTTCTATCCATGGCACGAGGCAATCAAGAGGGCTTTGTCAATCGCCCTTCGGGTCAGCGGTTTGTATCCTATTGGGAATATGAAACCCTCGCTCCTTTGGTGCAAGCAGCAGGATTCACCATAACGGATCACTACTACCGACCACCGGGACTACCCAAAGATCAGCAATCTTGGGTGGTGATTGTGGCGGTTAAGTCTCAGTCAGAAGGCTGATGGTGCTTGGCTAAAAATCGATCGAGCTGATTGGCAAACAGTTGCCGATCCCGTTGATTTAATGCGGGTGGCCCTCCAGTGACCAATCCACCTTCTCGCATCTCTTCCATAAAGTTGCGCATGGCAAGCCGTTCCCGCATATTGTTTTGCGTATACAGTTCACCTCGGGGGTTTAGGGCATGGCCCAATTTTTCGATTACAGCAGCGGCAAGGGGAATGTCAGCCGTGATGACTAGATCCCCTTCCTGCATCTGCTCAACAATATGGTTATCAGCGCCATCAAAGCCGGCTGGGACTTGAACAGCATTGATGTAATCGGATGCAGGCGGATTGATATATTGATTCGCAACCAAAGTTAGGTGGATTTTGACCCGCTTGACCGCTCGATACAGAATTTCTTTGATCACATTCGGGCAGGCATCGGCATCAACCCAAATTTTCATGATTTTCTTCCCGTTTTATCCTTAATGTAGCGTTTGCAATCTGATGTGTATCAGCATTATACGGACCAGTAAAGGGAGTATAGGGATACACGGCTAGTCAAACATTGTATGAACCTGTTTTATCCCATTAGGTTTTTAACCCCTTATCACATTTATATTGACAGGTTGCTTGGATAACTATGTTTGAAATACCTTACTTTGGGAAAATCGATAATCAGAACCTACCTGACTATCTTGAAACAGAAATTCAATTTGACAAAAAATCAGTTGAATTGGACTTAAACTTTGAGGCGTTAAGTTTGGGTGAGGTTGAACTCCACCAGATAAAAGTCTTTTTGGGTCTCCTGCCGCAGAATATAAGACTTGCCCAGAAATATCTAAATCACTTAGCTAAAGATAATGAGTTAGTCGTTGAATATTTTGAGTGCCACCAAGACTTGATTGAGGACTATGGACTTAGGTTAGAGCTTGGTACGCTTATTCTCACGAGAGTAGGGATCTACCCAAGCAATGAGTGCTACTCAGTATTTGACTTCACATTCCCGAATGATTTAAGTGATAGATTTTTGTCTGTTGTGCTAAATCATGATAGCTGTCTAATTGACATTACCCATGAGAGTTAAAAAGAGAGCAAGAAACATGTAGAATAACCCACTCGAAATTAAAGCAAAATCTAATAGTTGTTCGCATGAGTGGCATAACCTTGACACCTAAAGTTCACTCCAAAGTCCAGGGATTCATGTTTTTTCGTTTGTGTTGGTAGAGAGAATGTTTAATGTTGCTTTACTGTAGTGGGTTCAAGTAATTCAGCTAGTCTAGCTTCCCCATGAATTTGCATAATGGCATAATCCAGAGACTGTTGGCGAAACGGATGTAGTTGCCGTCGCCATCGAACAAAAGGTTGAGTCCCTTTGCTGACGTTGCACCCCCAACACATCACCAGCATATTTTCTTGACACAAGGTTTTACTGATATGGTTTCGCTTGGGTTCAAGGTGGTCAATGGTGCTATTGGTGACCGCTAATCCTCGCTGGCAGATGGGGCAAATGTCTCCCAGTTTCTGGAGCTGCTGCTTGATCAGGTGACGTGCTTCCGGCGTTTGTCGCCAATCTTGGTACTGCTCTCGGTATTGGACATACACTCGGTTCACCGCCGCATGGGCCCGCAGCTTTGCCCCTTGCATTTGGTTAAAGAGTTGCAGGCAAGTTTCCATCCGTGTCATCGCTACTGTCCTTGGCTTCGAATTCATAAATATTGTTAACCAGTTCAGTGCGCTGCCAATGCTGGGAGCGTTGGTGCACTTGATGAACCGTTGTTTTGATAGCATCTGCAGCCTGCTGCATCCGGGCAAAGTTAGACAGGATTTTGGCTTCTACCTGGCCAGAAGTCGTTTGGAGCTTTTGGGTAATCCAGGTGTATAAATCAATCACTTGTTGCCAACCTCGGTTTAAGAGCCCTTTCTGTTTGCGCTCTATATTTAGCTGGTGTTGAGTCAGCAAAGTCCGGTTATAGGTTTGCAGGTCCCGATAGGACATATTGTCGTGGGTCCGAGCCATATCCCCTCCTAATCGAGTTGGGCTAATAGTGTTCTCACTAATCGGAGGAGTTCGCTCTGTTCTAAATCGAGGAAATTTTTGAGGAGTTCTTTGAAATACTGCTGATATTTTTCGAGCTGCTGTTCCACATAGTTGAGCTGGTTTAAGGCATAATCTCGCTCATTTTCGATGCGATATTTGACCAGGCCATAGCTACGGTTATTTTTAGCAAAACGGCTACGCTGTTCGATCAAGGCTCGAATCGCATCAGCTAGCTCATCTTGTTCTCTAACGGCATAAAGAAGTGCCCGAACTTGATCGGCACTCATGCGTTGGGCAAAGGCAATATCTAGCTGATGGGTCTTTTTCAACTCAGCCATTGCCGCTTTTTTGGACAGAAGGGTTTCCTGTTTGTTTTGGGGAAAGGAAGAAACAACCATAACCGCTGCCATCACGCCTGGGTCAAGTATACTCATTCCCCCGAAATGAAAGTTGAAAATGATGGGTTTTTTTGGGTTTCTGTTCAGGGTGATTTGACTTTAAGAATGTTTTTGGAATTAAGAAATTTTCCCTCAATAAGATAGCGATAAACTGTGAATGCAATCTCCTCTGAGGGCTTCATGCCGAATCGTCTTGCCCATTCTGCTAGTCTATATCTGCGCAAACATGCTGATAATCCCATTGACTGGTGGCCCTGGTGTGAAGAAGCCCTAGAACGTGCGGCTCAAGAGAATAAGCCCATTTTTCTCTCTGTAGGGTATTCCAGCTGCCATTGGTGCACGGTGATGGAAGGAGAAGCTTTCTCAAATGTTGAGATTGCCGAGTATATGAACGCGCAGTATATCCCCATCAAGGTGGATCGAGAAGAAAGGCCAGATATCGATAGCATCTATATGCAGGCGGTCCAGGCGATGACTGGGCAGGGAGGATGGCCTCTGAATATGTTTTTAACGCCGGGGGATTTGGTGCCTTTTTATGGCGGCACCTATTTCCCCGAAGAGCCGAAATATGGACGCCCTGGCTTTCTGCAAGTTCTTGAAGCGATTCGCAGTTTTTATGACAATGAGAAACAAAAATTAGATGCCCAAAAGGAAAAACTCAGTGGCCATCTGCAAAGCTCAACGGTGCTCAATCCTATTGGTGCCCTCCAGCCTGAGCTATTGAGTCAAGGCATTGCCAAAAATACGACGGTGCTCATTAACCAAACACCTGGGCCAAGTTTTCCCATGATTCCCTATGCTGCGATCGCACTTCACGGATCGCGTTTTGAAACCCCAGAACAAGAGCAGGCTCAGCAAGCCTGTCGCCAGCGGGGACTGGATTTGGCCTTGGGGGGAATTTATGACCATGTGGCCGGAGGGTTTCATCGCTACACAGTAGACCCCAATTGGACGGTGCCTCATTTTGAAAAGATGCTCTACGATAATGGTCAAATTGTCGAATATTTGGCCAATTTGTGGAGTTCGGGCGTTGAAGAACCGGCTTTTGAGCGGGCGATTGCTGGCACTGTTGCCTGGTTAAAGCGAGAAATGACTGCAGAAGCTGGCTATTTTTATGCGGCCCAAGATGCCGACAACTTTGTCACAACGGAAGATGTAGAGCCCGAGGAGGGGCGCTTTTACACCTGGACTGACTCGGAGCTGACCCATCTGCTGACTGCAGAAGAATACTCAGCCCTGGCAGATATTTTTAACTTGAGTGCTAAGGGCAACTTTGAAGATGGACTAACGGTACTACAGCGCCAGCAACCCGGCGTAATCAGCGAACCGGTGGAAGAAGCTCTGCGGAAACTCTTTCAGGTCCGGTATGGAGAACGGCCCGAATCCCTGACGACCTTTCCACCTGCCACCAATAACCAGGTGGCGAAAACCCATCCTTGGCCCGGTCGGATCCCCCCGGTCACCGATACCAAAATGATTGTGGCCTGGAATAGCTTGATGATTTCAGGATTAGCCCGAGCAGCTGCGGTGTTTCAACAGCCTGATTATCTGGCTTTGGCAACTCAAGCCGCCACCTTTATCTTGGACCAGCAATGGTCAGAGGGACGGCTCCATCGCGTCAATTATGATGGCGAAATTGCCGTGATCGCCCAATCAGAGGATTATGCGCTGCTGATCAAGGCTTTTCTGGATCTTCATCAGGCTTGTCAAAGCCTGGCAGTGGATCAAGCCAATCGGTGGTTAGAGGCAGCGCAAACCACACAGGCTGAATTTGATCAGCATTTATGGGCTGTGGAAGGGGGTGGCTATTTCAATACTGGTAGTGAAATGTCTGAAGAGCTGCTGATTCGAGAGCGGAGCTGGTTGGATAATGCCACGCCTGCTGCAAATGGGGTTGCGATCGCAAGTCTGATACGCCTGAGTTTGGTTTGCGATCGCACCGAGTATCTCAGCCAAGCTGAACAAGCCCTGCAAACCTTTGGCCAAGTAATGGACTCCTCAACCCAGGCCTGCCCTAGCCTGTTTGTCGCCTTGGACTGGTACTTCCATCACACCTCCATTCGGACATCAGCAACAGACTTAGCGTCCACGTATTTACCCACCGCTGTATATAGCCAATCTTCTGAAGTTCCTCCCGGTGCAATGGGCTTAGTTTGTCAAGGGTTCAGTTGTCTAGAGCCTCCCACCACCTTGGAAGAACTCCAACAACAAATTTCAGACAGCCTTACTCGGCATCAGGTTTAGCTTCTGGAGTAGCAGCCACTCCAGAAGCCTCACTGCGCTCTTCTGCAGCAATATCCACATTCTGAATGACATAGGGCAAGAATGCCCCTTTAAGCCCCCGCTTAATTCGTTCTGATGTTTCCTCAAACAACACAAACAAGGGATACATTTTCTCTGCCCCCTCATTAAAAATATGTTGAAACTGTTGGGGCATTTCCCAGGTATAGCCCCGACTCAAGGCAACTTGCGTTTGCCGCCAGCGGCTCACCAAATGAGAAAAATCTTCTTGGGGACGGTGGATATAGACTAAGATTTCTACTCCAGTTTTTATTTTCCATTCTGGATCACACATCAGTAGGGCCAGATCGCAGGGGAGTGTAATCAATTCATAGGGACTATCGGAGGACCTCAGCTCGGACTGGGGAATTCGACACCTCACCTGAACCACAGGTAGGGGAATGGTAATTACACTATCCCGAGACCGACGAATACTGGGAATCTTTTCAAAATAAGGACGGTGCTGTCTAAGCAGTTCTACCGCATGGTGATGATTACTATAGGTTGCCAGCAACTCTTCATAGTGGGATTGATAAACTGGCATGTTCTTCGCGAGGTGATCTTCTTTATCTAGTAGTACCCGTACAAAGCCAAAGATCTGCGATACAGCGTCTTCTTATTAAGGCTGAAACGTAGACTCTTGAGTTTGTCGATGTATTATTTTTTATCATCTCATCAAAACAGCGATATTTTTTCGATGTTCAAAAGATTTAAACAGATGGGAAATAATGACGACTCTATTGGTGTCTGAAGAATTTATTTGCCTTAATGATGACTGGTATAAATTCTGATGTGTTGAATTCTTGAGCAGGTCAATTTTTCGATATAGCAACAGCCCTACTCACTGAAATATTGTTGATATGTAGGATATGCATATCAACAACTGCTTACCCTAGGGTGGTTAAGAAGGCAGCTCTTATTTGGACCTGGGTATTTCTAATCTAGGGCGAAGATATCCACTTCCTGAAACCATGCATGTACTGGCCTGTGGAACGGCAGCTAGGCATATCAATTTAAATCCAAACCTATAGAGTAGACGTATGGAGATATATGAATCCTTTAAGGTTCATGTGCGCAGATGTATAGACAGTAGGTCAGTGAGTGATCTCTGGAATTCATTCAGTATGGGGAACTAATCTAGACGGAGCCGTCTACAGGAATGGCTGCACTTAACCACCTGATGTGTTTCCCTTGATGTTTTGTACTGGTTTAACCTGGAGGAGGACCATGCCACACCCCATGAAAAGTCGATCAGCAGATCAGATGCTTCCCCTGACAGAATCTTGTCAGCAAGCCCAATCTATCGTCGTGGTTGATGCAGCCGTCAATAACTATCAGTACTTACTCGCCAATCACCTTCTCGGTATAGATGTTCATATTCTGGATGGTCAACAGGACGGTATCGCTCAACTTCAAACCCTATTACTGAAGTCTCAGTATTTATCCAGCCTTCACCTAATCTGTCAGGGAGCACCAGGCCAGCTACAACTGGGAACCACCTTACTGAGTGAAGTTAATCTATGGGCCTACGCTGACGACATTCGCCATTGGCGAAGTAGTTTGAGTGATAATGCTGAAATTTTCATCTACGGATGTGACCTAGCGGCTCACCGAGTCGGCCAAGCTTTTATTTCTTGGCTAAAACTTCTAACAGGCGCTTATGTCCATGTCTATTAACTCAGTTCTCTATGGGTTCGAATGATTCGACCTGGTGAATGGCTTGGCGGACTTGTTCTCTAGGAATAACCGCAGTGGCCGCATCATGGGGGTCTTCGGGCAAGCCTTCTGGATGACAGGAATCCCAGACGCTGGCCATAACCTGCACGGCAACCTCTAAAGGAAGTCGCTCGAGAGTTTTACTATGATGAAATTTGAGACTGATTGCCAACTGTTTTTGCAGTACCGAAATCTCATCAATCCCACCCGTTTTATTATTCATGATGCCTAATAGCTCAAACTCATCGAGAATAGTGTCAATCTAAAAAATTCAATTCCCTAGGTTTGCAACAATTTTTTAACCTAGTGTCATCTTTAGCCATAATCACATAAGTTGTTTCATCACGATATTTTTCTACACATTAAAAGAAAAAATCATCGTGAGTTTGTAATAGTTGGAATGAAATGTTCAGATTGACTCTCTGTTGATCAGCATCATAAATTTTGGTCTCTTAGGTTGTCTTAGGTTGCCCTCTATCTAAATTTGTGACAAGCGATGGATCGCTGAGATCTGCTTTGCCCTACGATTAACTCCAATTTGGGTAACTACGGAGCCTGGTAAATGGCCTGAGCGCGTCCTGTCGTGATAATGCGATAACTATTGACAGTAGCTTGAACATCTTGTGAAGAACTCACTGTTGAAAGTGCTTCCTTTGGGCCTTCGGCAACTACAGGTGTGGGGGCTTGACGAGCCATTGTTACAGTGGGGGCAGTGGTAACGAACGTTGTATTCTCCATGATCACAGTAGGCAATACATCAGTGGTCACAGGGGCCTGGTCCATCTCTTTTGCCTGACTGGGTATTGCCTCTGCTGGCGTAACAGGAACGATAGAAAAGGTGATGAGAGCTGCTAAAAAACCGATGTGAGGTGTGTTCATTTTTAATTCTGTTGTGATTAGGGCGATGAGTAGGATCAAAGAGTCCGTTGTCTTTTCAACAAAAGCCTGTGGTAGAACTTCTGTATAACTTGTATATCCTTATAATGACTGACATTCAAGGCACGAACATCATGAGAAATACGGAAGTCAAGACATCTACTCAAACCCTAAAATTATCCTGATATCTTTAATGGATTAAATTACTTTAATAATTAAAAAAATAATCACATTAAATTAGATAAAATACCGAATAATGCTTTCTATTTATAGGTTCCAAGCTCATGTATTGATATCAATAAATTCAAAAATCTAAGCGCTGATTAATTATAAGTAATCATGCAAAGAAGGAATAATAGTATTATTCATGTATCTCTATTATTATTTCCAAGCTATATAATGAATTCTTGCTAATGGATAGCTTGCGTATACTTACTGAATAATATCTGCAGACATTAGGCACTTGTTCTCATAAGTAATAATGCTCCAGATGAAGTGACAAATTATATTATCGCTTCAGCTTATAAAGTATGGCTCAATTGCTATTACACTCAAGCTGACTGCCTAAATCTCTTATATGGCGAGTCATTCAAGCGCCGATTGATTTTTTGCGGCACCAACAACCCTGTAGAACTAAACCAACAATCGTCCATCAAGCGGTTCTAAACGAAGAGACAAGGGTTAAATTTTCTGGAGAGTGCGCCGAACAGGCTTTTCAGCAATAGGCATGGGTTGATAGGTTAACTTAGAAATTACTAAAAATAGGCATAATCCAATCAAAGGGCTAATTAAAGTGGGAATACCATCAAAATCGGCAGTAAAAATACTATTGGGTATGTATACAAGGGTATTTTTAATCCCAAACGTCACAGGCATCAGTGCAAATAGAAGAAGCCGAGTCAACGATCCCACAATAATGCAGGCCAATGCACCTTCTTTAGTCGCTTTTGGATAAAATAGACCCCCTGCCAAAGGGACCAGCAGCCCTGCAAACCCCAGATCAAAGGCCAACAGGAGTAACACTCCCGTTTGGGGAACTTTCAGTGCAAAAAACACCCCCATGGCAGTAATGACCACCGCCATCGAGCGGGTCAAGGCGAGAAGACGATCACCACTACCATTGTGCTGATCATGGCGAATACCGAGGATATTATGAGCAATCACCGAGGACGTTCCTAAAATAGCCCCATCTGCGGTTGAAAGAGAGGCCGATAAAATCGCCACAATTACTAATAATGCCAAAAATGAAGGCACTACATTCTGCAACAACGCATAAAGAATAGGACCCTCAGCAGTAACCCCCGCCGTTGCCAGAATCTCAGGTGCAGACAGAGCGATGATCGAGAAAGGGACACCAATAATTACGGTACCTAAAGAGCCAATCAAGCAAGCTCTTTGAGCTGTTTCAGGACTTTCTGCAGAAAAGATTCGAGCCATGAAGTCAATGGCAACGATATCTCCTAGTCCCAGGGCTAGCAGCGTTGCCCAATTGACTAGGGAACCTGCTGCAGGGCTAGTCATCTGTTCAAGGGCAAAGGGACCTGTACCTGCGGGAATACTGAAGCCAAAATTTAGCCCAATATAACCTAATAGGCATAGCGAACCCACTAGAGCAATCAATACTTGAATGGCATCGGTATAGGCAACCGCAAATAATCCGCCACTCGCGGTGTAGATCAAAACAATGACCGCTAGCAAAATAACGCCAATGGTGTAGGACATGCCTAAAAAGGTTTGGAACAAATATCCCCCGGCAACTAGATTGCCTGCTAGCAAAAAAGAGAAGCTAACGACCATCAGAACTGCTGCTACCCATTCGGTGGTCCGCCCATATTTCACCCGATAGAAATCCGGTAACGTGATTAAGCCCATCCGATTCATCGGTTTTGCGAAAAAGAGAGCTGTCAGGAACAGACATAGTGCTAACCCCAGCGGTAGTGAGGCTCCTGCCCAAAATCCGAATTCTGAAGCCAGATCCGTATTGCCAAGGGTGGCATTTGAGTCGACGGATTGGGCCATTAATGTAGCGGCTGCCAACGGCAGGGTCAGCCCTCGGCCCGCGACTAAAAAATTGACACTGTCTCCTTTAATTTGTTTTGAAGCATAAACGCCGATGCCTAGGGTTGCTATGAGGAATGCAATGATACCCCCAGGAAGCAATGTGTCAGCCATGGTTGAAAGCCCTACGTCAGGTGAAATTGCCCATGGTTGCCATCATAAAGATCGGCAAAGCCAAACACTGTATCCAGTTCAACAAACTAGCTATATTAGTCCATTGGATTCAGCAGTATTGCCGTTGGATTGTAACGGGTCTGAACCCGCAACTCTGTTAGCCGCTGTTCCGCTCAACAGCCATTAATGCATGCTAACCAAGCTCTCAAAAGTCTCACGGCTTGAATCTGGGTTCTGAGGTTCTAGATTGGTTTGCACTCGTTGGGTCAGCAGGGCCGCAATCATCATAAACCCACCACCTAAGACAACGGCGGCTAGACGATTTCCGGCAAAAATATGACTCATCATCCATCCCAGACCTAAGGCGGCAACGATTTCTGGTAACACGATGAAGAAGTTGAAAATCCCCATGTATAAACCGCTTTTGTTGGCCGGTAAAGCGTTGACCAACATTGCGTAGGGCAAAGAGAGCATACTAGCCCAAGCAATCCCTACCCCAATCATGGGTAGCAGCAGAACATATTGGTTATGAATCCATAACAAGGAGCAAAGCCCCAAGGCGCCACACATGAGACATAAGGAATGGGTTCTTTTAAGGCTGATCTGCTTGGTTAATTTGGGCAGAATAAAGGAAAAAAGGCAGCAAACGCCGTTATACATGGCAATGCATAATCCCGCCCATTCAATACCTGTGCTGTAGAGTAAGGTGCCTTCTGACGTAGCACCGAAGATATTATGTGCGATCGCAGGTGGGAAATATAAAAACACACAAAACATCCCAAACCAGCTACAGAACTGTACCCAAGCCAGTTGGCGCATCGTTGCAGGCATCTCTCGTAAAGCGATACCAATATCCGATACCATACCTTTTGAATCAGTCTGAACCGCCTGCAAATGAGCCGCTTCAAACTCTTCTGGTAGAGGTTCGGTTGTAGTTACAACGGTCCAAACCACTGCCCCCAGAAAGATAAAAGCCCCAATATAGAAGGAGAGCTTAACGGCCACGGGCACAGTATGAAAATTCTCTTGAGATTCAATCACACCAAACACATGGTGCAGCAACCATGGCAAAGCCGACGCAATCACCCCCGCTAAGCCGTGAAAAACACCTTGAATCGTAAATCCTAAAGTGCGTTGCTCTTCGGGTAGCAGATCTCCAACAAAAGAGCGAAACGGCGTCATGCTGACATTGGCAGAGGTATCCAGAATCCACAGTAATCCCACCGCCATCCATAGACTGGAAGCATTGGGCATCAAAATGAGTGCTACCGAACCTGAGATCGCACCCACCAAAAAATAAGGCCGACGCCGTCCCAAAGGTCCCCAGGTATGGTCACTCAAATACCCAATAATGGGCTGTACGATTAACCCTGTGAGGGGAGCGGCTAACCAGAGCATGGGGAGTTGGTGGACTCGGGCTCCCAAATGTTCAAAAATACTGCTGGTGTTGGCCATTTGCAGGCCCCAGCCAAACTGAATACCAAAAAAGCCAAAACTCATATTCCACAGCTGCCAAAAGCTGAGTTTATGGTCTTTTGGGGGGGCTGAAGTGCAATCGCGATTTCCTGGCTTATCGATTCCCTGCCCTACCGTAATCATAGAAGGCACCTACAGTTCAACGATCTCAACAGGAAATATTTGATAGACACAACCTCAAAAACAGTGCTGGAAATCTTGCGTAGTATCTGCCATGGTTATTCAGACGGATCCAATAGGCAGTATTTTTCTTTGATGAAACGTTCTTATGTTGCTTGTATAGCCACCCTAGTTTTCCCTATAAAGGCGGTTCAGTGACGGGGATCACACCTAAAAATTAACAATTGCAAGAAATATTTTTATTGGTTTATTTATTTTAAAGACTAATTCTTTCAGTAAGTTGAATTATTCACAGATGTAAATGATTACCCCGCCTGAATTAATCGCAGTAGTTCATCGGTTGATATCTTACCGCTGATTTCTGTCCCCTCTAGCAAACTATCCGCTAAGTCACGCTTATGCCGATGCAGGTCTACAATTTTCTCTTCAATCGTGTTTTTAGCAACAAGCCGATAAATGGTAACGGGACGTCGTTGACCAATCCGATGGGCGCGATCTGAAGCTTGATCCTCCACAGCAGGGTTCCACCAAGGATCCATGTGAATGACATAATCTGCAGCGGTCAGGTTCAGGCCGGTTCCCCCCGCCTTCAGACTAATAAGAAAGACTTCACCTTCTCCAGCCTGAAAAGCATTGACTCGCTGCTGGCGAGTCTTTGCAAGCGTACTGCCATCCAGGTACTGATAGGTAATCTGCTGTTGGTCCAAATAAGCCCGCAAAATCTTGAGGTGATCCACAAATTGGCTAAACACAAGGGCTTTATGGTGATTCGCCAGTAACTCTGCTAGGACTTCACCAAACAACTGCAGTTTTGCACTGGCAGGAGGCGCTTCAGGCATCACAAGCTGAGCATTACAACAGGTACGGCGTAATTTCATGATTTCTGCTAGGACTTGAAGATGTTTTGCTCCAGCCTGGGCATCACTATCCGTCAGATTTGCGATCGCTTGCCGCCTCAGAGCTTCATACAAGGCCATCTCTTCTTTGCTCAGCTCAACTTGTAAGGTAATTTCAGTCCGAGAGGGCAGCTCTTCTAAGACTTGATTCTTGGTGCGTCGGAGCAAGAAAGGCTGAATAAGCTTCTTTAGTTGTTGACGGGCTTGGTGATCCTGGTACTTTTCAATCGGCGTCGCAAATCGCTGATTAAATCGTTCCAACGAGCCCAAAAGACCAGGATTGATAAATCGGAATAAATTCCATAATTCCCCTAAATGATTTTCAATGGGCGTTCCTGTCGTTAAAAGTTTGAACTCAGCTTGGAGGTTCATTGCAGCTTGGGAACGCTTTGTCGCCATATTTTTAATGGCTTGGGCCTCATCCAAGACAATAGTTTGCCACTCCACTTGGGCTAGCATTTGTGCCACTTCTTCCTGCTGCAATAAGCCATAACTACAGACCAGCAGATCAAAAGGCTGAAGCTGATCAAGCAGTTGCTGACGCTGGCTTGTGCCAAACTGTAGTGGCCTTAGCGTTGGCGCAAATCGCTGGGCTTCGCTGATCCAGTTCATCCCTACTGAGGTCGGCGCAATCACTAACGTTGGTCCATGGGGGGCACGGGTCAAAATTAAAGCCAGGGCCTGCAAAGTTTTTCCCAAACCCATATCATCCGCTAGGCAAGCCCCTACGCCCCAGTGGGACAGTCGAGCTAACCACTCAAATCCGTCTTGTTGATAGTCCCGCAGCTCTGCTTGTAAGGTAGACGGCAACTGGGGTTGTAAAGTTTGAACATCCTTCAGCTTCTGAATATGGGCTTTCCAGTGCTTATCCACCTTGAGCTTGCCCACATCATCCACCATCTCCTCTAGAGCCATGGTGGTCAAAGGATGGAACCGCAACCCCTTACCTTGTTGTTCAGAGTAAGCCCGGAGTTCGTCTAGCCGTTTACGAAACTCCTCAGTCAAGGCAATAAACTGCCCTTGACCAATAGGGATAAAACGACTGGGCGTTTGGTCCAGCAACGCCAAGAGGGCTTGCATATCCAGAACTAAATCATCGGAGAGTTTTAACTCTCCAGTTGCTGCAAACCAATCCCGCTGACGTTTGATCTGCAACTGTAGTTGGTCTAAATCAGCTCGATGCTTGATACTTAATTTTTCGCCTTCGGGCCATTCCAGTACAATGGATTCCTCTAAATTCTGGAGCTCCAGCAGAAGCTCTAAGCACGATTCTGGATCTTCCACCAACCACTCCCGATCCTGCGGCGTTAAACTGGCTAACGTTGGACAAGCCGCAATCGCTGCTTTGGCCAATTGCCGCTCTTCAACGAGATTGCGCGTTGTCTGTAAACGTTGACCCTTAATTTCAGCAATGACCGTTTCTCCACCACTTCCTGGAGGATAGTAGGGGCCACCTGCAGCGAAGGGACGAGACAACACTGCAACCTTCAGCCCTTCTCCAGCTGGAAGCAAGTGCACATGAGGTAGGGCTTGGGCTGGAACTTCCGTGGCACTGGCGACTCCGCCACCAATATCTGAATGAACCGTTACTAAGCTTGAAACGGCACCAATTGCCGCTAATACCTGTTCCCTGGCTTGCTCAGGAACTACGAGTCGATTCTTCTCACCCAGAATATTGGCAATTTGGTGATGCTCCGGCTTAATATCAATAATCTTGAGGCGGGTAGGCGTTTCTTTGACAACAATAAGGGTTTGGCTCGCCTTCAACCCAGGAGACAAGGTGAGGGTGAGCTTATCTCCTTTTTTCTTCTGGATCAGTAGCTCAGGTTCTCCCTTAACCACTTCAACGCGAGTGGTGGGGGAGTCTTCCCAAAAAATTAGTGGGTGACCGATTAGTTCTACAATTGCCTGCTCGCTAAATCGGTATTCTGTTTTGTTGTAATAGCCGTAAGAGCCATAGGATGAGTAGGTTTCCATCTGGCTACAAACCCGTAAATCCTGAACAGTGAGATAGTTGAATTCTCCTGGTTTGCCGTATAACCGTTTTAAGGCAATGGGACGTCCTTTACTCCAACCGCCTTTAGCCGTCATTTTTTGTTCTTTGGGTTGCAGTAACCAATCTTGACCATAAAGAGTAATACACCAAGCCAAGCGAAGCTCTGGTTTTACAGTGGCGGTCGTTTCCTGTTGCAACTGTGCGAGGGCATTAAGACACAGCTCCCAAGGCTCTTGTGATCTCACAATATCAACTAGAGGCTGAATACCACTCCCCTGTCGCAGGAGTTGAGCGTGGTCTAGGTAGGGGTTTTCGGCCTCTTCGGTTTCCAGGCGAGCTAACAGTTCCGCTATTTCCATGGCATACCAGTGGTACCCCGACTGAGTGGCTTGCCGACAGAGAGGATGCAAAATACTGGGCAACCATTTTTGGGCCTGTTCCCCATCAACCCAATATTGGCACAGTGCCCCAAACAAGATATCCAAGCTATGAAGCCCTTCATAGGGATCTAGAGAGGCCTGAAGTAATGTTTTTTGGGTGGATAAATCCCCTTGTTGAATTTGGATGAAGCTGTCAAGCCAAGTATAGGTCGTGCGTAACCAGTGGCCAGATTGACGCACCATGTGTTGGACATAGCCTTGAGCCTGTATCAATCTTTCTGGTGAGTCCTCTTGCAGCAGAGCCAAAATAAAGAAAAGCCCCGGAATACCAGTAAAGAAGTAGTTGCGTTTACGTTTAGTTTTCCGTAACCCAGTTAGAGCGTTGGAATAATGGTCAATGGCCTGGGCCGTATCACCTTGTAGAAAAGCTAACCAGCCCCAGTAGACAGCAGCGCTATTCTGATTGGTTTCATCAAACGACTCTAATACCGAGGGAACCTCTTCCACATAGCTACGTAATAATAACTGTTCCGCTAGGACCAATTTCAAATAATCGGAACAGGGAGTCTTTTGGTTTGCACAGTCTTCCTGCAGTACCTCAAAAACCGCCTCACAAGAGGATAAATTTAAAATGCTATTAGACAGAATACTGGTCAGGGCTAGTTCATAGCATTCAGTGGAGAGGGTTCGAATCCATTCTGCATCAAAGGGGTTGTTGCAAATTATCGTTAAGACATCATCCAGAGATAACGCGTCCTGATGTTTAAATTTGCCATAGTCGTTGAGTTGTTCTGTGAAAAAGTCAATATCCTGGCCATAAAAACCAATTCGAGCTTCCCGTAGAAACTGTGCTTCACTCCTAAAGCTTCGAGGTCCTGAACCCCAGGGTGCATAAACGGGCACAACATCTTGAATAATGGGCGCAATAATTTCAAGCTTGCCCATATTGACAACTTCACGGGTTGCAATTTCAGCCAGTAAGGGATGACACTGAGGTCCCTGGCCTCGTTCTTGCAGCAAAACCCCTTGCTCAAGCAAACCCTCAAGATGCTGCTTCAGCAGTTTAGGATCCCAGTTTTTATAATCTGAGTCGGCAGCTGCTTGATGATTCAAACAAGAGAGAATGGTACTGCGATTGATGGGCTCATAGGCCACTGATAGCAGCTGGACAATCTGCTGATCCAGGGGGGGCAACGCTAGATATTGTTCTGCTAGTTGTGTTTGTAGCTGAGGTGCCGTATTGCTAGATTCGAACATTGCCAATTCATGGTTAAGGGAAAACTTTGCTAGGACCTACCGATTACTTTATTGCGTTTGAATGGGCTTGACCAACAAAACCGCCTTAGGCTGATACCCTAGCTTTTCATACAGCGATAATGCGGGATGGGCATTGGTAAACACCTGCAAACCAATTTGCTGATCCCCTTGCTGAGCAGCCCATGCTTCAGCCCTCTGTAATAAGGCGGTCCCAAGACCTTGCTGGCGATGTGCTGGATCCACAAAAAGAATAAAAATATGGGTATAAGCGTCTCCCGTGACTTGATCAACCGCCGTTCCTAGCCACAAACAGGCCACAAATCGATGGGCCTCATTCTCAGGGGTGACCAGCCAGTAAGGGGTATCGGTAGACCAATATTGATCAATAACGGCCCGAAGATGTTGATAATCATGCCCAGGGTGGAGTTCTTTGTAGGTCCGTTGCATGAATTGCAGTAATAAATACTGCTCACCCCTCGTCCCTAAGCGTGCGTTAAACCCCGGAACAAAGTTTTTATCCAAGATTTATCCTGAACGATAGAACAAAAGCCAGGGCAAACGGACCTAGAATCCTCTCAAAGGCCTGTTTAGCCATCAATCATCATTGCGGGTGCCCAGCTTACGCCCTCTTCTACTGGAGCGGGTTGTGCCATATCATCTGGCAAGAAAATTCTGGCGCTGACAGCCACCAAAGCGACGACAAAAATTAAAACAATCAAGAAAGGAGCAATATTTTGGCGAAAGAAGGTCATGACTGAGTATCACCGGAGACTTATACCTTTATCGTACCGCTGTCTTGAACGTGCTGTGTCCCAGTAAGTTAGGATGCCTAGCAAGATGATGGGCTGATCCTCGAAGAGCCCATTGCCCATTCGTCTTAATGCATAATTCTAGAGAGAACAGGGATTGACGAGGCGCAACTGCAGTCCAGCAGCAATCTGGTTTCAGCCTTGATACCGAATGTTTCTCTATGTCCTCTATTATTCTCAGAAGATTATGACATTGGCAATTGGCGATTACGCACCTGAATTCACTTTACCCAATGCAGATGGGGACTCCATTGTCCTTAAAAGTTTTCGAGGACAATGGGTGGTTCTTTATTTTTATCCTCGAGACAATACTCCTGGCTGTACCAAAGAAGCCTGCGGGTTTCGTGACCAGTATGAGACCTATCAAACCGAGCAGGTTGTTATCCTGGGGGTAAGCGGAGATGATGCCAAGTCTCACCAGAAATTCATTAATAAGCAAGATTTGCCATTCCAATTACTCTCCGATCTCGATCTAAATGTGGCAAAATCCTATGAAGCCTATGGCCCTAAAAAGTTTATGGGCAAAGAATATGAAGGGTTCTATCGACATACTTTTCTGATTGATTCTGAAGGGAAGCTAGCGAAGATTTATCGAAAGGTCAAGGCCGCCGATCACGCCACAGATATGTTGCAGGCTTTAGAATTATTGAGGAAATAGTGAGTGCTGATATTAAGCTCGCAATCATTAAAAGCGTAATTTTCAATATCTAAAATTTGGGTCTTGCACAACAGATTAATGCATAATTTTCTAGGTTTGCTTTGATATCTTAAGAGGCTTCTTAGTCTATCGATTGATGCGAATACACCTCACCATGTGATCTAGCTTACCTCTGTATTTTTGACTATGAAACGTTTCGCATATATGGTTCAGACGTTTCTGGGCCTTCTTTTTCGACACCCTTTACTGGGGGTGTGTTTAATGCCGATCCTTGAGGATGGGCAAATCGTATTAGTTAAACGTCGGGATAATGGTCAATGGAGTTTACCGGGCGGCATGGTGGATTGGGGTGAAAATATTCAGCAAAGTATCAAACGAGAACTCCATGAAGAAACGGGTTTATTGCTAACAAAAATGGGACGATTTGTGGGGGTATACTCAGCACCCGATCGTGATCCACGATTACATTCCATTTGTTTAGCTTTTGAAATTAAGGTTGAAGGCCAATTGCAAGTGAACGATATCAATGAAATATCTGAGGTGAAATCGTTTTCCCTAGATGAGGCCCTGAGTATGTCCCTAAGTCATGACCATAACCAACAGTTGCAAGACTACTTCCAAGGTGAACTAGTGATTCGCTAGCTCGGAGAAACTACCGATCGTCTTGCTGTTGATGTAAGTGTAAGAGCCCTATTCCCTGGAGCAGTGGCTGTAAGATAATTCGGTCTAATAGCTTTGGATCTGCTCTAGATTGAGAAGCTTGCGATAGATAGCGATATAACGTCTCGGCATCTCCCCCCGTTAGCACAATCTGACTGGTGGGATATTGCTTTAACCAGGCTGCGATAAAGTCGATCATGCCAGAGATTAAAGTATGCAAAATACCGCTCTGGATCGCTAAGTTGGTCGTCAGTGACCATCGATTGGGAAGGTTTTGGGGTAAGTCAATAGTTGGTAATTCTGCAGTGGATTGTGAGAGCGATCGCAGTTGCAATCCCAAGCCTGGCAAAATCGCCCCACCTAAGCAATCTGTAGAGGCAAGAGCACCCGTATAGGTGAGTGCGGTACCGGCATCAATCACTAAGATGGGCCATTGATACAACATGCCAGCAGCCCAGATTGAAAGCGCTCGATCCAGTCCAAAGGTTGCATAAGGAAGCTGAATCGGAATATCAGCAGCAGTAATGGCTGTGGAGCGAGGATAAGTCTGCCAAAAAAGGGTTTGAGACGGAACAACAGAGATAATCCACAGAGCAGGCATACTTGCAGCAGAGGAGTAGGCGAAAGCAGGAGAATAAGCCTGCCACTCCTCCCAGGTGGCAGGAAATCTTTGTTGGGCTACATCAATATGGCAGGTGTCCCAGGTTTGAGCGAGGTGCCACCCTTCATAATAAAACCAGTGCAATCGGGAGTTACCGATGCTCAAAGCGATCCAAGGCTTTACATCCTCAGTGGATAGGCTCATTCAAAGACAGGTATTTAACGATAGAAAGACAGTTCTGGCAATTGTCTATTCTTCGATATTGAACGTTATCAGCAATCCGATTGATCAGCAGCAACCCGCGACCACCGCCCATATCTTGGCTAGGGAAAGTAGGGTGATGCTGTAAATATTGACGTAGGTCGAAGATAGGACCCTGGTCCCAAATACGAATCTCCACATGATCTAGCTCAATCCCCAGCTCTAACTGGATGGGGGTATTGGGTGGTAGTGCTTGATGGGCATGGCTAACCGCATTTGTAAATCCTTCTGCCAGGGCTATCTGGCATTCCAGCCACTCCTGTTCTGCCACTCGAGTAGGGTGCAGCTGCTGAAACCAGTCAAGAACTTGAGTCAGGTTATTGAGGTCAGAATTAACACTGAGATGATAATGCTTTGGCATCTGCTATGAGGAGATCAGTCCCTCCAACTGCATGGGTCCAAGGCCATTGGCATGAGAAAAGGTGTTGTTATTCAACCAGGCGTCTTTAAATTAATTATAGGGAACTCATTCCCCAAAAATTAGCTTTCTAGGCAGAGATTATCTCCTTGCTAAACTTGAGCAGTGTGGATTAGCGTTCGCCCTGGCGAATGAATTCACAATAGATACTCGAATATGGCCGTGTTAAACATCTATGGTGAAAATTCTGATCATCGATGATGATCCCATTACACAGCTCCTTTTACGCCGTACACTCGAGAAACAAGGGTATCAGGTTACCATCGCCAGTAATGGTCAAGAAGGGCTCTCAAAGGCACAGCAACTCTGCCCAGCCTTAATCATTTGCGATTGGATGATGCCTCTATTAGATGGGATTGGCGTTTGTCAGCAGTTAAAATCGAATCCTAAACTTTCCGCCACCTTTTTTATTTTGCTAACGTCTCGGTCTGACCTAGAGGATCGAATTGCCGGACTTAATGCGGGTGCCGACGAATTTTTAACCAAACCCATTGACATGAGTGAACTGCAGGCTCGTGTGCGAGCAGGACTAAGGCTCTATCACTTAAACCAGGACTTACAAGAGCAAACACAAAAGCTGGAAGCAGAGTTGGCAGAGGCTGCCCAATATGTTCGCTCAATTTTGCCTGCACCATTACAATTGCCGATTCAAATCCAGTCTCGGTTTATTCCGTCTAGTCAATTAGGTGGGGATTGCTTTGATTACTATTGGTTAACCCCAGATATTTTAATTTTGTATCTCTTAGACGTATCGGGGCATGGTTTAGGGGCAGCCTTACCTTCGGTATCGATCTTAAATATGTTGCGATCGCAAGCATTCCCAGGCATCAACTACCAGCACCCCCATGAAGTGTTGCATGCTCTCAATCAACGATTCACCATGAGTCCCGAAAACCCCAAATACCTCACCATTTGGTATGGGGTGTATCATCACTCACGCCAGGAGTTGGTATATGCTAGTGCCGGTCATCCTCCAGCCCTATTAATGTCAGCCCTAGAACCAGGGGTACAACCCTTAAAAACACCTGGACTTCCCTTAGGAATGTTTGCAGAATTCACCTACCAAAGTCAGAGCTGTAACATCACGCCACATCAAACGCTCTACATCTTTAGTGATGGGATTTACGAAAGTCCTAATACTAACCATCAACTGCTGGGGCTAGAAGGATTTTCCCAGTTGCTCCAACAGCTTCATCAAACAGGAGCCCCCACCATCGAAACCATTTTGGACCAAGTACAAGAATGCTGTGAGCATCAGCACTTTACCGATGACTTAGCCTTGATGCAAGTTGTCTTTCCTTGAGTACCACCACTCTAGAAAAAACAGGATTTCAAGAATCTAGCAGACCACTTTGTTCAAAGTGTTGCCGATTCTCGTAGATCTGAAACACTTGAGCAATGTCAGTGAGCTGAAAAAGTGTCTTAACCTGCTGATTGAGTGAACAAAGCACAAGCTTGCGTTCGGCTGCCCGAATAAATTTTAGGGCAAGAACCAAAGCACCTAGACCAGAGCTGTCCATAAATGAAATATCTTGACAATCCACCAAAACAATATCGGCACCTGCCTCAATTGCAGCTGTCACTTCTTGACGAAAGACCGTACCGGTGACTCCATCCAAAATATTATTCGGTTGTATGGTTGTTATGTTGGGACGCATTGTTTACTTGGAGCATAACGATTCAACTGTTCCGCAGATATCACCCCACACTCAGATCTCAAAGCTGTTATTGAGTGCATCGATAAACATCAGATGACCACAATTCACATAGCGGGAATAAGGAAAAGAGCTGTTCCTCAGAATACTCTTTTTTTTTGGGATATCGCCAGATCGAATGCTTTTTGCTATCCTCTATGCATCTCCTCTCAGCTTAACTATCTGCGGAGAAAGACATCGGCGTAGGATAATACCCCTGAGGGAAGTAATAATCTGCATATATGCCTTGGGCTCGTATCATTAGTGGACTGATTGCCATCGTTCTAGCGTTGGGCATGATTTTATTGGGTGGATGGTACTTTACCCTGGGATTTTGCATCCTTGTATATCTGGCTCAAGATGAGTATTTTGACTTAGTTCGGGCTAAAGGGAATCGGCCAGCAGGCAAAACCACAATGATTGTCAGTCAGTTGCTGCTGATCACCGCCACCATTAACGGGATGCTAGCTGATGCTGTCTTACCTGTTGCGGGAACCTTCATCTGTTTTTATCTGTTATTCCAGCCGAAGTTAGCTACTATTTCCGATATTTCCAGCTCAATTCTGGGCCTCTTTTATGGGGGGTACCTACCCAGTTTTTGGATTAGATTACGATCATTGGGCACGGCAGAAGCTAGTAACTTACCCTTATGGGGATATTGGCCAGAACAATGGTCAAATATCAATCTACTTCCTGTGGGATTGACAATTACCCTGCTTGCCTTTGGTTGTATTTGGGCTGCAGATATTGGTGCCTATACATTTGGTCGGCTATTCGGGAAAACCCGATTATCAGATATTAGTCCCAAGAAAACGGTAGAAGGGGCAGTCTTTGGAGTTTTAGGCAGCCTGACTGTCGCCATCATTGGTGCTAATACCTTTATTTGGCCATTTTGGCTTTTCCTTGGAGCAGCATTGGGATTGTTAATTGGTGTTGCAAGCTTATTGGGAGACCTGACAGAATCCATGATGAAGCGAGACGCAGGAGTAAAAGACTCCGGACAACTTATCCCTGGCCACGGGGGTATTTTAGATCGCGCTGACAGTTATGTATTCACTGCTCCATTGGTTTACTATTTCATCACCCTATTACTCCCCCTCATAGAAGCCATATAATTCGGGAGCTTTTTGTGTTTTGTAGAACCCTAGCCAGCCGTAATCGAAAATAATTTAGTTGATGGCCAGCTGGATTTAAGTTTTATTCAAATAATGTCTGCACTATTCTTGACAAACCTTAGGGCGTACATTGAATCGTATAGAAAACCGTGGCTGTTCCGCTTGAAGTGAAGGATGGTCGGTATACCATTTTGGGTCAGGCAAACTACTAGTGCACAGCTTTCTCCGACCAATATAAAACTCCATCGGCAATCCAAAAGGACAGACTGGCTTCCCTTAATTAAGGGAAGCCAGTCTGTCCTGGAGCTAATTACTCTGCTTCAAGCTAGGGAATTAGCTTGAAGCTTTTGCACAGCAAGTATTTCAAGATTATATTTGTAGACTTTTGTTCAGTAAGAGTTTCAAAGAGCTTGTCCTGTAATTAAGCTTTGAAAAACAGTAAGACAGAATTACACTAAATAAGGTTTAATGCTTGACTAGTTAGGGGCTAGCACTGATTGCAAGTTCTAATCAGAAAGTTCAAGTCGTAGATAGAATAATTAAATTTTAGCCACTAGAAAATTTAGCAGAATGCTCAGCCAAACTTGAAGAAAGTTTATACAAAAAGAGTGTAAAAGGAGTGATCGAGAGCACCTTGAAGTTTAATGCCGATCGCATATTTGCCCAACAGAAAATGTGAGCAAATCAATTTAAAGACTTCAATCCAAACAGAACACAAACTATACTTTGGAACTGCTATCAGTCAGCTCTTTAACTATAGGATCTGACCAATTTAGGGGGCAACTTTATCTTTAAACAATTTTCCAGCACTAAAGGCAGGAACTCTGGTCGCAGGGATTTTTAGCTTCTTGCCAGTTTGTGGATTACGACCATTTCTGGCTTTACGATCTCGCGGCTCGAAACTACCAAATCCGACTAAAGTAACTTTATCGCCATGGCTAACAGCATCGATGATGACATCAACTGCAGCACTCAGCGTAACGTCAGCTTGCTTCTTAGTTACTCCTGTTTTATCAGCAATAGCATCTACTAATTCGCCTTTATTCATTGAGTTATCCTCAAAACCTTGCGAGCATTCTATCTCAAGTTTTTAAAAAGTGAACAGATATAGCAAAGAAATTGCACAAAAGTAACAAAGAAAACTCAAAAAAGTAACAATGAGGATATTGAAAGGTTGCTTCAATCCGTTAATTTGCTGCTATTAAATTCTACCAAGATTGAAAATACCTAACTTCTTGCAATCTGGAGATTTAAAATACATGAGCCTAAATTCAAATAACTTAGTAGAGAGTGATAAATTAGCTAGCTTTACGAGCTAATGTGCTGCAAGAACCTGAAATCTGAAATGGAACGGTTTGAGAAAATCTTGCTCGATTGCCTTGACTTTGCACTTCAACATGTAAATGCGGACCTGAAGACCATCCCGAATTTCCGCTGTACCCAATAAGCTGTCCTGCTTTGACCCAGTCCCCAGCTTTAAGTTGAACCCGTTGTCGGAAACCTTGCTGTAAGTGGGCATATGCCGAGCGATAGCCATGTTCATGTTCAATCCAAACATAGTTAAACTTGGAGGCATTCGCTCGAGTCCCTCCTGTATCTGGATATTTGTCTTGTAATCTGATTATCCGCCCTGCCCGCATCGCATAAACAGGGGTACCAATTGAACTGGCAATATCGTAGGCATATTCCATTCGATTTTGATGAGTTTTGCCACGAATTCCTTGAGACAGATATCCTCTTCCATCAAGAGGGTGGCAAAATCCTTGCAAGGGAGAGGCAATTGTTGGGGTATGACTAGCTGCAATAGTAAGAGCCTGTGGACCTGACTGGGACACTTGGGAAGTAGAGCTTAGGGGACCACCAACATAAGATTCAGATTCCACACGCAGAACCTTCCGGTTTTCAGCAGATTGGGAACGGGCAGATTGAGGAGGTGTGATAGAGAAAGTGGGTCCAAGGGTACTGAGGGTTAGTAGAGAACAAGCTAGTAAATTCCGACACCGTTGCTCAACTAGAACTTGCTTCAACTGAAATTGAGAAATATGACCTTGCTGAATCAGTATTTCCCCTAGCTTTTGTCCAGTCTGTGTTTGGATTTGGAGGGCTTGTTGTAATTGGAAGTCACTAATCAGTCCTTTTTGAGTGAGGACTTTGCCAATACGGACTAGATACATTTGCGACAAATGATATGTGATGGATGGGAGTGAATGGTAGCTAGAGAGAAGGGTATAGCCTACTTCTCTCACTGTTTCTAAACTTGAGAAATATCAAAGCTCTTGTACCAGTAGCTATACCTTAACCGGGCATCTGAAGAAATGAGATCCGAATTGATACGGAGGTATAAATAGATTTTTCGAAAGCTTAAGAAAACAGGAATATAAGCCAGTTTTTAGGGGGTAAGAGGGATGTAAGCGTTATTCAATAAAGGCTATACCATAAGTTCAAGTTGCCAAATATTAAATCCCTTCACCGTAAAAATACTGTAAATTACCTGTTTTTTAGTTGGATATAGAAGTCTTAAGGAATAGAATAATTAAGCAACTATTAACATAGCTGAAGATCCGTTAGTTCAACAGACCTCATAAATCTACTTCCTACCGGGCGTAAGCAAAGGATCGGGGATGCATGGCTCAAAGAAAAACGGGTCAAGGACAATAGATCCTGTACCCGAACCAAAAAACTATCATGACCCTACCATCGCAATTGCTAACCGTGCTAGCCCATGACGAATTTCTAGAACAAACTGAAGCACTCAAAGTATCAACCAGCCTGAGTCAGATGGTTTATATCGTTCTGCAAATGGGCTTGTTTCTAGCTCGCTGTCTTCTGGAGGATGAACTCTCAAGGCGCGCGAAAGCAGTATTTGTATGGCCTGTATGTACTACCTGCGGAACCCGCTTACATTCGAAGGGATGGGAATCTCGTCAGATGCAGACACTGGTAGGCACTATCTCTTGAAAGCGACGGGTGGGCCGTTGTCCCAAAGGATGTCCAGGCAGTCTGTTGACTCCCCTGGATCAAGCCATTGGGATTGCCCCCTATCAGCACAGCAGCGAAGAACTGGTGCGTCTGGGCTGCTTGTTGAGTCTGTTCATGCCCTATGAACTGGCCAGTTGGATGCTGGGTCAGTGGAGTGGTCTATCCGTGAGTCCATCCAGTTTGTGGAACTGGGTGCAATCCGTGGGTAACAAAGCTCAGCAGGAATTAGAAGCTCAACTCAACGCTCAATCATCAGGGACTCAGGCCCCTTGTGAAGCGATTTCAGAGATGTTATCTGCTCTACCTTTGGCCATTGCCGCCGATGGTGTGATGGTCCCCTTTCGCCCCACCCCGAACTCACCCAAGGGAAAAATCCAGTGGCGAGAAGTCAAAGTCGCCATCTTAGCTCGCCTGGGAACACGGGTTACCCGAGCTAAAAAGGAGGTCCCCCAATTACTGCGTCGAAGACTGGTGGCAGTATTGGGCGATATCGACCAGTTCATCCCTTTACTTCAACTCGAAGCTCACAAACAAGACTTTGAATCTGCTCCAAAAGTCATCTGGCTCAGTGATGGGGGACGAGGCTTCTGGCGAGTCTATCGCACCTTGTTCTCTCATTGTGCTGTGGCAGTCCTCGACTTTTTTCATTCAGCAGGCCATCTGGCACGAGCAACTAAAGCGATGTTTGGAGATGCCCGCTCTGCTCAAGCCCAAGCCTGGTTCCGGCACTGGCGACACCAATTGCGACACGGGCAACACCTACTTGTATTACGGTCCTTGACGATATTGATTCACTCACAACTGTTAACGGGAAAGTCTTTTTCAACGTTGCTCCAGGTGCAGGCTTATTTCCAACGCCATCATAACCACATCCGTTATCGGCACTTTGAACAGCAACAGATTCCTCTCGGGTCAGGAATGGTTGAAAGTGCATGCAAGTGGTTGATTCAGCAGCGCTTTAAGGGAGTTGGCATGCGCTGGAGTGAGGATGGTTTCAACCATTTACTGATCTTGAGAATTGCCTGGGTCAATGAACGGTTTGACTCCTTATTCCCAGAGGTGACCATTCCGAAAACTAAGGCATCCCCGATCCGCTAAATACGCCCCTTCCTACCTATCTCCTGTGCCCTTGTCTTGGAGTGTCCTCTTTCTCGAGAGAAGGTTATTCGGGAGCATGTCACCTTTGTAAGCTAGTATTTATACTCATCTCAAAAATCCTTGCTAGCCTTGCTTTCAGGCATCAAATTTTTAATTCCAAACTTTGTGCATTTGCAAAGGTGACATGCTCCCAGGTTATTCCCAATTATTATTGTGGCGATTGGAGCACCTGCTCAAGTACCCAAAACTCGCGGTAAATCTCGCGGATGTGCCCAAGACGAATCTCAAGCATCCAAAACTCGATACCCAATGGCTAAAAAACGAGTTTCAAAACGAAGGAAAGCCCAAATGCCTCAAAAAGCCGCTACTTATAGCAAGCGCCATTTTATTCAGGACATAATAAACTAGAGATACTGTTATGTCTTTCAATGGATGCCTAAAATCTACAGCTACGATTTACGTTGCAAAGTGATCGATGCTATTGAACTTGATGGCATGCCTCCCTCAGAAGCGAGTGACACCTTTCATATCAGTCGTAACACCATTAATCTATGGCAACGTCTCAAAGCAGAAACAGGTGATCTTCATCCCATCCCTAGACAACACCTTGGCCATAGCCACAAAATCACAGACTGGGACAAGTTTCGAGCTTTTGCTCAAGAACATCGCTATAAAACCCAAGCTCAGATGGCCGAGTTGTGGGAGGGGCAAATCAGTGAGCGTACTATTTCAAGAGCGCTGAAGAATATTGGATTTACTCGAAAAAAAAGACCTATGGCTACCGCCAACGTGATGAGCACAAACGGGCTGAGTTCGTCCAAAAGTTAACAACAGTAGACCCAGACGATATCGTCTATGCTGACGAGTCAGGGATGGACAATCGAGATGAGTATGACTATGGCTATGGTCCCAAAGGTGAGCGGGTCTATGCTTTAAAGTCTGGTAGCAGAAGTGGACGAGTCAATATGATTGCAGCTTTGAGAGGAAAGCAGCTCATGGCCCCGTTCACGATTGAAGGGGCTTGCAATCGCACCGTATTTGAAATTTGGCTTGAGACTTGTTTGATACCGATGCTCAAACCGGGGCAGAAGTTAGTCATTGATAATGCCACCTTCCATAAGGGAGGGCGAATTGAGCAACTGGTAGAAGCCGCAGGATGTGAAGTGTGGTACTTGCCACCCTATTCTCCTGATTTGAATAAGATTGAACGGTCGTGGGCTTGGATTAAAAGTCGAATTAGACACCAATTAGAGCACTTCGGTTCACTTAGAGAAGCAATGGAACATGTGTTGTACCTAGCGTCCTAATTAGAGTGGCGACTGCTATAGATCCTCACTTAACACCAGAAAAACTTATGCTCAGCCGTTGAGTGGGACTGAGACGCTTTTGCCGGGAGACATCTCCACCTAGTCCAAATTCAGATTGATCAAGCGTTCAGACAATCTAGCGGGGTTCAAAGCTTGTTCCAAAATGATGGATTGTAGAGCGGACGTTTGGATGGGGGTTGTGGTCCCGATATCTCAATAAAGATTATGAAGTCTTGACTAGAACGGCTGAAGCTCTTGTTTATGTGGTGATGATTCGAAGGCTCGCTGAAAAATGCTAAAACTTCTCAAACAGCCTCTTAGGTCGAGCGTTATCGTTTTGCATCTGAGAGAATAATAACCTTATTAGGATTCCTTTGTAGCACTGCTATAGGACTGTTGTGGGTGAACTATTGAGAGCGTACATAATCTCAACTGCTAGCCCAAGATGTCTTGATGCTAATGCAGATCAAAGTTGTGCCAGCCAAGACATCGAAGAGACCTAAAATATTGACGACTGCATAGGCTGTTCAAGCTGTTGTATGACTCGGGAGACAGCTGGAGTTTCACTGCAACTCACTGATTAGAAGTCAAGTGTTTTGGAAAGGATGGGTTAAATCGCTAGGATTCATTAGCCTTCGCCACAATTTGCGCTTCTCAAGCAAAGCTTCAGGCATTATTCATGATGTTATGACATGAGCTACTAGATTGAGGTTGAGCCTGCATTTACCCTAATTTTAAAATAAAAACACTCGCGCAAACCAACCGAAGTGCGCGAGTGATAATCAACGTTCTAACCAATTTAGATAAGCTAATTTCAGTATTCCCATTCCTAGGAAAAAGAAAACTTTTTCTTTAGATGTGTAACTTTAGCCTGGAAGAACATATTGCTAAGATCTTTTTCGATAGGACCTTTACGGGGTTTTTGACATAAAAATATCCCCTGCCGCACTCAGAGACAGGGGATAGTTCCCTTATTAACGAAATCAGGTTCGGTCTAATTCCAAAATCGAACCAGAAGCTATGGGATAAACCATAGCTTGCTTAAATTATGCCCATAGATCGGCAAAAGATGGCTATATCAGAAAAATGCTTACACTTTGTGTAGAAAATTAAACAAAAAAGGGGGAAAGGGTTAGATAGTAGCAGATAGCAACCTTAGCCTTATGCCTGGATGTTGGTTAGGTAACCGCTACAAATCTTCTCCGAATGCTATTTGGATGCTGACATGGAAATCAACACTAAAAATTTTGTGGTTAAGCTAATCATAGTTATAAATCTTAGATAAAACAGCTAGACTACCCAGATTAAGGAATGTGACAAGCAAGCTGATGTCTGTCGTTATGAATAGGATTTGGAGTGTGTTACCTTTTTGAGGGAATATTCAGATTGCGCTCAAACCCATTGATTTTATAGTGGCTGAAGCACGTAAAACTAGAGAATTTATTTTCCTACCCAAAAAGTGAAACTCTCCTGATTTACTAATGCTATTTGAAGTTCAACCCTACTCAATAGACAAACTGGGTTAAAGCAGGGCTTAAAAATACACAAGGCCCTCCACCTCAGTGGGGTTAAGGTAAGCTACACAACGCTATTAAATTACTGATTAATGGAGCTGACGGGAGTCGAACCCGTGTCCGCCCTAGCTATTAGCTCCCCATTCATTCACAGGCTTAGCTTTTCTAATCCTCAAAGCGGGAATCGCCACTTATCCCGGACGATGGGATGCTTAGTTGAAAGTCTTTACCAGTAGAGACAACTGAGAAACCCTAATGGTGCATCCGTTGGGGGTTATCTATAGAAATTAACGGAGTCAATCTACAGATGCTCAAACCAAGTTAGGTTTTTTTAGGCAACAGCAGTAGCCGTGCGCTGACGAGCGAAAGATACGATGTTGTTCGCATGTACGATGTTTTGAGCCTTTTATTTGCGAGAGACGACTCACTCTCGGCCTGAATCATGAGGCTACGTTTGCTAAAACGTCGAAACCGTTACAGCCCCAGGTTACGAAATTCCATTATAGTATCTCGCTTCAAGAGATTACATCATTTCTTTTGTGGGTAGTTGAATACCGTCGATGACAGGGACGGGTAATTGTCGGGTTACTCTGGAGAAAATCCATTCTTCCAGGGATTCTACTAAATCATGCCGGCATTGCTCTAGGGTATCTGCTTGTGCAGAGACATTCTCGAACCCAGGAATTTCCCCATAGGTTGAGCCGTCGGTGGCAGCAGTGTATGTCGCTCGGGACATGACTGCTCGAATATAGTTAGACAATATGGATTCCACGTTCTGCTAAGCGTATGACAGAATAGGTCATACATAAATGAATAAATTGTGACAATCACTTTTAGCAAGTCACTACTCTTTAGCAATTGCGTTTTAAACGATGTATTCACAAGACTTTTCTAGTATTCCCGAAATTGATGTAGAGGCACTTGCTGCTCAACTACATAATGATGCAACAAGCATCCAACTCCTAGATGTTAGGGAACCAGGGGAAGTTGCGATCGCAAGTCTGAATTCATTCCAAAACATCCCCCTCAGCGAGTTTGCGGAGTGGTCGGCAACCATTGGCGAACAGCTCGATCAACATCAGGAAACCTGGGTGATGTGTCATCATGGCATGAGATCCGCCCAGGTTTGTGTGTGGTTAAGTCAAAATGGGTTTACTAACGTCAAGAATGTCAGTGGTGGTATTGACGCCTATTCGATGAAGATAGATGCCAATATCCCGCGCTACTAAAGTCTGAACGTAATTTTTGTCAGAGTCCTATGGACCTTAGCCTTACTAACCGCCAACAACGAGTTCTCCGGGCAACCGTTGATCACTACATTGCTACGGCTGAACCGGTCGGGTCCAAAGCGTTGGCGCGAGAATATTCTTTGAGTATTAGTCCAGCGACCATCCGCAATGTGATGGGGGTGTTGGAGGAAGAGGGCTTGTTATTTCAGCCCCATACTTCCGCTGGTCGGGTGCCCTCAGACTTTGGCTATCGGCATTATGTAGATGAACTGGTGATGCCCTCGACCACGTTGAGGTCACAGATTAAGCAAGCCCTTGATAAAAAGCTACGAACTGACAGCTGGATTTTTGAAGTCCTACTCCGAGATGCTGCTCAAATCCTAGCAACGCTGAGTGGTTGTGTGGCCTTGATTACTCTGCCCCAAGCGGCTACCTCCACCATTCGTCATCTGCATCTCGTGCAAGTTGAACCCCAGCGGGTCATGTTGATTCTGGTGACCGATGCCTATGAAACTCAGTCAGTGATGATGGAGCTACCTCATGGGGCATGGGATGAAGCGGATCCAGAACGCTTTGAACAAGAATTGCACATTCTATCCAACTTTTTGAACCACCATTTTGTGGGGAGTTCATTGCAAGACTTGGTGGTGCTAGACCAGTATGAGCTGGATCGGGAATTTCAAAAATACACTGATTTCTTGAAAATATTGTTGACCGATTTGACGCAACAGTGTGAATCCCTTAGTCCTAAAAACATCTTAGTGGGCGGTTTGGCTGAGGTTTTGCGACAGCCTGAATTCTCTGAATTACAGCAAGCCCAGACCTTAATTCACTTATTAGAGAATGGCCAAGATCTTCTTCGCCCCCTCTTTCATGAGTTGACGACTGATATGATAAAGCAAGGGGCTGATGTGGTGCCCCGGAGTAAGAAAGTCCAAGTTCGAATTGGCTCAGAAAATAGCCTTGAGTCTATTCAAGCCTATTCCCTAGTATCTTCAACCTATCAGAAGGGCGAAACGCCTATCGGAAGTGTGGGAGTACTTGGGCCCACACGAATGGCCTATGAGAAAGTCATCGCGCTGGTGACAGTGACAGCAGATTATCTATCGACTTGTCTAACCCAGATCGCTTAAAGATTATTTTATTTCATCGAATAAATATGACCTTCTGAGGAAAAGTCAGGTCGCATCGCTGACTATTCTTTGAAGATTTCTGACCTTTTCTGCCTGTTTATTCTTACAATGCTTTGGCTATATTAGTGTGCATTGGGATTAGTATTTGGATTCAAGAGACGGTTATTTCTAAAGTTAGTTGGATCAAAAGTTGAGAAAAGTCTATGCCTAGTACTACTGAAATGTTGACAAGTCCAAACGATCTTTCGCAAGAAATGATTAAACATTGGCTCACTGAATTGACCAGTTACACCCCCCAACAGGTTGATACAGCGATTGCCCAAATGGAACAACAACGTACACAGACTGCTCGACATAACTAACCTTTTATTCCAGCCATAACCAACGCTCTTGAGGAGAGGGAAATATTTCCCTCTCTTTTTTTTTGGCTATTTACCAAGACCGAATGAGATAGTGAAGACAGGCAGCTTGCCCGGTATGTACTTAGCACGGTCAGATCAAGAGAATGGGAAATACCTTTGGACATTTATTTCGGATTACAACCTTTGGTGAATCCCATGGTGGTGGTGTTGGGGTGGTCATTGATGGTTGCCCGCCCCAAATTGAAATTACAGAAGAAGACATTCAGTTTGAGCTAGACCGGCGGCGTCCGGGTCAAAGTCGAATCACCACACCACGCAAAGAAACGGATACCTGTGAAATCGTTTCAGGCATATTTCAGGGGAAAACGTTAGGGACACCGATTACGATTTTGGTGCGGAATAAGGATACTCGCCCCCAAGACTACAGTGAGATGGCCCAGGTCTATCGTCCGTCTCATGCGGATGCTACCTATGATGCCAAATATGGAATTCGGAACTGGCAAGGGGGTGGCCGCTCATCTGCTCGGGAAACCATTGGCCGGGTGGCAGCAGGTGCGATTGCTAAAAAGATTCTCCAGCAAGCTGCTGGGGTTGAAGTGATTGGCTATGTCAAGCGGATTAAAACCTTGGAAGCGGATGTTGATCCAGATCAAGTGACCTTAGCTCAGGTTGAATCGAATATGGTGCGCTGTCCTAATACTGAAGCCGCTGAGAAAATGATTGACCTGATTGATCAAACCCGACGGGATGCCAATTCCATCGGAGGTGTGGTGGAATGTGTGGCTCGCCAGGTGCCTAAGGGACTGGGGGTACCTGTCTTTGACAAGTTGGAAGCCGAATTAGCTAAAGCTGTGATGTCTTTGCCGGCTTGTAAGGGGTTTGAAATTGGCTCGGGGTTTGCGGGTACTCAGTTAACGGGACTCGAACATAATGATGAGTTTTATACGGATGAGGACGGACGGATCCGGACGGTCACCAATCGGTCTGGTGGGATTCAAGGTGGCATTTCTAATGGAGAGAACATCGTGTTGCGGGCCGCATTTAAGCCAACTGCGACGATTGGCAAACCTCAAAAGACCGTCAATCAGGCTGGTGAAGCTACAACTCTAGCAGCGAAAGGTCGTCATGATCCTTGCGTGTTGCCGAGGGCTGTCCCCATGGTGGAAGCAATGGTTGCTTTGGTGTTGTGTGATCATCTCCTCCGTCATCATGCCCAATGTGAATTGCTGACAGAGTAATCTCTGGGAACTCAATGTGACCTATGCGATTGCTGCTAATTCGCCATGCCGAGGCTCGGGGAAATGTCCAACAGAAGATGTTAGGGCGGTTGGATGAGCGTCTGTCGTCCCATGGAGTTCTGCAGGCTCAGCTTTTAGGGCAGTTCTTGTCCCGGCAAAGCTGGGCTCCAACGCATCTTTACAGTAGCCCACTGAAGCGAGCAGTGATTACTTTGGAGATGCTGGTGGCTTGCCACCTAAAGGGAGATGATTTTCCCTCGATTCAAACAGATGAGTCACTGCTGGAAATTGACAATGGCATTTTTCAGGGGCTGACTTGGCAAGAGGCCCAAGAGCAGCATCCTCAACTCTGTGAACAGTTGATGAATAGTCAGGATGTGATTCCAATACCGGGGAGTGAGACTTTGTCTGCCTGTTGCGATCGCACTCGCCGTTTCATCCACACCCTCTATCAAACCCACCATCCTTCAGATCAAATTTGGGCGATGACTCATGGGGGTATCTTGCAATATCTCATTGCAGCGATTCTCGACACGCCCATAGTTTGGGGCATGAGGATCGGCAATACAGCCCTGTTTGAATTTGAGGTCACTTTATCTTCATCTTCCCAATCTAGACAAAATCCCCAGCTATGCCGCATTCATCGATTTAATGAATGTCCTCACTTACCAGAAGAGCAAGATTTAGGCGATGAGATGGGGATTTGGGACTAATGAGTAGCAATATAGCCTGCAGTAATTGAGAGGAAAACGAGGGTACAGAATACCCATAGAAAAAACAGCACCCCCGAAGAAAAGCGGGGTTGTTCAGGAGATGACTGGGTTGGAGGTTCCCCTGCCTCGGATTTTACAGAGGGGGATTGGGGTTCTGCTGTGGTGGGTGGAGTGGATTCAGCCTTCTCTTCAGGAGCCGTTGCTACAGCTTGTTCCTCTGGTTTAGGGGGGGCAGAATTGGGCTCAGTGACAACTTGAGTATTGGCAGTGGCTGCCTGTTCTTCTGTCATGACATTACCTGTGAGTGGATGGGCAAAATTTTTTATGAGAAAAGCATGGCATTGAGCTGCTTGTAACTTTTTGAAGGTAAGGCAAGCAGCCATTGATTTTTGTAGGCATGATGGCTATTCCAGCTAGGGAACCATCATGCCCTTGACTTTAATGGAGAGGAGAATTGATCCATCAATCCCTGAAGTCGGCGTTATTCTTCAGTGGGTTGCGGAGTTTCCACCGGTTGTGAAGACTCAACTTTGAAGGCTGCGCTAAGTGCTTGGGGAAGATTCTCAAACTTGACGCCCATGGCCCTTAGGCTATGGAATAGATGGCCCTGCAAGCAGTAGAAGCCGACATAGTAAGTCACATTGGATAACCAAGCTCGGGAGCTGTATACACCATCTCCTAATTCAACAGAGTCCTTGAAGTAAGGGGCAATATTAAATTTCACTTCCAGGGCCGCACCGTAGAATTCAACGGGATAGACAAACGTATTAACCGCGCAGAAATAGGCGGAAATGAATCCCATGATGGCAACGGCTCCTAGGGATAAGCCGATCAATCCATCTGCACTATAGTTATCTCGCCGGGCTCCCAGCTGTTGTTCCCAACTGAAGGGGGTGACATTAATGTGCCAAATTCCACCGATAATATCGAATAAACCGATTAAGATATGCCCTGCGGCTAAATCACCTAAATTATCGATAAAAAATGGATTAAATCCAGGCGTAGACCAACCATATTTGTAGATGTGGGTGAAATTCTCAACAGTGGGGGTGATAGCTTGAACGTCCCCTATGGTGGGGTCATAAATACCGTGATTGATCATCCAGCCTGCAAACATGAGTGAAGCAAATCCGATAAACAGGAGGTGATTGCCCAAGATATAACCCAACTGCTTTGGATCATCCCAGTCAAACGCAAACTGTTTCGTATTGCCTCGGCCTCCTTTGGACAGGTCAGACGGACCCACGGCGAGGTGATAATAGCCACCAAATAGTAGAACGATACTCGCGACCCAATGCACTAAGGCAATGGCCAAATAGGGGTATGTATCGGTAACGACTCCTCCTGGACCTACACCAATCCCTTCTGCTGCCATATGAGGAATCAACACTAATCCCTGATCGTACATGGCAATACTGGGGTCAAACACCTGTAATTCAGATAGGGTGTTGAGCCCTACCCAAAACATAATAATGGCAGCTTGGAGAATATGGGCTGCTAACCATCTTCCTGAAGCAGAGGGTGCAATTAAGCGACTATTCCCTGCGTACCAGGGATAGTCTTGTTTTCCAACTGAGGATTCCATAGGGATCTTCCAAATATAAATAAAAGAAAAAAGGGATATCGAACAAAACGCGGGTTTTGAATATTGCTGCTTTATATCAGTTCAGAACAAGAGCGATTTGTTGCTCTTGTGGTGAGGGGATAAACCCTGGAACTTTCGGTGGTGACGAATCGTGACGGTTGAGTTTCTTGAGGACGACGTGACGATATTGCTGGGCCGCAACATCATGGGGGTCGATCGCTAAAGATTTTTGGAAAGAGGCTAACGCCTCTTCATACCGTTTCAGCTTGACCAAGGTTTCGCCTCGGTTATTCCAGGCGAGAACCTGCCCACTAAATCCCCATTGCTGATCACCTAATAGGGCCATGTCACAGGAATCTAAGGCTTCGGGATATCGACCTAAGACGCTGAGAATGCCGCATCGGTTGGCTAAACCCAAGGAATAATCGGGCTTTATCAACAAGGCATTATCAAAAGAAGTCAGTGCTTTCGCATATTGGCGAAAATCGAATAACTTTTGGCCATGGTTGATCCAAGTTGCGGCTACATGGGGATTGAGCTTTAAGGCTTGTTCACAAGCCGCTAGGGCATGTTGGCCCTGTAGATGTTCGCATTGCTTAAACCAATACAGAAATTCTGTTTTGTCAAAGGTTGATGATTGTGTTTGCCCACCTTGTTGGCGTTGAGATGAGACACCATTGCTACTAGAAAGGGCCATCGCTGTCGATGAACCATTCAAGAGAATGAGCCCTGATAGTAAAAGGATGATTAGACTGAGAGCAATGCGTTTCATATCTCCACCTTTCATCGGCACTGGATCCGACAGATTTTAACTGTGTTAAATCCTTGATCTAGGAGGTCAAGGGCAGGATTCAGTTTTGCAGCAATATTCTGATGCTGGGGCGGCGCGATCACAAACCGACAACGGCCTGGCCCTGAAAAAAAATAGGGAACTGAATACTTACAGCTCCCCTTGCCATGTCTCTGAGAGGAGAACATTTTTAAGAGCGATCAATGATTGTCAGAATAGATTTATTGATATTCAATGTCAATAATATAATTGTGTATTTGTAATAAAACTCAATAATACTAGGACTATTCTGGTAAGCAGATCGAAGCTGTACTCCATAGAACTAACTATTCATGAGGTTTATCACTCATTTTCTTGAAGGCAACGATTTTGATCTGTTAGCAACCTTGTGTAACTATTGAGATTAACTATCAATAAATTAATCGTGCAAAGGAATATCACTGATGATTCGCAATAGTCTCAAACGTTTGCTGATCAGCACTGTAGGTGTGTTTTTAGGTCTGTTGATGATGACCAATGCTGCTTGGGCTACCACTTACTCGTTTAAGAGTGCTGGCAATATTGGCAATGAGGGAGTGATCTCTGGCAAGGTTACCTATGAAAAAGATGTTGTGGTTGATGCCTTGAATACCGGCAAAGATCTAGAGGGATTGATGGGCAGCCTAACTATCAATGACTTGGGTAAGGATGCAAGATTCTCTTTTGAATATATTTCTCCACATACCGGAGTAAAACATACAGAAGAGACCATCTGTAACCGGAATATTTATGATCTAGATAATGGGCAAGATGGAAATTATTCGATTGGTGGTCAGGATGGTCCCTTCTTTAGTTTTGACAGTGGCGGTAACCTCTACTTAGTAGACTTCAAGTCCTGCGTCGGCGAAGAGGGCGGACTAGCCAGCTCAATTTCTAAGAGAGATCCCAAAATTGCTTACAGTGAACTGGATGTTCAGTTTAGTCAATACAAGTTGGCTGAATTTGACTATATCGGCAATAAGCCTCCCAGATTTATCCAGAAAAATATAAAAATTAAGTTCGATAGAGACATTGCTTAAGTCGTTTTCTTTTCTAAGCCCAGCACTTACCTCTTGGTCTCGAAAACGAAATTGCATGAGTTAAGACATGGTTTCGATAGTGCACTCGTTGCCAAAATTATTCAGTTAGCTTTATTTACCCATGGCGGATTAGATTGGCTTGTTAGTCTAACTGCCCTTTAGTTAGGTCTCCAAGACTTCAGCCATTGATACTCCTCTAAAGGGAAGGATTGCTTACCCCAGATTTAAATGTGCTTTTATCGACAAATTGAGTTTCAATCAGAATAGATATATTTACTACTGAATTTTCTCAGTTTGCTCTATAGGGTGTAATGCATGCACTTTCTTTTCGAAATTCCTGCTCCGCCATATTTTTTGGTTGGCATTGCGGCTCTCGGCGGATTTGCTTGTGGCAAAGCGTTTGAAGTTTCTATCAGACGCAAGACGCAAGAATGGTCTGAGGGGCTATCCGATAAACCACTCCGGAATATTTATGAACCCAGGCTATTTGTGCCTTATCTAGGTATCTGTCTTTGTAGCTGGATTTTTGTGGGCTCAGCCTTAACGACTTTTGCGGTGACCTGGGCTGTTGGGTTTGCCATGTCTTCCTTTGTGATTCTATCCAGTGGGCTGCTGGTGTGGTATCAGCTGGGAATACTCCTGAGAACTCTAGAGGAAGGTGGGTCTGAAGCCCTAGAAATTAAATAATCTGACCCAACCATGATGGGTGGATCACTGTCCCTTTGCATTTTTGCAAGTTGGGCAAATGGCGTGAATCGTCAATTGACAGTCTAGGAGATGAAAACCAGATTGCTTGGCTTTGGTTTTCCCCACTTTGAGGATTGAATCACTTTTGAACTCAATCGTTTGATTACATTTGACACAGATCAGATGATGATGATGATTCGGGTAGGGTTGGTTCAGCTCATAATGTTTATGCCCTTCAGCGAATTCTAGTTCTCGGAGAATCCCCATATGAGACATGAGTTTGGTATTTCTATAAATGGTTGAGAGGCTGATGGGGCTGCCTTGTTGTAATAACAGCTCGTAGAGATCTTCGGCGCTAAGATGTTGCCCTTTCTGTAACTCTTGAAAGGCGGTCAAGATGATTTCCCGTTGAGGAGTTAGTCGCCACCCTTTCTCATTTAATTCTGCTTTGAGCGAACTGGAAGTATACATGTACCGTCCTAACTAGATAATTTCCTCTGGACTTGGGTAGATCGATGGCTGTATATAAAGGCAGCTGTTAGTTATGGCTGTGATGTTTCCACAAAATCATTGCAAGTGAACGTCAACGCTATATCCAGTCATAACAGTAGAAAAAGGACAACGCATCTGAGCTTATGGGAGTTCAGTCTGTCTCCAAATTTACAACAATTCTCAATAAAAATAAAAATCATTGCCGATTAGAGGGCAGCAAATAGGCAGGTAGTGATGACTTGCTCATCTCTTTCTATGGCTTGATCTTGGGCAGTTATAGCTTTTACTTATCGAATATCTTAATGAGAACAGAAATTATCTCTTGCATTATTGATAATCACTTGCAATAATGATGCTGTGAATAAGAATTATTCTCAATTAAGTTAGGAGATGCTTATGGCCGGTGTAACAGGTGAGCGCCCATTTGGCGAGATAATTACCGATTTTTCGTTCTGGAAGCTCCATGTCATCAATATTCCAGCTATTTTTATATCGGGCTGGTTTTTTGTCAGCACTGGGCTAGCATATGACGTCTTTGGGACGCCCCATCCTAATGAATATTTTTCTCAGTCTGAGTCTCAGGTTCAGATCGTGACGGATCGATATGCCGGCAAACAGCAAATCGATGAATTCCGCAATCTTAGTCCAAGCCTTGACACCAACTAATTAGGAGACATTAGATATGACATCTAGAACTCGACTCCAGCGCCCTCCTGAAAGGACATATCCCATCTATACGGTGCGATGGTTAGCGGTACACACGTTGGGTGTTCCCTTGGTGTGGTTCCTCGGCGCAATTGCATCCATGCAGTTTATTGACCGAATGAATGTCTATGAGGCAGTTGCTCCAACGGTCATTGCTGGACTTGATCTGCGGCTCGCCTTGGTGCTGGCGCCAATCTTGTTTTCAGTTGTATGGAACGTAATACTGTTTGGTGGTCCGACGTTGCAAGAACTCCAAGAAGTCTTACAACGCGAATAAGATTGGCAAAACGACGCTAGCTTGACACTCTCTTGAGGCAGAAGGGGGTGTCTTTTTTTATCTCTAAGCCATGCTGAGATTTTAGGTGTAAACAAAATTTTAGGTGCAACAGCTTTTTTCGAAAGCGACCTCTCTAAACCGATTGCTAGAGGTTAGTCTGGGTATTGTCATTAGCCTGCTGAGAGGAGTAGCTGGCGGAGCATGGTAGCGATATTACACCTATTAATTGTGTTTGGTTCGATATTAAGGTTCTGAGTGTATTTGCGATCGCAGTCCCACTACGAGCGTTTGAATCACTCAATCCGATGTTGCAATGATAGTGCTGTTGGTGGAAATGGCTATCACCCCCCATTCAAGCCTGCCATTTACCCCTTGTCTATCTTGAGTACCAGGTCTTTAACTTTTACTGCCGTTTTTTCAGGTTTGCCGGATAGGGGAAACACTAGAATACCTTTAACCTTAGGGTCCTCGACCAGCCCTTGTAATCGGTGGAGTTGGTTGTCTGTAATGGCAATGCCAACCTGGGCGTGGGCGTATTCTAATTCCTTGGCAAAATTAGCTTCGTTATAGGCTTGGACAAAGACTCGATCCACATCCCAGTTCTTCCAATCTGCAGCAAAATAGCGTTTGGACCAGTAAGGATTATGGTGACAAAGATCGAAACTCACCTTCGGGTTGGCTTGTTTCATCTCTTTGATCATGCGTTGAGAAAATTTCGTCAGGCTGGCGGTTCGGTCTACCTGGCCTGGCAGTTCTGCATGGTATCCCAAATAGTCATCCCACTGCACCGCATCAATGGTGGGATATTTCTGCACAAACTCAACCGTGATCTCTGTGAATAAGTCTGCTACTTTTGGGTTGTCCACGTCCAAGACATAATGCTCGATACCGCTATAGGTTTTATCTACACCGGGGACCAGCCACTTTTCAGCCACAGCTCGTTCATAAACAGGGCTATTTTTATCAATTTTGATGCCTTTCTCAAAGTAGGCATGCACTTGCATATCTTGCTTATGGGCTTCGTCGATTAACCAGTCTAGCCATTGATCTTGAAACAGATTAGGGCAGCTAGGAAACCCCAACTGTTGGGCCATCACTTCACTTTTATACATGGTACAGGCATTGCCCCATACTCCATGCAAAATCGTGTTGAACCCTTGGGCGCGATAATACCGCACCCGCTCTCGAATAGTTTCCTCAGAAGCGTTATTGGTGACTTGATACCGACTCAGATAAATCCCCCTCATCTTCTTTTGAGTCCAAGCCTTAGGAAATTCAATTTCTTTCGGTACTTCAACTTCAACCACTTCTGGCGTAGGCAGGGGTTCGACAGGTTTAATGGGGACAGTGCTAGAGGTAGGAGATGGGGAAGGCGAAGATGGATTGAGGGTGATTGGCTGATTTAGAACGGGAATGGTAACCGTTGTATCTTTAGGGAAATATCGACCTACCTGTCGATTCTCTGCTTGGCTAAACCACCAACCCCCAACGCCTAAAATCAACAAGATTAAGGAGATAGGAATACTGCCACATCCACAGCCTGATGGCTCTTTTTTCTTCTTTTTTGCCATTGAAGTATGAGTTGAAACCTACTAGTTATTTTTGAAGATAGTTGTAAAAGCCTTTCTTAAAAACGAGGACTTCTTTGGGACGCTTATGTTTAAAAAGCTTGAAACTGGGTGTAATCAGAGCAAAGCCAAATTGAAAGGATACACATTCAATTCCAGTCATAATGGTTGACTCATCCATAGACTTAATCCATTGACTGAGTTTCTCAATGGATAGTCGTTTCAGTAAACTGCGATTTTGGAAAATTGGGTTTGCGGGTAGAAACAGAAGAATGCGATCGCAACGGTGATTGGGGGCACGATAACCGATGTTCAGCCCAAGCACACCAAAATGATCACTAATTTCAAAGGAATCAGGGTTCACAAATGTTGACGGTGAACACTTCAAGGCTCGTCGAACTTGCTTAGGAGTCATTCCTAGCTTGACTGGCCCAACACTCTCATAGGGTTTGATTAGGAAATTCATCAACCGTGAACCCAAAATCTAGCTTTTAGACGTTCTTTCTCAGTATTCCCCAGAGTTCTAAACGCAAATCCTTTCCATGCTCTCGAATCCAAAACATTTATATTCAGAAATTGCCTTCATAAAGAAACACCTATGCTTCCGGTCGTTCTACAAAATTCATTGGACAATATAGGCTAATCAGCTGCTTCAGGTCTGAATCATGCAACTTTCCACCCGCTCTACTGCCACACCCCCTGATATCAACCACCGTATTTTAGAAGCAGCCCAACGATTATTTGCCCGTCAAGGATTTGAAAAAACAACAACCCGTCAATTGGCAGAAGCTGCTGGGATTGCTGAGGGTACACTGTTTCGGCATTTTGAAAATAAAAAAGCCATCCTGGTCGCAGTGGTCACCCAAGGCTGGAGTGAAATGCTCACAGACTTGCTCACCCATTTAAGTGAAATGGGCAGCTATCGATCCATCGCCCAACTGATGCGCGAGCGGATGTTAACACTTCCAAAGCAGGCCGACCTCATGCGAGTTTGCTTTATGGAAGCTCAGTTTCATCCTGAACTCAGGGATCGAATCCAAGCTGAAATCATTTCTAAAATGACCAACGTGGTAGAAGCCTTTATTCAAACTGGAATTGAGCGAGGAACCTATCGTGATCTCAATCCCCAGGTTGTGGCCCGTGTGTTTTTAGGCATGTTCATGATTTCCGGATTTAGCCAAGATACCCTCATGGATGAAGATCCTTCCCCTGGGTTTCAGAGAGAAATGGCCGAGACCCTGGCAGATATATTCTTGAATGGAATTCTTGCCCAACCCTCAACATAAAAGCAGCCAGAGATCTGAGACTCTGACTGCTTTATCGAATTTAGTTGAGGTAACCCCTAGACTTTTTATCTAGAGCGCTAAAGAACACCCAAGTAGGTGAGTCCCAAAATCGCTCCAGCACCTAAGACATGACCAAAAACTTGGGTCCCCAGCACAGCATTGAAGCTAAAACCACCAAACAAGCTGGATGCTGGCATGCTAGGGCCAACATTGGGATACTGAATGCTGTACTTTGCGATCGCAATTGCCATAATATTGGCTGCAATCATTACAACACCTACTGTTGGGGTCCAATTAACCGCGCGGACGGCAACCGTAAGAAAAGTTGGTGTGAACAATTTGTATGCTCCTTAACCCTAAAAATAATATTTCAGTCTGAACTGAATGTTGATGAGTGCAATAAGAGTGCCTTGTAGAAAGATACTGTATCAAAGGTGCATCGTGAATCTTTGTATGAAGATTTACTAAAGCTCTTGTCAATAATCTTTATGGGCTACGTCAATAAAGTTCATGTTGAGAGGGCAAGGGGACATCTATTGTGGTACTTGCAACAATGACTCAAGAAAATTTTATTTTCTCAATCCAACCCCAACCACCCAGCTATTCAAAGCTATAAAGCATTATTCGTGCTGAGACAGAGCAGGAACATAGATACCCGATCCAGCTCTTTTTCATCCCACTAGTGTGGAAGTGATTTTTGCAATTCCCACTGACTTAAGAGCAATATAAATATATACTTTTGTAAATTAAGCTTTTATTTATATTCTCTCTATAAAGATTTATTCAATCAAGGAGTAACTGTGTACATTGTCCAGATTGCCTCTGAATGTGCCCCAGTAATCAAAGCCGGTGGGCTCGGAGATGTTGTTTATGGTCTTAGCCGAGAACTCGAAGTTCGAGGCCATTGCGTTGAACTCATCTTGCCAATGTACGACTGCATGCGCTACGACCACGTTTGGGGCCTGCATGAAGCCTATCGAGACTTATCCGTTCCTTGGTATGGCGGAGCGATTCATTGCAATGTCTATTGTGGTTGGGTCCATGGCCAAATGTGCTTCTTCATTCAACCCAACTCAGGTGATGATTTCTTCAATCGGGGGCATTTTTACGGAGCGACCGATGACAATATGCGCTTTGCCTTTTTCAGTAAGGCAGCCTTGGAATTCTTACTCAGATCGAATAAGCGACCCGACATCATCCACTGCCATGACTGGCAAACGGGTCTTATCCCAGTGTTGCTCTACGAGGTGTATCAGTATCATGGAATGGAGCGCCAGCGTGTAGTTTATACCATTCATAACTTTAAGCATCAGGGAATTTCGGGAGCGAACGTACTATCGGCAACTGGACTCAACAGAGAATCCCACTATTTCAACTCTGACCGACTCTTAGATAATTTCAATCCCTTTGCTATAAACCTCATGAAAGGTGGGATTGTATATTCCAATTACGTGAATACTGTATCCCCCCATCATGCCTGGGAAGCTCGCCATGAAACGGTGGGATATGGGCTAGGAAATACCCTAGAAATCCACCACAGCAAGTTTAGCGGTATTCTGAACGGCATTGATTACAATGTCTGGAACCCCGAGAAAGATGACTATATCCCCCATTCTTATTCCGTCAATGATTTAAGCGGCAAAGCCCTCAATAAAAAAGCCCTGCGAGAGCGTTTACTACTGCGGGATATAGACCGTCCCCTCATTGCCTTTATTGGTCGCTTGGATGAACAGAAAGGGATGCATTTAGTTCACCATGCCATCTACCATGCTCTGAATCAAAATGCCCAATTCGTTCTCTTAGGATCTGCCACTGAACCTGGGATTAATACTTGGTTTTGGCATGAGAAGAATTTCCTCAACTCAAACCCAGATTGTCATCTCGAACTCAGTTTCAACGAAGAACTGGCCCACCTCATTTATGCTGGGGCAGATATGATTGTGGTCCCCAGTAACTATGAACCCTGTGGATTAACCCAGGTAATCGGCCTACAGTACGGCACTGTTCCCATTGTGCGTGGGGTAGGTGGTCTAGTGAACACCGTCTTTGATCGCGATTTTGATCCAGAAAAGACTCCCGAAGAGCGCAATGGCTATGTTTTCTATCAGACCGATAACCATGCCTTGGAATCAGCGATGAATCGAGCCATTGGTCTATGGACGGATTATCCGAAAGAATTTCAAAAGCTAGTGATGCAAGGCATGGCCCATGATTATTCCTGGAACTGTCCTGGAGAGCAGTATCAAGATATCTATGAAATGGTTCGTTGTTAAACCATTAGGCCAGTAGCATCAGTCATAAAATTTGATCCCCCATCTCCATCTTCAATGGATGGAGATAGGCTTTAGGATCTAAATATGAATCGCTTTATGGACAGTGACGCATAACCGTGACCGATGCCGTTTCGACAACCACCCTGCTCAAAGATCGTGATCGATTAGAAGCCAGACTTAAAGAGATCCCCCCCGAGCCGGGGGTGTATTTTATGCGAGATGCCAATGATGACATCTTGTATATCGGCAAGTCCAAAAAGCTGAGAAATCGTGTCCGCTCCTATTTTCGACAAATCCAAGACCATCCTCCTCGCATTGAACTGATGGTTCATCAGGTGGTGGATATTGAGTTTATTGTCACGGATACCGAAGCAGAGGCTTTGGCCCTAGAAGCCAACCTGATCAAACAACATCAGCCTCACTTTAATGTTCTCCTTAAAGATGACAAAAAATATCCTTACCTCTGTGTGACCTGGTCCCAGACCTATCCCCGCATCTTTATCACCCGCAAACGAAGGCTGGGAAAGGCACAGGATAAATACTATGGCCCCTATGTTGATGTGTGGCAGCTTCGTCAGACCCTGCGGTTGGTCAAACGTCTTTTTCCCTTACGACAACGGCGGAAGCCCCTGTTCAAAGATCGTCCCTGTCTCAATTATGAAATTGGTCGCTGTCCTGGTGTTTGCCAAGCCTTAATTACGCCAGAAGCCTATCGCCAAATTCTGCAAAAGGTTGTGATGATTTTTCAGGGGCGCACGACTGAGCTGATCAACACCTTGTCTCCGCAAATGGAGCAGGCCGCTGAAGATCTAAATTTTGAGCTGGCAGCGCGGCTGCGGGATCAGATTAAGGGCTTACAGGGGTTGGGGGTTGATCAAAAAGTTGCCTTGCCCGATGACACTGTATCGCGAGATGCCATCGCCCTCGCTGCCGACGATCAAATTGCCTGTGTCCAGCTTTTTCAGATTCGGTCCGGACGCCTAGTGGGCCGTTTAGGGTTTATGGCCGATGCCCAATCAGGCTCCCTGGGAATGATTTTGCAGCATGTGCTAGAAGCCCATTACGGTAGCGCTGACCCTGTAGAACTCCCCTTGGAGATTTTGGTGCAAACTGAGTTGCCAGAAACAGACTTGTTAGCGAGCTATCTCAGCCAGCGGAAGGAACGCAAAGTCAGCATCACCTGTCCCCAGCGGCAGATCAAAGCTGAACTGATCGAAATGGTCGAACGCAATGCCCAATATGAGTTAGCTCGTACCCAAAAGAGTCGAGATCGCACCCTCAATGCCCTCCAGGACCTAGCCGATCTCTTAGACCTTCCAGACCTCCCCCATCGGATTGAATGTTATGACATCTCTCATATCCAAGGGTCTGATGCCGTCGCCTCTCAGGTGGTCTTTATCGACGGTCTACCCGCTAAACAACATTACCGACGCTACAAAATTCGCAATCCCGATATCAGGGCAGGGCACTCAGATGATTTTGCCAGCCTAGCGGAAGTCTTACATCGACGTTTTCGCCAGTATCATGAATCCCCGGAACAGCCTCGACAGGGCACCTCTGACTGGCCTGATCTAGTGGTTATTGATGGAGGCAAAGGGCAGTTATCAGCAGTCTTAGGATCTTTAGCAGAAATTGAAGTCGTTGAAGATCTACACATCATCAGCCTAGCCAAGCAACGAGAAGAGATTTTTCAGCCTGGAGAAAGCCAGCCATTGCCGACGGACTCTGAACAGCCTGGCGTCCAGCTCATTCGTCGCTTACGAGATGAAGCCCACCGATTTGCCATCAGCTTCCATCGACAAAAGCGATTAGAGCGAATGCGGCGCTCGCGGCTAGATGATATTCCAGGGCTCGGTCACCACCGCCAAAAAGAACTACTAGCCGCTTTTCGGTCTGTTGACTATATCCGGGAAGCTAGCCCAGAGCAATTAAGAGCCGTCCCTACGATTGGCCCTCAGCTCGCTCAGAAAATCTATGATTATTTTCATCCTGCTTAAAAAAGATGACGTTAGTTGATCTTTCTATAACAACAATAAAGTATTTTGATAGATTATTTTTCTTGAGAATATTATTAACGCATCTATCAAACTCAGAAATTGTGATCGGGTATTCTGCTTTTACAAAAAATTAATCATCCCGTCAGCAAAGTAAAAAAAGTCTTTTTTGTATGATCCCCAACCTTCAAGCTCAATAGTTTACAGAAGTATTCCCTCTGAGAAATGGTTTTCGCCAACGGGGATCAAATATAAAATTCATTGAAAAATCTCAGTCACCTTTAAGAAGTCGATGCTATAAAAGAGGGGATCAAGGGTTCGAAATTGTCAACAAGCTTAAGATTTAAACACATTTTTTTAATCTTTTTTTTAGCTTCTGTCACTGGGTCACTCACTTCTCTCTTTAACAAAGGTATTTAATTATGAGTCGCATAGAAAAAGTTCGCTGCCCCAACTGTGGAAGCCAGCATGGAGAGCGTCACCATATTGATAATTTAATGCGCACCCAGTGTATAGAATGCGATTATTTGATGATCACTGATGCCAAGACCGGTGAGGTCGTTGAGGCCTATGCACCTGGACTTTATATGCATCAGCTTAGGAGCTGCGCACCCTTGAAAAGCTAAGGCAGCTCTACTGATGTTGGCTTAGCAATGTGGGGTAGCCCCCAACCCAGTTTTTCCCGCAGGATTTTGAAAAACTCTGGAGATCCCAATCGGATAAAACGAGCTGAATAGGGCGACTTAATTACGCGAACGCGATCGCCGGGTGCTATGTAGCATCCGGCGTTTCCGTCTACTTCCAGCACTAGCTGCTGTTTGTTTGCCGGAACGACCTCTAACGGTTCTGTATCTGCAAATACCAATGCTCGCGACGCCAGGGAGTGGGGACAAATCGGGATCAGCTGCATCACCGGCACACCGGGCGCAATCACAGGGCCACCAGCAGCTAACGCATAAGCTGTAGAGCCTGTTGGGGTAGATACCAGCAGGCCATCCGAAGCAATATCAACCACTGCATGCTCGCCAACGGCAATTTCAAAGTGGCACATCCCTGCTAGCGGTTCTTTATGAAGCAACATCTCATTGAGAGACAGAGCTTCCCAGAGGACTTTGCCGTCCGTAATTACCTGTACCGTCAGAGTAGCGCGCTCTTCTACGGAAAACTGACCTTGCAACAACAGCTCGAGAACATCGTCTAATTGATTGACATAGGTTTCCGTCAAGAACCCCATATGTCCTGTATTCACCGTCAGCATGGGCACATTACAGGGAGCCAGTTGTCTGGAGGCAGACAAAACAGTGCCATCTCCACCTAAGACAATGGCAAATTTGATATCCTCATCAAATCCGTTAGGCACCAGCTCATCAATGGCTGAGAAACAAATCGGATGCTCGGGTCGAGAATATCCAAGAATGCCGCCCACCCCTGTAGCCAAAGAGACTTGCCAACCACAAGCATGCAGCTTGTCTTTGAGTTCAGTCGCAATTCGGCACGCGAACGGCTTGAGTTCGTTATAGATAATGCCAGCTTTCGGCACGCTCAAGGTTCAACCTATCGTTAGGAACTGGGAGTTTTGAAAGGGCTCCGTTTGCGGGATTGTTTTTGATTCTTTTCGTATTCCAATTGCTTAAGTTTCTTGAGAATACGATCAAAATATTCTTGCATATAGGCTTCCAGAGTAGCAATCTCAGATTCATCCACTCCAAATACCTTACAGGTCTCTGCCATCGGAACGGTAATTGGAGCCTGAGACGTAACCACTTCACTAAACGCTAAGCGATCGGCAATGTTCCAGCTCCATTGGAAGAAACGGGCTATTTTCTGCCCACTCCGCAATAAGCCAATCGGCATCCGTGTGACTTTGGCGGGCTGATTAGCAATATTCTCGCAAAGAGCCACAATTTGTTCAGGGGACCAATCTTTAGGGCCAGCTAAATCAAAGGTTTTGTTTTCAGTTTCAGGATGGGAGAGGGCATTCACCGCAAACTTAGCGATGTCTTGAGTATCCATGTAGGCCGTTGAGGTCGCCTCATTCATCACCCAAACGGATTGGTCTTCTAGGATGGGAATAGCATATTGCCCAATGAGACCTTGGAAAAAACCACAGGGCCGTAGGATCGTGTAGTTGAGGCCAGATTCTTTAAGAAACAGCTCGGTGCAGTTTTTAATATCCATCAAGGGCACATTCGGATAGTTCTCTGCCCCCAAAATAGAGAAAAAGACAAATCGCTGGATACCGGCTGCTTTGGCAGCCTGAATTAATGCAACCTTGCCATCCCAATCTACTTCTCGAATACCGATGGAATCTGTGGCTCGAACCGTTGAGGCGTCAATGACGGCAGTATGGCCTTCCATAGCCAATCTGAGGGTTTCTGGATTCCGTACATCTCCTTTAATCAGAGAGGCTCCCCATTCCCTAAGAAAAGTGGCAGCACGAGGTGCGCGTACTAAACAAGTGACCTCATGTCCCTCATCTAAGGCTCGACGGGCAATTTGCCTGCCAAGTGTTCCTGTAGCACCGACAATTAATAGATTCATGAGGTCGTAAATTACAAATCTTAACTTTTGTAATATTTTATCAGAAAGTTGAGGGTTGCATGGGTGAAATCAAGAGATTTCTCTATTCACTAACGGGATTTTCCCGGTAGATTTGAGCGGGGATCATACTGCCGCAGGCTAGAAAGTTTCTCATATAAGTCTTTTTCGGCTGCACTGAGATCAGGGGGGGGAACGATTTGAATCTTGACTACTAGATCGCTGGCACTCCCCTTAGCCCTCGGCCATCCCTTCCCTTTTAAACGCAAGGATTGTCCGGATTTGATACCGGCAGGAATATTCATGCTGACCGTTCCGGTCGGAGTAGGAATATCAACCTTGGCCCCCAAGACAGCTTCATCTGGAGCAATGGGTAGAGTACATAGAATATTCTCCTTGTCAAACTTGAAAAAAGGATGGGAGTCTAGTTTGACTTTGAGGTAAAGATCCCCTCTGGATTGATTAATGGGGTTCACTTGCCCTTTACCTTTGACTCGAATCCGGCTACCGGGCTTTGTACCGGGCGGTATCCGAACGGTGATGGTCTCAGTGCCGCCAATAGTCAGTCGTTTTTCTACGCCTTCTAAGGCTTCCGAAAAGGTCAATTTTAATTCTGCTTCTGCATCTGCAGAAATACTAGGGGTGTTGAAGCCTGCGAAGTCTTGAAACCCACCAAACCCTGGCGTACTGGATGTACCCCCACGGTAAGAATAGTTTTTGGAACTGGCCGATGAGTTACCTGCCCCAAACCCACCTGAAAACCGCCCTAATAACTCATTGATAAAGTCGTCAAAACTGCCATATTGTCCAAAGTCAACATCGAATCCTCCAGCCTGTCCACCGGCTTGATTCCAATATTGGCCATACTGATCGTATTTGCGTCGTTTATCTGAATCTGACAGCACTTCGTAAGCTTCGCTGATTTCTTTGAATTTGGCCTCGGCAGCTTTATCTCCCGGATTCATATCCGGGTGGTACTTTCGAGCCAGTTTACGAAAAACCTGTTTTATTTCTGCTTCACTCGAAGATTTATTCACCCCAAGAATTTGGTAGTAGTCTTTGTAATCCGCAGCAGGCATTGGCGTTACTCCTAGGGTCAAGCAAGACAAAACAACAAATACTGGGTACCAACCTATCGGTGTCAGTCCGTTGGTTTCCAGAACAGGCAACCACGCAGTCTAGGGGCAAGGAAGGATCATGCTCTTTGTTTATCTGAGGATGAAAGCGTCAAAACACCTGAGATAGAAGGGTTGGCGTAACTTTACCCTAACAAGTTTATGGCATTAATATGTTCGGTTTTTGCTAAAGCAGGGTGAGGCATAACCGTACTCTTCTTATAAGTTCTACTTCATCACAACGGGTGACTCAAAGCCGAGGTTCCTCAAGCCTAGAACAGCATAGTTTAAGCCAGTAAACCAATACCTAACAAAAGACCACTGACAAAATGTAGACCTACGGCGATAAACTTACAGTCCTTAACTAGGTCAGGCTGATCGTGATAGCGCCAAACATGGCGACAGAGATGGATGGCTAAGGGCAGACTCACGAAACTCAACACAACCCCATGGCCAAATAGTTTGAACACCATAAACATCAAAATCAGACCAAAAATCCCCCCACAGATCCAAGGCAATAATCGGGCGCCTCGAGCTGTGCCTAGACGAGCAATGGGGGAGCGCTTTCCTGCCGATAGATCATCTGCTATTTGGTGGAAATGGGAGCAGAACAGAATCAAGCTTGTGGTGAGGCCAATAATGATAGCGGCAGGTAAAGGGCGAGTTGACCAGGTCTGGGTTTGGCTATAGTAGGCTGCGAAAACGGCAAGGGGGCCAAAGGTAATAAAACAAATCAGTTCTCCTAAGCCTTGATATCCCAAGCGGAACGGCGGGCCTTGGTAGGTGTAGCCGAGGAAGCAGCTGAGTAAGATTAGAGCCAATACAGTGACATCTTGCTGCCACCAGGCAATCGCAACTAATCCTAGACAGCCTAAGCCCAGAAAGCCATTCGCTAGCCAGAAAATCAGGGATTGATTGCCGGTTAAATTCACCAGGGAATGGGCCTTGTTCACGTCAATTCCGGTGTCGGCATCAAAGACATCGTTCGTGAGATTGAGCCAGGCAATAATTAAGATGGCGGCGCTGAGGAACGTCCAAAAGATGGGGATATTTAATTGCTGTTGTTCTGACCATGCGATCGCAGATCCTACCCAAATCGGTATCACGGCCACACTATACATGGGGGGCTTTAGGGCAGCGAACCACAGCTTATGAGTCGGGAGGGTTTGGGTGGTCATAGAAAAATTGCAATGGCCTTCATTAAGTTTAGGGTACAGGATTGGCACTTTCTAAGCATTTGTGAACAAGGGGGCGGTGAACCGCACGGGTTGCCCCTTTCAATGGTTAGATGGAATATTAGGTACGAAGTCTGGCCGGACGTAGCGGTAATGCTACAGCCAGATTGTGTCCTTTACATTGGAGGTCATCTGCACTCCCGGCGGCCCACCTTGCTATCCTCGATTTCATGACAGTAACTTCCTCTTCTGCCAATTTATTTCAGGACCGCAAGTCACTCCACGAGTTTCTCGCTTCCTGTCGTACAATCGCCCTTGAAAAGGAACATGCCCAGGTTGTCAGTCTTTCTTTGGAACTACCCAAGTTAGACCCATTGGCTGCCCTAGACTTGCTGCAACAGGCAGACCATCCTCATTTTTATTGGGAAAAGCAGTCGCAACGAACTGCGATCGCAGCAACGGAACCGTTACTCCATTTACAAATCGATGGTACTCAACGGTTTACCCAGGCCCAACACTTTATCTGTACTTCTTTGGTGGATACCGTCTCCGCGGGTGCCCTCCATCTTCCCTTTGCGGGACCTCATTTTTTCTGCAGTTTTACCTTTTTTGATCGCACGAATCAAGAACAGGCGTTTTTTCCTGCCGCTTCCGTTTTCCTCCCCCGCTGGCAAGTCGCTTGTGTTCAGGACCAAGCAGTACTGGTTGCTAACGCTGTTATTGATTCGGAAACCGCTTTAGAACCTTTGGCTCGGAGCATTTGGGAACGTTGGCAGCTACTGCAAACCCCTCGTCGCTGTCCTTCACCGCGATCACAACCCTCCCAATTTACCTATCCCCAATTAACCAATGCAGACGCTTTCACAACAGCGGTAGCCGATACCTTAGGCCTTATTAAGGCCAACAAACTGCAAAAGCTGGTCTTAGCCCACACATTAGATGTCAAAACACCTCAACCACTGGATTTATGCCATGCCTTGGGGACACTCCGGGAACGCTATCCAGAATGTTATGTCTTTGCCGTTAGTAATGGTCAAGGCCAGAGCTTTATTGGCGCTAGCCCTGAACGACTGATTGAATTACATGATCACCACCTCGTTACGGACGCTTTGGCCGGATCAGCGCCTCGGGGACTTTCCCATGAAGACGATCAGATCTTAGGGAATCAACTCCTCAGCAGTAAAAAAGATGGCCATGAACATCGAGTGGTCCTAGACTTTATTCGTGATAGCCTCTGGGAATTGGGCATTACCCCCCAAGTCACCTCTTTGCCTCATCTGCTCCAGCTCCCCAATATTCAACATTTGCGTACCCTAATCACTGCTGAAGTCCCTCAACATCTGCATCTACTGGAAATTTTGGCAGCATTACATCCAACACCTGCTGTAGCAGGAATGCCACGAGAAGTCGCTCAACAGCAAATTCACCACCAAGAAACCTTTGAACGCCATCTATATGCAGCACCTTTAGGGTGGATTGATTATCAAGGGAATGGTGAATTTACAGTAGGCATTCGTTCAGCGTTGATAAACGGCTCCCAAGCCCGGCTCTATGCCGGGGCAGGAATTGTAGCTGGCTCTGACCCCCAACGAGAACTGGCCGAAATTCAGCTCAAACTCCATACTCTACTCGATGCACTGTTGTAAGGAGATACCCTGTGCTCGGGAGAAAAAGCGGCTACCGTCCATTCCTTCCCGCCAACCCAACAGCCCCTTCCATTTAAATCAAACGTTTGTGACGCGAGGACGATGACCCTAGATTTTCGCAATGTCAATATGTTGTGGTCATCGATTATCGCGGAAACCCTCAGTCGATTGGGGTTAACGACTGCCATCATTTGTCCTGGGTCACGGTCAGGGCCTTTAGCCATTGCCTTTGCCCAACATCCTAAAATTGAAGCCATTCCAGTACTAGATGAACGTTCAGCAGCTTTTTTTGGATTAGGGATTGCCCGTCGTTCAGGCTTACCTGTCGTATTAGTGTGCACCTCTGGGACCGCCGGGGCCAATTTCTATCCAGCCGTGATTGAAGCAGAAGCTAGCCGGGTGCCGTTACTGCTGCTCACGGCGGATCGACCCCCAGAATTACGCCACTGTCATGCCGGGCAAGCCATTGATCAAGTCAAGCTCTACGGCCAGTACCCGCGGTGGCAAGTCGAGTTAGCGTTACCCAGCTCAAATCCTGACCTGCTGGCCTATTTACGACAAACTTGCCTTTATGCCTGGGAGCAATCACAGTGGCCCGTCCCCGGTCCTGTTCATCTAAATGTTCCTTTTCGGGATCCGCTGGCCCCGATCTCTGACCCTGAGACGGAAAGTCTATCTGAAAACTTTGACGTTGATCAATTTTTTTCTGCTGCCCACCCCTTGCCCTCTATTCAGACTTCGCTCAATCTTCAGACCATCAACACCTATTTGCACAAATGGCTCAGCTGCGATCGCGGCATTATCATTGCAGGGCCAGCCCAACCCAACGATCCAGAACAATACTGTGTAGCAATCGCCCAACTCGCTCAAACACTAGGTTGGCCTGTGTTAGCGGAAGGTCTATCCCCCCTGCGCAATTGGGCAGACTGTAATTCTTTGCTCATTTCAACCTATGACTTGTTATTGCGCAACCAGACCGTTGCCAATCAGTTCCGACCGCAACAAGTGATTTGCATCGGAGAATTACCGACTAGTAAAGTCTTGAGGACATGGCTTACCCAGGGTCGTTCCCAAACCTGGAGCATAGACGCCACTGATCACAATGTGGATCCACTGCATGGTCTCTCTATTCCTGTGCGCGTTTCTGTGGAAGGGTTAATCGCATCTATCCCAGCATTCAAGAAAGAAAACTTCCAGCAGCCCACGGAATATGCAAAATCTTGGTTAAGCGTCGATCAATCTGTACGAACGCTGATCAATCAAACCATGCAGACACAAGCAGAGCTGACAGAAAGTAAAATCGCCTGGTTACTCTCTCAAGTCCTTCCCCCCAACACCCCATTATTTATTGCCAATAGTATGCCAGTTCGAGACATGGAATCTTTTTGGCAGCCGGGGTCCCTGCATATGCAGCCCTACTTCAATCGGGGGGCCAACGGTATTGATGGCACCTTATCTACAGCTCTAGGGATGTCCCATCGTCAAAAAAGTAGTGTCCTGTTGACAGGGGATTTAGCGTTGCTCCATGACACCAACGGCTTTTTGTTGCGAAACCACTGGCAAGGCCATTTGACGATTATTCTTGTTAACAACGGTGGCGGGGGTATTTTTCAAATGCTACCGATCTCAGCATTTGAACCCCCATTTGAGCAATTTTTCCGTACCCCCCAACAGATAGATTTTGAGCATCTAGCAGCAACTTATCAGGTTGCGTGGGAACGGATTGAGTCTTGGGCACACTTGCAACAAGCCTTAAAACCCTTGCCAGAAAGCGGCTTACGGATATTAGAAGTCTCCTGTGATTGCCAGAATGATACCCAATGGAGGAGAATAACCTTTAAGGAATGCGTGAAAAGTCTCTAAATGCTAGGAATTTCTCTAAAAGTTCCATCATTTTGGCTAATAAGCTGGGTTAGATTCTTTCCATCTCTTATGAGCTATTTCTGGGTACATAAGGTGAAAAGCTTTCAAAATCAGTCTATTATTCAGCCACTAAAGCTTAATGAGGTCATTACTTCAATAGACTAGCGCTAACTGGGGGAAGTAGGGGGATTGACTCACATCAACAATCCAAAAGAGTCCTATTTCGAAACAGAGAATTTCTTCCTGCCAGAAATATGGGTTAATTGGGGAACACTAGGGCTGTAAGGATGAGCTACAGGCAATAGATTCTCAGAAGAACATTCTCTAAGTTGAGGGTTGATTTCAACTTAAAGAGTGATTTCATCCAAGATCTTTTGGTTGTCAATGATCTTGTTGCAGAACCACTAAAATGCAGACTTTAGAACAAACTCAGCAATTTTCTTTTCAGTCCCAAGAACTGCCAACGAAATTACTAGATCCCGCACTTGTTCACAGTGACGGACATTGGAAGATACAGTTTTCCCGCTTGGCGAATCGGAAAGAGAATACCTTCGGCTATCTGGGCATTACGGATGCAGGAACCATTAGCTACTCCGGCTATCGCCCTTGGAATAGTCGTGAACTCCTACAGACTGCAAAACGCTATATTTTGCAGACTCGACAGGACTCTCTCAAGCCCCATGTCGCCCGTTGGCAGTCTGCCCTCAAAGAGCAGAAGATTACTGCCCATGCCATGTATGAGCATATGTTGCAGCTGGGGATTACGCCAGAACAGATTCAACAAGCGTTGCGATTGAAAATACTCAATGACTTCGACGCGTTTTTAACCTTTGGTGCTGGCGAAGCGTCGTTCATCCCCAGTACGCAACTGCGAGACCTTATTCCAGTCCCTGGTTTTTCGATGGCTGGGCTGTTGGATGAAGCTCAGAAACGCCAAGTCTTATGGCAACAGTTACGACCTATTATCCCTTCGATGCAGATGTTGCCTGTGCTAGATCCTCAGGTCCTGGAAGCCGCAAACTTACCTCAATCCCAAAGACAGTGGATTGAAAAAGTGGTTCAGCACCAGCGCCCCCTCAATAAGATTGCCATTGGTCTGGCGAAAGATCCCCTAGAAGTTGCCAGACTATTTGCCAAATGGGTGCGGGCAGAGTTGCTGCACCTAAAGCCCTTGCCACAGACTCAATCCACTAAGGTGATGATTATCGATGACTCACCTTTAGTGCTGAAGCAATTTCACAGTCTGGTGGGAGCCCTTGGTTACCAGGTTGAAGTTTGTCAACAAGCTGAAATCGCCCTACAACAAATCGCTCAAGTCAAGCCTGGTATTGTTTTTATTGATATCAATATGCCCGGAATTACGGGTTTCGAATTAGTGAAGGAAATTCGGCAACAGCCTAGTTTAGCGGCAATTCCGCTGGTCATTTTAACGGGGGAACAAAAGCTATCTAATAAATGGCGGGCCCAATGGAGTGGTTGCGAATTCTTGACGAAACCCTTGGCATCGACAGAAATCAATCAGTTCCAACTGCAATTGCAGGAATTGATCTATGCATTAGTCTTTGGTCCATCTATGATCGTGGGCGCTTAAGAACACACCACTTTACCCAGCGAGTTATTAACTAAGCAAGTTTTTTGGAGTTAGGAAGATGCGTTTATTAGTCATTGATGACAGTTCTGTAGATCGATTGGCATTGGTCACAATGTTGCAAAATCTAGGCCATGAAGTGGATGAATGTGATGGCACTGAGAATGCCCTACCTCGAATTGAGACGGGAAACTACAACCTCGTTTTTCTGGACGTTGTCATGCCTGGACAGGACGGCTACAAATTTCTTCGTTCTCTCCGGCTTAACCCCCCGACTGCCGACCAATATGTGGTGTTCTGTTCCAGTAAGAAAACGCCATTAGAAGTGAACTATGGCATTAAGCGGGCTGGGGCTAATGATTATCTCACCAAGCCTGTCACCAACGAAACGATTGAAGAAATCTTACAGCGCGTTAGTTCGTAATGGAGGTATAGATGTCAGCTACCGCAACAACCGAACCCATCGTCTACTCTTCGACTTCCATTAAAGAGAGGTACATCCTCACTCAGGTTGGTTCATGGGTGTTGGTTTTCCCCGCCCGTTGGGTCGCTGAAATTTTTAGAGTTCAAAGATCTAGAATTCTAGATCTGCCTTTTTATCAATCTCCATTGGTCGGCGTTACTCATCACAACAGTCAAATTATTCCCTTGACCTCAGCTCATCAAGTGTTGCAGACAACAGAAAACACCCTGCGCGAAACCGTCACCGTACTTCAGTTAAGTCATGAAGCAGAAAGGTTAGCCAATATGGGAATTATTGTTGATAAGGCCCTCGGCAGTGCCAGCAAAGAAGAACTCCCTCCAACCGTTCTAACCACGCAAGCGCTCCACCCTCCAGACACGGACTCCAAGGTTCTATTCCAGTCTGGTTGGTTTCCCTCAGACTTGTGGCATCCTCAAGGTTAGGGGGCGTTTCTTAGCCCAAAATTTTTCTAATGTGGATTCCCGATACACCCAAAAGACAGATTGTGCTGTCTTATTTGATGGCCTTTCACGTACTGTAATCAGTTTGCGCTTATGAACTCTGATCAACTTCAGCCCAGCATCTCGGATCAAGCCTTCTCGATCCAGTATTACTCTCCCTTACACCACGCTAAACAGTTTGTTAGAAAGAACTTAGTGGCAACCCTTTCCATATCTGTTGCCACTAGCCTATTAGTGACAGCAGGCTGTGGGGTTAGTATCTGGAATAGTTCACGCAACCTAGAACAGATTGCTGAACGCGAACTTAAGCTGCAAAAGCATACTGGGGAAATTACCTATTTCGATGAAGTGCTCACCATGTCGGCGCGCATGGCCGCTAGCACGGGGGATTTGGTATGGCTACAACGCTACGAGCAACATGTTCCTTTATTGGATCAAGCCATCGCTCAAACCTTTGACAATGTTACTGAGGACATCCGGGCCGATGCGAGTAAAACGGATGCAGCCAACAAACGGCTGATTGAACTGGAAGAGCAGGCGTTTGGACTGGTCAAGGCTAACAAGGCGGAAGATGCACAAAAACTACTGGCAGGGGAAGAATACGAACTCCTTAAAGCCCAATATACAGAAGGCAATCGACAGGTCACGAAACGCATTGAGATCTTTATTGACCAACAGCTAGAGACTTCTCAAAACCAACTCAAAAATTCCATTGGTTTTGCCGGCTTGGTGGCTTTCCCCATCCTGTTGGCAGGCTGGATTTTGGTTTTAGTTGCCGTCCGTGACTACGTCCGAGATAAACAAGACTCCCAGGACAAGATTAATCAATCCCAGCTCGATCAATTGGTTTTGAATAGCCAACTCCAGGAAGAGATCGATTCTCGGAAGCAGCAGGAAGAAGAGGCCCGCCAGGATAATGACCAATTGCAAGGAGACATTATTGAGCTACTGGATGTGGTTGCCAACGTCGAAGAGGGAGACTTTACTATCCAAGCAACGGTGAATGATCGAGCCACCGGCTTAATTGCAGATACCCTCAACCGCTTAATTGAAGAGCTCGGCAGTATTCTCACCCAGGTTTCGGCAACGTCCCGCCAAGTTTCGGCTAGCAGTACCCGCCAAAAAGATATTTCCGAGGTTGTGGCCCGGAACACTGATCAGCAATCCCAAGAAGTGATGCAGGTATTGGGCTTGATCAATGACGTTCGCTCCTTTGCCACCAACGCTGCTCAGCAATTGGCGACGACCAATCGGTCTTTGGTGACCCTCAATACTGCTGTGGCTCAAGGTCAAGTTGAGATTGGCTCTTTGGGTGAAGAAATTGATGTACTGCAACAGGGTAGCGATCGCATCGTGCAGCAGATGAAAACCCTAGGGGAATTCGTGGGTTTGACCGATCAATTTGTGCAGGACCAAGGAGACATTGCTGAACAAACTCAGATGTTGGCTTTGAATGCAGCGTTGGTGGCAGCAAGAGCCTCGGAACAATCCGATCCTAAGAGGTTTGCTCAAGTGGCTCAAGAATTTGAATCCATCGCCAACCAGGTGAGCCAACTCGCTCAAAAAACTAACGACGGACTCGGTTCTCTAGAACAACGAAGCGCCCAAATTCACCGTGTTGTGGCCGATGTGGATGCCGATGTGCAACGTCTAGGCGGCGTGGTGGATGACTTTACCCAAGGGGTTCGACATACCCAATCTGTGTTCCAAGAGGTGCAGGAGGTGACGGGGCAAGCGGTAGAGTCCGGTGAAACAGTGGCCAAGACCAGTGAAGATATTGTTCAGACCTCGGAACAAACGGCAATGACCATGGAGGCGATTGCCCAACTCTCGACTCAAATTGCGAGCCAGTCGGATGATGCGCAACAGTTAGCAGATGCCATGAACCTGCTTTCCGATGACTTGTTAGGGAAAGTTCAAGTCTTCACTCTGCCAGAAGAGGAAGATTTCACCATTCTACAAACGTCTCCCTCTCCGCAACCTGAGGAATTTACGGCCGATGAACCATCCGAAGAATTAAGACCGATTGCGGAATCAGAAGAATTCACGGCTGATGAACCATTTGAAGAATTAAGTCCGATCGCGGAATCGGAAGCATTCACTTCTGAGGCCCAATTCGAAGAGTTAACTTCTGCATTGGAATCCGAGGAATTCACGACGGCTGAACAATTCGAAGAATCTGTTTCTACTGAAGAATCCGAAGAATCTGTTCCTGTTGGGCAAACTGAAGAACTCACTCCTGTTGCGGAGGTTGAAGCGTTCACTCCTGCTGCAGAATCCGAGGCACTATTTCCTGCTATAGACTCTGAAGAATTCACTCCTGGATTGGAATCTGAAGAATCTGTTCCTATGGGGCAATTCGACGAATTCACGCTTGCTGAGGAATCTGAGGAAACTCTACTTCCTGAGTCATCCGAATCGTTCATTCCTGCAGGAGAATCTGAGGAGTTAACGTCAGATTCCGTATCCGAAGACTCTATTCTTGCTGAACAATCCGAAGACTCTATTTCTGCTGAAGAACCTGAAGAATCCACCTCATCCGAGTCAGCACTTGCAGTTTAGATTCCCGACATCCATTCCCAATTATTTGGTCCACTGACACTAGGTACACATGATGATGACTGGCCCATCCCTTTCTCCCCTATCTGAAGATGCTCCTATCGAGCAGGTTGAATCTTCAGCGGTTTCCATAGAGGAAAATGATCAGGGCTCTTGGCTTCAGCGCGTGCAACAGCGCTTACAGAATTACTTAGTTGGTACCATTTCAGCATCTGTTTTAGTCAGTTTGGCCCTCACAGGTACCTCTGCTTGGAATATCTGGCGGATTAATCAGGGGCTAGAAACAACAATTGCTAAAGAGTTTGAACTGCAAGAGTTGAGTGGCTCCATTGTGCATTTGGACGAAGTGCTGACCATGTCGGCACGGATGGGAGCAAGTACCGGCAATACGCGATGGGAAGATCGATACAACGAATATGTACCCCAGCTAGATATCGCCATTGGCAGCCTATTGGATCAGGTCCCCGTTGCCGAGCAATCGAACCCTGGGCAAACAGATGAAGCCAACAAAAAGTTAGTGGACTTCGAAACACAGGCCTTTGCGTTAGTCCGTCAGCAAAAAGCCCCCGAAGCCCTAAAGTTACTCCTGGGTCCTGAGTATGAAGCTCAGAAAAAAATCTACAACGATGGGATTCAGGGGACGTTGCAAACGGTTAAGAACAACGTGCAGACCCAGTTGGGTATTTATCGGCAACGATTGACTTGGTCTTTGTCCTTTGCGCTCGTTAGTTTGGCCGTGTCGGCACTGACTTGGTACATCGTCTTTCTAGCGGTTCAGGGGTATATCCGAGAACGGAAGCGATCTCAAGCTGCTTTGGAATCATCAAAAGTGGATCTACAAATGGTGAACCAGCAATTAGAAGCTCAGCTGGAACAACGGTCTACCCAAGAACAAGCCATTTTAGCGGAGAGCGAGCTGTTCCAAGAAGATGTGGGTCATATTTTGGATGTGGTTTCAGCCATTGAATATGGAGACTTGACCATTGAAGCTCAGGTCAACGACCGCGCCACTGGTCTGATCTCAGATACCCTCAATCGTCTAATTGAATCTTTGCACCGGATTATGTTGGTGGTTTCTACCACTGCTAGCGAAATTTCGAATAATACGGAACAGCTAGAAACCTTAGCAGTTGAGACCAATGAGCGGGCCCAAAGCCAAACACAGTCCGTTACGGATGTGCGATCGCTCATGGAAAACGTCAACACCCTAACGACCAATTCTCGGGAGCAAGCCACCACCACCGAGAACGCCCTGGACCTAGCCAAAGCCGCCGTTGAAACCGGTCAGCAGGAAATGAACGCGATGGTGCAGGGAATTTCCACCCTGGAAGAGGGCACCGAACAGATCGTGAAACGAACCCAGCTCTTGAATGAATTTGTGGATCTGGCCGCCCAGTTCTCTAAAGATCAAAAACGTGTCGCCTCTCTGACTCGCGTTTTGGCCTTGAATGCTTCTATGCTTTCCACTCGGGCCTTAAAAGAAAAAGACCCCACCCAATTTGCCAGTATTGCCAAAGAATTTGACACCATCTCTCGCCAAGTCAATGACTTGGCCGCTGAAACCAACCAGACCCTAGCTCAGCTCCAGCAACGAACGGATCAAATTCAGACCGTAACATCAGGTCTTACTCAGGATGTGGGCGATATCAACCAGCTCGTGAATAAGTTTACGGATGAGGTGGGTAAATCCCGACAAGCCTTTACCAATATGCAGGCTGCTACTGACCAAGTCGCCTTAGCAGGACAGGAGGTCCGCCAAGCCAATGACGACATTTTTGAGGCGGTGCAAAGTACACTCATCGCCACTCAAACCATTGCCCGCGAAGCGGAAGATTCAGCCTCCCAAGCCAACATTACCCAAGAGCAGGCGGCTTCCATGGGAGAGTTAGCCCATAACCTCGCCAATATGGTGGAATTCTTCCAGCTCAAGACGATGGCCGAAGATAGTCTATCTGATCCTGACCTGAAATCAGCCAATATTCCCTTAGCCGTTGCGGCTGAGTCTTAACAGGGGGACTGGATTCACCGAACCACCGCTCCATAAAACCGACCTTTTTCGTCCTACCGAGATGATGACTGACCCCGACTTCTCCTATTCGTCCCCCGTCAATCCTGCAATCAGCGATCCTGAAGCTGAGCTGCAGAAAGAACTGCAGGCCATGTTCGAGATTGACAGTCAAGAGCATCTGCGGTCCTATTTTCAGCTCTCTCAATCCCTCAATCCAGCCTCCTGGGTTGCAGATATCCAGAATATCTATCGGGCTATCCACACGATTAAAGGGAGTGCGGTCACGGTAGGGGCCGATGCGGTTCTCCATGCTGCCATGGTCCTAGAGGACCTGCTCTCTGATTTGCGTTATTTAGAAGAAGCACCTCCCCTAGAAGATGGGGTCTTGCATCGCATGCTCCTAGAAGCAGGTGAACTTCTGGGGAGTTGTTTGCAGCTATCGGGCCCCGAAGCCCAAACTGCAGTCACTCCGACGGTTGACCGCATCAAAACCCTGCATGAGCAGATTCAGCTGAACTATCTGCCCAACTGGGATGAGTTGACCCAAGTTCATCAGGAATTTGCAGAACAAGGTTTCGATCTAGTCATTTTAGAACTAGAAATGGCTGTCAATCAGCTGAATACCCCCCAGGTTTCCTCCCCAGCCTTGACCAAGGCCCAGCAAATGTTGAGCCAGCTCCAACAAATTGGTCAGGATCTCCAATTGGCAGAGGATTGGTCCAAGCTGATAGAGAGTGCCTCTCAGCTCCAGCAGTTTCCATTGACTGATGTATGGCGTCAGCAATGGCCGGTGTACTTTGATTTACTCAAGCACTGTGCTAAGCAAAGTGGTCAGTTAACCCCTGACCAACAAGAGCGGTTCGACACGCTAATCACATCACTGCCAGAAGAACCGATTCAAGTCCCCTCCCCCGCTCAGGAAGCTGAAGCAGTATCTCCAGGGGCGGTTGACACTAGCTTTGATGACCTAGATGTAGATATCGATCTCGATGCAGATCTCAGCTTTGATGACTTGGATGGGGATATTGATCTAAGTTTCGATGAGATGGACTTGGATCTGGCAGCAATGACCCCTGCTGAATCTGTCCTCTCTGGTGCCATTGCTGAAGATCAATCTGAGGCAGCCGATCTGGATGACATGGCCGATCTAGATGATATGGCTGATTTGTCCGATGAGTTTTTGGCAGAAGCCGATGACATGGACTTCGATGACCTCATCGACCTAGATTTAGGCACCGGCGATCTGCCAGATCTGCCCGCCGCTGTAGCGGACTCTGTTGAGTCATCCTCCCAGCCTGGCCTATTCCCTAGCGCTAAGCCATCTACGGCTCCTGCAGCTCCGGCTCCCACAAAGCGGGAAATCAAAATTCCGGTTCCTTTAAGCCGACTCAATCAATCCTCTCAACAAGTGGTCGAGACCCTGCTGACGGCACGGTCAACCTTTAATGAGTCTTCAACCCTCCAATCCCAACTGTCCCAACTGACGGCCCTTACTCAAGAAAGCGCAGAATATATTTCTAGACTCCGACAACTCCAGGATGACTATGCTTTGTTGCGCGATATCAGTGACGTGCAAGATTCTGACAGTGGCGTCTCGATGGAACGTTACCGCCAGGGTTACACCACCATTAATCGCCTCTTAGAAAATATCTTGCGGATGGCAGAGCTAGGGGCAGAGCTAGAAGGCACTACTCAACACACCGTCAGCAATTTGGGGCAGCTCAGTCGCAACATTACTCAGCTCAAAGATGGTATTGAAACCAGTCGCCTGGTTCCCTTTAGTAATCTCACCCTCCGGGCCCGAGCCATCCTGCGAGACTTGACCAATCGCTACGATAAGCCCGCCCGTTTAGACATTAAAGGTGAGCAAGTCGAACTGGATGCAGGGGTCGTCCAACAACTCGAACCGGCCTTGCTCCACTTACTCCGCAATGCCTATGACCATGGCATCGAGACGATGGATGAGCGACTAGAGCGCGGCAAGCCAGTGCAGGCCACCATTCAAATGACCCTAGAGCGGCGAGGAAATTTATATCGGCTATTGCTGCAAGACGATGGTCAAGGGATTGATGGTCAGAAAGTTAGTCAGATTGCCCAAGAGCGGGGCTTTCCCCTAACCCAAACCAACACGCCCGCCGACATTATTGCTGTGCTCTGCCAGCCCGGTTTCAGCTCCCGCAGCTCCGTTAGCGAAGTCTCGGGTCGAGGCGTCGGCATGGATGTGGTTGCCAATCAAATTACCAATATTGGTGGCCGGTTACTGCTAGATACCCAGTTGGGACAAGGCACCACTTTTATTATTGAAATTCCTGCTCCGCAGCTATTAGTCCCTTGTGTCCTACTCAAAGTCGGGGAACGGACGGTGGCGGTACCCACAGATGACATTCGGGAAACCCTCTTGGCGAGTGCGAACCAACTGCAGCCGCCAAAAGACAGTGATCTAACCTGGCAGCTCTCCCTGAAGGAAGGCTCTGCACCGGGCTATGGGTTGGCAGCATTTTGGCATGAATCAACCCAAGTGTCGGACACGGCTATTTGTGTTCGCATCTCCCTGCTAGACAACAGTGATGTTTGGTTAATTGCGGATGATTTGTTGGGCCAAGAAGAACTTCTCATTCAACCTCTGCCCCATCCCCTCATCAGTCCACCAGCCCTCATGGGGGTAAGTTTACAAGCCGATGGTCAGTTGCTGAGTATTTTAGATCCCCTGGAACTTGCTCGGTCTTTGGCTCAACAACAGCCCCAAACCAGCAAAGTTCAGGAACAACCCAGTACCCCAGTGGCTCAGGACGTCCAAACCATTTTGGTGGTGGATGATGCTGCCCTGATGCGTCGGCGGTTGGAGAGCAGCCTGAATACCTACGGATTTGCGACCTTTACCTGCAGCGATGGCCTAGAGGCCTGGCAATGGCTGCAGGCCAACGGCGTGCCAGATATGATGATTACCGACGTAGAAATGCCCAATATGGATGGGTTCACGTTAATTGACCGCTGTCGGCAGTCCGATATGGAAATGCCGATTTTGGTCGTGTCGTCTCGACTCTCTGAAGAATGGGGAAAAGAGGCAGAACGCTTAGGGGCCAACGATTATTTGAATAAAGGGTTCTCGACGCCAGAGCTAATTAACTGTGTTAAAACCCACCTCAACAAGCAGCCAGCCGAATGTTGACCAACAGATCATGGAGGTCAGCTGCAGCAGAGGGGCTGTCTGGGAGGATGCTGGACTGGCTAGCATTTTCTAGGCACTGTAAAAGACGACTATATTCTTGGTGGTAGAACCCCTGATCAGTCTCTTTAATCACGGCTTGTTCTGGACCAAATGATTTTTGGGCGATTAAATCGGGAATATAAGGCAATTGAAATTTCTCGTTCAAATGCCTGAGATTGGCTTCAATTTCGCCCGTTTGCATCAGATGAATTCCTGTTAGTAGCACCCGAAAGACATAGAGCAGGGGCTTGACTCGGGCTGGGGATTCTTTGGTAAAGAGTCGCCATTGGGTCTGGGCAAATCCCAGGTAGTGATGACTATGGTGCCGAGTGATGCATCGGGTTGCGATCTCTTTCAATGCATCATGCTCAGGAGACGACGCTACAATCAGTGGAGAGTAGAGCTGCTCCAGCACATAGCCATTTCGCTTTAGCAGCAACCCCATAAATTTCTTGACATCGTGAGTCACCAGATCCAGCTCGATACCCTCCTGATCGGCAGAGATTTCTCGTGTGTCGGGTCCTGTCTGTAGACCCATCACTTCCTTCAGGGGCAAGATATGAACGCCTCGCAAGTCATAGTCTGAATCAGCAGAGGGAAACCCATACAAATGGGCACCGCTAATGGTGGCAAACAGCAGGGGATAAGGCTGTTGTGCCACGACATCTTTAAGCTGAGGCGGTAAATCAAAGATCATGGGATTTGGCCTCGGCTTGGCAAAACAGCTGGGGCGGTGCATCTGCAAAGTATTTGAACAGGGCTGGACAGAGCCATCCATCCATCTTCTCTGCCGACCAGCGATACCAATGGCCACCAAATTCTGGCCGCAGCCACTCTAGCTGAGCCTGATACCCCGGAAAAGGGGTTTGAGCAAAAATCAGCTTAAATCCCTGGTCAGCTTCTGGAATATCGATCACTAAGCGATCGATCATTTGGGGAATACCGCTGACAAAGGGTTCTTGAACCAAGCCCGCTTGCGGATCGTCAAATACCCACATTTCTTCATACCGATAGGGGGCAATTACCATCATTGAATTTGCCATGACTGGATCTCCTTGTCTTGCACCATGCTTTGTCGTGCTTCGATCAAAAAAGCGTTGGCTTGTTCATAATTGGGGCGTTCTGGTAGCTGGGTTTGGGCAAAGGCTTGCTCAAACTCCCGATGGAGCTGTAGCCGCCACTGATCCACCTGGGACCAAGTCCAGTGCTCGTATTTTATCCCCAACAGTTTTTCGCGATAGTCACTCATATCCACGGGGACAAACCCTTCCTTGAGGACGGTAATCCCAGACAACAGCAGCCGAATCAGATGCATGGCATGTTTCCAACGGATGTGGCCTTTGGTCCGCAAGTCCTGCTCCATTTTTTTGAACTGGGAGAGGGCATAGCCATTGTAGGTTTGATAAACCAACCGGGATAAAAACATCGTCCGCTGGTCCAGGAGCGTTTGCGCTAGGGGTGTGGCTGTTTCAATTAGGGGGGAATAGAGACATTCCAGCACATTGGGATTGGCTTTGAGGGCCAAAACAATAAACTTCTGCAGCTCCCAATAGCATTCTTGAGCGGGTTTATCTTCAATTTGTTCGGGAATGCCATACAGGGACCAATGCAAGGGGGCTGGGGGGAGGTAAATGCCCCTGCGATCGCAATCTGAATACTGATCATCCAAGCCATAGGCCCGCGAACCGACAACACAGCGATAAATCACGTAATCTTGCAAGTTGTAGTCTGCTAAAAAGTCGGGAAGCCCTTGGATTTGATACTGTTTGCGCAGGCTAAACTGGTGCCGCTGTAAATGTAAACAGCGGCCATCGGGCAGTTCAATCTCATAGGAATGGGAGTTATCGGTGGGTGTTCTAACAATCTTGCCTACAGCTCCTGCTAAACAGACACCGGACTCAGTATTAACATCGACCCGGCTGACCACTTGGGTACCCACCGGCACAATCAAATGGGGTTTCATGAGTTGTAGTTTCCAAGTTTTCTAAAATAAATTGGAAAGGGCATGATAATGTAGTATAAATACTACATTATCATGCCCTTATCTTAACCCAGTCCGCTTTTATCACTTCTTGCAAAGAAAAAATAGAATATTCTAAGCCTGCATTTACCTAGTAAACAATGTCAAGCTCACCTCATGTCTATCAGGTGGCTTTATCAATGAGAGCTTCTAATTCGTTGATTTTTTAATTAATGTTGACTCTTGACGTTCGCGTAATCAAATCGCATAAAGATAATCAGCGTATGCTCATCTAGCAATCAAGCTAGGACTGTGTCATGGCAGATCAACTAACCGTTACGACTGAGCGTATTGATGATGTAGTACTCCTGCTCCACATGATGATGCAAATGGGCTTGCCAGAAGTACTCAACCTACATTCATCAAGCTCAACAGCAGGCAGCAACTTATCTTGCCGTTCCTTGGGAAGGGCTGTAAAAAATATTATCTGCTCTGCTAGCTAGCCTGCTGAATGTAGGTTTAAGCCATAATGCTGGGCAATCGGCATAAATAATTGATAAGCACCACTCCCTTTGGGAGGCAAAGCAACTGCTTTCCCTTGCAAATCTGCCATCGTTTCGATGCTAGCCTGTCTATTGACTAGGACATGAGCTGTCTCAGGGAAAAGTAACGTCATAGCCTGCGCCGATGATTGGATCGATGAATCTCCCTGGATTAGGGCTAACTGGGCTGCCCCTGATTCGATGAATTCCAGATTTTGCGCTGAGCCTTCTGTATGAATGACGTTAATCCGGATCTGAGGATGATGGCGAGCGACAACCGTTGCTAGTGCTTGACCAAATTTATAGTATTCACCGGATCGACTTGCTGTCGCTAAGGTTAGGACATAGCTTTGACGATGCTGCCGGAATAGTTGTATTGCCATCCCTCCAGCAGTGAGTAGGCTAATTATCAGGATAGAAACAGTAATGCGACCCCGATTCATCAGTTCAACGCAACCTATGGTGTCGATGAATAAATCCTAGTGCTTGCCAGTACCATGGAGAACATTCGTCAACATTTTGACAATGTCTAAACGCAAACGAGATTCTAGGTGGTGCAAACGTCGATGGAGCATATTGGGATTGATTGGACTTGCAATCATCGCAGTGTCCCTCGTCTTTGCTCAATTACCCATCCTCATCGATCAGCGATTTAACCCTGTGTTACAACGGCCACCCTACCCTGTGGGAGACTCAGTGAGCCAGATTCATCAGGGATTGTGGATTGCTGATTTTCATGCAGATTCTTTGTTATGGCATCGGGATTTAAGTCAGAAACATCGGTATGGGCATGTTGATTTACCACGATTGCAGGATGCCAATGTGGCTTTGCAAGTCTTTACCGTTGTCACCAAAGTGCCGACTAATCTCAAGCTGGAGAATAACGATCATCGATCTGATGACATCTGGAAGCTAGCCCTTGTTCAACGTTGGCCGTTATCGACTTGGAACAGCCTATTACAAAGAGCGTTGTATCAAGCGGAAAAGCTCCATAACCTGGCTGAATCTCAACAACAGTTTCGACTTTTAAACAATCAAGCTGACCTAAAGTCTTTTCTTCAAGATCGAAAACAGCAGCCCCAATTAACCGCAGGTCTTTTAGGACTAGAGGGAGCTCATGCCTTACAAGGTCGATTAGAAAATATAGATCGCCTTTACGACGCTGGATTTAGGATGTTAGGACTGGCTCATTTTTTTGATACTAAAGTGGGTGGCTCTGCCCATGGCCTGCAAAAAGGGGGTCTAACCCGTTTAGGACGCCAGGTCGTTGTAAAAGCCCAAGATCAACATCTGCTGTTAGATTTAGCTCATTCTTCTGCACAAGTCATTGATGAAGTTGTTGCCCTGAGTAACCAGCCCGTGGTGGTTTCTCATACAGGAGTGAAAGGAACCTGCGATAACTTGCGCAACCTCTCTGATCAACAAATTCAGGCAATTGCAAAGACGGGCGGTGTGATTGGGATTGGATATTGGCCAACGGCAATTTGTGGGAATGATGCATCGTCTATTGCCCATGCCATCCGTTATGTTGCTGATCTGGTAGGCGTGGACTATGTCGGTTTGGGGTCTGACTTTGATGGGGCAGTGCGCTCACCCTTTGATGTTACAGGTTTGCCTTTAATCACTGAAGCATTGCAGGAAGAGGGATTTACCACTGGGGAGATTAGTAAAATCATGGGACTCAACCTATTGCGAGTCCTTGATTTAGTTCTACCTGAGTGAGCCTCAGTCATCTGTCAGGTGGATAGCGAATATCACAACCGCCAAAAGCTAGGCATCCAAGTGCTAATCAATTCAATATTTTTACCAGATTGGGTTAATTTAAACGACACATATCTCAATTAAAGAGAGTGCAAACTATTCAATTATTGAATAACAAGAAACAATGATCAGCAAGTATTTTCTAGCTAGCCAGAGATAACTGGAAAACGATAGCAGATTGTATCTAAAACTACAAAAAACAAGGCCTAACAGTAATCATCCTGGCATAAAAGAAATGGCGTAGAATTGACTCTGGCATAGGATGGACGATGGCCCAAATATCCTGGAATACCTCGAATCTATCTCGATTATTTTCATTCCTCGGAGCCTTAAAGATACGTAGGATTACGGAAGATTTTGGGCATCATAGGGCGGTATAAGTGATATACCTAAGGACTTATCTTCTCCGTATTAGTTCGGAATGACAGTGAATTTTTGCCCAGAAGAACGTCTAATTTTTTGACAAGGGGGCCCCTGAAAAATGCAAGCTGCTCATCTCAATATCCTCATGATCGATGATGACGAGCAGGACGTGGAAATTGTTCGGGAATTGCTGAATGTCAGTCATGATTTCCCTACAGATCTTTTACACTGTTCCAACCTAGTGGCTGGGTTTGAGTTATTAGAGTCTGAGATTGCGATTGATCTCGTTCTCCTAGATTTGTGTATTGCAGGAACGGTAGGACTTGATCTTTTCCACCAAGTCAATCAAGCATTTCCTTTAACTCCCGTGATTATATTGAGTGGCAATTCAGATGAGACGGTCGCTCTGACAGCGATGCAAGAAGGTGCTCAAGACTATTTAGTTAAAGGACGGTTTACAAGTAGCCATTTACGTCGCTCTATTCAGTATGCGGTTGAACGCCAAAGCTTATTACTAGAACTGGATGCCAAAAATCGAACGTTGCAATCTCTGTCTGAACAGCTTGAAATTGCCAACCTGCAGCTGGAACAACTGGTAACGATAGATGGTTTAACTCAGGTCAATAATCGCCGTTGCTTCGATGAAACCTTTTTATCGGAATGGAACAGATTATGTCGAGAGAATCATCCCTTGTCTTTGATTATGTGCGATGTAGATCACTTCAAAGCGTTTAACGATACCTATGGTCATCAAGCTGGAGATGACTGCCTGCGCAAAGTTGCTCAAGCGATTGCTAAAGTGGCTAAACGACCTGCCGACTGTGTTGCTCGCTATGGTGGTGAAGAGTTTGCCATTATCTTACCGAATACTGATTTAGATGGGGCAACCCAAGTCGCAGAAGCTATCCGAAGTATTATTCATAATCTTGAGATTCCTCACCAACTCTCTTTAACAGGAAATAATGTTACCGCGAGCTTAGGGGTTGCCAGTCAGGTGCCTGATGAGAATGTGGCCCCTTCTATCCTGATTGAAGCGGCCGATCGTGCTTTGTATGTGGCTAAGCAACAGGGACGCAACCGCGTCCAGACTCATCAAAAAGATTGTGCCTCTTTGGAGTCGCGACGAACCTTAGAATTAGTAGGACGCTTACAGCAAGCACTCCATCAGCAAAAAAACAAACGACGAGGCAAGCTACGATTAAGACCTGGAGCGCTGTTTACGTCCCAATAGTCCCTTCCCTGGTTGAAGGCATTACTTTTTCAGCAGCTTTTAAAACCAACTAGTGAAGAAGCATTTCTCATCTCAAGTGCTATTGCTTTTTCTCTGAATCATGAAACCTTGATTTAGCTATTTTAGCTAAACAGTTAGATAGATCATTCTTTAAGAAGATTCACAAATTTTTCTTGAGAAGATTACAATTTATCTGTGTGAGGTTCAATGCAGTAGAACCTTTGTGTCAATTACTTTACAAAGTTTTAATTCAGTCTCTCTCAGGGGCAAATTATTTTTAGATGTATAGAACAAAAGACTTTCTCTAACGTCTAGAAATAGTAATGGTATCTGTAGGGTTGTGAAGTGATATTCAACTTTGTAATCTGCAGTTTTCCTCTGTGATGTTTCTCATTTAGCTATCTAGGTACAATTCATTTCTCTAGATCAGCTTCACCTATAAATTCGTTCAAAGAACATCTGGGTTGGTGAACGCCTCGTGCAACATGGAATGAGTGATCAAGCTCCTCAGCAAAGTCTCCCTATAATTTCACAACGTGATCTCGGTAACCAGAGGCATCTGGTCTCTTTTCTCACCAAGATGCACAATTCTCCCTATGCATGGATGGCGGTAGGAATTGGTATATCGCTAGTGTTATTGGCCATTTTCCATCCCCATAGCCCTTTTAAGGCTCATTTAACAGGAACAATGGGGGGGGCAGATATTGCTGAGGATGATCCCCCGATTTCTCAGCCACCCAACCAAATTAAGCCAACAGCAAATCTGAGGTTATTGACCTTAGCTCTCCATGAGCAACCTACGGTTGATTCGCCTTTAGAAGGTTTTTGCCATCCACTCTGGGGACAAGGATGGTTAAGCCAAGGGATCCGAGGGGTGACCCATAATGGTCGGATGGAATATGCCTATGATTATGCGGCTGGAATTGGTACGCCTGTCTATGCGATGCGGTCAGGGCGAGTCATCAGTATTCAAGATAAATATCCCGATCGTGGGGGCGGCAAAGAACAAATTCACCGATTTAACCACGTCTGGTTGGAGCATGATGGCGGTTACCGTTCAGCCTATGTTCACCTGCAGCAAGGATTTCGCCAACGGGTAAGTCTCAAAGTTGGGGATCAAGTGACGGTAGGACAAATCATTGGCTATAGCGGTAACTCTGGATGGAGTAGTGGTCCACATCTCCATGTAGAAGTCCATCGTGCTGAAGAACCCTTTCAGTTTACCCAAACTGTCCCCTTTGCTATTGCTAGCTCCTGTAGTCTGGGGCGTCAGGCTACAGAGCTTGCGGCTAAATCGTCGATAGTTGTGGACTCGCCGTAACGACCGGGGGTTGGCTTTGGCTAATCGTGAGAATCTCTTGTCTAGCCCACTGATCTGCGGCCAAAATATCTTCTAGGCTGGGTTGTAATGTGTTTTGAGACCGATAGCGATCGCAAGCCGTTTCAATCACCTTCGGAATATCCAAAAAGCTGATTTTCTCTTCTAAGAACAGTGCCACTGCTTGTTCATTGGCGGCATTCATCACGGCTGGCATTGCGCCGCCCATGCGACCCACATCATAGGCCAACTGCATGCAGGGATATTTCTGGTGGTTGGGCTCGCGGAAAGTCAGATCCCCAGACTTCACCAGATCTAGCGGTTCCCAATCCGTGGCGATGCGCTCCGGCCAGGACAGCGAGTAAAGCAAGGGGAGTCGCATGTCTGGCCAACCTAGTTGGGCCACAACGGAAGTATCTTGCAGTTCAATCAGAGAGTGAATAATACTTTGGGGATGGATGACAATATCGATGTGGTCATAGTCCACACCAAATAAATAATGGGCTTCAATCACTTCTAGCCCTTTGTTCATCAAAGTGGCAGAGTCAACAGTGATCTTTTTGCCCATGGACCAGTTGGGATGCTTCAGGGCATCGGCCACAGTGACTTCCGGTAACTTTTCAACGGGCCAGTCTCGGAATGCGCCCCCAGAGGCCGTGAGAATAATCCGACGGAGGCCACCTTCAGGAACTCCTTGCAAGCATTGAAAAATGGCGGAATGTTCTGAGTCAGCGGGTAAAAGCTTGACCCCATGTTTCTCGACTAGAGGTAAGACAACGGGACCGCCCGCAATAAGAGTTTCTTTATTGGCGAGGGCAATATCTTTCCCCGCTTTGATGGCAGCAATCGTGGGTAATAGCCCCGCACAGCCGACAATCCCAGTAACGACGGATTCTGAGTCTCCATAAGCAGCGACTTCCACCACACCCGCTTCTCCAGCTAAGAGTTGGGGTTGGGGATCGACATCTGCGATCGCATCTTTGAGATCAGAGAGTTGATTTGGATCTGATATGGCAACAATTTCGGGCCGGAACTGCCGTATTTGCTGCGCCAGAAGCTCGATATTTCGGCCTGCAGCCATCCCCACAATTCGAAACTGATCGGGATACTGAGCGACAATATCTAGGGTCTGAGTTCCGATGGATCCTGTTGAGCCGAGAAGAGTAATTGCTTTCACAGTTTCTTAATAATTGCGGGTCTCTCTTATCTTACTAGGTCAATGGACCTCTGGGGGAGAGGGGCACAATCGCCAACGTATTGCTTAAGTCACTTGTGGGGATAAGCTTTTCAGGACAAATTGAGCAACCCCAAAGAGGATGATTGTTTCGCCCAACAATTCACCAAACTCTTCAACAGTGACCCTAAGATGCTCAACCCAAAACAGCAGATTTATAGTTTGCCCTGCCAAGGTGAAGGTGGCTTCAGGAGAGACTCCTGTATACAAATGCTCCTTGATCAGTTCTGCACCAAATCCACCGAGCAAGAAAATACCGAGTCCCAAAAATACCCACAACACAATTGAACGATGCTCCCGCCATAGCCGAGCTAGATCCCGCCAACAGATCAACGGAATGGCAATCAAAATAGCCACATAGATGCCTTTCCAGTTGTATTGATTCAGATGCAGATGGAGCTTCGTCAGTTCATCAATGCCTCCATACAGGCAAAGGGATGCAAGAGCTAAGGGGAGAAATCTAGAAACGGGCCGTTGAATTCGCTGCCGAAAGAGGAGCAGGAGCAACGCTAAAATGCCGATTGCAAATAAAGTAGCGGCCTGCATTAGTGATGGCACTGATCTCAATCCATCCCAATCCAACCAAACTGGGACAGACTGCTGCCGCCAAATAGTGATGAGGTAGGCCAAGGCAAGCCCTATTTCTAAGCCAATAAGGAACCATAGCCCGACTTTCAATTGTTTTGGCATCATCTTTCTGATGGGCGAATACTGAGGAGATTGGACTCATCTACTAAAGGTTGCAAGCCCTCAAAAACGGCGTCCAAGGGAGGGATATTCTTTGGAGCTATCCAACCAAGCTGGGCAGTACGAAGTTGAAGATAAGACCTAGAACAATGAAGAATCCGCCAAATCCAAAAGACCAAAACCGATGATAGCTATTGATCACGCGCCCGCCATCCGTTCTGATTTGGACCAGATCCATCCAGGGGGCAATACTGCGACGGAACCACCCGGTTGTGCCTACCTGAGTGCCAATCAAATCTTGGACTTGAGACATACCAAATAGGAAGTTGCCAATTGGGCCAAAGCGAGAGGAATAGCGAAGGAATAACATGCCGCTTTTGTCTTGCAGCTTCAAATCTGAACCAAACTTATAGCCTGCATTTCCACGTCCAATCAGTTGACCTGCGAGCTGCACGGGTTGTCCACGCAGAGGACTGGCATAGGGATCTGACATCAGGGTTAAGATATCGCGTTCAGGAGCCTGACCAAAGTTGGGATACATGATGAACGTTTTAGCGATAATGCCAATCCCCAAACCAATCATCATCAACGCAATGGGATTCGTTCCGGAGGCAAGTCCCAAAATCAATCCCACGCCTAGGCCAATAAATTCAGCCCCATAGAGCAATAAATCCAAAAAGAAGTGGCTATAGAGGCGTTGTTTATTTAATTGACGGCCTTCTCCCACTACTCGGCCCATATCAAACTCAATATCCAAACCCAGCTGCTCGGCATAGGTACTTAAGGCCCGAACACGCTTGCCCGTGAGGGGGTGGGTAGATTGCAGTTCCATCCAAAACGCCCAGGGGTTGAATAGATCCCACAAAAAGACACGGCCAATTTTGCTAGTATCTGCAGCCACACGATAGGCCGTGCCGGAGGAGGTCGCCGCTTTAGCATCGTAAATCCCCAAAGCTCGGGTTCCTTCTAGCAAGCGGCTAGGTTCTTTGGACCGCTGACCTTCTTCGACAATGCCATAGGCAATTTTCACTAATGCCCGAGATAAGGCATTGGGGTTGCCTGTGACTTCAGCCGCAAAGTGATCGGCAAAATATTCCCGCGTTCGGGATAGATATAGGACAAGATAGGTGCCGATAATATAGAAAACATAAGCTGAGATCGCAGCTGCTTGCAAAGCATCTTTGCCCTTGCTGCTGCCTCCTCGACGGCCTGCTCGGCTCGCAAAGGTGTAAATCAAATAAGTGATCTGCACCAACGTAGAGGCCAAGGTCATGACCGCAAAATCCCAGTGAACAATGTGGCCTAGCTCATGGGCATAGACCGTTGCGACTTCGTCTTCATCTAGGTAGGTGAATAATCCGCGGCTAACAACGAGCCGTACACTATTGGGAAGCGATCCATAGGTAAAGGCTGTTGGATTTTGATCTTCAATAATGCCTAGCCGAGGCATTTTCAGATTCTTCTCGGCACATATCCTTTGCAAGATTTGGCTGGTTTCGGGGCTGAGATGCTCTAGCTCTCCCAAGGTGATCCAGTGGGTGCCATAGAGCCACCTTTGGGTCCAATCCATGAGCCAGGGTGAAAAGAAGAATATTGCTACATTGACAACGATCGTTATAACAACAGCCGCTCCTAGTCCCAAGCCTGGATTATCACTTGCTGTGATTAAAAAGATACCCAAGACAAGGACAAGCACCATGCCAAACAGCAGGCTAATGGTGACACCAGAGGCCAAACTGAGATTTCCCCCTATACCCGCCATAGCTAATTTCATCCCTCCGACTGCGCGGGATTTTTGACTGGGGGCTGGGCTGGAGACTGGACTGGGGGCTGAACTAGGTTGACTGAACGCTGGACTGGGAGCAGAAACAGTTTCCGCAGCAGATGCCGTAGCAGTTGGAATTTGATTTTCCTGGTCTTGCTGTAGCTGGGGCAAGACCTGATTCGCCCATTCCTGAACTTGGGCAATGGGGCTGGCAGCCAGGGGTTGGCAGAGCATCAAAGCTTGTTCGAGTTGGCCACAGCTTTGGTGAGCCATGATCAAATACATTTGGGCCTGCACATGAACAGAACTTCCTGGCGTGGCAGCTTGCCACACGCGTTCTAAAATGCGGATGGCCTGGGACTGTTGTCCTTTTTGGTGGGCAGCAATCCCAGCTTTTAGGTCTTCCTGTTGTGAGGCCATAAACAGCTCCTTGCTTTGTCAACGGCTATAAATACACCGAGAGCAGTTAAACGAAACTTAGCTTATCAGTATTTTTAGAGGTACGTAGTGACTTACCCCCTAGTCAAATAAAAAAATTTATGCAAGGGATGGAATGGATTTAGAAAATAGAGGAGGAACTCCTTTAGAGATTCTCCTTCATTCTTAAGCTAACAAGTTAGCTCTGGATTGGGTGAAGTGTCCAAAATCCTTGGGTTGAGCAAAGATGACTAAGACTCATCAGGCTAGCTGTAAATCAGGGCTGGGAGCAGATTCAGCCAGTTGAGCGACCAGAGTCATATCAAATTCGGATTCAAAGCAAGCTTTTTTCATCTCTAAACTCCATAGCTCTAAAGCACAGTCATCGTCGGTTTGACTCGCTTGGAGATGGAGGGTAATGGTATCTGAATCAATTTCACAATGTAGGGATTCAATCGCACCTATCTGCCGCCGATCCAAGGCGACCGCTAACTTAAGAATGGCACTGAGCTGGTCGACGATCTGACGTTGGGCTTTATTCACCAAGTTCTGATAGTTCTCATGCTTCTTTTTGGGAGCTCCTTTGCGGTGATACCGGGCTAAGTTGGCAATAATCTCGACTTCGGCATCGGTATAGCCCAACAAGCCGCCATGACGGATTAAGTAGTAGGAATGTTTATGATGGGCGGAATGGCTGATGTAATGCCCGCAGTTATGCAAAATAGCGGCTGCCCACAGGGAATGACGCTCGTCTATTCCCCAATGATGGAGAGAGCCTTGGGTTTGATCAAATAAAGCGACGGCAAAATCAGCGATTCGCTCAGCAGTTGATAACTCCACATGGTACTGATGGGCCAAGTTCATGACGCTGCGTTCTCGCACGGAACCCTGGTAGCGGAGTCGATCTTCAATCAATCCTTGCTTCATCATCCAGTCCACCACGATGCCTTCTCGTAGAGCGCGTTCACAGGTGGTAATGGAATCTAAGTGCAGCAGGGTCATTGTTTCAGCCAAAATTACAGCTCCGGCTAAAATAATTTCTGCTCGCCGCTCCGTCATCCCAGGCATTTTGCAGCGTTCGTCGTAATTGAGCTTTCGCAGCTTGTGGATGAGGTCGTTCAGGTCATCAAGGGTGAGGACGTGGCCATGAAGAGAGGTGGGACAAGCTCCCATAACCTCGCAGGCATGCAGTTTGAGAATGCTTTCAATTGTTCCGGAGGTGCCAATAAGGGTTGGCACTTCATCGGGAGAGAGATGGGAACGCAACTCTTCAACCGGCCATTCCAACATTCCTCGAACATAGGCCTGTAACCGCTCAAATTCGCTAGTACTGACCGGATCGGTGGTGATATATTCCTCAGTCAGCCGTACCGCTCCTACCTTGGTACTGCTGAGGGAGCGCGGATCTTGACCATTCCCTAAAATGAGCTCGGTTGATCCACCCCCAATATCAATCATGACGTGGGGCTTGTTATTAAATTCAATACCGGACAAGACCCCGAGGTAAATTCGCCGGGCTTCTTCTGGACCGGATATGACATTGATTTTAAGCCCGAGTTCGGACTCAACGGCACGAATAAAGGTCCGACCATTGAGGGCTTCCCGGACAGCACTGGTGGCAACCGCTTGGATCTGTTCGACTTTGCAGGCTGCGGCAACTTCTTGACATCTGCGCAAGGCGGCAATTGCTCTTGCGATCGCATCCGGATGCAGCTTCCCAGTATCTTTGCTGCCTTCCCCTAGGCGAACGGTACTTTTCTCAGTATCAATAATATTGAATGCTGGAATTTCAGGGTTAACTTTCACCACAACCATGTGGATCGAATTGGTTCCCACATCAATAGCGGCAATGGTTTGCATGGCTCGTTTGGCCCCTGGGTGATCCTGCTAGAAACTGTATGCGGATTTGGGGACAGTGGTCAACGGGGGTTTGAATCTCTGCAATAGATTAGTCTCTATCTTCAAGTCAGAAGATTGGAGATTTAAATCGAAATCAAACCATATAGAAACCTTTACCTAGAGCTGAATTCCGTATCATTCTCGCCTGTATTGATGGCCATTGATTTCTACACAGTAGTTTTTAAAGGTACGAATTTTAAAAATATTTCTATATTACTTAGCCTATAGATGCGACCCAATTAGAATCATACTGGACTTGTTTTTATTGCATCTTTCCTGCAACAAAAATACTACAGAAAAAGCATATAATATTATTTATAAGCATAAAAAATATTTTATACAAAGAAGAAATTTTCAATGATTTATGTCACACAAAATATTGAAGATAATCACTTTTATCTAAGTTTTTTTGGATTATATTGATTTCAGATTAACGAACTGAAGACAGGTTAAAACAAATCAAAATCTTCTCTCTTTAATGGCCTTTTCAGGGTGAATTCATTGAGCTTCTACTATCTAAACAAGATGACTACACTAGTAGATTTCAAAAGTCAATTTAGGTGTCAGGCATTGAAGCTGCATATGTTTAGAGCTTAGCCTCTAACTTTTATGCTCAAGTATCCTAGGAACTCTCAATGGCACTAACAAGCTATCTGCTTTGTTATTTTGCCTTAAAAAGGCTATGGAAGATAAATTTGAGATCTTTACTTGAAAAGAACATTTTTCTTCTGTTTATCTCAGTAATCGTTACTCATAAATACATTCAATGATCCTCACTGAAATTTATTGATCAACCATCACACAAAGGACATTTCTATGCTACTTTCAACCTTTGAACTTCTCCTTAAAGATATTACACCTGCAGAAGGAAATATATCTAACTCCAACCGGAAAATTTTGCAGGGATATTTTCTAACAGTTTCTAATCCCCATAACTTTGATGTGTTATTGCGATTGAAATTTAATGCAACAACCCCAGCTCTCGATACCAGTAAGCTAATTGTAATTCGAGATACCGGTGGTTCTAACGATTTTGGCACTCTGGATGCTGATAGTTGTTATGACTTTGGACTCAGAGCCAAGGACACAGGCTTAATCATTTTGCAGCCTGATATTCTCACCCTCGACCCCAATGTCGACACTGTTGAGTTTCGGGGTTATGTCGAAGTTTTTGTCCGGCAACGATTCCCTTTTCCAGCGTTGCTGAATCGCCAACTCCTCTTTACCCCTGAACATCGTGGTACTTTTCTGCCCAACGCTGGCGAAACTGAATTTGATCAGCTCTCCACAGCAGTTCCCACTTCTACGGGAGCTAGTCTAATGGAGGTTGATTCTATCTTTACCGGAGGGATTGGGATTCCCTTACCGGTTTCACCCTCTACGATCCCCGCACTACCTAATGGCGCCGGGGCTGATGTAGAAAGCCTTCAGCAAGCTTTAGCCATCATGTCCCAAAGTGTTAATGATTTAAGCCAGCAGGTAAATGGGGTGAACTAGAAACATCCCGTTTCCAGAAACCTTGAGCCAGTGGGGGAAAGAGCTGTCTGACCTCCACTGGCTCAAGTGCTGTGAGTACCGTGTTTTCTTTCCCAGATAACCCTGGAAGTTTGATCTCAGGAGTTAGGTGGCTGCGTTGTTCTTAAAAGTTACTGATAAATCTTATTTGAAGTGTATCCAAGGCATTTCAGCATGATCAGTGACCGAGACTAAATAGTGTAGGAAGGTTTCGGCCACAACAGAGAGATGTTTACCCGATAAATAGGCAACCGACCATTGCTGCTCAATGGGAAAATGTTCGACATCCAGAATGGCTAGGTCAGTATATTCTCGACCATTAAGGGAGTGGCGCGATAGCACTGAGATTCCCAATCCTCCTGCAATCGCTTGTTTGATCGCTTCATTACTGCCCAGTTCTAGTTTGATTTCAACATTGACTTTATGTTTGTTGAATAGAGCCTGAACAGCATGGCGAGTTCCCGAGCCTGACTCCCGCATAATAAAGCGTTCATCATTGAGAGCAGAAATATCGATATTCTTCTGACCCACGAGGGGATGGTTGGGTGGAGCTACCACTACAAGTGGATTCTTAATGACAGGCTGAACTTTGAGATCCATATGTTGGGGAGGATGACTGAGGATGTAGAGGTCATCTCGGTTTTCCATCATCCGCTTTTCCAGCTGGAGATGGTTAGTGATTTTCAGAGAAATATCAATGCCAGGATATTGGTCACAAAAATTACCCAGTAAACGAGGGACAAAATACTTACAGGTAGTGACTGTAGCAAGATGTAACTTGCCTTGGGTCATCCCCTGCAAATCACTGACAATCATCTCGAATTGATCAAGTTCTTCAAAAATGGATTGACAGGTGCTAAATAACCGATTGCCAACTTCTGTTAAGTAAAGCTGTTTTCCCAACTTCTCGAATAAAGGGAAACCAACCGTCTTGGACAGCTGCTTGATCTGAATTGATACGGTCGGTTGTGTCAGGTAAAGTTCTTCAGCGGCGCGAGTAAAGCTGCCATGGCGGGCAGCAGTTTCAAACACTTTCAGTTGATGTAGAGTTGGCTGCATTGCGATCGCACAGAAAGATTGCGTATAGACTAAAGTCGTTGTCTGGCTTTATTGTAATAGATTATTGTCTATTCACCTAAGAAACCTTCCCTGGGATCGCAGAGAATGCCAAGGCCGCAAACACTGGCTAAAAAAGGGATTAGTAGACAATAAAGCGGTATAGTCATCCCAGGAGTCTTTTGCAAGTTGCAAAGTCAGAGCCTCCTGCTTACTATTGGCAATCATTAGCGGTGCCCAAGTTGCCTTCTAAATCTTCAAAAACCAAGGTTGTCGCCGTCCTCAATGGCAAAGGTGGTGTTGGTAAAACCACCACGGCTGTTAATCTCACAGCAGTATTTGCAGAAGCTCATCAAGTTCTCCTAATTGACGCCGATCCGCAAGGGTCCGCAACTTGGTGGACCCAGCGTGATACAAATTCCCTTAAATTCCAAGTCCAATCTGGGGCTAGCGCGAAAGAATTGAAAAATTTGCGCCGTTCCAGTAAGCAAGAGCTGGTCGTCGTAGATACGCCACCAGGTCTAGAGTCAGAGATTTTGAAAATGGTCATTCCTGTGGTTGACTATTTAGTGCTCCCTACGCCTCCTGCCCCAATGGAAATTGCCGTTCTAATTGAAACGGTGCGGACATTAGTCAAACCATCGGGAGTGGCTCATCGGGTATTACTAACTCGGGTCGATCCTCGAAGCTTGCGAGAAGCATTGGATGCTCAAAACACTTTGATGGAGTTAGGCATTCCGGCTTTTCATGCCTTTGTACGTAGTTATAAGGCGCATGAACGGGCAGCTTTGGAAGGACAGCCGATTACACAATGGAAAGGGAAATATAGTAAAGAGGCAAAAGCAGATTATTGCCGCGTTGTTGATGAAATTAAGCGGGATTGGGACAGTTAATGGCTACGAAGAAAAGTTTGTCAGATTTATTACGGGAAGAAGCAACTAAAACTGCGACCCCTGATCAAAAAGATGGCGCAGGTGCAAAACCAGCCGCGTCAACGACCCAAAAGAAAGCCACATCAGCGAAAAAAGCTGCAGCGAAAAAGACAACGACAGCCCAGAAAAGTACGGCTAAATCGACCACTGCCAAAAAAACTACGGAAAAAAAGACTGCCGGGGCTACTAAGGCTGCACCCGCAGCTAAGAAATCGACCCCTAAGGCTGCTTCCACTACTAAGACTGCTTCACCAGCAGCTAAGAAGTCAACGTCAACAACCAAAGCTGCTTCACCAGCAGCTAAGAAGTCAACGTCAACAACCAAAGCTGCTGCACCCGCAGCTAAAAAATCAACGACTAAATCTTCTACTGCTAAAAAGGCAACGTCCAGCCGATCTTCTAGTCGGAAAACAACAGCCACAAAGACGGCGGCAGCAAAGAAGGCTAAGCCTGCCGCCTCTACGGCACAGAAAGCAGCAGCAAAACCTGCCTCAACCGCAAGCAGCTCCGCAGCCAGTAGTGCTCAATCCATTAACACTGATTTAAAAGTGAAAGTCAGTGCCCTAACTAAAGATTTAAAGGCAGCTCAAACCAAAGAAACCTCTTTGCAGAAGAAGGTGGCTCAATTGGAGTCACAGCTGGCTGAGCAGAAAACGGCCCTGACAGCGTTGCAGAAATCGACCCATCAAACAGATGCGATTAAAGAGAAGCTGGAGCAAACCACCCAGGATGCAGTGCGATTAGCAAAAGAGAATGATCGGTTGCAAAAACAAGTAGCTGAGCTGCAAACCAGTTCAACCTCTAGAAAAACGCAAAAGTCCTCAGCATTAGCCACCACCCGCAAGAAGCCAACTAATACTAAATCCATCTTTCATCGACCGGTGCGATCGAATCAGGCACCGCCCAGCCGATCCTTTGATACCTGGTGTTACGACTAGGCACCTGTTTTTGCCTGTCCTAGGCTTTGCTCAGGCGTTCCTGTCCACCTAAATACAGCAACCAAATCGCAACAACTAGCCAGTGGATGATAGTACCTGGCCAAATTGAGCCTGTGAATAAATAGGTGCAAGTACAGGCCATACCCAGCACAGTGGCTAAGGTTAAAAATCTGGGATTAAAGAAGGTTGGATTACCTACTTTGTAGAGGGTGCGGGCATTGAGGGGATGATATAGCACAAAGAGGATTAAGCTGAACCCTGACCAAAGCAGCAGGGTAACCCACCACACCCCTTCTTGGGGGTGGGGAATCAACAGGCAGCGAAAGAGTAATTCTTCGACTAGGGCTGGCATGATCAAACTGCCGACCCAAATTTTCACTTGAACGGATAGGGCATGAACCGCAAATTTGGGTGGGGCCAGAAACCCGACCTTTCTGCCCCAAGCTACAGCAAAGAGACCATATCCTCCTAAAACCAACCCTGAGACGAGCCATCCCATTGGAGTCGGGAACGTTGTGGTCCCTTCCACTAGTCGAGAGAAGGAAAAGGAAACGATCGGCCACTTCCCAAATAATTCTGTGGGGGCTAGGGGGCTGATATCTGCATCCCAACCTCCCACTTGATTGGTGTTGAGAAACCACAGCGGGGTGCCTTGCTTGAGGAAAATACGAATAATTTGATCTTGGGCCACCCGAGGAATCAGCGTTCGCCAGCTGAGAATTTGAGTTAAGAAATCGTCTGAGTGGCGAAATGTTCCTGGTAAAGCGATACCTGCTGCAACCTGGGCATTTTGTTGCCAATCCCTGCGGACAATCCCTAGCGGAACCAGCTCTTTCTCCAGGGCATTCCCTAAAGTCTTTAATTCTTGGAACCGAAGCGTTTGAGGAGCTTGTGGGTGATCTGCCAACCAAGTTTGAATGGCTGGAGACATCTGCACCTGATATTGGATTCGCCGAATGGTTTGGTAAACTGCTTGGCTGGAATCTTGGACACAGGACTTAGCCGGGGTGACCAAAGCAGACCCTGTGCCATCACCCATTCGATAGCGTGCCGCCATAAGTTGGAGCTGAGTTTTTAGCTCAGTTAAGGGATCTAGAACAATCTCGCCAAAGTCATAGGGCTGCGTCAGGGCCTCAGACTTGACCAGTACGTCCAATACTGGCCGACTCCCCAACCATCCTCGGTTGAGATGGCCCATATATTCTGACCAATGGGTGGGTCCGGCTACAATTCCCTCAGGGTTGTGGGCGTACACCTGTTGGTACTCAATATCAAACTGTCGTTCCCCGGTAAAGGGATCGTTGATCACAGTCGCGATACCATATCCAAAATGACCCGTGATAGTACCGATAACCGCCTGGGGTTCAGCTTTGTTACCACCAATCCCGCCAAAGAGATGTACGACTAGGGATTGATCTCCTTCCTGCCACTGATCTAAGACTGCTTGTTGTTGACGTTGCTGGTTATCAACCATGGCTCGTTGGAGTTTGCCCTTATGTTGAGCCGTTTGTTGCCAAACTTTGCGTTTGAAGTAGTGTAGTCCGGCGCCAGTGCTAGAGAAGTGGTGATCGGGCTGGAGTTGGAACAGAGAACGAGGTGCGATCCCATTGACCTCAAATATCCCCTCCATATTCTGCGAGCCATAGATATACCAGCCTGCTTTTCCGGCTGGGGATGCTGCTAACTTCCTGGGAGTGGACTGAAAGACACCGGCTGAATTGGGCTGATCCTGACGAATGTGAACGATTTCTTCTGGGCCATTAAACCGTTGAGTGGTGGGGTTGTAGTGACGAACCTGAGTCAATTCACTGGGGCAAGGAGATGGGCCAGGGCATTGATTGGGAACCGATTGAGAGGTTGGGACTGGACCGAGGATTTTGACGAGTCCATAGTTAAATCCAGCGACCTGTACGGGATCTTCGGCAATGTCGAGGTGAGGAAGAGGGCCAGGGACGACTTGGACCTCTTTCAATCTGACGAGTAGGTCATCTGTGGGTCTTGCTCCTGCTAGGGACTGTAGCGGTCCAACCTGTCGTCGTCCATCTAATCGCTTTGGGTGAATATTGCCTTGCTTTAGGCTTTGGTGAGCCTCTGCCGAGAGTGTGATATCCTGCTGTACCCGTTTGATCCGGGCTTGGACATCTGGATTATCCTGCCATTGCAATCGCACTGTTTGACCGGCAAACTCGGAATTGGGACTATGGTGAACCTCAAACCAGACCCAATCTGTGTCATCCGCCGATTGTGGCGGTAGAATCAGCCGTCCCACCCACTCGCCGACTGGGCGATAGGGATCTAAGTCTGTAGTCGAGATTTGAAGAGTTGAGGAAGGAGCTGCCTCTGTTCGAAGAGGCTTGAGTTGGCCCCTTACCGAATCGAGTAAGCCCCAGCAAAGACATAGAGTGACAGTGATCAGACTGAGGAAGATCCATCGGTAGTGGTTACGAATAAATTGAAGGAATTTTGGGACCATCTTTAAATGGGGAATGGGGGCAATTAGAACCCTAAAACAACAAGTTTCATCTCGAAAGCCTTGCTATTTCATGATTTCGATGCTAAGTAAGGGCTAGAAAATAAGAGATTGAAGCTAGTTTGCCCCCTACCGTAGTTGTAAATATGCACGGTATCAAAGTTTCTGCACCATTTAGTATTGATGGCTAGGCTGAAACTTTCCAGCAAATTTAGGGTCATTACCCATATGCTCGTCTTGTCTAGGGAGAGATAGCGATGAAATTTAAGTCTATGGTGGCTGTGCCCGTAACAGCAGTGCTCGTAGTCACCACCACTATGCCGACGATGGCAGCGACAGATGTAGAGAAACAGGCCCATGCCGAAAAGATTATTTACTCTTCTCAGAATGTCTTAGAAGAAATTCTGAGTGATCCCAAAACTCAAATTCCGTCAGAACTGCTAGAGCAAAGCGAAGGCATTGCTATCTTTCCAGGTGTCATCCAAGCGGGGTTCCTATTTGGTGCTCGCCGAGGCACTGGGGTGATGATGCTCCGACAAGAAGATGGCACTTGGAGTAACCCCGCTTTTATCAACATCACTGGCGGCAGTTTTGGCCTCCAAATTGGGGCTAAATCGAGTGATATTGTCTTGGTGTTTCCCAACCGCAGCACGGTCAATGAAGTACTGTCCAAGTCTTTTGATATCGGCGGTAGTGTCTCAGGGACAGCGGGTCCTGTGGGAGCAACGGCGGTTGATCCCACTAAAGATTACAGCAAGTCACCGATTCTGACCTATGCCCGCAGCAGTGGTCTGTTTGGTGGTGTTGCCATTGATGGCTCTAAGCTCGGCTTTAACAGAGGTAAGAACCGCGATTTATATGGCAAATCGATTACCCCACGCCGAATTTTTAGAGACCCAGATGTAGAAGCCCCCGTGGTGGTTGATTCTCTCCGGCAGGTATTGGAAGAGTCTGAGTTAGGGACTTTTAGCCGCTTTTAGATCTTTTGTTGATGCAGCGGCTGCAATGGGGATTGACCTCTCTGGTCCTACTCGGTGCTCTAGGGATTGGGGTGAATCGTTGGCAGCGATCGCAACCTCAATTCCAGTCCATTCAACCTCTCCCACAACATAGCCAGATTCAGGTGTATATGAACCAGAATCTGGCTAATTCTTTTACGGATTCCTATCGGCAAATCTCCCGCCCAGGGGATGATTTAGAGTCCATTATTGTCGAGAATATCCAGGCTGCTACATCCACAGTAGATGTAGCAATACAGGAATTGAGATCGCCCCGTATCGCCCAGGCCCTGCGAGACCGCAAACAAGCCGGTGTTCAGGTCCGAGTCATCTTAGAAAATACCTACAGCCGCCCTTGGAGTAGCTTTACGTCCCAAGAGGTGGCTCGGATGGATCCGCGGCAGAAGAAACGATACCAAGCCAATTTTCAGCTGATCGACCAAAATCAAGATGGCGAGCTGAGTTCAGCTGAAATCCATGAGTATGATGCCCTACAGGTACTCCGTAGAGCTGATATCCCTTGGCTGGATGATACAGCCGATGGCTCTGCCGGAAGTGGTTTGATGCACCATAAGTTTGTAGTCATTGATGGGCAGACCACTATTGTGACGACGGCCAACTTTACTTTGTCTGGGCTACTTGGCGACTTAGATCAGCCAGATAGTCGGGGGAATGCCAATTCTCTGGTCGTTCTGGAGAGCCCAGGTTTAGCACAGCTCTTTACTGAGGAATTTAAGGCCCTTTGGGGAGATGGTCCCGGTCGGACAACGGATAGCAAATTTGGAGTGAACAAGCCCTGGCGTCCACCCCAAACTCTTAAGCTTGGTAATGCCAAAGTGCAAGTGCAATTTTCGCCAACATCTATCTCTAGGCCTTGGTCCCGCAGTACCAACGGGCTGATCCGCCAAACCCTAGCTAAAGCCAAACAGAACATTGCTTTGGCGTTATTTGTCTTTTCAGAGCAATCCTTGGTGGATCAGCTAGCAGGGGAGCACCAGCAAGGGGTGAAAATTCGGGTCTTGGGTGATCCTCAGTTTGCCTATCAAAGCTATAGCGAAGTGCTCGATATGCTAGGAGTGACCCTCAGTCCCTCTCGCAGTGGAACTTTGACCTGCAAGGCTGAACCCCAAAATCGGCCCTGGTCCCCACCCTTGCAAACCGTAGGGACACCTCAACTCCCTAAAGGAGATGTGCTGCACCATAAATTTGGCATTGTTGATAGTCAGATCGTGATTGTGGGATCTCACAACTGGTCAGATGCGGCCAATCGTCGCAATGATGAAACCCTACTGGTGATGGAACATCCTCAAATTGCAGAGCATTATCACCGGGAATTTGAGCGGTTGTATGCCAGTAGCCGTCTAGGCATTCCTGCCTTTCTCCAAAAAAAAGCCCAAGACCACCAACGTCAATGTGGTGATTTGCTGGTGAGGGGCAGGGGAACGACCCAACCCGTCTTACCAGAAGGGAAGCAAGCCACCCTCGTCAATCTGAATACCGCGAATCAATCGGAACTGGAGGCATTGCCTGGTGTGGGGCCCAAGTTGGCTGAACGAATAATCGAAGCTAGACAAGAACGCCTATTTACCTCCCTAGCAGACTTAGATCAAGTTCCTGGCATAGGGCCGAAACTGCTGGAACAACTCCGAAACAGAGTGACTTGGTGAGAGTCTTTTTGGCCTTGAAACCTTTCAGAGGCTGGATTATAATTTTTGCTGTCTGCGTATAAAATTTTTCAATTGTTTACGCTTCTCCCTGATCAAACTTGAAGAATGTAGACCAACCTTCAATAGTTTTGATCCTTATAGAGTGAAACAGTAGAATGTAAGACTATGTTGATAGGGCTTAAGCATGAACTTGCTCAATGCACCTTTCAAAAGCCTTGATAATTCAACCATTCAGCGAGTCAGCTGACCTTAAGGAGAAAACGTTGCTTACTGACACCTTAAATACAACCAAGTCAGAGGAGATTTTTGCGGCAGCGCAGAAATTGATGCCTGGTGGCGTAAGTTCACCGGTCCGCGCATTTAAATCCGTTGGCGGCCAACCCATTGTCTTTGATCGGGTTAAAGGGGCTCATGTATGGGATGTTGATGGCAATCAGTATATTGATTACGTCGGCACCTGGGGACCCGCAATCTGCGGCCATGCTCATCCTGAAGTCCTCACGGCTCTCAAAGAGGCATTAGACAAAGGCACCAGCTTTGGCGCTCCCTGCTTGTTAGAAAACGTTCTGGCTGAAATGGTCATTGATGCCGTTCCTAGCGTGGAAGTGGTCCGCTTTGTGAACTCAGGGACTGAGGCTTGTATGTCCGTCCTGAGACTGATGCGAGCTTTTACCGGCCGGGAAAAAGTGATTAAATTCGAAGGCTGCTATCACGGTCATGCCGATATGTTTTTGGTCAAGGCTGGCTCCGGCGTGGCGACTTTGGGGCTACCGGATTCTCCCGGTGTGCCCAAGGCCGTGACGGGAAATACCCTGACCGCTCCCTACAACGATTTGCAGTCTGTACAAGCTCTATTCTCCCAACATCCCGATCAGATTGCTGGGGTGATCTTAGAACCAGTGGTCGGTAATGCTGGGTTTATTCCGCCAGATGCCGGGTTCTTAGAGGGCCTCCGGGAAATTACCAAAGAGAATGGAGCCTTACTCGTTTTTGACGAAGTCATGACCGGCTTTCGGATCTCTTACGGAGGTGCCCAAGAGAAGTTTGGCATTACGCCCGATTTGACCACCTTGGGTAAGGTCATTGGGGGCGGCTTGCCAGTGGGCGCTTATGGTGGACGCCGAGACATTATGAGTATGGTTGCTCCGGCTGGACCCATGTACCAAGCGGGTACATTGTCTGGTAATCCCTTGGCGATGACGGCAGGTATCAAAACCCTAGAATTGCTCAGACGATCAGGGACTTACGACCAGTTAGATCGGGTGACCGGTAAGTTAATCTCTGGATTGTTGCAGATTGCCCGTGAAGCAGGCCATGAAGTCTGTGGGGGACATATCAACGGCATGTTTGGGATGTTCTTTGCCCCTGGCCCTGTCCATAGCTATGACGATGCGAAGGCTGCTGATGCAGCTAAGTTTGCTAAATTTCATCGGGGAATGTTGGAGAAAGGGATATACCTAGCCCCTTCCCAATTTGAGGCAGGTTTTACCTCTTTGGCCCATACGGATGCAGACATCGACCAAACCCTTGAAGCCGCCAAGGTTGTATTGTCTAACATCTAAGATCTAATTTAGAGGTTGATTTCATCAGCTAAAGATCATCTTTGCAAATAATCATTCAAGAGAGGCCGATGTGCCTCTCTTTTTTATTATTTATATTCATAAAGATTCCGTTCTGTAGACATTTTCAGTGCCATTGAAATATAGTCCCTTGTGGTAGAAGACTATTTCTGTTTTTATAGTAGAAATTATGGAGCAAAGGACAACATAGCCCTACAAAGCTTACTGATTAAAGGAGATGAGAACTGTAGGCATGTAGAGAACTATGACATCAAAACTATCTATAGTGATGCCTATATTTTGAGGCTTAGCTTTTTATACAGGTTGAGAGAGCAAGGATTAGTACAGATTTCTATGTATGATTTAAGTTTTTTGATTGCTAAAAAATATTGGGCTATATCAATGAATAGAAGGTTTTATTGAGCGTTCGTTTGGATACATAAATATCTTTGTAAAGAAAATTTCAGTAGATTTACATATTTCTCCCTCCACAGAATTGGCTAGGATTTAGGACAGTGAAATAATCCGTTTGCCTAAGATTGGGTGATTGGAGTCAAACATTCGTTGTATTAACCCTTGTGATTCAATTGCATATTTAACAGGTCCCCAAATTTGTATCGTTGGCTCTATGAATGACTTTGCGACAAATCCTCTAGATAGACAGTCGGAACTAACTGAATTAGGGCAGAAAGCATTGTCCGGGTCTAGCTTAACTGACTTGTATTTAGATGCGATCGCACTGATGAGTCACCACTTGCCAGTCGAAGACTGTAGTTTGTGGCAAGTCCTCTCCGATAGCAATACCCTGAGGTTGGTGGCAAAACAAAAAGCGACACTCCTAGGGGAAGCCACCGATATCGATAGTCGGGGCTATCGGTGGTTACAGGCATTGATGCAAACTGGGCAAACAGCCGTTATTTCCGGGCAATCAGAACAACTTCCTCTGACACAACCCCAACTCATTAGCGGACTTTGCATCCCCATCCCTGGAACCGATCGCCCCCTAGGGTTACTGGAAATTTTGACTCCCGAGCCCCAGAATTGGAGTCAAGAGGATCTCCGTTTTGGTGCCTGTGTGGCCCAGGTGTTAGCAACGGCCATTCAGCGCAAACGTTCGGAAACGCTACTGCAAACCCAGACCCAAATCTTGGAACATGTGGCGACGGGGCAAGGGCTAGATGCAATCCTCAGCAGTTTATGTTTATTGATTGAAAGTCAGTCCCCAGGGACGGTGTGCTCTATTCTCTTACGGGATGCCCACAAACAGGAACTGCGCATGGGAGCAGGGCCAAGCTTGTCATCGGAAGTGGCTGCCGCTTTTGATCATTTACTGATTGCTGAAAATGCAGGCTCTTGTGGGACGGCTGCCTTTCGTGGCAAGGCTGTCTATGTTGAAGATACTCAACGCGATCCCGTCTGGGCGGACTTCCGGGAGTTTGCCCAACAACATAATATTCGTGCCTGTTGGTCCACGCCTTTTTTCTCCCAGTCTGGAGACCTCTTAGGCACCTTTGCCCTGTCTCACCAAGTCCCCTGTTTCCCGACTGCTCATCATCTCAACATCATTAAAACCGCTACCCATTTGGCGAGTATTGCGATGGAGGGACATCGGACAGCCGAGGAACTCAAACAAAAAGCGCTCTTTGATACCTTGACCGGATTACCGAGTCGCGACTACTTCTACGAACAGCTGCAACACAAACTGCAACAGGTCCAGCGGCAACAACTGGAAGGATATTCTCGCCAACCTACCCTGAGTCATTTCGCCATTCTGTTTTTGGATGTCGATCACTTTAAGCTCGTCAATGACAGCCTGGGACATAGTGTGGGAGATCAGCTCCTCGTTGCCATTACTCAGCAGCTTAAAGAGAGTTTGCGACCTCAAGATTTGCTGGCTCGATTAGGAGGAGATGAGTTTGCCATTCTCTTAGATGGAGTGGTGAATCATCAGCAAGCCCATAAAATTGTCCAGCGTATCCAGCGGTCCTTGGCTAAGCCCCTGAAGCTCAAGCAGCAAGAAGTATTTACCTCAGTCAGTATGGGTATTACCCATTCCACCAGTTTGTCTCAACATCCAGAAGAACTATTGCGAGACGCAGATACGGCCATGTATCGTGCCAAAGCCCATGGTCGAGGGAGCTATGTGGTCTTTGATGAAAAAATGCATCGGCAAGTTCGCTCTCGCTTATGGTTAGGCAATAGCTTGAGATATGCCATCAAGGCGATTGATCAAGGGCAGAACCCGTTTCAACTGTATTACCAACCTATTTTCTGCTTGCGGCAACAGCAGCTGGTTGGTTTTGAAGCCCTGTTGCGATGGCACCATCCTCAACAAGGACTGATTTCTCCCGAAAAGTTCATTCCTGTTGCCGAAGAAACGGGGCTGATTATTCCTTTGGGACAGTGGGTTTTAGAAGCGGCTTGTCAACAACTATCGACATGGGAGCAGCAATTTTCTGTACCGTTGACCATGAGTATTAACGTGTCCAGCCAACAGTTTCTGCAACCTAACTTTGTTAAGTCCGTTGAATCTTTACTACAGTTGCACCGACTCGCCGGTCAGCATCTCAAACTGGAAATTACCGAAACGGTGTTGATGGAGTCTACTTACTACGTCACCGATCGATTAGAGCAATTGCAAAACTTAGGCATTTCCCTCAGTTTGGATGATTTTGGCACGGGCTATTCATCCTTGAATTATCTGTATAACTTGCCCATTAATACCCTCAAAATCGATCGATCTTTTGTCTGGGGGATTGGCCAAGGACAAGATCAAATTGTCAAAACGATTATTGCCCTTGCCCATGGATTAGAGATGAATGTTGTGGCAGAAGGGATTGAAACGATAGAACAAATGCAATATCTACACACCTTAGGATGTGAACTTGGGCAAGGCTATTGGTTTGCTCGTCCCCTGAAGCCGGAAGCTGCTAAGCAGGTTATTGCTGCGCGGTCTAATCCAGCGAGCTTGTCTTTACCGATTGCGGAATAACCAGTACTTCTATGCCCTTTTGGTCCACACCTAAAACCTCCCTAAACCAACGCCTACGATTGGGCTTAGGGGCCATGCTTGTGCCCTTACTCATGCTGGCTACAGGGGCAATCATTTCCTTTGAAGGGGCATTAGGTAGTTTTGATAAGCACGATAATTTGGGTCGGGAAGCCTTGTTCCCCCTGGCCGAGGTTGAGGGATTATTTCTAGATTTAAATGTGGTGGCATCTCCGGTAGGGCCATCTCGCCCCATGACTTGGGATAAGTATCAGGAAAAAAGTCAGGCCATCACAAATAGTTTGGAAAGGCTCTTAGAATTCTCCCACCATGATCCACACCAATTTAATTCTGTTCTAGAAATACAGCGAAAATGGCAACGAATTTCCCAGCTGTGTAAACAACTCCTAGATCCCTCTATTTCTGAATCAGGAAATACACAATCTACCAGAGTTGAGCTGCAAGACCAGCTCAGAATGATTTTGCAAGATGTCCAACAACTGAATTATCGGTTAATTGTGTTTCAAAATGATGCCAATACCAACCAAGCAAAAGCCGTTCGCAAAGAAGTTAGACAGCTCATCGCTATGATTTGTGGTTTGGCGTTGGCGCTAGCAATCGTGTTTGCCTATGGACTGTCTCGCTCTATTACAGTTCCACTGCAAACTTTGGAGGAAGGGGTTGAAAAATTAGGTAAGGGAGAATTGAGCCATCGGATTGCTTTGGCCTCAGGCGATGAATTGAGTCATTTGGCAGAAACCTTTAACCTGATGGCGACCAAGCTGGAGCAAAGCCAAAAAGACTTGTACCGTTTAGCCACGTTGGATGGTCTAACGGAGGTTTACAATCGGCGGGAATTCAATCGCTGGTTGAGGGTGGAAGTGGAGAAATCCCAGCGCAATACCGATCAAGTTTCGCTGATCATGGTGGATATTGATCATTTCAAGCAGCTCAATGATACCTTTGGCCATCAGGCCGGGGATTTGGCCCTTTGTGAAGTAGCTCAACTCCTGCAGCGGGAAGTGCGACCAGGGGATATTGTTTGTCGATACGGGGGCGAGGAGTTTGCGGTCATTCTTCCTAAGACCAATAGTGATGATAGTGTTGCGATCGCAGATCGCATCCGTCTAGCCATTGCTGAGGAGACCGTAATTCTGCCCTCCTTGCAGCAGGTAGAAATGACGGCTAGTTTAGGCGTTGCAACCTTCCCGGCTGATGCCCAAACGAAAGAGCACCTGATCAAACAAGCAGATCAGGCACTCTATGGAGCTAAGACTTCAGGTCGAAATCGAGTTCATCAGGCTCAGCAAAATGTCCTAGAGAACAAAGTGGTGGTCTAACTATTTCTGGTTAAACAAAGCACCCAAAGTATCAGGATTCATCATGTTGCACTGCATGAGTTTAAGGGCCAAGGCTGTACCCACTCGATTGGCCACAACTTGCTGCAACTTAGGTTGGGTTTGGGCCGAGGCTAGCAATTGACCTTCTAAAGATAGCTCTGAGGTTTTGCTGCCTTTGCTCTTACGCATCTCTTTCAACAGATTGCGAGTATCTTTGCAGGAGGAGGCTGAGATACGGGCGGCCACAGTATCACTCATTCGCGTAATGATAGCAAATGTTGTCTCTTCAGGAATTCCTAACTGAGAGGGATCCGCTTGGGCCTGGGCACCCAGGGGTAACATTGCGCTCAGGGCAACGAAAGCGCAACTTCCTAAAGATAAGATTGATTTGCTTCTCGACATATTCCACTCCAAAAATTTTCGTCAATTGGGATTGTGCCAATTTGGCACGGCCATCTAGCGGTGAGGCTGATGCCTATTTACGGTCTGGCACAGATGAGTTCAATACACCTAAAAATTCAGAATGCACCTAAAATTACTCAACTCTAACCACTTACTACCTACAAAATAGGTTTAATTTCTTGATGTTGAGACGAAATTAAGAATCACTCTATTTTCATCCCCCCATAAGTTAAAGTGACGGATACGAGCATTTGGTTGCTCTGGCTTTTAGGTAATGTTTAGTTGAACTGCTAACCTCCTCTAGGTTTACTATGGCTGGGTTTGATGCATATTGCAGTGATCGGCATCATGTTTTTGACATGATCAAACTGCCTTATATTAGGGCGTTCCAGGCCTTTTCTCTGCCTTTCCAAAGAGGAATGATTCGATGCCGATAAATCCCTTTGCCGCTGCTGTTATTCGTGGGTGGTTACAGCAGACACAATCTGCAAATCGTCGGGGTGTTCAGGCTGGCTTTGCATTACCCCTGGCCTTGGGTTTAGGCTTTGTGATGGTGGTATTGGGACTCACAATGCTCATGACTGCCCAAAGCGATCGCATCACGTCTTGGCAACGTAAAGAATCCGGTGCAAGTCTATCCACAGCTGAAGGGGGAATGGCCAGAACCTTGGCGCAACTGACGAACCCCAACAACGCCATTTTGCTCAACCGCAATTACGACACGATCAATATCAAAACGGGCAAAACCTATTTAGGTGCAGATGGAAGCTTTAATAGTGGAGATGAAGAGACTGCCCTCATTGATGAATGGACCAGCTATAACCCCAGTAATGAACCCTGCCACCAGCAAATGAACTGGGGGGTACCTAATTTCCAATTTTCCGGTTCAATTGGTGATAATGGCACCTATTCCTTGAAGGCCTATCGCTATGATCCGAAACAACAACAGGGCACATTATTTGTAGAAGCCACCACCAATGGTCAGGCCACAGGCATCATAATCACGATTAATGTGACCCCGGATTTAGACAATTTTCCAGGTATTATCGCTTCCCGCAATACGAATGGTGCCGTCAAGACTGGGACTCTGGCCCTAAGAGGGCGCGAGGTTCTGGGGAGTAAGGGGAATATCTACTACAATCCTGATGGTTCAGCCAATTCTTCCCTCACGAATAGTGCTGCCCCAGAGGATGCCAGTCGTGCTGATTATTTGGATGCTATTTGGTCTACCGATGGGGAGGATTTTGATGCAGATGGTAGTCCGATCGATACAGTAGAAGGAAAAATTTTTGCTTGCAACTTACCTCCTAAGCTACCGACGACCATTCAAGGAACAAACTTCGGCCGCATTACAACAAGTACGACCTTAAAAGGGGTCGGTAGTATGACCCCAACCCTCTATCATGTCGAAAGTATTGATTTAGACAACGATGAAGTATTAACCATTGACACCACTGGAGGCCCTGTCCAAATTGATGTCATTTATGGGGGTACTGATCCAGAATTAGCGATTACTCTGCGAGATAATGCCAAAATCCTCAATATTCGGACGGATGATCAACTCCCTCAAGTAGGGGATTTACGCATTTTGGCCAGAGGGAATAGTCAAGTTAACCTCTTTGACCGCAGCTGTATTCAAAATGCCTTTCTCTGGTTCCCGATTGACGACTTAAGATTGCTAACTACTGGCCCAGGTTGTCCAGGAGGGAGAAATACGAATGTTGAGGGAGTGTTATGGATGGAAGCTATTCTTGCGCTCAAGAGCAAAAAGTGTCCCCCTCCTAATGACCAGAACAATTTATATCACCGGGATGTGAATTTTTTGAACGGCTTTAATGGCACCAACTATGATGAAAATCCAGAGTGTCCCTATCAAAGAATTACATCAGGAATAGCTGTGCCAGAAGATGTCTCAAGTCTGATGGATTTACTGAAATATGTGGAGTGGCCTGCTCGCTATCGATTTGGTGGAGTAAAAAATTGGCAACGCGTGCGGCTATAGGTAAAAGATTTACTGAAACTACATTGCTTTTCATCGCCCCTTATCTATCTGTATTCAGCCCCCTGATTTAAGTATCAGCCTCTAATACTTGAGTTTGGACTAACGAAGAGTGGACAATAGTTCCAGGTGCTTTCAATCATGTGTTAGAAATCTGACGGTAGGTTAGGTTTCTAGCCTTTGATACCTACAGAGACCTAGGGTTGAGGCTCCTGAGTGAGTTTCGTCCCTGAGGTTGGAAGGGTTGTCAATCGTGCGGGCAAGCATTGCTACCTAATACCAAGCTGTGCCTGAAGGTGTAACTCTCAAACTCGTGAAACCCAATACTGAGTTGGCTTAGCAAATAATTAGAATTACACTCTTAGGTGCTAATTGGTATAAGCTATTTCAACTGGATTTGGACCCATAGCCGTACCCACAGCTCAAAAAGCGGAGCTATCCTTGAATCCTTGGACTTGGAACGATTTAGCTGTGTATCCCACACTTCGCTAGCGCACTACCGATTTGTTTAAGGAGCGGCTAGTAGATGTAGGCTATGATTCTGAGATGGGAGCGCGTCCGCTACGTCGAGCGATCACACATCTTTTGGAAGATTGTCTTGCTGAGGAAATTCTGACCAGTCGTGTTAAGGCAGGAGATGAGATCGTTATAAATATCGACGAGGTGGGGCAAACGAAAGTTCTCATTAAACAAACAGAGAAGAGTGATTGAGGAATAGAAGGAAGCTTCTACCAAAACCTGATATGGGTAAGTGGAGGCGTTAGAGTATCACTACCTATCAATTAGTTAATATCTCAATATTAGAAGTTACAGGGTGTTTAATTTAGGTGCGTTGTATTGATTAAGCTATATGCCAAAAATACTAATCCGCTTTTAGTAAACAGATTTAAATTCAAAATTCCACTTTCAATACTCAATGAAGATTAAAGGAAATGTATGTCAATTCGTATTAGTAATCTTGCCGATGACGTTACAGAGATTGCTCTAAAAACAGTATTTTCATCATATGGGACAATAAAAAAAGTTAAGCTTCCAACTGATGAAAAAGGCCATATACGCGGCTTTGCTTTTATTGATATGGAGTCTGATACTGAAGAAAAAGCTGCTATTGAAGCCCTTGATGGTGCGGAATGGATGGGTCGAGATCTGAAGGTTGATCAAGCGAGACCTCAGAAAAAATATAGAGTCTCATCATTAGGTAGTGAGCACAGAACTGATCGTCTTTCTCAGGCTGATAACTTTCACAAGTGAGCCATTTTAGAATTCAAGATTTGGGAGCACCTAGAAAAATGGGTAGTAGACTGAGATGATTTCAACCTACCTTTGGAGTCATCTAAAGATAAGTACTTCCGACAAAATGTATTTACTAAATACATAAATCTTGTAGCCTTTATTCTGCAGTATTCTATCAAGGAGGCTGAGATGATCACACCTCACCTCCTAACTGGTTCCATTAGTGAGAATTACCTCTACCAGCGATTTCCACCACCACCTCTATCTTCACGAGGTTTTGCTTGATTTACTTTCAGGGTACGCCCCATCCATTCAGCACCGTCTAGTTCTTCAATAGCTTTGGCTTCCTCAGCTTCATCACTCATCTCAACAAAACCAAATCCCCGAATCTTACCTGTTTCACGGTCAGTGGGGAGCTTTGCACTTTTTACAGTTCCATATTCTGCAAAAGCGGTATTGAGGTCTTGCTCTGTAACGTCATATGAGAGGTTACCAACGTAAATCGACATAAATTTATATCCAAAATTAGTAAAGTGTAGAGATTTGGATATCGGTATATTGGCTTAAAAATTGAGTTGGAATAAACCTGGCAATCTTGAAAACAAATGTGAAACCGATACTTTCATCATACTGATCATGCTAGCGTATCGCTGAATATCCCTAGACATGGGACTTACACACTATACAAAGGGAGTATATTATGCATCAGCATATATGGGGTGTTTCAGCCTCTTTTTAATTTTCTTCTAAGGCTAAAATCTCTTGTGGTAAAAGTGCTTTTATAGAAAATTATATCTAAACACTGGTTATTGCTTGTTTTAACGGATTCTGGGGTCTTTAAAAATCCAAACCTAGAAAGTGTTCCTGAGAAAGCTTTTAATCCCATATTTCACATGACTTGCAGGAATTTAATAAATTCTCCCATCTGAAAACTGAGTGGGTCAATTTGAACCTAATATTATTGACATCAGGGTTTAAGAAGTTGATCAACATCATTTCAAGAATATGGCTTAAAAGCTTACGAAATAAGAACTCCATCCTATTGGAGATGCTCTTAATAGAGATCCCCCAGAATCCGTTAAACGGAGGATCAAGCCGGTCACCCTTGAGCTGGTGAAGGTAGGCAGTAAGGAATCAGCGAGTCTGTATTCAGGCAATAAAGCATACCAAGATCTTTGATTCAATAATTCTAAAAAGTAATATATGTTACAGTTTCTATAGGTATAGGTTTAAAAGAAAACTCAGCTAGGTCCTGAGCTTCTCGCTTCGATATATACATTACTTATATTCACCAAAGAATTTACTAAGCTCTGCAGTTTTAACTGCGTAGATCTTTAAAAAACACGATCACACTAGATTTCAGGAACTGTACTTTCTGAATAGTTTCTTCCTGTGAGAAAAAATAAATAAACTCTAAATACTCAAGAGGCTTAGCAATCTTATAAAAGCCTCTTGAGTATTTAAGAGAAAATTGTAAAGGTTTAATTGCATGCCATTTGCGAAAAAGACGGCTTTAGTTTACTGCGAGAATCAGTTTGGTTTAGTAGACGGGAAAACTGCTTCAGGGTTAGTTCGGCACTCTGAGGCGTATACCATCGTTGGCGTTATTGATAGTACTTTAGCGGGAAGAGATGCTGGGGAAGAGTTAGGAGATCATAAAAACGGCATCCCTATTTTTGCCAACTTAGATGAGGCTTTAGACCAGCTACAAGAAGTTCCAAATTGCTACATCTATGGAAAAGCTCCTTTAGATGCCTGTGTCTCAAGGGTGGAAAGGTTCTTAATTCTTGAAGCGATGTCCAAGGGCATGGATATCATTAACGGTTTGCACCAATTTTTCTCTGAAGATCCAGAGTTTGCCCGTATGGCTGATCACCATGGTATTCAGATTAAAGATATTAGAAAACCACCTCAGCTCAAGGATTTGCATATCTTTAGCGGTCAAATAGCTAGAGTGAATGTACCTGTCATTGCTGTCCTCGGTACAGATTGTGCTTGCGGCAAAATGACTACCGCAGTGGAGTTGAATCAAGCCTTAAAGAGGCTGGGGATAAAATCTGTCATGGTCGCGACAGGGCAGACGGGTTTAATGCAAGGAGCAAAATATGGAGTATCCATGGATGCTCTGGTGTCCCAATTCGTAATTGGTGAAATAGAAAATGCTGTGGTGCAGACGTTTGACAATGAAGCCCCCGATATCATTTTGGTGGAAGGTCAAAGTGCAGTCGGTCATCCCGCTTTTATGAGTTCTCTCGGTATTTTAAAAGGCAGTATGCCCGATGGAGTCATTCTCCAGCATCCACCTGCCAGAAAATTTCGATGTGATTTTCCTCATCTATCTATGCCTACTCTGGAGAGTGAAATTCAACTGATTGAATCGATTTCCCAATCTCAGGTGCTTGCCATCACAGTTAGCCATGAAAACATGTCTACTACAGAAACCCAAAGGGTGATCGCAGAGTATGAAGACTATTTTCAAGTACCAACAACCGATGTCCTTAGTGATGGGTGTCAAAAACTGATTCAGGCATTGGGTCAGCATTTTCCGCAACTGAATCAAAAAATTAAGCAGGAGGGGTTAGAGAAAGTACTGCTATTGGCAATGGGGTAGATGCAAAATATCTGGATTGAGATAGATGCAAGCTTTTTTGCCAAGGATAGAGATTTCCCTCTCGCAGATACAGCATAATGCACAGATCCTATCGGAGTTGTACAGGCAGAAAGGTATTTCTTTGATGGGTGTTACTAAAGCGACCCTCGGAGAACCTGCGATCGCTGCAGCTATGCTTCAAGGTGGTATTAACTTTATTGCCGACTCACGCCTTGAAAATATTCAAAGGATGAAGGATGCGGGGATATCAGCTCAGTTTGTGTTGCTTCGCACAGCCTTGAGTCAGGCAGAATTGGTGATTAGAACTGTAGATATTAGTCTGAATACAGAGCTTGAGACGATAAAAGCGCTTTCTCGCTATGCCAAAGTGCAAAATAAGATTCATCAGATTATCATTATGGTGGAATTAGGCGATCTTCGAGAGGGCATTCTTCCTGATGATCTTGCTCCTTTTATCCACAAAGTGTTGGGCTTCCCTAATATTGATATTATTGGCATTGGCTGCAATTTGGCTTGTTATGGAGGGATTAAGCCAGATGCACAAAATATGGATGAGTTATCTGAATTAGCTACTGCAATGGAAACTGAATTTCAGATGAACTTCACCATTGTTTCAGGCGGAAACTCGGCAAACTATGAATGGTATCAATCGAATCAGGGAACTGGAAGAATCAATAACCTCCGTGTGGGAGAATCGATCCTTTTAGGCTGTGAAACGGTATATGGAAGAAGAATTCCGAGATTATATCGCCATGCCTTTAAACTAATCGCTGAAGTGATTGAGGCAAAAGAAAAGCCCTCTTTGCCTTTTGGTACGATTTGTCAGGATGCCTTTGGGAATATCCCTGCATTTATAGATCAAGGGATTCAGCACCGAGCCATTATTGCATTAGGAAGGCAAGATGTTTTGGTCTCTAGCTTAAGTGCTGAGAACGATGTTGAAATACTCGGTTCTAGCAGCGATCATATTGTCCTTGATAGTAAGGACTGCGATTTGAAGATTGGTAGCGAAGTTAGATTTAATCTGGATTATGGGGGAATTTTATCAGCTATGACATCGCCCTTCATTCAGAAAACAATGCTTGTCCATTTTTAATAAAAAAAGCCCCTATCAATTATTCATTTGTAAAAGTTGTCAGAGCACTGGTCTTCTAAAACTACAAGACAAAAGTCATTTTTCTGCCAAAACTTCAGATAAAATGGAGGCAGAAGCCTCAAATGCCGATTCAATAAGGCCTAAAGACTATAGATCCTGTTACACAACTAGTGCCTTAAGTTGGCCTGGTTCAAAAACAGTGGATTTTGGGTTACACTTCCACGGCAAAATAAGCCATCAATTATCGATGACTTGAGGTCTACTGCTTCCCAATCAGATTCAGACTATGCCCGTTGGAATCGTTTGAATCCTAGTAGCTCTAGCCAGTGAGAATGAGGTTCTCCCGTCAGCAATTCTTTAGGACTTTTACCTTCGCGTTCAGGAATCTCACTTCGCATAAAACAGCGGTGATTCAAGAAGTACTGCAACAGTCCCAAATAGGAGTTCCCAAGGGTACGTCGTAGAAAGAAGTAATTGCGCAGCCGGGAGTTGAGATTCTCCACTAACGAACTAGCTCTAGACGTCTGTTTAAGTGCCTCAGTGGCCGCTTCCATCAGGTAGTAGAATTTTCCTGAAAGTCCCTGATGTAATTGGTTCCACTTCTCCCAGTAGGCATTGGAGGTAGTCTGTTTTCGATGAAGCAGACAGACTTCTCTGACCTTGGCTAGCGGCATATCCAAGCGAATAGTAATCTCAGCCAGCTTTTGATCTAACACCCCTGAAAATGCCAGAAGTTGGTCACGTTGGTTGTGCAATGCCTTCCACAGTTTGCGCATCATAGGGAACTCACCATCATCCCGCTGTTGGAGTTCTACCTTGATGAAGTCAAATAACTCCTGACGCACTGACAAGGTTGGATCTGCTAGTTCGAGGACATCATGAACCATCCACTGAAACAGGGTTTTGACATCTTTTAGTAAGGTGAAGAGCCTCTTCTCTCGACGATTAAGGTGAACCCACTTGCTTATCATCGACCGAGTGGGTTCTTGTGCAAGTTGGGCTCTAATAATGTCCTCCTCCTGGTCCACTCGTGATGATGTTACCCCTTGAACTTTGCGTGTCAAACTCAGAACAAAGTCCTTAAACTGTTTGAGAATATGAAAGACATCGCTATGGCATGGGGTATCAGACATGGCTGCTTTTTGCCCAGCCCTCAAGCCTTTTGCTCCATCAGCAATTGTGTTGTCAGGGTCGAACCCTCGGGCTTGGAGCTCCAGTAAGTACCATCCCCAAGTCTCTTCATCTCGATGCTCTGCGGCTTTGAGGAGGTAGCAGTAAGTGGAAAAGGCATCTACCCCTGTCAATACAGGCATCGAGCCTTGAAAGATCTCATCATGAAGACCCTGCTTAATCGTAGACAGGTCTTGAGCTTGGTTGATCTCTTCTGCCTTTGCAGCTGCGACTTGCAAACGGTTGTGAACTGTTCCTACACTGATGAGCCAATCAAGCAGATCCCGCAGTAGCTCAACGACACCTCGATAGGAGCTGTGGCAGATCAGCGCCAAGGTCAGAATCAGCTGGAATAGCCAAGTTTTGGTGATTGGCAGATGGAACAGAACCTCATTATCCCCTTTAGAGTCGAGAAAGGTGTCCTCTAATGCTTGTGCAGCGATACCTTCCTGCTCATACACAAACTTCCGACTGACTTGATTCTTTCTGGCAATGCGGGCGATGGGCATGGATCTCGATAGAGCCTAGATGCCGATATCTTTGCGGATCTTCGGAGGAAGGGTGGCTGCAATGGCAGGGGTTGAAATCATGCTCGGTGATCCAGTCAGAGGAGGAAACGACAAGCCTCCAGATTATCCTGATCGCCTATGACACTGTTACCTGGTTTTGAACCTGGCCGTCTGAAGCGGCACATTGCTCTCGAACTCGCACTCCCGAAGAACTTTGACAGTTGGCCTTGAGGAGTAACGATAGTTATCTAACAGTAAGTTTTTGGCTGATTCAAAAGGGAGAGGTTTGCCAAACAAATATCCTTGCCCAACTTGGCAGCCTAACCGCCGCAGAATATCAAGCTCTTCCTGGGTTTCCACTCCTTCAGCAACGGAAAGCATTTCCAAATCCCGAGTCATGGCCAAAATATTCTTCATCAGAGCCAGGGTTCGACGATTCGTTAACATTTGACGGACAAAATACTGGTCTATTTTGAGGCTATCTATCTCAAATTTAGCGAGATAAGTGAGACTCGAAAATCCTGTGCCAAAGTCATCGAGGGCTAGATGAAATCCAAGCTGTCGGCACTGTTGAATGATGTTGATAGCTGAAGGTCCCTCCATTAGGACCCGCTCAGTGACCTCCAATTTAATCTGGGAATGGGGAATCTGATGTCGCTGGAGGATCTCAAGCAATTCTTCATTAAATTGTGGGGCTTGAAACTGGCGGGCAGAGACGTTAACGCTGATAAATAACGGTGGTCTGTTCTCCACTGGGTTTGCCAAAGTGTTAGTGAGGGCCTGATTAAGGCGATTGAGATCTGCGCAGGCGTTTTCAAGAACCCAACGACCAATGGGGCGAATCAATGAAGTTTCTTCTGCTGTATTGATAAACATGGCAGGAGAAACCCAGCCTCGGGTGGGGCTTTCCCACCGAATTAAGAATTCAAATCCCAGGATCTCTTCCGTCTCCAGATCAACTAGAGGCTGATAGTGGGGGACAAAGGCATTGGTTGCGATCGCATCTAGTAATTCCGACTCCAACCGCATTTTTTCCAAGACAGGTTGGTGAGGAAAGAACGGAGACGATGATGTTAACGAGGACTCCGGTAGGTCTGAGCCAGGCATAGCAGCCTGGGAGACTCCAGTATTCAACGACCGAATATGATCCAATAACCGTGAGACTAACAGCTTGACCACAGGATCAGAAGCTTCAATCCGATCTGAGATTTGCTCACTGGAAATAACAACACAACAGGTCTCTGTTAATGCCCGAGCAGAGGCTGAGCGGGGAGAAGCATCAATCACAGCCATCTCACCAAATACATCTCCTTTGACAAGAGTCTTGAAGGAGACGTCTTTCCCCGTTGTTGTTACAAAAATATCGACTTGGCCTGACTCAATAATGTAGGCATGGTGCCCTTCTTCACCGGCAGTAAAAATCAGCTCTCCAGGCTGAAAATGAACCAACAACGAAGACTCTTTTCCCTCAGACATAATGCTTGGTTCTCAATGAGAACTCTCTAAAATCGATATTAACCTAGTCTTAGGATGCCCAAAATGAAGTCTGCAAGAGGCATATGGAATTTTTCAATATCTTTGAGGCTACTTCCCCTTTTATCCCTGTCTTATCCGTTTACAGGTAAAAAGCTTTCTTAAATGAATGCTTCAAGTTCTAGCTTGAGTCAATTCAGACTATTTAGAGACTGCTCAAATTTACATTGCATAGATGTCTGTCATCTTGTGCCTTTGTCAGGTGAATCTCGGGCAATACTGGATGAGATCGCATCCACAATACCTCTCTAACCCAGGCCTAACCTCTTGAGAGACTATTTTTGCTGCAGGGAACAAGCTTTGTTACTCTGGCGAAAGTAACATCAAGGGCACAATCCTTGGTGGACTGTGATATCCCTTATCGTTAGGTCTAGCGTATGAATCATGTGGAGCTTCTTGTAGATGCGGATGCCTTTTGGCAGCGCCTCCAGAGCGATCTGCAAGCAGCTAACCACGAAATCATGCTGCAGATGATGACCTTTGAAGGCGATCAAACGGGCCAGAATGTCATCGAGGCAATGCGGGCATCTGCAGCTCCTTGTAAACAAATCTTGGTGGATAACTACACACGATTTATTCAGAGTGACAAGTTTATCTACCATCCCAAATATTGGTCGGATCAAGAACTTAAAACCGAGGTCCGCCAGACTCACGCGATGTTTGAAGCCCTAATACAGGATGGAGGCCAGGTTCGCTTTACAAATCCGGTGGGTCCCTTCTTAATTCACTTCGTGGGGCGGAGTCATAAAAAGCTGATCGTGATCGATAACCGCATTGCCTATGTGGGCGGCTTTAACTTCAGCGACCATAACTTTGCTTGGCATGACCTGATGTTTCGGCTAGAAGACCCAGCAATGGTGGAATTCCTGCGGGCAGATTTTGTGGCGACTTGGCAAGATCAATCCCAGCCCAGGCATGCTGATTTCGGAGACTGTGAGTTTTTCCTCCTGGATGGTCGGTCTAATGAAGCCACATTTGCGCAAACGATGGATTTGCTATGCTCCGCCCAGAAATCTCTGCATATTATCAGTCCCTATCTGACCTTTCCGTTCTGCGGGGCACTAGCCGAACTACCTCAGCGGGGCGTCCCCGTCACTCTACTCACACCAGAAGGCAACAACAAAGGCACTGTGAGAGATTATCTTTTGTGGGAGGCCCAACGGTCGGGGTTTGATGTCCGCCTCTATGACGGCATGAGCCATATGAAAGCAGCTCTGGTCGACGATCGCTATCTAGTGGTGGGATCTTCAAATTTTGATTTTTTGAGCTATCGCATCGAAGAAGAAGTCCTAGCCATTTTTTCTAATCCCGCTGTGATTGAGACGTTTCGCCAACAGGTTCTTGAACCAGACCTGGCTCGCTGTCGCCCCTTTGATGGGCAGGCCAGTGCCCTACGAGGCTGGCTCTCCTATGGCATTCTGCGGGCAGTAGAAACATTGGCACTGTTCTCTCGCCGAATTAAATCAACCCAAGTCATTGATACAGCAGTGCGGGGCTATCCTGTGATGCCGAAAGAATCTTAGGGTCAACACTATTTTGGGGAGGTTTCAATGGTTGCGATCGCAACCAGGCTGCACTCTTTGCCCAGGTCACTGTGCCCTGACTTTCCCTAAGAATTGGGGCGAGCTTGTCGGTGTTCTGCTCGCCATTCTGCAATTAACCTCCACACGGTAATCAAACAGAGCAATAGGCCGCCGAGCACATAGGTAGACACCAGTAATATGAGCACATAGTCTGTTCCGGCCAAGGACTTATCCTGTATCCCACTGCTCATACTCTCAAGCAAATTCTCAGATCCCAGACGCACGAGTAGCAGCGGCGTGATTGCACAGGCATTGTGAAAGCCATGGGTCAACACTGCCCACCAAAACCCGTACCGCAACCGAATAAATCCCAAAAACACCCCAATCACAGTTTGGGGCAACACCAAAAGGGGGGCTAAAAGCCAAGCCTGAGCACCTAAACTCGTGAAGTTCCCAAGATGAATTAGGCCAAAGGCTAAGGCAAAACTATAAAACAACCACCCTATCCATTTCTCATAAAAAGTATGGATGGGTTGAGAATCTAGTTCCTTGAGCCACAGCCATAGAACGACCGCTAGAACAACTGTGCCAGCCAACAAGGGTAATCCAGCGATGCGAGGGAGAACATCAGTCGCAGTTAGGGAAGATACAATCAACATCATCCCGATACAAAAAGGGATAGCTAGATTCATTGGGGTATAGCGCAAAGGCAATCGGAAGACCGCTTCTTCCCAAAGCGGAGCCAGAATCACCGCAAACAGAATAATTTGCAAGATAGGTACGGTTTTAGTAATCTCTAAGACTTTATTACTAGAGTCAAGATTATCTGCCAATCTGGAACTCAAAACACCTAGGGGCAAAACCGTCACTAAAGCCAATGCATAGAGCCTCAGAACATCAATAACACCTTGATGCTCTGTTGCCACATTCACCGTATAGCGGGGATGTCTTAAAAACTTGAGAAACCGACCCAGCAGGCTTTGAGGTAAGTCAGAGGGCTGAGGGGAAGATATGCTATGAGTCATAATTTCAATCAGCATTAATCGCCAGGCAATTAACGGCCAAGCGGTCATAAAAGAGGGATATAAATCGTTGCATTAATGTTCAGGCCAATAGCAGAAACAGTGATAGCAAGGGATTGTTTTCACTGTAATGCTAAACACTGCGCAGCAATGCTGTCGCTTGTAAGATGCTCCCTAGACTACGACGCATCCAGCGGTATATCGAGTGCCATTGAGGTCAGATTTTTCAGGGATCAGGGGCCAAATGCAGCGGATGAAACCTTAGTGCAAAATCGTATATAAGCTATTTTCCCAAAGGATTCTGCCCTGGTTGCCAGAATAAATCTAACTGTTTGCTTGGGATACTTGTCCTTCAGCTCGCCACTCAAGCACCATTTTTACCACGATGAAGAGGCACAATAGAAGAAAGGCAATCTGACCCAGATTCAATATCAGCGTCATCAGTGCTGGATGGGTGGCGATGTCTGCAGTTTCATGGGTTCCTGATGGTTGTGTCAACATCCGATACAAAAGCATCTGTCCGACTAATAAACCATTATGAAACGCATGGGTAAACACACCCCACCAAAACCCATACCTCAATCGGACAAAGGCAAAGAAAAGACCGAGCAGAAGCTGGGGGGAGACCAAGAGCGGTGCTAATAGTAAAGCCGACCCGTTAATCAGCTGATAGTTGGGAATATGAATCAGGCCAAAAATAATGGTAGAGCCATAAAAGAACCATCCAATCCACTTCTCATATTGTTTATGAATGGGTTTGGCAGGCATCTTCTCCTTGAGCCAGACTCGTAAAAACACACATCCCAAAAAAGCCAGGCATAACAAAGGCAACATCAATATGGCGGATATAACCTTTGCACTAGCTAATGTGCCCAGGATGATAAGTAGCCATAGAAATAGAGGGAATGTCAAATTTGCCGGAGTGTAGCGCAGAGGTAGCCGAAACAGAACTTCTTCCAATGGCGGAGCAATCACCACTGCCATAGTAAATATCAGTAAGGGTTGCTCTGCCATCTCACTGATAGCGTGACTGCTTGACAGCTTCGCAGCCAGAAGACCCACCATAATTGCGAGAGGAAGAATAAGCACTAAAGCTAATGCATAAAGCCTGAGAATATCTTTGAGAGGTTGGGGCTGCGATGGGACATTGACAGTATAGAAAGGACGGCGTAAAAATCGATAGAATCTACCGAGCAAGCTGCCGAATGGCTGAGAAGGCTGCTGGGAAACCACACGTGAAGTCATGGAATAAACAAACCAGTATCAATTGCAACAAACGGTTCACAGCCTGAGTAGAGAGAAACTGGCAAAGGTTGCTAAATCCTACTCACTGTAGGTTTGGGGCAGTGAACATCAATATACTTAGGATGCCCATATTCCAGCTTAAGCTTAGGTATCGAAGAATGCATTTCAGCCAAAGGCATGCCCCATCATAATTGCGGTTAACGAGAGAGGGTTAAAACTTTCCAGATTGACTCTTTACGCACTTGTAGATTTTAGGACGACTATATAGAAGGCTCGTCATTAAAGGTAGAACCAATGACTCTCCAGCGAATTAGCGAAACCACCCTTTATTTAATGCCTAACACGCTATGGCAACTTTGCTTACCAACACAGTTGAATTTGCTTATCTTTATAGATACGATCATTGTTGAGGATTTTCAGGAAACTACTGCTAGGGGATAGAAGTTTTGCCATTGTGAATCCTGAGAAATTCAACCATCTCTCCCCTTGCATCTGCTGGAATGCCCTAAATCCTAAAAAAAACTAGTGACTTTGCCAACAATATAATCTAGAGAGACAGCATGAAAGACTCGACTATCTGTACTTTCAGCTGTGTTGTCTCCTATCAGGAAATAGGAATTGTTGTTCACTGACTGAATACGCTTGATTAAATAAAGCTGATGCTGAAAAGGATGCCGCGCCAACACAATCTCTCCCGCTTGGGGAGTCGTCAGATGATAGGCCCCTGGATGAAGCAAAACCTGATCGCCAGGATTTAACGTCGGTAGCATGGATCGTCCTTGCACTTCCCAACGTCGACGGCGGCGGCAGCACCATAACAAGAACTCCCAAACGGTGCAGTCTGGGAGTGATGAATTTGCAGGGAAATCTGGTTTAACTGGCTTTGTACCAGGACACATCTGTGCGGTTTTTAGTGGCCCAAAAGACTTTATGCACTTCCTCAACCGCAGTTAGGAGTTCTTCAGCATGTTGGAGGTTGACCTCCACCTTGCAAGAAGAGCAAAGCTTCGCTGCTTTCCAAAACATGTCGTGCAAATTAGGATATTGCTCCAGGTGCTGGGGCTTAAAATAGTCTGTCCACAGGATCAAAATTTCTTCTTTAGCCTTCTGGGCCTGCTCTTCTTTAATTTGAATATATCGGGACATCGTATTCAGATAAGTCGCCATAGCTTGCGGATTTTGATCGGCTGGCGGTTGTAGATCCAAAATCTTGCGAGTCATCGAGACTACCGCTTCTGTATAAATCCTTGCTGTCGCTGGATCATAAACCCCACAGGGACCATCACAATGAGCATGAGCAATAGGAGCCGGGAACCAACGCTTAATTTGGGTCGTAATTTGTCGCAGAACCATAACTAATCCTTAATCTGAATCGAAACAATCTTCGCCAAGGTGTCAGTCAAATCCATGAATACTATACACGCAACAACCGAGGTTGTATCTGACTGAAAAACGTCTGAGCAAGCTCAGAAGCTTGCGAAAACACCTTATAAGCTTTATCAGGCTGTCCTAAACGCTGATAAAACTCATAGATCTTGAGGCTAACCATTTTCAACGCTTTCGCAGCTTCTATGCGAAGACATTGAGAATATTGGGTGGCATACATCAAATCAACCACTTGATCTAAGACTTGTTGCATCGTTGTTTCTGCAACATGGAGATCCTCAAGTTTTACTAAATTATCGGCCAAATTGTGGCAAGCAATCGCATAGGCATGAATGGCTTCCGGGTGACGACGCTCTTTCTTGGCAGTCATCAACATCAATTCAGCTAAAGCAATGGCTTTGCGATAGGCCTGTAGCGCCTCCAGATGTGACCCTGCTTGAAAACACTGATTTCCTGCTTGACTGTGCAACTGCCAGTTCATTTCATAAGAGGAATAAGTCTGAGGATCGTAAGACATATCGTGCAATTCTCTTGAGTGAAGTTGCCAAGGGTTACCCGTCGATCAACTATTTCTAAAGTAGGGGGGTGAATGGAACATCGTTAACCTTGAGATCAAGATAGGAATTGGGCCATCTCGCTGCGATTAAAACTCACTCAACATCATTTGCCTTTTTTGGGTTAGCAAACGACATACGTAAAGACCTATTTATCAGCACCGCTCATTGATTCAGACTGTTGACTAATGAGTATTATGCTGACCACGTCATTACCATAGACATCATGCTGTCATATCTAGCTACCAATTGCAATCTATTATCAATAAGCAGTTTAAGGGGCTTAAGCAAATCATCTTAGGGATCCTTGTTCATAGCGTTTTGCTTGCAGTTCAGCATTTTTACGTATCCAGATAAACAAGAGAGACACAGCTGAAGGAAGAACAAGTTCAGTGGCTTACTTTGGAGTAGCTGCTCTCACTTCAATCCCCACAAGGAGATGTTGAAAAGCTTGAAATCTTCTATTGGTTCAGAACTCTCAGGAAAAAATCATGGGAGGGTAAGGATAGATCGATTTAATTAAATTGCCGTGCTAACGCTTCACCCCTATCAAATGGATCAGATCTATGCCCATGCCCAAGCCTGCTATCCAGAAGAATGCTGTGGACTGATGCTCGGGCAAATCCTAGAATCAGACGCTCAATCAGAAAAAAAACTGTTTGAACTCTATCCTCTAGATAATGCCTGGGACCAAGCCGAATCATCCATACAAAAAGAAGAGTCAGGAACACCTTTAACCACAACCCGTCGCTATTGGATTGCTCCTCAAGATTTATTTAACGCTCAGAAATACGCACGCACTCAGGGTTGGGATATTATAGGGGTCTACCACTCACATCCCGATCACGAAGCCGTGCCTTCTGAATGCGATCGCAAATGGGCTTGGCCCCAATATTCCTATGTGATAGTTGCCGTCGAAAACGGTGTACCCCACGACTTTCGCAATTGGATACTGGATGACCAGCAACGATTTCGAGCAGAACAAATCACGGTTGTGGATGCTATGGTCACATCAACCCTTGAAACAGATATTTAGAAACCTCATACATCTTTCCTCTAAGGATGTCCGTCATGCTTAATCCCAACTTGGACCAAATTCAGCTCAATAAAGAAGAATACGAGCGGTTCTCTCGCCACCTCATTTTGCCGGAGGTGGGCCTAGAGGGACAAAAACGCTTAAAAGCCGCTAGCATCCTTTGTGTTGGCACCGGGGGCTTAGGGTCACCGCTATTACTCTATTTGGCAGCAGCCGGAGTAGGCCGTTTGGGCATTGTTGATGCCGATGTGGTCGATAGTTCCAACCTCCAACGCCAAGTCATTCATGGAACGTCGTGGGTCGGCAAGCCTAAGATCGAGTCCGCCAAACATCGGATTCACGAAATCAACCCCCTCTGTCAGGTGGATCTTTATAACACCTGGCTCTCCTCAGAAAACGCCCTAGAAATTGCTGAGCCTTACGACATTGTCATTGACGGTACAGACAATTTCCCCACCCGCTACCTGGTCAACGATGCCTGTGTCTTATTAGACAAACCCAATGTGTATGGGTCTATCTATCGATTTGAAGGCCAAGCCACCGTATTTAACTACGAAGGGGGTCCCAACTATCGAGATTTGTATCCAGAACCCCCACCTCCTGGTCTGGTGCCCTCTTGTGCTGAAGGGGGTGTGCTGGGGATTTTGCCGGGAATTATTGGCATTATTCAGGCTACCGAAGCGATTAAGATTATTTTGGGTCAGGGTACAACCTTGAGCGGTCGTTTGCTGCTCTTTAACTCCCTTGACATGAAGTTTCGAGAGTTAAAGCTCAGACCCAACCCAGAGCGACCTGTGATTGAAAAGCTGGTGGATTACCAAGAATTCTGTGGTATTCCCCAAGCCCAAGCAGCCGAAGCGGAGCAACAAGCCAATATGGAAGAAATGACGGTTCAAGATCTCAAGCAATTGCTCGATAGCGGTACGGATGATTTTGTCCTCTTGGATGTTCGCAATCCCCATGAATATGAGATTGCCCGCATCCCTGGCTCAGTCTTGATCCCCTTGTCTGAGATTGAGAGTGGTGAAGCCATTCCCAAAGTCAAAGAGCTACTGAATGGTCACCGTCTCATTGCTCACTGCAAGATGGGGGGTCGCTCGGCCAAAGCATTGGGCTTCCTACAAGAAGCAGGCATTGCGGGTACCAATGTTACGGGTGGAATTACGGCCTGGAGTCGTGAAATCGATTCTTCTATACCTGAATATTAAAGGCCTGAATTTATAGGTGTAAATGAATTTAATTTCAGGTATGAAATGCCCCAACCTACGCGGCTAACGCTGTTGTAGGTTGGTGGCTAGGATGGCAGCTTGGGTGCGATCGCGCAAATTTAAGCGTTTCAAAATACTATTAACGTGGTTTTTGACGGTTCGTTCAGAAATATACAGGGCCTCAGCGATTTCCCGATTGCTCTGGCCCTCTGCTATTAAGGCCAGGACTTCTGTCTCTCGGGGCGTCAGTTCTGCCAATTCCGGCGGTTCTGCAACCGTTGGCGTTGCTGTGATCATCTTTTCAAACAAGCCAGGGCCGAAATGCGTATACCCTTTATGAACGGCCCGAATTGCCTCTGCCAATTCATCAGAGGGCGTATCCTTAAGCAAATAGCCCTTTGCCCCTAGCCGCATAGCTTGAGAAACATAATCCTCATCATCAAACGTGGTTAGGACCAAAATATTAATTTGAGGGGCCTGCTGTCGGATCGCTTGAGTGGCAGCGACCCCATCCATCACCGGCATGCGCATATCCATCAGGATAATATCGGGCTGGATTTCTAGGGCTTTCTCAATGGCAACTTGACCATTCTCTGCTTCACCCACCACTTCCAAATCGGGTTTTGTGTTGAGCAGACTGGAGAGCCCTTCACGCACAATCCCTTGATCATCTACCAACATCACCCGAATCATCACTCTTCTCCTAATCGAGGAATCTGGATCTGAATATGACAGCCTGTTTGAGGTTGGCTGTGTAGTTCGAATAGACCGCCTAAGGCCACTGTCCGTTCCTGCATCCCTTGAAGACCAAAGCCCGTCGTATTTTTCCCCGGCAGAAATCCTTTGCCATTGTCAGAAATCTTAAGAGACAACTCCATCTCCTGCTCAGTCAAATTAATCGTAACCTGGGTCGCTTCACTGTGCTTGGAAACGTTAGTCAGGGCTTCTTGCACCAAACGATAGAGAGCTGCAGCCATTTCTCTAGGGACCGGAGTCTCTAGGTGAGTAGAGAATTGAACCTGAATCGATGTCGTGCGTTCAAACTCCTGGGTCATTTTGGTGAGGGCTTGGGATAAGGATTGACCTTTTAGCGGGTTATTACGAAGGGTAGCAACGGTATGCCGGACATTTTGGAGTGCGTCTTTCCCGAGGGATCGGGCTTTCGTCAAGTGATCAGAAGCTTTAGCCCTATCAGTGGCCATCCATACCTCTACATTTTCGAGCTGAATACTTTGAGCCGTTAGGGAATGGCCAACGGAATCATGCATTTCGCGAGCAATTCGGTTCCGCTCCTGCAAGGTAGCTTGATTTTCGATCATTAAGGCATATTTCCGCAGGCGCTGATTCGCAGATGCTAATTCTGTTCGACTGAGATGCTCCGTTAAGAGCGCTCCCACCATCAGCAATACAAAGATCAAGACCAAGCCAAATAAGAGGGCACTCCGCAACTGCAAACTCGCCACCAATTCTTGGGATAGTCCCCTGCCCCGCCAAGGGGGGGGAGGACCCAATCGCGGTGGACGAAAACGTTGGGGTCCCATCATTAAGCGGGCCAGAAAAGAGCCATAGGCAACGGATGCAACCATCAATCGCTGCTTCCAAGGAAACAATAAGCAGGCCCGAATCACCACAATCAATAGCATCGGGATAAAGTAGTCTCGGAGCCGCCCCCCCATAAACACCGTTGCCCAACATAGACATAGCCCCAGACAGGTATAGAAGGCCTTCACCTTTTGGGATTGATGGATAGGCAATTTGAGCCCTAAACCAGCCAGAGTCAGAATACTCAGCAATATCCCTAAGGGAAATCTCAACCCTCGCCCTGGAATGACGTGGGGCAACAGAAAATGATGGCGGGGGAAAGGCACAAACAAAGTTAATAGGGCAATCCCCAGCAAAATCCATTCCAAATACAGAAGCAAACGAAAAGGATGGTTGGATTTTAATAGCCGAGACATAGATGCCCCCAGTCCAGAGAAGGATTTACCAGGCTCCTAAGGCTCTGATGTTCTCCCACTATAGGTGACGGTTTCTAGGTTGGTTTATCTCCCAGAAGTTCTTGGGCTCAATCAGGATCATTCGTCTCCCAGAACACAAGTTAACAGAGAAAGGGGGTCCCATATTCATTAACAGAGAGACATTAACGGTCAATTAAGATCAGTTCTTGGCTTCATACAAAAAATTTGATGTTGGATGCAAAACATCTATAAAATGCATAAAAAGTAGCTAACCTTTGCCCCTTATACACTTTGAAGCATAAGAAAAACTTGGAATCATGCAGTTGTCTATTCAATTGATAATGATCACTTCTGAACTGCCATCACCCCGTCAAACCGCCTCTCCTTTCTCGATAGAAATCAACCTCAGACTCTCTTAACTTGAGATTGGAGAACATAATCATTTTCGATGGCTGACAATTGTCCTCTTGAGCCCATCCATCTTTATCAGGGAATAGAGATATATAGCTTCAAAACTTTCTATGCTAACGATAGAGAATGATAAGAGTCGCTCCATGGCTTCACATACGTTAGTGCCAAACAACAGCTACTTCACTGTTGTTATTCAGGTCTTTACTAACTTCGATTATGTCCGGCTCCATTGATATATGCACAAAGGATTTTCTCTTCGACTCCTAAAAGCTAACTATCATCAGTATCAATTTAGTTCAATTTTTTTTCATAAAGGACTATACTGATGCAAAGATTAATGAGCATCTTGAATCCAAAAATAAATTAATATTTTTTGATCTACAAAAATATTAGTTCTTCTAAAGATCTGTTCAGGTTTAATCAAAAGATATTTCTACAGCAGTTGAATCAGTGAATCTTATTGTTTAACTCCTAATCTCAAGACGAGGGGTACATCAGTTACCAGGATAATCCGTTCATCTTTTAGCGACTTTGACGATTGATCATCATGGCTTCTTCCTCTGTCCATCACCAAATTCAGATTGTTTCGAAGTGGGTTATTGATCGCACAGTTGCGTTGTTGGCCCTTATCCTGCTCACACCCATTTTAGGGATCATTGGGATCGCAATCTGCATCAAGATGGGTTGGCCCTCCTGGTTCACCCAACCTCGCCCTGGTAAAAATGGCCAAATTTTTACCTTCTATAAATTCCGTACCATGACTAATCAGCGGGATAGTAATGGCCAACTTCTTCCTGATGAACAGCGGTTGACGCCCTTTGGCCAATTTATCCGCAAGACAAGTTTGGACGAGCTGCCTCAATTGTGGAATGTGTTTCTAGGGCATATGAGTCTTGTAGGTCCTCGCCCCTTAATTGTCGAGTATCTTGACCGTTATACCCCAGAACAAAATCGTCGTCATGAAGTATTACCAGGGATTACGGGACTAGCTCAAATTAACGGCCGCAACGCCATTAGTTGGGAATCTAAATTTGAGATGGATGTTTGGTACATTGACCACTGGTCTCTGTGGCTCGATTGCAAAATCCTAGCTCTGACGGTGTGGAAAGTGCTGCGGCGAGATGGCATTAATCAAGATGGCTTTGCGACCTCAGAAGAGTTTATGGGGACCCTAGATCGATGAGCCCTCAAGCCCTATCTACTATGCAATGGGAGTCTCTGGATCAATCCTTAAGTGCCCGGCAACAGGCTCTGCTACCCACGGACAAAGATGTTGATTTCTATCGTCAGCATGGCTGGTTTATCTCTCAACCCGTCATTGCGGATACCGTTATTGAGCAAGCGCTCGCGGGCACGGAAAGCTACTACCGGGGGGAGCGTGATACGGTTCTTCCCGTCAACGAAGGCTACAGTAATTGGCAGCCCAGTGACGGCTTTGACACTATTCGCAATAACGAATTTGTGTCTTTACAAAGTCAAGCCCTGAGGCAATTAGCACTCCAGCCAATGGTGGGGGCAATTGCAGCAAAATTAGCGGGCACTCAACAAATCCGCCTCCTGGATGATCAACTGGTTTACAAGCCCCCTCAGGATCACACCGCCCAAACTAGCGTCGGTTGGCATGCCGATCGGGCTTACTGGGCCACCTGTACCTCTGATCAGCTGCTAACTGCTTGGATTCCTTTCCATGACTGCGATGTTGACATGGGGCCATTAGTGGTGATCGATGGCAGTCATAAATGGTCAGGCTTAGAGCATCTGCGAGGCTTTAGTCAGACTGACCTAACCACCCTATCGACACAGCTCCAGCAGCTTGGCATTAATCATTCAATCAAAGAAATTCCCCTCACCCTACGTAAAGGCCAAGTCAGCTTCCATAACTGTTGGACCATCCATGGCAGCTACCCGAACCACAGTCAACGAAACCGCCTTGCGATCGCAGTGCATCTTCAAGATGCCTCCAACCGCTATCGCCCTTACAAGAATGACAAAGGTCAAGCCATTCATATGTTTGACGAACAGCTTTGTCGAACCCTCCCCAACGACGATCCAGACTTTAGTGACCCGAATGTATTTCCAGAACTATGGTCAGAATCTTAATCAGTAATGAAAATAAAAGTATTGGATTGGCGCGATCCCTTATGGTCAGGCACCCTGACTCACCTCGCTCACGACATTTATCACTTACCTGAATATCTATATTGTGAGGCCCTAAGAACCCAAAGTATTCCAGAAGCAATCCTAATTACAGAGGGGCAAAAAGTCTGTCTTATTCCCTATTTAAGACGTGCTTGCCATTCCATTCCAGCAGCATCCGCTAAAGTTTATGACATCACTTCCCCCAATGGTTATTCTGGATTTTTACTCAGTCCAGCAGCCTTAGAAGATGCAGCATTTAGACCTAATGCTTGGCAGCAATTTCTCCACTTAGCTAAAGAACAGGGGATTTGCTCAGCATTTCTTCGCCTTCACCCTAGTCTCAATACAGTTCATCCCCAAGGGATGAAGGACATTCTCATCAAAAAAGTGGGTCAAACGGTATCCATTAATTTAGAGCTTTCAGAATCAGACCTTTGGAGTCATACCCATAAAAGTCAGAGGAATAAAATCAACAAAGGTAAACGACTGGGGTTAATAGCTAAGGTCAAGCCATTTTCTGAATACATCACTGAATTTTGTAATATCTATGAAGCCACGATGCAGAGGGTCGAGGCTGAGACCAGCTTTTTTTCATTCAATCGAGATTACTTTTATCTATTACAAAAGCATCTTAGTCATAAACTATTTGTCTGTGTTGTTGAATACCAAAATAAAATAATTTCTGCTGGACTCTATTCTGAATGTTCTGGCATTGTCCAAGGATTATTAGGGGGCACAACTCCTGAAGGATTAAAACTTTCTCCCACTAGCTTGGAGTTTTACCAAACTAGTTTGTGGGCAAAGCAGCGCGGTAACACCATGCTCCATTTAGGCGGAGGAGTAGGATGTACGGAAGATGGTCTTTATCAATATAAAGCGAATTTCTCGAAACAAAGGCATGGGTTTTATACAGCATCTATTATCATTAAACCGATACAATATAAACAGCTCCTTGAATCCCATTCAAAATCCCATAATATTGATCTTGATCATTTAAACTCTGTTCAGTTTTTTCCAGCTTACCGATACAAATCTAATCCCCAGTGAGGTTTAGATTCCACTCATTTTTTACCAAGTCTGCAATATAAGTCATAGGTGAAATCGCAAATGGATGTGCAGATACTTGCATTAGATAATCCTCTCTGGCTTCAAGTTCTGGATGGTATTCGACATGATATTTATCACTTACCTGCATACGTTTCCATTGAATCCAAACGGTTAGAATCTCCTGCTGAAGCGATTATTATTCAAGAAGAAAGCAAAATACTTTTTTTACCTTACTTGCTTCGTTCCTGTAAAGACTTTTACCCTGAGCATCTAAAAGGTGGAGAAATATTCGATATTATCTCTCCCTATGGATACTCGGGAATAGTCTTGAGTCAAGAAGCAATAAAAGACCCAGCATTTATTCAGTCAGCACTCAAAGAGGTCATTAAAGCTTTTAAAGCTAAAAATATTTGTTCAGCTTTCTTTCGACTTCATCCTATTTTAAGCGCTCAGTATATTGAGCACCTTGATTCCTCTATTGCCACCCCAGATGGTGTAACTGTTTCAGTTGATTTATTGCAATCGGAGTCCAAGATTTGGGCCCATACAAGGAAAGGGCACCAAAGCACCATTAATAAGTGCAAGCGGTTAGGACTGCAAGCCAGAATCGTTCCTTATTCTGAGAGCATGGAAGTCTTTACGTCCATTTATACCGAGACAATGAATCGGGTTTCGGCCACTCAATCCTATTACTTCAATAAAGACTATTTTGAAGACTTACTCAATTTAGGTGACAAGCTGCACTGCTGCATCGTAGAAAATACCGACCAAATTATTGCTGCCAGCTTATTTTTTGAATGTTGTGGCATCGTTCAAGCCCACTTAGGTGGGACTCGTACGGCATTTATGTCCCAGTCTCCCTTTAGCTTATTGCTCCATCATATGCGCCTCTGGGCAAAAGAGCGGGGCAATGAATTTCTACACCTGGGCGGGGGAGTAGGAGGATCTCAGGAAGATCGGTTATTTAAATTTAAGTCCGGCTTTTCTAGGCAGCAGCATGATTTTTATACCCTCAGACTGATTATCAATCCCGAAGCCTATTCTGAATTACTCCAACATCGAGCTCAATCTATTGATGTACCGGTTGAGAAACTTCAACAATCCACGTTTTTTCCGGCTTATCGAATAGCCTCCTAATCGAGAGAATTACCCCTCAATACGTAAAGTTAAGGCTTACAATGTTGCCGTACTCCAACTTCTCAACTTTTACACATTGCGAGAGTTAATTTCTCCTCTGTTTTGACCTCAATGATTACTAAACATACTCGTGAATCCCTAAGCCATACGATCAGTTGGCTACTTAATGAACTTGAATTAGCTGAGGATTATTGAGAATAAAGACTTCAGCGGCATCACCCGACAAAGGTTGAGAAAAATAGTTTCCTTGGGCTTTCTGACAAGATAGCTTCTTCAAGTAATTGAGTTGCTGTTTGGATTCAACCCCCTCCGAAACAGCATCCATTTTCAACTGATTGGCCAAGCTAATGATCGTTTCAATAATTTCTTGATTTTCGCCCTGTTCACCAATCCGATTAATAAAAGATTGATCAATCTTGATTGTATTGAAGGGAAAAAGATGGAGATAGCTGAGGCTAGAATACCCTGTACCAAAATCATCAATACTGAGTTGAATTCCTCTATCTTTCAATTGATTTAAAATTACCTTTAATTCGATCACATTCTCCATCAAAATGCTTTCAGTCAGCTCTAAAGACAATTGGTGACCGTTTAATCCAGATTGTTCTAAAGCTCTATCAACCTTGGTGAGCAGGTTTGGATCTTTGAGTTGCTTAATTGACATGTTTACACTGATGGAGTAGTGCACTGCAGCAGGATAGGTTTGCAGCCAAGTTGCCATCTGCTGACAAGCCGTTTGCAGAATCCATTCCCCAAGAGGGACAATCAAGCTCGTCTCTTCGGCAATCGGGATAAACTCAGTTGGCGTAATAAATCCTCGCGTTGGATGAGGCCAGCGACTTAACGCTTCAAACCCAGATAATTTACCGGTCTGGATATCGACAATGGGCTGATAAAACACCCGGAGCTGTTGGTAGTCAATGGCTTGCCGCAAGTCATTTTCTACTTGCAACCGATCCAATGCTTGCATATACATCCGTTCATTAAAGATTTCAAAACAAGCTTTGCCTCGATTTTTGGCCCGATACATGGCGATATCTGCATCCCTGAGAATATCCGTAGCCTGGCTGTAATCTGGCGAACTCAGGGCTATACCCACACTGGCTGAAATAAAGACCTGCCGATTCCCTAAATCAATAGGAGAGCTCAATTCTTGCACAATCCGATCGGCCACTCGCACGGCATCGTTGACTTCCTCAATGGGTTCTAAAAGAATGACAAACTCATCTCCCCCCAATCGAGCCACGATATCTGTAGCTCTCACAAGGGAATGAAGCTGATGTGCGATCGCACCTAGTAACTGATCCCCCACTTGATGTCCGAGGCTATCATTGACAATCTTGAACCGATCTAAATCAATAAACAGGACTGCAAATAAATAATGGGGATGACGCTGCGCCTGCTTGACCGCTCGTTCCAATTGCTCCATAAAAAAAGCGCGGTTGGGGAACCCCGTCAAAGGATCGTGCAGTGCCAGATGCTTAAACTGTTCTTCGGCCCGTTGTCGCTCTGCCACTTCTTTCTTTAAGGCTAGATTGGCCGCTTCCAAATCACAAAAAGTGGTCTGCAGTTTTTCAGCCATGCGATTAAAGGAACGCTGGAGAACACCAATTTCCTTAAATCCTTTAACAGAAACCGTTTGATCAAACTGCCCCGAGGACATTGCTTGGCTAGCCTGGCTGAAACGGAGAATGGGTCTAGCGATCCAGCTGGCAGTACAAATGCCCAAATAGATCGCACACCCCAACGCTAGAAAACAGAGCAACAGTGTTGTTCGCGTGTTGGCATCGATCTGAGCCATAAAGCTAGACTCAGGAATAACCAAAACGCTGAGCCAATCTAATCCATGCTGATCTTGCAGCGGCATCACTTGTAGAAAATATCGCTGCCCCTCAATAGAGAATTGGGTTTGGCGTCGAGCATTGATCTGCTGAAGCCCTCCCGTTTGCTTTGCTAAATAAGTAGCAGTAGCCTGGACAATACCATCTTCACTATGGTTAGCCATCAATCTTCCGGGCCGATGATTCCGCCAGACAAACGGCAGCTCATTGGATGAAGTTGCAACAATGTCACCAGAGCGTTCCAGAATAAACGTCCGGCCAGAGTCACACAAACTCAATTCTTTCAGGAAATCACTAATTTGGGCCAGGGATAGATCCGTCGCTAAAATGCCCTGGAATTTTCCCTGAGTATCATAATAGGGCTGACCTAACGTGATGGCTAAGGTGGGCGGACTTACCCAGGGATAGATTTCTGTCCAGGCAGATTTATCAACCTGTTGAGGCACAATGTACCAGGGACGCTGACGAGCATCAAAATTAGGGGATGTTTCAAGATACTGTTTGCGATCGCCCTTGGTATCAATACTATAGGTTTGCAGTGCTCCCGTCTTTTCAGTCACTTGGTAGGTGAGCGTACCATCATCATTGACCGCTAAGCCTACAAACTCCCCTTGCGAATTGCCAAATTGAATATAGCTAATCAACTTAAACACTTGGCTCTGACGCCAGAAATGGCGTTCCATACTCTGGAGATCATTGAGCTGGAGTTGCCCCATATCGAGGGCATTCGCATTCAGTTGATTGACTTGATGAGGAGTCAACAGATAAATATTGAGTCGTTCTGAAATCCGATCTCCTGCCTCTGACATCAACTGATTGGCTAAGTCCTCTATCGCCTCTTCACCATTACGCAAAGATAAGTAGCCTACGAGGCCAACAGAAACCAATAATTGCAGAACAAATAGAACAATCAGAATAAAACGCAGCGGCAACTCTCGATTGACTGGAGAACTAATCTTTTTCCAACGTTTTAGCTGTTCCATGTCATCAATGCGAACCTTTTACTGCATTTTTCTGCAATAAAATTACTAATGCAGCGATTTTATCGTTATACCACCAATAATTATTCATTAGTCAGAGAAGGCAAAAATCAATCCAATTCATTCATTAAACTTTAATCGACAGAGGCGAATAGAGCAGGAGGTTACATTGACCTCATAATACTGTCCAAGCTGGAAGTATCATCCCTATAAAAGCATCCAGGATTTCACATTAGTGACTAAATCATCAACTGATAAAACACTCAGGCAATCACTTAATGAAACAAATCAATCGTTAATCTTAAAAAAACAATATTTTTGCTGGTATTTCTTCATTCACATCAACCAGAATTTTGACTAACTAAGACGAGAGCATTTCTAGGTCGTACAGCGGGTCACTCAAATACTGAAACGATCCAATATGGCCAAGTGCTGAATGAGTTCTGAAGGTTGCTGGCCCTTGCAATCAACCTTCAGAACTCATTCTCGACCTAAAAATCGGTCAAGGAAAGGTGATTCCAGGTTATCTGATGTGATCGCAGCAAGAATCCCCTCACCACTTTCACCAAAAACCTTTAGCAGAGAAGTGTGCAGCCATTTTACGAGAAGGGTAGGCATGTCAGAAGATGGACGACTTACGCCAGACCCCTAACTACTCTTTAGCGCGAAAGGATGCACAATAAATTCCTAGATTATTGACTCGAACAGGAGCCAAACTTTAGCTTTAGGAGTCTATAGGCCAGTAAAGATGGTGCAAATCGTTACAGACAAAGACACGGCTGCTGAGCAAGATTGATTTTCTGAGCAAGATCTCATACAGTTCTGAAGAAACTTTCGGCATCAACCGGTGGCCATTCGAAATAGGTGAGGAAGGATAATGACGGAATTGATGACAGACTCGATGGATACGACGATTGCAACCCCCTGTCCAGTCAATTCCTATAATGAATGGGATCCATTAGAAGAAGTGATTGTGGGTCACCTAGAAGGGGCGATCATTCCGCCTTATCACGTGACCGTTACCTACAATATTCCTCCCAGTACCGCCCGGTTATACCGGATTTTCGCGGGACAGAAATATCCAGGCTTCTTGCTCAAAAAAGCCCAGCGGGAATTAGATGAATTTATTCACATCCTAGAATCTGAAGGGGTGGTCGTTCGACGCCCTGAAGTCATTAAAGGAACCAAGCGCTATAAGGCATTAGATTGGTCTTCTAAGGGATTTTGTACTGCCTGTCCTCGCGATGGATTTATGGTGCTGGGAGACGAAATTATTGAAACCCCCATGGCATGGCGGTGCCGCTATTTTGAAACCCATGCCTATCGTCCCCTCTTTAAGGAATATTTTGCCCAGGGAGCCCGTTGGACCTCTGCACCAAAGCCAGAGCTAACGGACGATCTGTTCGATTATTCCTTTAAGCCCCCCGCCAAGGGAGAACCCATTCGGTATGTGATTAATGAGTTTGAACCGGTCTTTGATGCTGCCGATTTTGTCCGCTGCGGCCGCGATTTATTTGTGACCCAAAGCAATGTCACCAATCAAGCCGGGATTACTTGGCTCAGACGCCACTTAGGCGATCGCTATCAAATTCACGAGATTGATAGCTCTTGCCCCACCCCCATGCATATCGACTCTACCTTTATTCCATTGGCTCCAGGAAAGGCTTTGATTAACCCTGAATATATCGATGTAGATAAGCTTCCTAAAGCCCTTAAATCCTGGGATATGCTGGTTCCCCCCGAGCCAGATCCGATCACGGGCGTCCCCTCCATGTGCAGCAAGTGGATTAGCCTAAACGTCTTGATGCTGGATGAGAAGCGGGTGATCGTAGAGGAAGATCAAACTTCACTGATCGCAGCCTTCAAAGATTGGGGATTTGAACCGATTAAATGTCCCTTTATCAACTTTGCTCCCTTTGGGGGTTCCTTCCACTGTGCCACCCTTGATATTCGCAGACGCGGCACCTTGCAGTCCTATTGTTAGGCCAATGCAGTCATTAGCAAAGAAGTATCAATTGGACTGGAAAATTCAGATTCTAGATAGGTTATTAAACCGCTCCCAGTCGATTGAGCTGTTAAGCCCTGAAGCACTGCGTCAAAGGAATGAAACAACGCGCCCGGCTGTTATCAATTGGCTAAAGCATGGGCGCAAACGCAAACTGCCCAAAATTAGCAATCAATGGGTGGCGGGTCGCCATGGAAAGATTCCCATTAGGCTCTATTCCCCTAGCTTGAATCCCCACCTCCCCTGCATTGTTTTCTTCCATGGCGGTGGCTGGGTAACGGGTAATCTGGACACCTATGATGCCTTCTGTCGCCAAATTGCCTATCAAAGTGGGGCTTTAATCCTCTCTGTAGCCTATCGATTAGCACCTGAATTCCCCTATCCCACTCCCTTAGAAGCTTGCTATGATGTGACCCAATGGGCAGCCCAAAACGCTGAGGCTTTAGGGGCTGATCCTCAACAACTGATGGTGATGGGAGATAGTGCTGGGGGAAACCTGGCTGCTGCTGTCTGTCTGATGGCCCGCGATCTGAATGGTCCAACTCTACAGAGACAGATTCTTCTTTATCCTGCCTTGGATGGCACCCTTAACCATCCCTCTATGGATCAGTATGCGGATGCACCGGTATTAACAAAACCTGCCATGGAACACTTCGTTAATCAGTATGCCAAGTCGCCTGCAGATATTCAGTCCCCCTATTTTTCGCCACTCTTAGCTGAAGACTTAAGCCAATTACCGCCTGCCCTGGTGATCACAGCTGCCTATGATCCCTTACGAGATGAAGGCCAAGCCTATGGTCAGCGCTTACAACAGGCCAGTGTTCCCACTCAAATAACGGACTATCCAGGAATGGTCCATGGCTTTCTCAGTTTTTCCCGATTTTGTAGCGGTGCAAAACCAGCCTGGGCTGAAATTACCCAATATCTTCAGGCCGCCGTTTCTCCCAACTGCTCCCCCATAGAGAGTCTGAATCCATTGGCAAAGTCCCCCCCCGACTGACGACGTTTACCCGCCATTTGCAGGGATCGCAATAACAATAATCCATCACCCGTTTGCACAACTGGACCTTGCTGGGGCGCAATATAAACGATGCTACCGGGGTCAGCGTCTGAAGTTGGCATGACCTGAGTGAGAGCTGCTAACTCTTTTGGTAGAACAGCTGCATAGGCTTCCCCTAGGGGAGCTGTTGCCATGATTTTAAGGCCAGATTCTCGAAATTGAGTCACACAGCTGGGTGAAAATCCTCGAACCTGATTGTGAAGTGCGATCGCAGATCGAGACCAATCTAATGAGAAATCAGATTTCTGAATCAAGGGAGCATAGTTTGCCTGTTCAGGATCTTGAGGCGTAGGCGTAATGGTGTGTTGGTCTAGCTGGTTCAAGGTATCTATCAACAAGTCACCCGACAAATCAGCCAAACGAATCGCCACATCCAGGGTATTTTCCAGCAGGCCAATCTCAATACTTTTGTTCAACAGCATATCGCCGGTATCCATGCCTTCATCCATCAGCATAGTTGTGATACCCGCTAGGGGTTCACCATGATATAGCCCCCACTGAATGGGGGCAGCCCCTCGATATTTGGGAAGCAAGGAGCCATGGCTATTAATACAGCCTAAGCGGGGCATAGCCAAGATTTCAGGGGAGAGAAGTTGGCCATAGGCGACTACAACAAAGGCGTCCGCCCCTTGCGATCTCAACTCTGCCAAAATCCCTTGATCTTTTTTTATATTGTGAGATTGCCAAATCGGCAATCCTGCTTCCATCGCCACCCCTTTCACAGGGGATGGAGACACTTTGCTTCCTCGGCCGCGCCGTTTATCCGGCTGAGTGACCACCCCTACCACCTCTATATCAGGTGCTTGGAGCAGACGTTCTAAACTGGGAACCGCAAACTGTGGGGTTCCCCAATAAATAAGCTTAATCACACTGCCAATCTTGGCTCTTGCTTACAACTTTGGCATCATACCCCAGCTCAGCAAAGTTCAAGTCCCATTCGATGGATAAACAGCGAAGGAATCTAAACGGTTTTCTCTGTTGCTTCTTCTGAGCCTTTCAACATTTGGCGGAGAGAAACTAACCCTTTTTTGACTTGACGGGAGACCGTCACAGCACTGATACCCAAGACCTCAGCCGTTTCCTTTTGAGTTAAGTCATGGAAAAAGACAAACTCTAATACATCCGAGGTCCGCTTTTCTAACTTAGATAAGGCCTGACGCAACCGAATTTGATCTTCTTGAGCTAACTGAAAACTGTGATAGTGGCGATCGGGCAACAGTTCCCCCAAAGACATGGATTCTTGCTCAGAATTATGCACTGGAGCATCAAGGCTCAAAACAGAGCGATTGCAGGATGCCAGCTTTACTTCTTGCCATTCTTTTTGACAGATATCTAAGGCTGCAGCAACCTCAACATCCGTAGGTTGTCGTTGTAATTCATCTCTCATTTCTCGGGTCACATTAATGGCTTGCCGCTGTAGCTCATGCCATTTTCGAGGGATCCGAACCTGAGGGCTTTTATCCCGCAGATAATGTTGAATTTCTCCTCGGATGTAGGGAACGGCAAAGGAGCTAAAGGCATGTCCCTTAAACGGATCAAATCGTTCGATGGCTCGAATTAAGCCGAGGGAACCCACCTGCATTAAATCATCAAAACTTTCAGTAGAATGACCAACCCATCGATGGGCCTCTCTCCTGACTAAACCCAAATTCATCTGTACGAGGCGATTTCGCAACTCAGTGCATGAAGACTGTTGATACTGCTGCAATAACTCCAAGCTTTCACTTTTAAGATTATTAGTAAGAGTTGCGGTCATGTCAAAAAAATATGAATTTGTCTTTTAGTCCGTTCTAATTAAGGATTCTGAGGAGAAGAAAACTAATTTGAACCTTCCATTAACTTAAGAAGTCAAAGGATAAACGGACATCAGCAAATCCACGGAACTTTACTGAACACTCCTTAACATTCCTTATTTATCTATCATCTCTCTGTGCTTTTGGGCGTATGGAGATCTCGACAAGCCAGTGACAGAGAGTGATTTGAAGAGTGTAGAATCAAAGCCTGGCAACTCTTAAACTCAACTAAAATCCCTCTAGTATAGATGGGGTCAGTAAGAATACGCAGTCTCCCCATTCGCTTAATTGAGACATAAAAAAACAGGTGTGTTTTAGCTAAACACACCTGTTTTTTGAATGTATATTTTAGGTTACAGAATAACCCTAAACGTTATATCTAAGAGATTTTCTTAGTTAACGCGACCATAGAAGATTCCTTGAACTTTCACTTCTAAGGGGTCAATAGCACCTAAGTCACTATCCGAAAACTGCTCGCTTTCGAAGGTGCCACCAAATTCTCCAGTTTCGTTATCAACAGAAGCAACATCCATGGAGATACTACCTTTGGTGAGGTCAAAGCGCTTGGCATTGGCTCGGTTCAGCTTATCAGCATCTGCGGAAGCAGGAAGTGCAACAGCATTGTCGTAACCAGTGGAAACACCCCGGCCTTTAGGATCTAAGAAACCTGAAGTCCGGTAGGAAGGTACTGCATACTCTCCAGAGAAGCTCGTTCCATCGGCGATGGAGCTGCCGGAGGCAGAAGCCAGAAGTTCCTTGACGGTGAACAGCATGGGTACGCGCTCACGGCCAGAAATTTGTACAGTAATGGCTTGGAAGTCCATGCCATCGGTCTCTTTGAAAGTTAGACCGCCGCCATCAGCAGACAAAGGTCCTTCAATCTGCTCAAGGGTGGTTGTTTTCCGAGTCATAACGCTCGCAGGCACGAATTCGGCCTCTTGGCGAGGGTTCTTAGGCTCTTCCTTCACAAAGAAAGAAGTTGGTTGGAAACACAAATCTGTAATGTAGGCAGAGCCTCCGACTGATATGGTGTCACCGGTGCCTGTAGGAAGGGTTGGGCAGCTATCAGCCAGACCAGTGCCTTTTACCTGGTCATAGGTCATAGAGCTGGGTACAACTGCCAAAGCCTTGGCGTTGACTGAGAAAACCCCCAGACAGACCGCTAAAAAAGTAACGATTAAAGTGCGAAATCTCATTGATCACCCTCTAGTATCAAAAGTTATGTTTATTCTTGCCAGATTGCCATCAAGGCACTGATGACCATGTTTGGTAAGACTTTTAGCTTTAGAGCCAACAATAATTTCTATCGGTAATGTCATAAAACGATGACCTTTCACAGAGTCTGCACTTTAGGGAAGTAAGTGCTATGCTCTGGGTGCAAGTGCACCGAAGAAATCGTCTAGGAGAAGGGTAGAACCTTTATAGATTCCACTTGAAAAAAACCACCTATACAATTGATGGGTGGTCTTCTGCGATCGCAGGAAGGATTCCCTCTCTCATAGAGCATTGTACACGGCGTTGACGCTTTTACTATGCTTGGTTTTAGAAATCAGGTGTTTAATCTGCGACAGAGATTGCCAGGATAAGATGGGAATTCGCTATCCTACTGACATATACATTAATGAATGATATCTATTTACTGACGGCAGTCCCTAACTTAGATATCTGTGATATTTGATCCCCCAACCGCTTCAGCCCACAATTCTAGGCCTAGTCCTTACAAAAACCACCATCAGCCCCACTATTTGGAGTGTTAGCTCTAAATAGTGGGGCTGATGGTGATTCCGATGTATCAAAGCCCAGTTAGTGAAGCAACTGACTTCAATAGATTTAGGTTTGATACATCCTCAAGCGTATGGGAAAGAGAAGCGACCCTAACCTAGGCAAACGCCACCTCATGGGAAGCAAAATTTGGCTCAGGGGTAGAGGACTGTGGAGTGGTATTCCGCTTGTGGCCACTTGTAGATAATTGTTGCCAAGCTGCCGCCATCGTTGAAGGTAAAACCCCCACGAGCTTAGCCAAAATTTCATTGGGAATCATTTGGATTTCATCTTGATAAAAATGCTGAGATAGCATTTCAAGAACGGCAACAGCCCGTTCTATCGGTAAATCTTTTTCACAAATCAGCTGCATGTGCTCAATATCTTCCATTCTCTTTTGAAACGCATTTTGGCGCTCATCCAACGTTTCAGGAGCACTGAGTTCAACTTTGCCCAAGGGGTGAATAGTGACGCACTGTAGATCAAACATCCCTCCTACAGCCGAACCTGGACCAATATACTCGGCATAATAAGGTTTTTGCAGAATTAATCCTGCTGGGTAGCTTTGGGATAAAGATAATAGTTGTCCGTCTTTCAGCATCTCAATAGGCTGCTTGTTCTCGGAATTGCCGGAATTATCATGTGAATGGATAACTTTCATATGATTAATAAGGTGAAGTGACGATATGAGTGAGACGATGGGACTTGACTATTTCTGAAAACCTGAATGCTGCAGAACAAATGAACAAGATCGGCTCTTTCTCTAAATGCAGTGAGGTATACAGTTTGTCTAAGAAATACGAATCTACTATTAGTATCTTGCTCTAATCCAACAAAAATATCTTCCGTAAGATCACTGGAAAAATACTTCCGTGAATTCACATAAGCCTTTCATAATAGGCTTTACAGAAACCTACTAGTTCTCTTACTCCGTAATCTTGCGGAGAAAAAAACGAACACTTTTCATATCTCAGATAACTTCTTATACATAGGCAAAAGGTAAATATACAACTCCAATCCGTTAATATACCTTTGACTATTTAGGTTTCAAAAAGAAGGTGCTACGGGAAATACTGAAATTACAAAAAAATTAAAATATTCTTAACGCTCAATCTAAACTCTTTGCTGGAATTTTCTAGCGTTATGGAATAAGAGGTGATTGAGGCAGCACATATACAATGCCAGAAACGACGGTCAGGCAAACCGAAGCAGCATAAACGCCTAAAGAAATGGGCATCCACACCCCTGACAAGGGTGCAATCAAGAAGGAAACAGCAACAATCTGCAGAACGGTTTTAGCTTTGCCCCACCCATTAGCTCCTGAAATTTGGGTTTGCTGAACACGCCACCCAGCAATGGTTAACTCCCGAGTCAGAATAATCACCACACTCCAGGCGGGGATCTGGCCTAGTTCGACTAGTGCAATCAGGGGACCCAAAATCAGTAATTTATCTACGAGGGGATCTAGGAATTTCCCAAGATCTGTCACTTGATCTAATTTACGAGCTAGATAACCATCTAGCCAATCAGTGCCAGCAGCCACAATGAATATGGCTAAACAAATCCAGCGAGTGGTAGGGGAAGAAGCCACAATATCGCCCTGTAAGCCATAAAGCAGAAAAGGTAAGGCAAATAAGCGGGAAATCGTGATCCAAGTAGCAAGGGTCATAGGTGGTTAAAAACGAATGCGATATTCGAGAATGCCAACAGCTTCTCCATCAGTACTGATAGCACTTCGAACCCGCAATTGCTCATTAATGTCGTAACTTGCATTAAATAATGTCGCTTCATCCAATCCCGTTAAGATTTGCAGGGCTGATACTGAGAAACGATCCGTCACGTCGTAACCTAGTTCTGCACCAAATGCCAACACGGACTGGTCTTGGTCATCATTAGGGATTAAAACTGGAAACACACGAAAACTAGCTCGTGTCCCAAGCGCATCTGCGAATAATCCTTCAAAACCAGTTAGAAACGCTGAGCTAGCTAAATTTACTAAGGCTAGTTCTGTATTTCCATCTTCTAAATTATTTGTGACACTCCCTCCTAACAAGGCCAGAATTTCACCTTCTGATCGGCTGGGCGTGCTAGAAAGTTTCACCACTTGATTAAAGTTATTGACTAGCTCACTGGCACGCCCTTCTACCGTAGCCCGGACTCGCACGGATTCAATCGCCCCAATTCGACCTGCGGGTAAGTCTTCAAACTCGTTCAATTCCGTGGCCCGTCCTCCCGCGATATCTGTGGCAGTCGTCACCATGCCAATGCTGAGAAAAGGATCTAATCCCAAACTTGGATCGAATTCGGCAAAATTATCTTGGCGAGAATCAATCCGAAAACGACTGGTAAATAGATTCACAGATCCCTGACGGAATCGAATTTTACCGGCAGGACGCGGGGCATTAATAGAGCCGTTGACGGTTACATTACCGGCAGCAACAAAACTAAGCAAGGGGGGCTGAGTGACCCGAACATTATTATTGAGCTGAACTTGAAGGTTATTAAATTCCAGGGGAGTGGTTTGTCCAAATTGTCCTGGAGCACTGGAGGAAGCAACATTCACATCAGCCAAAATGACCTGACCATTCGTCAAGGCCATCACTCCTCCCAATTGAGGGGCTAACAGCGAGCCGGAAATATTCAGATCACCATCAATTTGACCTTTATATAGTCCTTTGACATTGAGCTTGAGGGCTTTGAGGGCTAGTTGCAGGGAATCAGAAGAAGGAGATGCCTCGGACACAAATAGGGGGAGACTCCCCGAAGCCTCTAGTTTGCCCTGGCTATAGAGTCCGTTCAGACGTTTAATCCGCAAATGATTGCGATCGAATTGAATGATTCCAGTAACATTTGTGAGGGGTTCAAATAATAGATCAGACCCTAAGGTTGCCTGGTTGAGCTGGATACTCCCCTGCATGGAAGGTTGGGTTAGGGTACCCGTTATATTGAGATCGATTTCTCCCTGACCCTCTACCCAATTGAGCTGATCCGTAAACAGATTAATCAGAGACAGGCCATCATCCTTCACTTTCAGAGACACTTCCAGGGCATCGCTATCCGGTCCCACCGCAGTCAAGGGTAATTGATAAGGGATATTCCCTGTAAACCTGAATGGAAGGGCATCTGAGCCACCTTCAAAGGTCAATCGTCCTCGATTATAGGCAAAGGTCGACCGAGCTTGATTGAGGGCAAGGGTATTCACCATGGCCTCATCCCATTTCAGCTCGCCCTGAAGCTGAGGATTGGCTAAAGTACCGGCAAGGCTAGCAGAACCATTGACAGTGCCAGCCACCTCAAAGGGCAAATCGAGGAATTGATTCAGTCCTTGCAAAGGCAGATTCTTCAGAGTTAACTGGCCAGATTGCTGCTGAAGGCCAATCGTTCCTTGAAACTGGGCTTCCTGTTTCCCTGTTGTCACCCGCAAAGGTCGGAGCTGCAGGCTGCCATCTGCATATTGCCCCTGAGCAGTCATGAGATCAATGGCATAGTCCCCCCACTTTAAAGCCTGAGTCTTTAGGGCAAAGCGAGTATCTAGTCCCGATTGTAAAGAGCCTGAAAACTGCAGGCGGCCTGCGAGCTTACCTGATAACTCAGCTAAATCGGGAAATAGGGGGTCTGGGGGAGCTTGGGCTTGCTGCTGCGTAGTTAAAGCATCTAACTCAGACAGACGTCGAAGCTGCATGAGTAAAGACCCTTGGGCTGAACCTACGGGAAGCGTTTCGACATCTTCGGCTTTCCCTTGGGACTGACCCTGAGATACCGATGGATTGAGGTTGAGGGATGTTGCCGCAGTGACGAGATCGGCAATTTCAGATTGGCGAATGTTGAGCGTTCCTGAAAATTTGGGATTGATGCCAGGTACCACGTTGGCTTGGAGCTGATATAAGTTGTTGCGATCGCGCAATTCACCTTGTTGCAACCGAATGGTATCGCTGGTGAGTTGAAACCTACCTAAAAATTGATCTCCGACTAACTTGCCAATGGCAGGGCGTTTCACCGTAAGAGTTCCAGCACCTACATAGGTTGTAGGGTTAAGAGAAAACTCACCAGAAGAGAGACCCGAAAGCGGTCCGAGATTATCAACAGGTTGCCAGTTTAAGGCAGCGAGGGGAACATCCTGGAAATCGAGATTGAGCTTACCCTGTTCAGTTTTACCGATCGCCCAGGCTTGATCACGACGAATATCAAAGGATGTGGGCAATTGATTGGAATTTAATGCGAGATTGATGCGATCACGCTGTCCTGATACCCGCAAATCTAACTTGGCTTGTTGCCCATATTGCATTTTGCCTTTGAGCGTGTTTTCAAAGGGAACCCCTCCTACCAAGAGGTTGTTAATTTGTACCGTAGAGTCTAGGTAGGGATCCTCGATAGTGCCTGTGAGTTGACCGACTAGGTTAGCCCGCCCCGCCATTTTGACTTGTGTGGGGCCAAAGGGAGGAAATAATCCTAAATCGTACCCTTGAGAACGAACCGCGAGATTGAGGGTGGTGAGCTGAGGACCTTGAGGCGAATCAAAGTCCAGTCCCACTTGACCTTGGGACCAAAAACCTGGGGCAGTGGCTTGATCCACCAAGATCTGCTGTCCATCCCATTGAATTTGGGCTGCAATCGGGTCATAGACAATGGCAATTCCATCAGAGAAGCGAGCCTTTCCCTGGGCTCTGACTGTGTTGACACTAAAACCATCGAAGGGACCCGTAATGTTGAGTTGCCCAGTCATAAGTCCCCGTGTGTCAGGGGAGTAAGCCTTCAGGGTCACGCCGGGGGTCATCGTTGTTACGTTAACCTGATTATCTTTAATCTGGCCTTGGGTCCGTAGTTCCCCCCCAGGGACCTGAGTGACAATCCGCCTGAGTTGAGCAATGCTTTGGTGAATAAGAATATTCCCTCGGGTCGGGAATTGTCCCTTCAGGGCCTGAAAATCTACATTAGTGCGTATATCCTCTGGGGGGCCAAATATCTTAATTTGACCTTGGAGGGGCCCCAAGGGAAAACCGGGATCGGCTTGGTAGAACTGTGCGATCGCATTCCCGGGAATCTCGCTAGCCTCCAACTGGGTTAACAACTGTCCACCGGGCTGAACATCAAAGCGAGCCGTCCCTCGAAACCGTCCCCCTACAATTGTTTCGGCCTCGATATTCTCCATTTTTAGCAGGGCATCAGCCAATTGAAATTTAGCCGTGAGCTGCTTAAACGGCACCCGATCAACCTTAGGTTGCTTTGCTAATTGAATTGAACCAGAGAAAATCGGCTGATCAATTGCACCATCAAATCGAAGATTATCCCCCTTAAACTTGCCCGTAACGGGAAAGGGTAAACCTGTGACTTGGAGGGTTTCTAGCATGGGTTGAGCGGCAACCCACTCCGTTTTCCCCACCAAACGATATCCGCGATCTGGATCAATCCAGCCAGTGGCCTGCATGGGGATTTGCCCATAGTCTCCCTGAAGTCCTTCTAGACGAACGGCAATGCCCTTAAAGCGCAGATACCCTCTCACCCGCCGAAAAGGTTGAGGGACATTAACTATCCCCATCTCAACCCGTTTTAAGAGGGCAGTCCCTTGGACATCGGGACGCTGTTTTGGGCGGAGATTGACTCGGATGCTGGCACTCACTTGACCCGAATCAACAGTCATGGGGAGTTGATAGGCTTGGTCAAACAGAGGCGCTGGCAGATTCTGAAGCTGCAGCCGCATGTTGGACTGTTGCTCTAAAAAAGAGGCTACGCCCCTAGCTTGCAGACGGCCACTTTGCCCCATTCGCCCTTTAAGATCAAAGCGAAATCGCTGTTTTAGCCCCAGGAAATCAACTTTGCCCTGGAGCTGGGATAAGCGGCGAGGTTGTTGACGCTGATTATCTAGAAGTAAATCTTCAGGGACATCTGCCCTTGCGCCCTCTACAAAAGCCTCGCCTTTCAGTTCAACCGGACGCTGAATGGGCACTTCGATGCGGACATCGGTGCGAATGTTATTGGCTTGGACGCGAATGGCTTGCTTGGGAATCCAAATATCCCCTTGGAATAAGGTGGCATCAGAATGAATGGTTAAAGGCTGTTGGGGACGCACTTTAACCTGAAATTGCCCATTTAATTGTCCTTTGTTGATTTCAAAAGGGAGCTTTGGTAGCAAGCCCATCAAGGGGGCAGCAACGAGATCCTCCGCTTTGGCATTGACTTCTAGCTGCTGCTGTTGGGATTGCCAAGCCCCTTTCATCGAGAGTGTACCGCCTGAGTCCACCTGGCTTGTGGTATTGAAGTATAGGGTTTCAGGGTTCGAGAAATTGAGGGTGCCGTTGAGCTGGCTTAATTGTCGAGTCTCGATTTTGGCAGGATCAATCTGAGCTGTTCCTTGCTGCACCCGCAGCTGATTCAGTTTGACTTTTATCCAAGCCTTCGAAGGGCCAGAGCGAAGTCGAGTGGCAATCCATTCCCCATCCTGGGTCTGATCAAGGTACAGATGGGGTTTGATCAGTGTTGCATCTAGATGCAGCTTGCGACTCCATAAGATTGGCAACAGATTGAACCGGATATCTACAGCTTCCATTTTTGCGGAGTCGGCATCTTCCTTCGCACAACCCTGCTGGGGCGAACAAGCAGGAATCTCTGAAGGTCCAAAACGAATATGGGTGAGGGAGTAATTTTGAACATCTCCAATCTTGACCGGGCGATTTAAGGTTTTACTCAGTTCTTTGGCAACAAGGGGAGTTAAGTCTTCATCAATAAATCGCAGCACCCACCAACTCACACCTGAGATCGCAGCCAGTAGCAACCCAACTACAATGAGCAGAAAGTGAAGACGAGTAAAGTGTCGATGGGGAGGAGATGGACGAGAAGCTTGCCCAGGAGGGGAAGATTGGGGCATGACATCCCTCAGAGGGGTACCGTTGACAAATAAGGAGTGGGCCCTTTAACTCAAAATCTGAATCAATGCACTGTAACCTTATTACAGAAGGCTTTCTTAGGGGTTAGTTCCTCAACAACATATAACGCACAGCAGAATTAAACTGATTTGAACAAAGTGACCTTCTTCAGATATTCTGTCCCCCGAGCAAGATTGAGCATGACACACCATGGGGTAGCCTTATAATCATTGTCCAGACAAAAAACGATTATAGAGGTAAATGCTATTCTTGTTCAGCACCCTCTAGTGGTCGATCAAAGGTCTATCTAATTTCAACTCAGGATCATGCGCGTATTTGTTTTGTTATTTAATGCTGGAACTGAGAACGAGGGCATTCACTCCTTACAAAAGCAGGTTTCCACCGATGAAGGCAGTTATACACAAGATGTAGTACTGGCTTTTGAAGAGGAAGACGACGCCACTCGCTTTGCCTTAATGCTGGAAGCTCAAGATTTTCCAGCAGCCACGGTGGAGGGATTTGATCAAGAAGAGATTGAGGCATTTTGCGACAGTGCGGGCTTAGAACTGGAATTAATTCCCGAGGGCTCCCTTGCTGTGCCGCCAGAGGCTAATGTCGACAAAACAGACTGGCAAGCCGATCAGTCTGATGCTGATCAACCGGATGCCGATGTCAATAACTTAGATCAAATTCGTCGTCGTTTAGAGAATCTGCTGGATTAACCCGTTATATTTCGCAAGGGTTTCCATGCTGGGTTACTTTCTGGTTATTGTCATTATTGTTTTGGGCGGTGCGATCGCAACTTTGGGCGATCGGATTGGTTCGAAGGTGGGCAAAGCGCGCCTGAGTCTATTCAACCTCCGTCCCAAAAATACTGCCATTGTCATTACGATCATGACGGGTGCGGTGATTTCTGCCCTCACCTTGGGGATTGTTTTTGCCTTTAGCCAGCAGTTTCGGGATGCCCTTTTTCGGTTTGATGACATCCAGAAACGGAGTCGTATTGTCCAGAAGGAACTGGCTGAGACCCAGGCTGAGAAGGACTCCATTGAGGTCGATCTCGCTCGATCCCGAACTAGCCTCAGTCGGACCCGGCAACGCTTGAAGACGGCCAATCGTTCTTTGGTAAAAGCGATTGCCCGAGAAAAGCGGATCGAGCGCCAACTCAAACAAACCCAACGCCGGTTTCTCCAGTCCAAACGGGAGATTGCGAAGTTCGCCGGACAAGCGAAGCAGTTGCGATCGCAAATTCAATCCCTTCGCACAGAACAAAACAACCTTCGAGTTCAGCGCAACCAATCTGAGGCTCGACTCAAACAAGTGAATGTTCAAAAAAGGCAACTCGAAACCGCGATTACTGAAGCCCAAACGCGACTAAGCCAAGTCGAAATTCAAAAGCAGGAATTAACCACAACCATTACGAAAGGGCGTAAAGAGCTTCTAGCAGCCAATCAACAACGTCAACAGCTACAACAAGACGTTCAGGCCCTGGAAGTCAATCGAGACCGCCTAGAGAAAAATGTCGAATTTTTACTGTTGGGGTTACGTCGAGGCACCATTGCCATTCGAACAGGGCAAGTCTTGGCCTCAGCGGTGATTCAAGACATCAATTCCAAAACCGATGCCTTACAAGCTATCAACACGTTGCTGACGCAGGCTCGTCAAAGTGCGATTTCCTTGTCCAACCTAGAAGACCTTCCAAATGGGCAGCAGGTTGTGCAAATGCGCCAGTCCGATGTTGAGCGGTTAGCCATTCGGATCGGGGATGGGAAATCTTATGTGGTCAAAATTCTAGCGGCTGCCAGTTATTTACAAGGAGAACGAGCCATCTTTGTCGTTCCTCAACTGGCTGCGAATCGAGTCATTTACCAAGCCGATACTAGAATCGCCCGAATTGCCGTCCAGCCAGCTCAGATGAGTGATGAGCAACTCCTACTTCAAATTGAGCAGTTATTAAGAGTCGTCAATCGGCAAGCTATCGTTGCAGGCTTCTTACCGGATCCCCTGACGGGTACCGTTGGTACTTTTCGACAGGTTGATCTATTCCGATTCATTTTGGCATTGAAAGATCGGAACGATCAAGGCCCTGTCGAGATTATTGCCATTACCCCTAAAACAGTACTTACCGCAGGCCCACTGGCCATTGAGCTCATCGCTATCAAAGACCAACAAATCATTCTCAGAAGTAACTCACCTGATCCGTCGTAAACCAGGCCTAACCCGTCAAGTTACTGATGGCATCTTGAGTCACTGCGGCGATGGCTTGATCGGTCGCTTTTGGCAAGTGATAGTAGTTCCCACCTGCATTTTGGGCCAGCTCTTTTGCAAACCCAGTGGAAATAAACTTATTCTCGGTATCAATCACCAATAATTTCAAATTCAAGGCTCGAATGCGTCCTGCAATTTCTAATAGTTCAGCCTTAATATCGGGTTTCTCCCCATCTACAGGAGGTTCACCCAAGGATGTGGTCAAGGGAATATTGCCTCGACCATCCGTAATCGCAACCAATACAACCTGGCCAATGTCTCCAGAAGAGAGGGCATTCATACCCACCCGAACCGCTTGGGTAAGGCCGTGGGCTAAAGGCGATCCACCGCCACAGGGCAAGGTATCCAAACGACGGCGGGCTGCTTCGATAGAGCGAGTAGGAGGCAGGAGAACATCAGCCCGTTCTCCTCTAAAGGGAATCAGAGAAACCTGATCTCGGTTTTGATAAGCTTCTGTTAATAAGCGCATCACGGCCCCTTTTGCCGACTGCATCCGGTTAAGGGCCATAGAACCTGAAGCATCCACCACAAACACGACCAATGCCCCTGCTTTACGGGCCAATCGTTTGGTACGGACATCAGACTGTTCGACAATTACTCGTCGATTCGGATGGCGCAACCGTCGCGCCTTTTGGTAGGGAGCCGCCGCTCTCAGCGTGGCGTCAACAGCAATCCGTTTAACGCCTCCCTTGGGCAACATGGGTTTGACATAGCGTCCCCGATCTTCCGAGAAGACAATACTCCGGCTGCCCGATTTTCCTTGTCGGCTAGCATTTTGGGCAAAAAACAAGACTTGGGGGTCAAGAACAACACCATCCGGATCGAATACAAATTCTTCAGGAATATTGGGGGGCTCCTCCGGTTCGGGTGGATCTTCCTCATTCTGATCATCCTCTTCTTCCTCCTCCTGATCCGACTGATCGGAATTATCTTGCTGAGGGGGCGGTGGAGGTGGGGGTTGAGGTTGCTCAGGAGGTGGGGCGTCAATAACGGTTGCCCGAGGTACAATCACCAATTCAACGGCACGCCGTAAATCTTCCGCAGTGACTTCTGAACGACCATTGAGAGCCGCATGGGCCTTAGCAACACGAACGGCAAATAATTCGGCGCGGTGCCCCTGTACTCCGCCCCTGAGGGCTTCATCTACAAGATAGACAATCTGGGAGTGCTGGATTTGAACATCCTTTAGCCATTCCCGCGCCAGCAAGATCTGAGTTTTTAGATCATCGGTTTCATCCGCATACTGCTCTAAAAACTCCTGGGGAGAATTGGCATAGGCAGTAGCCTGCTCAACCGCCTGGACTCGCATGTCAAGACCTAAAACCTGATCTGCAGAGAGGGATATGGCAATACGGTCCAGCAGGTGTTCTCGCAGGGGGCCTTCTTCGGGATTGTAAGTGGCAATAAAAATGGTAGAGCAGGGATGTTGGAAGCTAAGCCCCTCTCGCTCAATTTGGTTCCGACCTTCCGTTAAACTGGTCAGCAACAAATTAGAGATCTGGTCGTCGAGGAGGTTAATTTCGTCCACATATAAAACACCTCGATTGGCTTCAGCTAAGAGTCCGGGTTGAAAAACCGTTTCTCCTCGCCTCACAGATTGGCTAACATCAACGGACCCTATTAACCGATCTTCAGTCACTCCCAAAGGCACCTGAATAAATGGGGTCGGAATAATTTCTGTTTCGGGTTGTGGTTGACCATCCACTATCGGAATGTCTCCAGCTTCTAGACTGGCCAACAGATCATCATCCCAAGCAGAAGTATCCTCTGGATCGCCTTGGCAAATGGAGTCTTTGACCACTTCAATGGGCGGCAGGAGGGAATGAACTGCTCGAGCCATGACCGATTTTGCTGTTCCCCGCCGACCCGCAATAACGACCCCACCTAAGGTTGGATCAATAGCCGTGAGTAACAATGCCAATTTAATCGCTTCTTGGCCCACCACCGCGGTGAGGGGAAAGGTGGTTATTTTTCTGGGAGGTACAGCAACTGGCATAGAAGATTTCATTGGCGTTCAGACCTTCAGAATACCAAGATCCATGCCTCAAAGGTGTTGCTCCCAGATTTTGTCATCAATGTTGGCTCATCTCAAATGGTGATAGAGCCTAGAGACGTAGCGGCAACCACCGAACGATGCCAACCATCATTAGCGTCATTGCCAGTTGAGCAGAAGGAGGAGCTAAGACAAAACTGCACATGCTACTCAAGAGACCTGCACAACTAGCCGCTACAGCATGGACTTCTTCAGTTCTTCTCAGTTTGATGGCGAGAGTGATACAGACAAAAGCTATCGCCAGAAAGAAACCACTAAACATTTACACACCTTTAATCAAATGATGTTGTTCTGGACGTTATAGGCAGCAAGTATTGATTAAAATCAATCTAAATTAATTTAATCATTTGAATTAGTCTATCATGAATGAGCTAAGTATTTTTGCTTATTCATTATGATTCTCTATCAGTTGTATTCAATTTCTTAAATAGCTATCTCGGCTAGAGTGGCTCCTAGAGCAGGTACTATTTTTCGGGATGAGACCTTTTTTTAAGTGTGTTTACGGAAGCATCCAGGTCTTGGTCTAGGTTTAAGAATTAGGACTTCAGCTGATGCCAAGCTCAGGTTGTTTATGAGTTTTAGAGAGATGGGTAATAACGTAGTTAATCCCTAGGGCCAAGACTGTTTCAAGTTGACCAGCTGTAATTCAAAAGCACTGGAAACCTTTGAGCAGAAGCGTCTTGAGAAATATTAGGTTCACAAGAATCTTGGTTTCAGATTGGCTTGCAGGAACTTGGAATTATTCTGAATTCAACCCCAAAAACTTCATTAAGCCCAGGAGAGAGCTAGCCTAAAGATGTTTTTGATTGATTTCATTAGACTCTGGGGATGCACTTTTAGGAAACTCAGGTTTTTTTGAAGGTGATATAAAAAGCCTGCTCAATCTAGTTCCACACAGTCACTTTCTTGGGATCTTGAAACTCAGAAAAATTAATCAAAAGTTCCACTTCATTGATAGGATTACCAAGTTCATAGATCGAATTCTTAGTCGTAACATAAACATGACCTTTTTCTGAAAAATACCCTGTGACACTTGAGGTGTTAATCTTGACGCCTTGAGGATACTTCTCATGATTATGAATACGACCTTTGATGATGACTCTCCCGTTTTTACATAAACCTGACCATGACTCAATGACTGGAACCCCTTTAAAATCGTACTTTGTAACCTTTCTAGCCTCAGAGGAATTATCCAGAAAAAAACCAGTAATGTCGTCAACGGTAACCATGGAGATTAAAGGGGAAGAGACAATGGGACAACAACGGGATGTATGAGTTGTGTATAACTTAATTGTATTGCCCTTGTTTTATGACCACCTTCAGTAATATCCCTGATCTTTTTGAGAAGTTTATCCTTACTATCCAGATATTGATTTTTTTGAATACAATAGTCCCTATTAGTATTCCCATGATTCATTTGAGGCTAGGTGTACTTACCCATCCTCAAAATCATTTTTTCATTAAATTAGTAAAAAATTAAAACTGTACAATCCAGCCAAATTAATAGACTGAATTAGCGACCTGTATAAAGCAGACTTTATTACTCTCAGGGCTGGTGGTTTGATCCACCTTGGCGATGACAGTGTAGCAATGTTTTTCTCCTGCAGATCCTTGCATTTCAGTTACGTTCTGAATATCCGAGCCGGTGTAAATTTGGGATTTCTGAGCAGTTGAGGGGACTTCTTGATTCACCTCAAAGGTTACGCCAGTCAAAGCACCAGACCACTGCCAGTTCAATTCGATCTGATTGGTACCAGGTTGTTGAGTCGCAGTTAGAAATGGGATGGGCTGGCTATTGATGGGTTGGCTAGAGATTGTTCGGGAGGTTGCCCTACTACTCAATTGATGAATTTCTACATCAGAGATTTTACTCCGCATCATTAAATCAACTTGACTGCCCTTTACACAGGCCTGAAACCCCCCTTGGCCCATCATTACACCGGGTGCAAGGCAAGTAGGGGTGGTATCGATTTGCTCTGCGATCGCATCCACTAAGGTATCGCTAGCAACGGGATTACTACAGGGGTCGATACTGCCATCACTTCTGGGAACACGGCCATACCGTTGAATCGAGTTAGGCGCAAGCCAATCTTGAGTACTAGGGCGGATGTCATACACCACCTGATCATAGGTCGCGGGTTGAGGCGGAGGAGAACCCGCATTGGGGCCACCGGCAGGGCAAATAGCTGGAACTTGAGAGGTGATGGGAATTTCTAAGTACAGAACGGGGTTACTCCAGTCCGAAGCCTTCAACCCTGCACTGGTCAGCACGCTAGACATAGAAGAGGCATCGGTTGCCTTGATCATTTGAGATTGGTTAATGCGTTTGGCCATCCTAATTTCATTGCTAATGAAATCAAACGCTCGACTTAAGTCATGACGTCTAGCCGCAATCGCTTCAGTGCGGTTATTGGCTCGGGTCGCCGCAATCACCCCAAATCCTGCGACACTAACCACCAAACTGGTGATGACCGCTGCAACCAATAGTTCTATGAGAGTAAAGCCATTACAAGAAATTGAGGTCTCTTGAGGCGAGTGCTGATTCAGGCTTTTCCTCGAATAGTGCTTCATTGCTCCTCCCAATTCTCGGCAGAGCAACGACCTGAATCGGTAATCGAAGTAGGTCTGATATCTCCTTTATAGGTACCAATACGAGTTAGACCTAGGGTGTTGGAAATGGCAATACAGCGTTTAGTGGCCTTGGTATCACTGGGGTTGTAAAAGATAATTTTGCCGCTAGGGTCGGTTGGCGTTTGTTGAGAACTAACAATTGCAAATTCAGGATTACCTAATACCCCATATTTGATAGGAATGCTGGTTGATATCCCTTGACTTGGGGGCGAATCATTTCCATCATCATCATCGTCATCTTTGTCTTTATTTTTGTCTTTGCAGGTTCCTAAACCTAATCCTTTCTCGGTATTACCTTTACATTTAGCGATCACCTGGACCACCATACCTGCTTTAGGCGCGTTGGCTCTATCTTCAGGAAGCGGAACCATAGCAATCTGGGAAACAGTTTCGCCATCACTCAGCCCTAGAGAGGGTTGCACATCTGAGCCAATCAGAATGGGTTGTCCCTCATCAGTTGCAGAGCTGGAACTCGGGTCAGTTAGATTTGTGGCAATGGCAACATCGGCCTCCAGAGTGCGATCGCCTGTTTTGAGGCAAGGTCCTGTAATTTTCCCTTCCACAAAATTGAGGGTTAGGGTGCAAACCTTGTTGCCTTTAATGGCTTCTCGTTGGGTTTCATTCAGGGCAGTGCGAACCGCAGCCATGGTTTGTTTAACCTTGGCCCGATTCATGGTGGCCATAATGCTTGGGGCTGAGGCCGCGGCAGCAATACCGACAATAGCAACAATCACCATCTTCTCCGCCAGGGTAAACCCTGCTTCTGAAGGAAAGGGTCTAGATTTAATGGGTCGATTGAATCGGAACATGGTAAATCACAGCAGAATAATGAAACAGGAGAAACCAGATTTCTCCTTTGGAAGTAAGGAGCTAACCCATTGAGTACACCTCTCCTTAACCCGCAAGCAATGCCAGAGATTGAACTCAATAAAAAACGCTAACGTATTTTCGTCACAACCTCACCCGTTGCCACTGCAAAACACCACCAAATCTATAACGGGCAGGCCAGTCAATATATTTCAGCAAATCCATCAGGCTTGTCACATCTTCAGGAACTACAATTCCCGATTTTTCCCCTGATTTTGTAGTTGTGTCGTAATCTTGGCCACTATGATCAAAATATTCGACATCACGATGGATTGCCTCATTTTTTGAACTCAGAATAGCTTCTATCCATAGGACCCCTTCTATATTGGTATTCTGACCTCCTGGACATCCTGGGCCGTCGGTCAGCAACCTTAATTCGTCATAGGGAAACCACAAAAAGGCATTTTGAATACAGGTTTGGTCATGGAGGTTAATTCGGTCATTTCCCCTGGCAATTATTCGTAAATCACCGACACGAGGAGGTTGCCCATCTGTACGCACATTCAGAATTTTTGCTGTGTCTCGAAGGGTGATTCCGTACTTGTACACACCATCATTGGCGAATTCAAGTTGCACAGGCCCATGAGTTGTATCTACCGTTAATGTTTCATCCCCGCTGAGATCGATTCGATCGACAGTAAAGTAAGTTCGACTTTTACCAGCAACACCTGCCAGGGTTGTGCTGTCATCGATTGTCCCTAGATCTGTTCCCATTTCTCCGATAGGGATATTCGGCGTCAACATGCAGGCAAAAATCTTCCCTTGGACGGTATCTTCACTGACTCCATCAAGGGTGGAAGACCAAATTGCATTTAGATAATTGCTGCGGTTAAGATCTCCGGGGCCTGCGCTCTCAGTTAATGAAGGATCTGCCGAAGTAGAAGGGCGGAAATAGACATTCCCATTACTGCCTTGAATGTCTCGACCTCTTAAAGCTAATACCCCTGCTAAAGATGTAGATTTAGGATTTCCCCTGGGCTCAGCTAAGACAATACCGGGAAAGTCTTGTACATCTGATTTAACTGCAATTGAGATTTGAACCCCAGTTGTTTTTCCATCTTTGCTGGCTTCGACAAATAGAGTTCCTTTCTGTTTCTGGGGATTAAACCGGTAGGCTTTAACGGTGTAGGTACCTGTTTTTCCCATTGCCCCTGTTTTGGCAAAGGTGGGACTACCCCAATTTTTTTGCTGGTGACAGGGTTGATTACTCGGGTCGTAGGTTGCCCATTCATCAATAGCACTGGCTTCTTCATCCCCATTATTAAACATGCCGTCGGGGCCAAGATAAGTTTTTCCCGTTTTGGGATTAATCGTATCGAAATTGCGATTCAGCAGTACGGCATTATTGGGGGCTGCTAGTTGAGCTAAGGACCGGGCCATTCCTCCTTCTGCAATGGCTAAACTGGCCCCGGCCTGTTTGCGGTTAAATGCGGAAGTGCGATCGCTTTGGGCAACCATGATTGTCGACATGCCCAAGATGACCATCACAAAACCCAAGCCTAGGGCTAGGGGCAAAGCAAACCCCTGCTCAGAAGAACTCCCCAGGCATTTAGGATCCAGATAATTGTGCCGCCCTATTCGAAACAGAGACGCAGAAAATTTTTTGCTCATTATCTTACCCGCTGCCCAAGATTGGTAAAAGGGATGAAAAAGTAACTGTAATTTGAATAGCTACGCCAACCGTTGAGCATAAATAGATCAGAAAGGGTTAAATGCCAATGGGGAACATGGGCAGGACAGTGTTACAGGACAACACTGTTCATATCCTGGCTTTCCTGACCTATGACTGGCGACAGAGATAATACGGAATTCACTCTCAGAAATAAATATTGCTGCTGAGGGAATTCCGTAGTTCTGATGAGAAGTGCTGTTAGGTAGGTCTCGGGTTTTGCTACACACCTAGATTGGGGGTGAGCCTTACAACCTCACCCGCTGCCATTGCAAAACACCACCAAATCGATAGCGCACAGGATAATCAACATATTTCAGCATGTCAATTAAACTGCTAACATCTTCAGGCACTGCAATGCCAGAAGTAGTGCTAGGGATAATAACGGTATCGAAGGGTTCTCCTACCCTGTCAAGGAAATTGATATCTCGATTGCTAGGTGCATTCTTCGCACTAAACAGTCCTTCTGCCCACACGACACCTTCGATATTCGTATTTTGACCACTCGGACAACCCGGACCAGACGTCAGTAACTGAACCTCATCCCAGAAAGACCAAATAAATGCACTTTGGATACAAGTTTGGTCATACAACAAAACCGTATCCTCCCCACCCCTCAAATGCATTCGTAGATCGCCAACACGAGGGGGTTGACCATCCGTGCGGATATTGAGGATTTTGGCTGAATTCCTTAGCCGAATGGATTGTCCTGGAGCACTATCTTCCACAAAATTCAACACGACTGGGCCGTTGGTGGTGTCAACGGTCAACACATCAGTTCCCGTCAGATCGATTTGCTCAATCTGATAAAAGGTCGGCGCATTGCCAACCCCGTTTAGCGTTTGACTGGTCGTGATAGTTCCCAAATCGCTGCCCTGTATTCCGTTAGGAATGATAGGCGTCAACAAACACGCAAACAGCGTCCCTGAGACAGTATCCCCTGTTGCTCCATCAGATCCTGCGGAAGAAAATACTGCATTGAGGTAGGCGGCTCGGTCCACATCTCCCGGTGCTGAACTCGCAGTTAAGGATGGATCTGTTGAACCGTTGGGGTAGTAGTAGATATTACCTTTACTGCCAAGAATTTGTCGGCCTCGCAATGCCAAAACACCAACATCTCTAGAATCGTCAGCATTCGGATCGTGTAGCAATAATCCAGGAAAATCATCTAGATCAGGTTGTACAGCAATCGTGATATGAATCCCGGTGGTTTTGCCATCCTTACTTGCTTCAACAAATAGGGTACCTTTTCGCTGTTGAGGATTAAACCGATATGCTCTGACCGTATAGGATCCTGTTGTTCCCATGGCTCCCGTCAGGGCAAAGTTGGGGCTACCCCACGCTTTTTGTTGATGGCAAGGGGCACTACTCGGGTCATAGCCCATCCATTCATCAATGGCACTCGCTTCTTCATCTCCACTATTGAAAATACCATCGGGCCCCAGGTAGGTTGTTCCCGTTTTGGGATTAATCGTATCGTAATTACGATTCAGCAATACAGCGTTATTAGGAGCGGTTAATTGCGCTAAGGAACGGGCCATTCCTCCTTCAGCAATGGCTAAACTGGCCCCGGCTTGTTTGCGGTTAAATGCAGAGATGCGATCGCTTTGGGCAATCATCATCGTCGACAACCCCAAAACAACCATCACAAAGCCCAACCCCAAGGCAAGGGGTAAGGCAAATCCCAGTTCAGACGATCGAGAATATTGTGAATTTACTGTCGAGGATGTAGGTTTTAGAAAATGTTGAAGCCATGAATGCAGGAAAGGTACTGGATGTTGTCTGTTCTTCATTCCACCTCATTTCCAAAAGCTACAGGAACGCCGACTTGAGGAAGACAACAGCAACCAAAATATCTAAACCAACGAGTTCGCATAAGTCCATCAGAGCGGTTTAGTGCCAATAAAGAATATCGGCAGGACAGTGTTAAAGGACAACACTTCCTTCATCCTTGTTTGTTTCCATCTTCTTTGGCGACAGGGATAATACGGAATTTTCTCTGATCAATACCGGATGCTAGTCATGAACTTGACGTTCGCGTTATGGAAGGCATAAACCTTAGTCTGACAGCAAGGAGCCTGAAATCTCGTCCCCTTGAGCGCATTATTTAAAGACTAGGCAGCTTTGGCTTCTGATGTAAGCGTGTTAGTTTCCAAGCGGCCATCTTCCATGTGGACAATTCTGTCCGCCACATCGAGAATACGGTTATCGTGGGTGACCAGCAGAATAGTGCAGCCCTGTTCTTTCGCGAGGGTTTGCATGAGAGTAACCACATCTCGACCCGACTTACTATCTAATGCGGCCGTCGGTTCGTCGGCCAATACAATGGCGGGATGATTGACTAGAGCGCGTGCGATCGCAACCCGTTGCTTTTGCCCCCCAGACAGATCATCGGGATAGTAGTGGATATGATCGCCCAAGCCAACTTGATTCAGGATAGCGGTCGCTTGCTCCACCATCTCCTGGGGAGATCGAGTCCCCGTCACCTCTAGCCCCATTTTCACGTTTTGGAGGGCTGTTAAACTGCGATGTAAATTATGGGCCTGAAAAATATAGCCATTGTGGCGACGGGCTTGTACTAGATCCTTTTCTTTTGCACCTGTTAATTCCTGACCCAGAATGTTGAGGCTGCCATTTTGGGCCGCACGTAACCCACCCACTAGGGTGAGTAACGTTGTTTTCCCCGAGCCGGAGGGTCCAGTCATCAAGACAATTTCCCCCGCCTCAATGTCTAGGTGGATATCAAACAAGACCTGTTTGCGCAGGCGACCGTGACCAAAATAGTGGTCAAGATTGCGGATAGAGATAACGGGAGCATTCATGGCTACGGTTCCTGGGGAAGTCTAAAACATATCGGCAGGGTCAGCGGATTGGAGTTTCCGAGTTGCGATCGCACCTGACAGGGTACACATCACCACCGTCAAAATGAACACCGTAATTGCTCGGGCTGTAGTCATAAACAGGGGCAAAGCCGTAGCAGATCGGGCCAAACTGTAAAGTCCTAAGGGAAGAATGGCCCCAGGGATAAATCCGAAGACGGCCAAGATAATGGCTTCTTCGAAGACCACCCCTAAGAGATAGCGATTCTTATAGCCCATGGCCTTAAACGTGGCATATTCGCGAACATGGGCATTTACATCCGTGGACAACACCTGGTAGACAATCACCACCCCAACAACAAAGGCCATCGCAGTGCCTAAGCCAAAGATGAAACCCACCGGACTGCGAACTTGCCAATAGGCCGTTTCAAAGGCAATAAACTCTTCCAGGGTTAAAACCCGAACATCTTCAGGGAGATGACCTTTCAGGGCGGCCACCACTTGCTCCGGGTTTGCATCCGGTTCTAGTTGGATCAGCCCCAAATTGATGCTGCCCGACTGCCGCCGGGGAAACTGCAGCAAAAAATTCTGATCGCTGGTAATCAAAGTCCCATCTGCCCCAAAGGACGCCCCCATCTCAAACAATCCTGCAATCGTAATGGTGCGACGTTGCGCTTCCGTCTGCACGGGTTGGCCTTGATCGATCAGGGCAAAGGACTCAGCATAATCTCCTCTGGAGCCTCGATCGAAGATAAATGTATCTGGCTGTTTGACCCGGGGAAGTTGCTGAGCCAACCCCGGTAGATTGATGGCAGATCGATCGGGGTTGAACCCAATCACCTGCACTAAAGTCTCACGCTTGGTCTGGGGATTCTTCCAGTTCAGGGTATTGATGTAGAAGGGGTCTGCAACCTTTACTCCTGGGATATCCTGAGTTTGATACAAACGCCGTCGTGAAAAGGTGGAAAGGGCCTGCAGATTTCGAGCTTGGGGACTGAGGAGGACAATATCTGCATTTAAGGTGCGGTGTAGTTGGGTATTGCTGACAAACAAAGAGGCCTGAAAGCCCATCTGCATAAACATCAGCACATCTGCAAAGGCAATGCCTGCTAGGGCCACAAACAATCTGCCTTTTTCATGGCTGAGCTGTAGCCACCCTAAAGGGGTCCGTCTTTTGAATGGTCCCAGGACCTTCATAGCTGCACCTTCACGTTCACTTGCAAGTTGGTAAACTGAGCGGCCTGCTGGCTGGAGCCGTTATCGAGCTTGATATAGACTTCCACGACCCGGGCATCAATATTTTCGCTGGGGTCGGTATTAATAATGTTTTGCCGACGGACTTTGGTACTAATCCGATCCACTTTCCCCGTTAGGGATTGAGGTAAAGCATCGCTATTGACTTTAACGGCCTGACCCATTTTGATTTTATGGACATCGCTCTGGTAGACCTCAGCTACGGCATACATTTGCTGAGTTTGACCGAGTTCTGCGATGCCGTCTGTCCCGACGACTTCACCAGGATGGGCATAGATATCTAGAACGACCCCGGAACGAGGCGCTTTCACGTAAGCCTGATCCAGTCTGGCCTGGGCTTGCTTAACGCTAGCCCGAGCTTGATTAATATTGGCCTGGGCCACTTGCACATCTACAGGCCGAACCTCGGCGATCTGACTCAGGCGAGCCCGAGCGGATACCAACTCAGGAGATTGAACCGCCTGTAAACGGTTGGCCACGGCTTGGGCTTCTTGCAGACTCCGTTGGGCGGTTTGCAGAACCAACTGCTTTTGATCTCGTTCCGATGCAGAGATGGCTCCCTGCTGATAGAGGGATTGATAGCGGTTGAATTCAGCTAAAGCATTGTCCACTTCGGCCCGGTGGCGAGCAATTGTTGCCGATTGGGTGGTCATTTCCCCTTGTCGTTGGGCATCTAACCGAGCAATCTCTGCTCGCTGGGCCGCCAGTTCGCCTTGCTTGGCACCCGCTTTAACCCTAGCTAACTCGGCTTCCGCGACCCGTACCTGTTGTTGAGCGGTGAGCAAATCCGCTTGCAGGCGATCACGACTATCGAGAACGGCGATCACTTGTCCCGTGGAAACGGCCTCTCCTTCTTTAACAAGAAGTTGGGCAATTCGATTTCCTTCTGCACTACTCGGTGCTGAGAGCTGGACGAGTTCACCTTGGGGTTCTAGTCGGCCCAGGGCAGAGACGGTCTTCACCTCTATAGGGGCAGAAGGAACACCGGACTTAGCATTGTTACTGGCATAGGGTCGCAGAATCCAAACAGAAACCCCACCCAAGGCAATCGCAGCTGCGATCGCAACCATAGTTACACGGGGCCATTTAAACCGGGATTCTGGGGGCACACTGTTCGAGACCATCATTTGTCGCCAAATATATAACTAAACTGTTTAGTTTAGATCTGATACTATTAGACTAAACTGATTAGTTTAGTTCTGTCAAGCCAGTCCCCACTGTGCCCTAGGATAGGGAAACAATCGGTTGTCATTACTGAATTGGCGTTATATCGTCCTTTGCCCACCATGGATACCAAAACTCCCGCCTCTGAACGTCAGCTCTCTGCGACGAAACGCAGCGCCATCTTGTCAGGTGCCATGCAGGAGTTTCTGGCTCATGGCTATGCTGCGACAACGATGGATCGGGTGGCTGCGGCAGCAAAAGTTTCTAAAGCGACGGTCTATAGTCATTTTCAAGATAAAGAAGGGCTGTTTATAGCCTTGGTTCAGCAGTTGCAAGAGAATAAATTTCAAGCCGTTTATGGTTCACCCGAGGGGCCACGATTGCAAGGCCCTCCTCAGCAGGTCCTCCATCATCTCGCCAGCACCATGCTGGAAAACATCATTGAAGATAAGCCTTTCCAAGCCTTTATGCGGTTGATTATTGGCGAATCAGGCCGCTTTCCTGAGTTAGCACGAGCCTTCAGTCACCATACACCTCGCCGTTTTCTATCAATTTTGAAAGAGTATCTAAGCACACAATCGGGTCTCAACCTCAAGGACCCCGAAGCAACAGCCCGCATCTTTATCGGTAGCCTGGTTCATTACGTGATTTTTCAGGAGCTATTGTATGCCAAAGAAGTGGTGCCCTTCGAGCGAGAACGGATGATCGCTGGACTGGTTGATTTAATCGTCAACGACTCGGCATAATTCCCTGTTGCCCCTCTATCTATAAGATTGCTTTGTTGAGGTGAGCATTCAACACCTAAATGGATTCATGGGTTTGGCCAAATCCCTACAGCTAAGATTTTGTACCGATGGCATAACAGGAGCTGGGGATAAAAACTTCCACAATATCTAGAAAAGGATATGCAGGGGGCTCCACTATCGATTTACAATTTTACTTAGCTTGATTACAAAATATTGAGGAACTGATGGAGTATACCCTGCCCGCAACTTATAACATTCCTGCCCCCCCTTACTTTCTCGTCCTGATTGCGGCACTACTCGGTCTAGCCTGTGGAAAAGCCTTTGAAGTGTCCTTAAAGCAGAAAGCTGAAGAATGGGTAAAAAGAAAAACGAACAAACCTTTAAGCGATGTTGCAGAACTTCGATTGCTGATTCCAGCGGCAGGTGTTTGCCTCTGTAGTTGGGTCTTTTTAGGGTCTGCCTTAACTATATTTGCAGTGTCCTGGGCTCAGGGTTTCACCACAGCATTTTGTGTGGTGACCTTTAGTGCGGTTCTATTATGGTCACAAATGATTCAAGTGATGAAAGCCATTGAAGAAGGTGGATCAGAAGCATTGGAAATCACCAGCATTTTCTAATTTCAAGTTGTTCTAATGACTGATTCTGCTGAATCATGACACTGAGTTTGTGCATGATTGTCAAAAATGAGGCAGCGAGCCTATCTCGCTGCCTTAAAAGTGTGGAGAGTTGGGTAGATGAGATGATCATCGTGGATACCGGCTCCACCGATGACACTATCTCGATTGCCCAATCTTTTGGGGCCAAAGTTTACAACTATGACTGGGGGAATGACTTTGCCGCTGCTCGCAACTACGGGTTGCAATATGTTCAGTCAGATTGGGTCCTGGTTCTAGATGCCGATGAAGTTTTGGTCGAGGATATTATTCCCCAACTTCAGGCCAGCCTGAAGCAGAAAGACCTCTTGGCGGTGACGTTAATACGTCATGAAGTGGGGGCTCAGCAGTCCCCTTATTCCTTGCTTTCTCGTCTATTTCGTCATCATCCACAAATCCGTTTTCAGCGCCCCTATCATGAACTGATTGATGATCGAGTACTGGCCCTACAGGAACAAGAACCCCATTGGCAGGTGGGCCATTTACCAGACGTTGCCATTGAGCATTTTGGCTATCAGGCAGATGCGATCGCAACCCGTAACAAACATCAACGCGCCTGCCAAATCATGGCCGCCGCCCTCACCCAAGATCCGAAAGATGCTTATCTATGCAGCAAACTGGGGGCTTTGTATGTCGATATGGGTCAAGTTGAACAGGGGATAGAGCTGCTGCAAAAAGGACTGAACCTACATCCACCTGAACCCTCCATTCTCTATGAACTGCATTACCATCTGGGCCACACCTACGCTCGATGCCGGCAGGTCACCCTGGCCCTTCAGCACTATCAGCAGGCGGTACAGCAGAACTTACCTGAGCTATTAAAGCTCGGGGCTTACAATAATTGGGCAAACTTGCTCCAAGCCTGTGGCCAATACGAGCGGGCTAGCCACCAATATCAACAGGTCATCACTCTCCAGCCTGAATGGGCGGTGGGCTATTACAACTTAGGGTTAACCCTAAGAGCGATGGGAGATTTGGCGGGGGCAATTGCAGCCTACCAACAAGCTATCCAAGCACAGCCTGACTATGCAGAGGCTTACCAGAATCTAGGGGTCGCCTTATTCAAGCAAGGACAGCTTCAGGCCTGCCAACACGCCTTTAGTCAAGCCATTGCTCTGCATCGAAAGCATGACAATAGTATCGCTGCAGAACAACTACAACAGGGCGTTGCCGAATTAGGACTACCAGACTTCCCTGCTAACCCCTGCCTATAGCACATCATCTTCACTTAAGCTTTTAACATCTTGCATAATCCGAGATAAGTTGCGTGTTTCATCTAAAGAAACGCGGGTAGGCGTACCACTGATGATGCCTTCAAAATCGTGGAAGGCTTTTTTAATTTCCGGTCCCTGATGACTAATTGAATACTCGCGAATCCCTTTGTCATGCCAAGATCCTCTCATCTTGAAGACATTGATGGCACGGGACATTTCTCCCCGTATCTCCACATACTGCAGCATCAGAATCGTATCTGTAATCGTAGAGATATGAGATTCAGTAATGGAATTTGATCCGAGAAAATGATCGGTGGTATTGGTGAAGAACCCCGTAATTTCTTCTTGCTTAGCGAACCCAGTCACTCCAATGACAAACTGACGGAAAGCATTATTGCTCACTCCCCGTGCCAAAGCAGATAGGGAATCAATGGAAATACGTGAGGGTTTAAAGTCTGCAATTTCAGACTTAATTTGTTGCAGATGATCTTCTAATCCCGCTGATTCTGGGTAAGCACAAAGAATTTTTAGCAACCCTTTCTGTTCCATCTCTTCAAAGTCAATCCCCCAGGAGTAAGCGTTTCGGGAGAGCTGAGCCCGGGATTCTTCATAGGCAAATAAGATGGCCCGATCACCATTCTTACAAGCGTTTTCTAAAAACTTACTAACGAGTAGGGTCTTTCCAGTTCCCGTTGCACCCGTCACGAGAATAATCGAATCCCTAAAGTACCCACCCCCACACATCTCATCCAAAGTTTCTACCCCAGAAGAGACGCGGGTATTAGACGATCGCTGAGTAAGGCGCATTGCTCCTAGCGGGAAGATATTAATGCCATCAGCCGTAATCGTGAAAGGATACTCTCCTTTCATATGGCTGGTGCCTCGTAATTTCAGAATTTCTAAGGTGCGGCGGCGGCGCTCCCCCTCTAAGACATTGCGAACAATGACCACATTGTCAGACACAAATTCTTCAACGCCGTACCGAGCCACAGGACCATATTCATCAACACGCTCCGTGGTCATGACGGTCGTCACCCCAATGTGCTTGAGGCGAGCGGTTAATCGAAAGATTTCTCGCCGCACGACGTTCGCGGCATCATATTGCTGAAAAATAGCAGTAACGGAGTCAACACCAACTCTTTTGGCCTGATACTTGCTAATCGCATACTGAATGCGCTCAATTAATGCGGATAAGTCAAATTCTCCCGCTATATCTTGTCCTTCTGGATCAGGAGAAGCATCCAAAATGAATAATTTTCCATCATCCATTAATTGTTGAAGATCCCACCCAAAACTCAATGCATTTTGAATAATGTCTTTTGGAGATTCTTCAAAGGTGACAAAGACAGCCGGATCCTCAAAGTAAACAATGCCGTGATAGAGGAACTGAATCGCGAACATTGTTTTCCCAGTTCCAGAGGTGCCACTGACCAAGGTGGTTCGCCCCACCGGTATGCCACCATGACTAATATCGTCAAAGCCTTCGATACGAGTCAGGATCTTTTTTACTTCGACTTTCTTTTTATGATTATTTTTATGCTGGGATGAGTTGCTTTTTTTCATTGGTCATTTAAACCGTAATAAATAAAAATTTTAAAAGTCGAATAAAAGCAGAATGATACAAAGTCACTTCAGTATTATGTGGGATTAGTACTCCATAATGCCATCGGAAAGTTCTTCATAGAGCAGGTCTAAACCAATCAAGACTCGCTCACGATCCGAAAGGTCGCCGATAATTTTGCGAACTGGAGGGGGCAAGACTTTTGCTAAGGTAGGTGTGGCTAAAATCTTATCTTCTTCGGCAAGTTGTGGGTTTTTTAATACGTCAATTACTTTCAAGGCATAAACGCCTTGAAATTCAGTTTCAAGAATATGATTTAGTGTTCTTAAAGCTCTGACAGAGTTGGGTGTATTGCCAGCAACATAGAGTTTAAGAACATAGGTCTTTCTAATAGGGCTCATGGCAGGGGATTACGGTTGATCTGTCTTGAATAACTAACGGGTTTTAGGGATGGAGCGACGATACATCTCACATAAATGGGCCATGATATCAATTAAGGTTAAGCGATAGTCCAGCAGAATATCTTCATTGCGGCCTTCTAGCTTTAGTTTTTTAGCAAAAGCATCCATTAACTCCATATGAATTTCTAATATTTTTAAGATTGAGATATCAACAAAGAAGATTTGAGTCACGAAGTCATCAATTTCTTGGTTAACATTACTATCCTGCCGAAAATAGTTGAGAATGATATCTCGATAATCCCGCTTAAACGTCGCTAAGTAGTCCGCTTGCTCTTCTTCAGTAAGTTGGTGGAAGAACTGCTGAGGATTTCGTTTGTAGAAAACGCCAATATAACCCAGACGTTCTTTTAGCTTTTGGGACAGGCGTTGCTGCTGAGTCGCTAGACTGTTCTGGATGACTGCACTTGCATGTTGTTTTTTCGCTGCAGTGGGTAAACGACATGCTTTAGAGAGCTGTAGGAATTGTGCGATCGCACGATCGATACTGGACACAACATCTTCTGGGGCATACTCCACCCTCACTTCAGCAATGTGGTAACAACTATCTTGTTGCTGAGCACTATCCAGTGAATTTGATTGAGGAATATTGGCTACCGATGCCTCAACCTGTAGCAGCACAGCAGGCAACAAAATCGCTTCACGGTGCAAATGACTCACAATTTTAGGGAGTGCGGCATTCTCTTCGACAATGAGGCAATCAATACGATGTTTGCCTTGTTCAACTATCTCCAAGAAATTGTCATAGGTAGCATGAACCAAACTATAACGTTCGCCCTCCAAAATCTGGCTCAAAAGGTCAACTAAAGATACTGAACTCAGTAGTGTACAGATAAAGATCTGGGGACGCGAGACCGCAGTTTGAGAAAGGGTCATAACGCCAATTCTATCTAATTATTAAGAAATACTTTAGCATCAAATGAGATTATGAAGGAGCATTAAGTTATGAATGGAATTTAGGACTGCGTTGTGCTTACAACAGCTCTGTCTTGCTCACGATTGCTAAAGGCTAGTGGTGACTTTAGCCATATCAATTGGGCGGATGCCACTGTATTTTCTTCTTAAGAATTATCTATAACGGCTTTTTATGACTATAGATCGAGCAAAACTCCATATCCTCTATCTGCAAATTCGTGACGATCAAGTGACACGAAGGGAAGAGCTACAGGAGTTTGCACGTCATGGTCAGCTAGATGAAAAACAGTTCGCCGTCCTTAACGTGTTTGATCAACCCAATTTTGCCCCTGACTATGCAGATACTTATGATGCTGTCTTCGTCGGCGGATCAAGCGACGCTTCAGTCCTCAAGCCCGATCAGTATCCATTCGTGCAATCTGCCAAGCAATTACTCAAGCATTGTGTCGATCAAGCTATTCCTGTGTTTGCCTCCTGCTTCGGTTTCCAGTTAGGGGTTGAGGCCTTAGGCGGGAAAGTCATCCATGATCCCAAAAACATGGAAATGGGGATTTATCCAATGCAGTTGACGTCAGTTGCAAGCGAAGATCGGTTGTTCTCAGATACTCCCGATCAATTTTTAGTCGTTTCTGGCCATAAAGAGCGGGCATTCAAACTGCCGCCCCACACCCAATTACTGGCATTTACAGAGCGTTGTCCCTACCATGCCTTTAAAGTAATGGATAAACCGTTCTATGGCTTTCAGTTTCATCCAGAGGTGGACCACCATGATTTAGCTGCCCGCATTACCCGTTATCAAGATCGGTATCTGGAGACGGATGGAGCTTTACAAGCCATCCTTAATAACCTCCACCCCACGCCAGAGTCAAATCGACTCATTCTAAAATTCGTTGATCGGATTCTGCTTCAAAAAAGGTAAAATCGGCACTTGCCCGATGCCATAACTCTTAGCCCTCTTATCCCCAGTTAGGTAATTTCATGTCCACCCCTCTTACTGCCGATCAAGTCAATCGAATTGTTTGGAATCACCATCACGATCCCTTCGAGATTCTCGGTCCCCATCCTAGTCAGGACGGCAAATCAGGGTGGGTTGTACGGGTATATTGGCCAAAAGCAGATGCAATTTCCGTGGTATGTCCTGGGCACAGACAGGAATATCCCATGCAGAGTGTTCATGATCCTCACTTCTTTGAGTGTGAAGTTCCTATCCCTGGAGCACTGAATTATCAACTTCGGGTTAAAACGGGAAGCCATGAGCAAGTCTTGTACGATCCCTATGCTTTCAAATCCCCCCGAGTCACAGAATACGATCAGCATTTATTTGCTGAAGGAAATCACCACCGCATCTATGAAAAGCTAGGCGCGCATCTCACCACTGTAGACGACGTTGAAGGTGTTTATTTTGCCCTCTGGGCCCCCAGTGCACGCAATGTTTCTCTCTTGGGTGACTTCAATGCATGGGATGGGCGCCAGCATCAGATGCGCAAGGGACCATCGGGGATTTGGGAATTGTTCATTCCAGAATTGAGCATTGGTGAGCATTATAAATACGAAGTCAAAAATCATGAGGGCCACATTTACGAGAAATCTGATCCCTATGGTTTTCAACAAGAAGTTCGGCCAAAAACGGCTTCTATCGTCACAGATCTCAACTCCTACAGCTGGTCCGATGGGTCTTGGATGGAGCAGCGACGCAATGCAGACGCTTTAGCCCAACCGATTTCAATTTACGAAGTTCATCTGGGCTCCTGGATGCATGCCTCTTCTGACGAACCTTCGCAATCGGAAGAAGGACATCCACTGCCTCCCGTTATTGTTTCTGAACTTAAGCCTGGAGCTCGATTCCTAACTTATCGGGAGTTAGCAGATCGATTGATTCCCTATGTTAAAGACCTCGGCTTTACCCATATAGAGCTACTGCCTGTTGCCGAGCATCCCTTTGACGGTTCTTGGGGCTATCAAGTGACGGGCTACTACGCTTGTACTTCACGGTATGGAACACCCGAAGACTTTATGCATTTTGTCGATCAATGCCACCAACAAGGCATTGGAGTCATTGTTGATTGGGTTCCTGGGCATTTCCCCAAAGACGGCCATGGTTTAGCCTTTTTTGATGGCACCCATTTATATGAGCATGCTGATCCCCGTAGAGGAGAACATAAAGAGTGGGGTACGCTGGTCTTCAATTACAGCCGCAAGGAAGTCAAGAATTTTCTCATTGCCAATGCCCTCTTTTGGTTCGACAAGTACCATATCGACGGCATCCGTGTCGATGCCGTCGCCTCGATGCTCTATCTCAATTACTGTCGCAAAGATGGTGAGTGGGTGGCCAATGAATATGGGGGAGCCGAAAATATCGAAGCGGCTGATTTCCTCCGCCACCTGAATGACGTACTCTTCAGCTACTACCCTGGTATTCTCTCAATTGCCGAGGAATCAACCTCCTGGCCCATGGTGTCCTGGCCCACCTATGTCGGTGGTCTAGGCTTTAACCTCAAATGGAATATGGGATGGATGCATGACATGTTGGATTATTTCAACATGGATCCTTGGTTCCGCCAATTTCATCAAAACAACGTCACATTCAGCATCATGTATGCCTTTAGTGAGAACTTTATGTTGGCCCTGTCTCACGATGAAATTGTTCATGGCAAAAGCAACATGCTGGGCAAAATGCCAGGAGATGAATGGCAGAAGTTCGCCAACTTGCGATGTCTATACACCTTTATGTTTACCCATCCTGGCAAAAAGACTCTGTTTATGAGCATGGAGTTTGGCCAATGGAGTGAGTGGAACGTCTGGGGTGATCTGGACTGGCAACTCTTGGAGTATGACTCCCATCAAAATCTCAAGAAATTTGTGACGGACTTGAACCATCTTTATAAAGAATTGCCTGCCTTATTCACCAACGACTTCAGCTATGACGGTTTTGAGTGGGTCGACTGTAATGACACTCGCCATAGTGTCATCTCCTTTGTTCGTCGTGCGAAGGATTCTGATGAGTTTGTACTCACGGTCTGTAACTTGACGCCTCAACCCCATAGTCATTACCGAGTTGGGGTGCCAGAATCAGGCTATTATGTCGAGCGATTTAATAGCGATGGTCGTCAGTACGGAGGGAGTAATATGGGGAATCTAGGCGGGAAATGGACAGATGAATGGGCTTTTCATAACCGCCCTTACTCTTTAGATCTCTGTTTGCCACCCTTGGCTACTTTAGTCTTTACTCTGGATCGACAAAAAATGGCACAAGCCCACCAGCAACTTCCTGAGTCGCAAAATCAATAGGTTTTGCCAATTTCAAGAAACCTGTCACACTAGACTTGGGACAGACACCCACCATAACTTAAGAAGAGGATGCCCTTATGGGCGCTACGTTAGAGCAAATTTCTGGGTACTTAGATAAACAAGGGCTGATTTACGAGATCCAGTCCGATAAGGCACGGATTATCACTCAAGTCGAAGCTGAACATGTTGAAGATTTTTTGATCGTGATTCAGCTCGATGAAGAGGGAGAGTTCTTTAAGCTTTTTGTGCCTGAGGTTCTCACGGGTGTCCAAAACCACCCTCATAAGGCTGCTATTCTGCAAACCATGTTAGTGATCTCTTGGGAGACTAAGATGTTGCAGTGGGAATATGATGCGTCTGATGGTGAAATTCGGGCCATTATTGAATTTCCATTGGAAGACGCCATCATGACTGAGCGACAGTTTGATCGCTGTTTTAGTGGTTTGGTGGAAATGGTAGATAGCTGGGCAATGCCCCGTTTGCGAGAGGTAATGGAAACGGGGGTAGATCCGGGTGATGTCGCTCTAGGTGAGCGTCTTCTACTGACAATTGAACAAGAAGCGCCAGGGTTGCTCGTTCTCCTTGAAAAAGCCATGCTGGCCCGTAAACACCGAGGACAATTTCCTCCTTTGCGGGATTCGTGGTTGGATTAAGTGGCCTGTCATCATGTCGCTCTCTCATCGACATCTGGGCTATCTTCACCAGGAAAAACCAAGAAAGAGACAGAGTCATTGGGTAAGTGCAAGGTCTGGAATTGCTGCTTGTCCCAAACCTGCTGGCTCGTCCGTATTCCACCCGAGTCAATCGTGTAAATTTGATAGGTTTGCTGGGTGGGCTGCCAACCCTTCATGTCTAGGCGAGTGCTCTTGCTGGGATAGGTGTGACTATTGACAATCATAAGGCTATGGGAGTTTTGGCCTCTGACAGCAAAGACATCAATTCCTCTGGGGGCCGAGACGTGAATTCGCTGGCCACGGCTAAAATATTGTCTCAGCAGTTTGAGCACATATCCCGCTGGGCGCAAAGAATAGGTTCCATCCTTGTGATTAAAAAGACCATAGGTATGGTCAGCATCGTTCCAAGGGAAAATGCCATCAATATCGTTGTGCTGAGCGGCTTGCTGAAAGACTAGGGCTAAAAACACGGCTCCATGATGGGTGCGCATCAACCTTTGTTTGTCCCTATCCCAGGTTGTGAACATATGGGTCTCCCCGAGGAATAGCTCAGCATCCTGTAATCCTTTTTGGTTCATCCATTGACGAATGGCTTTGGGACGTTGGCCAATGACTTTGGCGGTTTTGTATAGCTTGAAGGGATCGGTGGAAGGTTGGTGTGTACCATATTGATGGTAGGAAAAAGCCTGAATATCACTATTTCTGGAAGCTTCTAAAAATGCTTGAATATCACGTTTGTCATAGGGGTGAGTCCAAGCGCCAACAACAATACGAATGGCTGGATTGGCTCTCTTCATTGCATCTGCAGTTTGCTTCGCCAACTCAGCAAGTTCCTGGGAATTGCCGTTGTATTCGGGGTCTTTTTCGTTGAGTATTTCAAAATACCAAACCGAGTGCCTGTCAGAGACTGAGCGAACGAGCTGGGCACACCATAGAGCAAAAGCTCTGTGCTTCTCAGATGGAAGTTGAGAGCCTTGATATAGCGTGGGTGACCAACTGGGGATAGAGATCATAATATCCTCACAGTGAGGAGCAATATTCTGCAAAATGGCATCAATTTTGCCAATATCCCATTCTCCATTTTGATCAATCCACGCTTTCCTATGACCCACTTTGAGCATTTCAGCTGCGTGAAGTCGACAGATAGAGGGACGGATTTTACCCAATTGTTCTCCAAATTTGAGATTCGATCCTATAGCTGAATCAGTTGCAGACCAAAGATTTAAGCTATAAATATTGCGCGCAGAGCCAGTGGATCGGTTCCAGTCAACGCTAATGGGTAGATGTGGCTTCGCATAACTGTGAGAGCAACCAGAGGGTATGCCAGTGCAGACAAACAGGATAATCGCAAAGGCAGAACGACATCTTTGCTGATGGAGAAAATTCAAAGACATTGCAGGGAGATAGTCAGAAATTCAAGGACTGATTTTATGCTCGAAAACCTTGAGCAGACTGAGGATCTATCGGCATAAAGCCAAGCTTTCTTCCCTTAGTATGACGTGGGCACATCATTAAAAGTCTCTCATAGTTGCCGATGAGCCTAGCAGTACGATTAGGGGAGTCAGCAATATTGAATGTTAACCAGCTACTGTTATTCTTCTACCGCCAATGTTCGGATTGCCGATCTTTGTCCTTCGCAAAGACGCTAGGATAAAAAGGTCCTGTCTTACCTTCAAAGGCTGACCCTGTGCTGAAGACACTTAAAACTGATTTTCAGATCATTTTCGACCGAGACCCTGCAGCTCGCAACTGGTTGGAAGTGTTGGTCTGCTATCCGGGCTTACAAGCTATTCTGTTACACCGCTTTGCCCATTGGCTATTTATCTTAGGCTTGCCCTTCTTTCCTCGGCTTATCTCACATGTCTCTCGCTTTCTCACAGGAATCGAAATTCATCCTGGCGCTACCCTGGGGAAAGGTGTGTTTATTGATCATGGCATGGGGATTGTGATTGGAGAGACGGCGATTGTCGGTGATTTTAGCCTGATTTATCAGGGGGTGACGTTAGGTGGAACAGGAAAAGAAACGGGGAAACGGCATCCCACCGTGGGGGAAAATGTTGTGATTGGTGCGGGTGCCAAAGTTCTGGGCAATATCCTCCTAGGCAGTAATGTGCGGGTTGGAGCGGGGTCCGTTGTATTACGAGATGTACCCTCAGGCTGCACGATTGTTGGTGTTCCAGGGCGCATTGTTTACCGAGGAGGGGCAAAAGTGGATCCATTGGATCATGCTCGCCTTCCAGATTCTGAAGCTCAGGCCATTCGCTATCTAGTGGATCGGCTTGAAAGTCTAGAACAAGAAGTGGAGCAGTTAAGACGATCTTCCCCTAGTGGTTCTACCCATGAGTCTGAAACCACTGACTGTTGCCATCTCCGGGATAAAGCAATAGAGCAGTTTTTAGACGGTACCACTGTCTCGAAGAATGGCTAAATTAATATTCATCTACAATGCTGATGCCGGTTTGGTTAATGTTGCGCTGGACATTGCCCACAAGGTATTGTCACCGGATACCTATAGCTGCAATTTATGTATGTTGACCCACGATACCTTTACAGAACGGTCAGCCTGGCAAGCCTTTAGAAAATCCTCTTCAGTTCCCATGGAATTTTTGCATAAGGATGAATATGAGCAAAAGGTAAACGACCTAAATTCACTCAAGTCGAAACAGACGTATTCCTATCCCATTATTTTGAAGGAAGACCAAGGTCAAATTGATATTTTCATAGATACCGTTGAATTGAACCAAATTAAAGACGTCAATCGCTTAATTAATACGATTCAAGAACGCCTGTAGAAGATCGACTCAAAGTGAGTATTGATCCTAAGGGGATGGGGACTGCGCTTTTTGCTGTTGTCGTTTTCGAGCAAACCAATCTTGTAGTTGTTGACGGCAGGTTGGCTCTTGGACGCCCGCAACGACTGGAAGTTTGTGGAAGGAGCAAGAGCTATCCGGTAGGTTAAGAACAGTTCGAACGGCTCCGGTTTTCGGATCATGGGCTCCATAGACCAACAAGCCCATACGAGCTTGGATAATTGCCCCGGCACACATTGGGCAGGGTTCAAGAGTGACGTAAAGGCTGCACTCATGTAGTCGCCAGGACTGCATGACTTGGCTAGCAGCTCTGATAGCTACGATTTCTGCATGAGCGGTAGGGTCGTGATCGCGTTCGCGTCTATTTTCACCTTCCGCAATGCAGTCTCCTTTTGGGCCTACAATAACAGCTCCTACTGGCACTTCTCCGGCATCACCTGCTTGAGACGCTAAAGAAATCGCTTTTTCCATCCATTGATGATGTTCGGGGTAGCTTGGGGCGTCCACTCTTGATTTAATTAGATTATCGTTACATGCTAACCAACTATTATGCCTCTAATTAAAGTGCAATCTTCGATAGATGCTCCTGAGAAGCCTGTTGTGGAGACCTTATTAAAACAATTGTCTGCTCGGTTAGCTCAGCATTTGGGGAAGCCAGAATCCTATGTGATGACAGCTTTTGAAGCAGAAATGCCTATGACTTTTGCTGGCACGACCGAGCCCGTATGTTACGTGGAAATTAAAAGTGTAGGCACCATGAGTAGTCCTCAGACGCAAGCGATGAGCCAGGAGTTTTGCCAACAGCTTGAAACCGCTTTAGGAGTCCCTAAACAGCGAATTTATATTGAGTTTGCGGATGCAAAGGGCATGATGTGGGGATGGAATGGTTCAACCTTTGGTTAATGGATCCTTGAATAAGGTTTCGTCACGAGGTTTGAATAATTTGCTTGGAAGTCATTAAGGTTTCAAGGCTAATCACCCCAGGAGAAAGGCTTTTGGCGGAACTCATTCCGATTGCGAGAGATCCTCCGGGCCCACTGGATTGTCTCAAAAATTGAGGGCTGGTGTTGATAAATACTTGAGAACTGCGAACACCTTGGATAAATTGTTGACTGTCCTGATAAGAATCAGTGACTAAGCAATCAGCGTGATGACTGCTATGGCGGTTGATCCAGTTGAGGGCATCGGCTAAATCATCAACGACGCGAAAAGCCACAATTTTTTGGAGATAAGGCTGCTGCCACTCTTCCCTAGTGGCCAGGATTAACTCTGGGAACTCAGCTGCCAGGGTGGCATCTCCCCGTAGCTCAAACCCTTTATCCTTGAGCGTACTCCATAGGAGCGTGAGTCGAGACTGTTTAATGTTAGGGGTCAGTAAGACTTTTTCAATGGCATTGACCGCATCTGGACTGCCTTGATGGCTATTGATAATCATGGAGCGGGTCAAGTCTGTACTGCCCGAGTCAGACCAAAAAAGATAGCAGTTACCCATGGCAGACTGCAAAGTGGGTACGGTAGACTGATGCACAACCTGTTGGACCAAGCTGGGGCGACCGTAAGGCACTACAAGATCGATGGGCAGGTCTCGGGAAACGAGATCGGAGATTGAAATGTTGCGATCGCAAGGGATAGATTGCACACAAGTTAAGGGTAAATCAGCTGCTGTCAAGGCAGCATGGAGTAGTTCGGTGACAACCTGGTTAGAATGCTTAGTTTCAGTTCCTCCCTTCAGCAATAAGGCATTGCCCGTTTTCCAGCACATACCGGCTAGCAACAACGCTAAGTCTGGAAACGCCTCATAAATAAAGGCAATGACGCCACGGGGTTGTAATTTGGCATAGCCTGGAGCCACCATAAAGGTGGATTGGGGAAAGGCGGTCATAGCCAACGGGTCAGTTGTTGTTGCCAAATGGCTCAACATCAGCCCCAAGGTTTGCAGACGTTCTGGAGCTAGCTTTAGCCAGTTCAAAACTAGGGCGGGAATGGCTAGGTCACGACTGACTTCTAAATCTATGGTGTTTGCTTCTAACAAATCATCCTGGCGATCTTGCAGGATTCGAGTCAAACAACGCAGCAATTCATTACGCTTTGGATGTGGCAGAAGTGCTAGTTTCTGCGAGGCAATGTGAGCCTGATGCACTGTTGTGTTCAGGTCAAATCTTTGAGCAGCATCCATAGGCAAAAAACATCAATTAACGTCGATAAAGATATGAACCGAGGTGAAGAGTGGGGACTGCCATGAATACAGCAAGGCCGAACCGAAACTCCCTCTTGAAAGACAAGGGAAGAAGCGTTGGGAATAGGACTAATACAATTATGCCCATGACCAGTAGCCAGAATAGAAGTAACCGCAAATAAAATAGGGGTTTCCTTTTTCGGGAGGGTTGCCACCGACGCCCAGTCCAATACCAACTTTGATGGGGGTAGTCTGAACACTGTTCAATCGTATACCCATCAGGTTTCACAACAAAAACACGATGACATTGCTCACACCCGAGGGCCTCTGTGAGAATGATGGGGCTAAGGTGACCATGCCGTCGACAGGGACATGGATAAGGACTACTTATGTCTATTTTGTTGACTTTCGTGGAAGGCACGAACTAACAGGTTCCTTCAGATGATCTAGCCTGCAATATGGAGGTATCGATGATCCAGAATCATTGCTCCAACTTTAGGGGGAGAGACGGAATCAATATTTTCACCTTTTGCAACAACAGATGAAAATGGTTAGCGAAGATTCCCCCATTCTACCTGAAGTTTATGGGAAGAGAATTGACTTTAAAAAAGCGGGTAACGCGATTCGAACGCGCGACATTCACCTTGGCAAGGTGACGCTCTACCACTGAGCTATACCCGCAAATAAAACTCTTGCTTACCTAGCTTCTCAAATGTAGCCGGGTCTGTCAATAAATTAGGAATTATTGGATTCAGACTTCAAAGCATTAGAGGCTTGGGCGTTGCTTACGCCTGGAGGTAATACGGCTGTTTCGCCTAGACTTTGATTATTAGCATCCGTTACAGCTAGCTGTGGTCGGAGCTGATGCATTAGGCTAGCCATTTCTAAGGCATTCATGGCAAAATCCCAGCCTTTGTTGCTTTTTATGCCTGCCCGTTCAAGGGCCTGTTGCATACTATCTACGGTCAGAATGCCAAAAATGACTGGAACACCCGTTTGTAAACTCGTCGCCGCTATCCCTTTGGAAACTTCACCCGCAACATAATCAAAATGAGGGGTGTGACCACGGATGACTGCCCCTAAGCAAATGACAGCATCGTAGCAGTGAGATAAGGCCAGCTGTCGAGCAACTAGGGGAATCTCAAAGCCTCCTGGCACCCAAATATAGTCAACCTGAGTCCCAGCTTCATTGGTGTCAACGCCATGACGATGTAGACAGTCTTGGCAACCTGCCAGCAGTTTGCTGGTCACCAGGTCATTAAAACGTCCAATAACAATAGCAAACCGGAAGGATGCCGAATGCGTAAATTTGCCTTCAAAGACAGCCATTCCAGTTTGCCTTAACCTTTATCAATTTAAAGACACAGATCAGAATACAAAAGCGATTCCTAGAACATTTGAGCTTGATGCTTGAAACATAAATGCTCAAGGTTCATGATTTAGGAAGGAACCTAGATAACAACGATAGAGGCTAATGCCGCTACGAATAGCAAAGTAACCCATGCAGCAGCACCACCCCAAATGAGTTTATTAGCGTCGTCCGATGCATCACCTGTAGAGAAAACCACAGGTACGCCAATTATCATTGCAAAAGATAAGGCAACGAAAGCAGCAATTAAAAGTTGAAACAATACTGACATGATTCTCTCCCAATCCAGTCCTGAAAGAAGTTTAAATATAAGCAAATTAACTAGGCATTTGATAGTGCCTACGCCAGATAATCATACCCTAAAAGAGGGGATTTACTTGACTGAAGTCGATGGGGCAGTAAGCGTTGGGATGTAAATAGGCTGGATGGATATTGTTTTATGTCATCGAACGGCAGACTTTGATACGTTGGGAGCTGCTGTCGGTATCACTCATTTGCATCCAGGGACTCGAATTGTTCTGTGTGGTGGAGCCCATCCAACGGTTCGGGAGTTTCTGGGGCTCTATCGGGATCAATTTCCCCTGATTGAGCATCGGGCTGTCAATGTAGAACAGCTTCGCTCGATTACGATCGTAGATGCCCAACGGCGTAAGCTTTTGGGGCCCGCTGCACACTGGCTTGATCTTCCCCAAGTTCAAGTCAAAATCTACGATCACCATCTGTCAACAACAGGAGATATTGCCACCGATCAGATGACTCTTGAAGCGGTGGGCGCAGCCACTACTCTGATCGCGGAAGAGCTGCAGCGAAAACACCTGGAGCTGCCCGTAACGGTGGCGACGGCAATGGCTTTGGGAATTCATGTGGATACGGGATCTCTCACTTACCCTAGTTCGACGGTTCGGGATGCGGCTGCTTTGACCTGGTTGATGGGACAAGGGGCCAATCAACGGGCGATCGCAGAGTATACCGAACCTGTTTTTCCCTCAGATTTACAAGATCTGCTGGCTCAAGCCTTGGAGTTAACGCAAACCCAGTCTAGACGTGGGAACTCCTTGTCTTGGGTGATGTTAAAGACAGAGATTTATGTGCCCGGCTTAGCCAGTCTGACCTCACAGCTCATGCTTTTGCACGATAGTGACAGTTTTTTGCTGGGGCATGTCTATGGCAAGGCTGAATCCCAAAAACTAAGCGTGATTGGCCGTTCTCGGGTCGAGGGGGTTGATCTGAATGGGCTATTGCAACCCCTAGGGGGTGGGGGACATGCCCGTGCAGCTGCCGTAACGTTGAAAACAGAAATGCCTCAAGCGGTGATAGATGACCTAGTGGCAACGCTGCTTGAGCAGATGCCCTTTCCGCCCATGACTGCTGACTTGATGTCTTCCCCAGTCAGAACCATTCGCCCTACGACTACCATCGATCAAGCCCGGCGGATTTTATTGCGATACGGACATTCTGGGCTATCGGTGGTTAATAACGAGGATCAGTTAGTGGGAATTTTGTCTCGGCGGGATCTAGATATCGCCCTCCATCATGGCTTTGGGCATGCACCAGTAAAGGGGTATATGACAGCCCCGGTCCGCACGATTGATCTGAATACTTCCCTGCCTGAAATTGAACTGATGATGGTTACCTATGATATTGGTCGGTTGCCGGTGGTGGAACAGGGTCAACTAGTGGGGATTGTGACACGCACGGATATTCTGCGGCAGTTGCATCAGCTCAAGCATCCTGTACTTCCGGCCCATCAAAAAGTGGTACGCACATCCATTCAGGAGCAACTGAGGTCGCAACTGTCTCCGACGTTGCATACTCTGTTAACGACTGCGGCTGATGCTGCTACTACTCAAGGTTGGCAACTTTACCTTGTGGGAGGAGCAGTTCGCGATTTGCTGCTGTCGGGTCCTAGCCAGCCCTTTACCGTTAAGGAATTCGATCTTGTTGTCGATGGCGTGGAAACAACGGCAAAAGCTGCAGGGGTTGCCCTCGCTCAAGCCTTGCAGGAAGCCTATCCTGAAACTCAATTACAGGTGTATGGCCAGTTCCAAACGGCGGCTCTTATTTGGCCCTCTGGATCGGAGTTAGCCGGATTTTCCGTTGATATTGCGACGGCTCGCAGTGAATTTTATCCCTACCCTGCAGCTAATCCAGAGGTGGAAGCCAGCTCTATCCGTCAGGACCTGTATCGACGGGATTTTACGATTAATGCCTTGGCAGTTAGATTGACACGCCAGGGATTTCAGCCCCAGCCGAGCGGCGAGCTACTGGATTTTTTCGGGGGGGTGGTGGATTTGCAGGATTGCCAGATTCGGGTCTTACATCCCAATAGCTTTATTGAAGATCCCACGCGAATCTTTCGGGCGGTGCGGTTCGCGACTCGACTAGAATTTGAGATTGGAGAGCATACCGAAGCGTATATTCGCCATGCGATCGCAAGTGGTATCTATACCCAAGTCCAGGCAGAGAAGGATAAAGCACCAGCTTTACAATCTCGCCTCAAGAACGAACTGAAGTATATTTTTCAAACATCTCACTGGGTGAGAGCCTTGACTTTGCTAGCTAACTTAGGTGCTTTGCAATGTATACATCCTCAGTTACAGATAGATAAACAGTGGTGGCAGCGAGTGCGGTTAGCGATTCGTTGGTACAACATATTTGAGCAAGCTCATCCAGAAATCCCGGTTTGGTTGCTGATTCTAGAAGTGTTGCTGACCGCCTTACCCACAATGGAACGCTGCTCAGTAGCAACGAATTTGCATTTACCCGAACCGACTCAACAGAGACTTCAGGCCCTGGATGGGGTATTGCAAGAGTTGGAAAATCAACCTATCCAGGCATCCCCTAGTCAGATTGCAGCCCTATTGGAGCCTCACCCCATCTCAACACTGATTTTAGTAGGGATTCATAGTAGTGTCAGAAGGCGTCAATGGCTGTGGCAATATCTATCTGATTGGTCTGGCCGAAAACCGTTACTAACGGGGAAGGACTTGATTCAATTAGGGTATCGCCCCAGTCGACAGTTTAAAGAGATGTTGACAGCTATTTGGGCCGCTACCTTAGATGGGGAGCTCAGAGATCTTAACCAAGCACAAGCCTGGGTGAAGGAACATTTCCCCCTCTCCTCTAATAACTAACTTCTATGCCCCCTGGTGTCTGGTAGAGTCATCTTACGAATTGCTGGAAAACTTCATGGCCAAGCTTCGCCAGGGACCAAGATGGCGCCAACCCCGTGTGAGGGATGGGATGCTCCAAGCATTGGTTCTACTTCTAATTGGATTGGTTATTGTTTACTTCGGTGCCAATCTCATTCAAAACCTGCAGCGTCTGCGCTTACCCTTTGGCTTTGACTTTTTGTTCACTAAATCTGGACCCAGTATTGGTGAAACTCTAATCGAGTATTCACCGACGGATAACATTGCTCTGGCTTTTGGGGTAGCCCTTCTCAATACCCTGCGGGTCGTTGTTCTGGGAATTTTTTTAGCGACCATTATTGGTATTGGAGTGGGGATTGCTCGCCTATCAGATAACTGGCTAGTTCGTAAGCTAGCAACGGTGTATGTGGAAACCTTGCGGAATTTTCCCTTACTGCTACAGCTACTGTTCTGGTATTTGGCTGTTTTCTTGAAGCTGCCAACCTTTGAAAATCGAATTCAACTTCCGGGACCAATCATTCTTAGCAAAAATGGAGTGGCTTTCCCCTGGCTACGGGCTAATGCATCAACCTCGACCTGGCTAATAGCTTTGGGCATCGGCAGTGTACTGGCCTTCTTGCTATGGCGCTACCTTACTCGGTTACAAATCGAGCAGGGACGCATCATCTTTGCCTGGTTATGGCCATTACTATTGCTCATGGGCTTGGCAGGAGGCATCGCCCTGTTCACCCAGCACTTACCGTTTGACCTCAGCCAACCCCAAGTGGACAAACTCGTGGTGACGGGTGGCTTACAATTCACATCAGAATTTTCCGCTTTACTCTTGGGCCTTACTTTGTATACGGCAGCCTTTATTGCTGAAATCGTGCGAGCAGGTATTCGCTCTGTTTCCATCGGTCAGTCAGAAGCGGCACGAGCTTTAGGGCTAAAGCCGACACTAGTCATGCGATTTGTGGTGTTCCCCCAAGCCTTAAGGGTGATTGTGCCACCGTTAACCAGTCAATATTTGAACTTGGCGAAAAATTCTAGCCTAGCCGTCGCAGTAGGCTACCCCGATATCTACTATGTCGCCTCTGCCTCCTTAGAAGATACCGGACGCTCGGTTGAGATTGTCCTGTTGTTAATGGCGATCTATTTAACAATGAGTCTACTGATTTCAATTCTGATGAATCTCTACAACCGCAGCATTCAATTGGTTGAGCGATAGAGCAATGAGTCCAATGCCGCCGAAATCTCCGATTACGCCTTCAGCTTCCTCTATATTGATCTGGTTGCGCCGCAACCTCTTCAGCACTTGGTACAACTGTTTGCTAACGGTGATTAGTCTCTGGATTATTTATCTTGGGGGACAAGGTCTATTTCTGTGGATGTTTAGTCAGGCGCAATGGACGGTTTTGCAAGCCAACTTACGCTTGTTCTTTGTCGGCCGCTTTCCCCTCGACCAAATTTGGCGAGTATGGTTGATTGTATTGCTGGTTTCCGCAGTAACCAGCCTGACAGCAGGTGTCATTCAGTGGAACCGGACTGTACCCATCAGTGTGGGGATTTTGACTGCAATTGGCTTAAGCGTTGCCCCTTTAGTGGGTGGGCAACGCCCAGAGCTAATATGGGTTGCAGCGATAGGCAGTGTTGCTTTGTTCAACCTACTGGGGGGACCGTGGTTGAAAGCTCACCTATCTCCTCGCTTGATCAGCAGAGGTTTGCCTTCAGTTTGGTTCCTAACCGTGTTTATGATCCTATGGCTATTAATGGGAGGGTTGGGATTAAGCGCCATCGGAACTAATGTTTGGCAAGGGTTGTTATTGACCGTGCTGACGGCAGTCGTTAGTATTGCCCTGTCATTCCCAATAGGTGTGCTATTGGCTTTAGGACGGCGCAGTTCCCTACCTGTGATTCGGACTCTCTGTATCTTATACATCGAAGTGATTCGAGGGTTACCGTTAATAGGAGTTCTCTTTATTGCCGGGGTGATGTTACCACTGGTATTGCCAAGCCAAGTACAGTTAGATGCAGTCTTGCGGGCAATTTGTGGTCTCACACTCTTTAGTGCAGCTTATCTGGCAGAGAATGTACGGGGGGGCTTACAGTCGATCCCTCAAGGTCAAATGGAAGCAGCCAAAGCGTTGGGGCTCAATCCAGTTTTGGTTTTAAGTTTGGTGGTGTTACCGCAAGCCTTACGATCGGTCATCCCCACAATTGTTGGGCAATTTATTGGATTGTTTAAAGACACTTCACTACTATCGATTATTGGTCTTGTAGAACTGACGGGGATTTCACGGTCCGTTCTCTCTCAACCACGATTTATTGGTCGGCATGGAGAAGTGTATTTATTTATTGGTTTGCTGTACTGGTTATTTTGTTATCTGATGTCTTTGGGAAGTCGGCGTTTAGAGCGTCAACTCGGTGTGAAGTGAGGCTTGTTGTATTCCGGTTGATAGATAAACTGCAATGACTGAAATGAATCCGATTATTGTGGCCACAGATGTCCACAAGTGGTACGACGCTTTTCATGTCTTACAGGGCGTGGATTTAAAGGTGGAGCGCCAAGAAGTAGTCGTACTGATGGGACCCTCAGGGTCAGGCAAGTCTACCTTTATTCGTACTCTTAATGCCTTAGAAGACTATCAGCAAGGACAGATTGTCATTGATGGCATGGAGCTATCCCCAGACCTCGGCCATATTGAATCGATTCGCCGGGAAGTGGGGATGGTGTTTCAGCAGTTTAATTTATTTCCCCATCTGACGGTGTTGCAAAATATCACCTTGGCACCGATTTGGGTGAGACGTTGGCCCCGCACTAAAGCAGAAGAGGTGGCGATGCAGCTTTTGGAACAGGTCGATATTTTGGAGCAAGCCCATAAATATCCTGGACAGTTGTCGGGAGGACAGCAGCAACGAGTTGCGATCGCACGGGCTCTCGCCATGCAGCCCAAGATTATGTTGTTCGACGAACCCACCTCTGCCCTTGATCCTGAGATGGTAAAAGAAGTGTTAGTCGTCATGCAATCGTTAGCTGAATCAGGTATGACTATGGTCGTGGTTACCCATGAAGTTGGGTTTGCCAGAGAAGTAGCAAACCGTATTCTGCTGATGGACCAAGGTACTGTCGTTGAAGAAGCTGCTCCAGAGCAATTTTTTCAAAATCCCAAAGAAGAACGAACCAAACTTTTCTTGTCACAAATCTTGTAGCCTAATTTCTCTTGAGATTTAGAATTTTTCAACCTATAGGTGAACAAAAGGCAAGCCTTTTAAGGCTAATATTCTTCCCTAAAACTAGAATTACTAAATTCAAAAGCATTTCGCAATATTTTAATATTTTGCGAGAGATCTTGGAACCCAAACGTGATATATTCGTTTAAAATATTTACAGAAATAAAATTTAAGCCAGTAAGTGTTATCAGCCTTCTATAAAGGTATAGGATATATCGCTAGCTTAGCTAAGAAAGCAGAAAGAATTTGTCGCCATAGATTCTCTATATCGAGAACTTCTAGATTTCTGCTCAATCAACAATTTAAGATCAATTCCTCAATATGTATGATACTTTCCAACTATGAAATCTATGATTGACGTTAAAGTTTTCTAATTTCTCAATCCTAGTTCGAGTGCAAATGAGACTGAGCCTTTTGAATCCAGTGGTAGAGACAACTAGCAAATAATGTATTGGGGGAGCAAGTATGTCCCGTTGGTTGAGATTTCTGGCTTTACAAGTTCCGCTGAGCACCTTTCTGTTGACATTGTTTGCCTTTGGCGATCTAGCAATTGCTCAGGATAAAAAAGGCCAGCCATTTGTTTGCGACGGCAAATTTTTCATAGCTCAAGGCAAAACAGGGAAAGATCCGACACAACTTTTTATCGTTGACACCAGTACTACGCCTTATCAGCTCATCCCTGTTGGTGGGACGAGCCCAGGGATTAAATACAATGCCATTGGCTTCAATGTCCAAGATGGCTTTATCTATGGCATACACCCTAGTACGGGAGAAGTCTATCGTATTGATGCCAATGGTGTAGCTACTTCTATGGGCATCCCCCCTGGTTTACCCAGTAGTAGTTATTCAGGGGATGTTGCCCCTGATGGTACCTACTATATTCAGAGGGGTAACAAACTCCATTTAATTGATGTTTCTGGTGCCAATGCTCAGTACCTGAAAACCATTAATCTGTCAGCTAATCCAGGCGTGGCTGATATTGCCTTCAACCCTGTAGATGGCAAACTGTACGGCGTAAATGCCGGTAAAGATCAAGTTGCAGTTATTGATCCGGCAACAGGGAACGTTACGTTCCAGCCCCAGAAAACGTCTGTGAGTACAGCAGTCGGTGGAACTTATTTCGATGCCTTTGGTAATTTATTTGGTTATCACAATAAAGGAGAATTTTATCGATTTGATGTTCAGTCTGGCACTGGAGCTTCAACCTTTCTGAGTAGTGCGCCTAAGGTTAGTGCAAATGATGGGGCTTCTTGTACAGGCGCTCCAAAAATAGAAAAAACGGTATCACCTAGTGCTGTTAAACCAGGAGGGATTGTTACCTATACCTACAATGTGGTGAATCCCAATGGGTTTCCGTTGACGGTAGATTTTTCGGATAGTATGCCCGCAACAGATGGGCGAGTTTATCAACCCCTATCTGTAAATAATCCCTTTGGGGGAACGGTCGATTTTTCAGCTGACAATAAAACCTTCAATATCAAAGGTTTAACCGTTCCAGCAAATAAAACAGGCCAAATTACGGTTGATGTCCAAATTCCCGAAGATGCAGAATTTGCAGTTGTTTATAACCAAGCATCTTTAGCAGGAGATCAAATCCCACCGGGACCAGATGGGTCTAAAACCTTACTCTCAGACTACCCAGATAGTGGAGAGTTTTATGACCCAACTCCTCTCAAAATTACGGAGTATGACTTAGGGATTACCAAAGCGGAGTCCGCTGATCCGGTCAGTGTCGGCGAGAATTTGACCTATACCCTGACCGTCACTAATTTTGGCCCTGACACAGCTGAAGGAGTTACTGTTACTGAAAATCTTCCCGCTGGAGTCAATGTAGTTACGCTACCTAGTAACTGTTCGAATTCCAGTGGAACGGTTACATGTAATCTAGGTGACCTTGCCAAAGATCAAGTTGTCAAACTAGAAATTGTGGTGTCTCCGACCCAAGAAGGAGAAATTGTTAACTCAGCCTCTGTAGAGAGTCCCCTGAGTGACTTGGTCGAAACTGACAAAAGTAATAACGATACTAAAATTGATACAACGGTCAGTAACGAAGCCAATCTTACGGTTGAGAAAAAGGATGCCGCTGATCCGGTTGCCGTAGGAGACACTATTACCTACAAAATTTCAGTTACGAATAACGGTCCTGATCCAGCCACTGGCGTTATCTTAACTGACGTGTTGCCAGCAGGTGTGATGTTTGTCTCAGCTGAAGATAATAGCGGTCTTTTAAGTTGCACTGAAACAAGCGGCACGATAACTTGTAATCCCATTGATTTGGCAAATGGTGAGGGTGCGGTACTTGAAGTAACGGTCAAAGCTGATTCTCCTGGCACTTTAACGAATTCTGCTAGTGCCAAAGGGAACGAGAACGATCCTGATCCAGATGACAATGAAGCTTCCGAAAATACAACTGTAGAAAAGCCAGAGCCCGGACCTGATCCAACACCGGATCCTGGACCTGATCCAACACCGGATCCTGGACCTGACCCAACGCCAGATCCAACACCGGATCCAGAACCTGATCCAACGCCGGACCCCGGACCCGACCCAACACCGGATCCTGGACCTGACCCAACACCGGATCCTGGACCTGACCCAACGCCAGATCCTGACCCAACGCCAGATCCTGGACCTGACCCAGATCCAACACCGGATCCAGAACCTATTCCAACACCAGATCCTGAACCCGACCCAACGCCAGATCCTGACCCAACGCCAGATCCAACACCAGATCCTGGACCTGACCCAGATCCAACACCGGATCCAGAACCTGATCCAACACCGGATCCAGAACCTGATCCAACGCCGGACCCCGGACCCGACCCAACACCGGATCCTGGACCTGACCCAACACCAGAACCTGACCCAACACCGGATCCTGGACCTAATCCAACGCCAGATCCAACACCAGATCCTGACCCAACGCCGGACCCCGGACCTGACCCAACGCCAGATCCTGACCCAACGCCAGATCCAACACCAGATCCTGGACCTGACCCAGATCCAACACCGGATCCAGAACCTGATCCAACGCCGGACCCCGGACCCGACCCAACACCAGATCCTGACCCAACGCCAGATCCAACACCAGATCCTGGACCTGACCCAACGCCAGATCCTGGACCAGATCCAACACCGGATCCAGAACCTATTCCAACACCAGATCCTGAACCCGACCCAACACCGGATCCTGGACCTGATCCAATGCCAGATCCTGAACCAACGCCAGATCCTGACCCAACACCGGATCCTGGACCTAATCCAACGCCAGATCCAACACCAGATCCTGACCCAACGCCGGACCCCGGACCTGACCCAACACCCGATCCAACGCCAGATCCAACACCAAATCTCGGACCTGTTCTAATTCCTGAGCTAACGCCAGACCCAACACCAGATCCTGGGCCTGATCCAGGACCGGTTTCAACACCTGATCCCGGACCTGAGCCAACTCCTGAGCTAGCGCCGGCCCCAACACCAGATCCTGGGCCAGAGCCAGCTCCCGATCCTGGACCTGAGCTAACTCCTGAGCTAACGCCAGACCCAACACCCGATCCAAAAACACCACCTTCTGATAGTTCTAGTCCGAATCCGATTCCATTTCCTGTACCAATTCCTATCCCAGGCCCCTCACCCGGCCCAGGCTCAGTCCCAGGAGGAACACCTTCTCCGGGTTCGGTACCACCCCCCACTACAGGTACGCCTCCCACAGTACCTCCAGGTGTAGAAACACCTAATCCAGGAACTGAAATACCTGTTTCAGAACCGGGCAGTCAACCTCCAACTCCTGTGGAATCATTACCTGATCCGCCCGAGCAGCCTACTCCTCAACAGGACTCAGCAGCACCCACACGGGATGATCCTCCCTCTCCCCCACCTGTGAGAGCACTTTGGTAAACAACCACTTGCATCAATAAGCTCTGGTACTTGATGTGCCAGAGCTTATTTTTTTAGGCTTGACAAGCCACCAATTAATCTTGAGAAAAGGAAGGGGTTGAGGTTCCTACACCATCTTCAGAACTTTAGCTTTTTTAGCAACTAGCTCAGCTACAAACCCGCATGGCCTATGGCTAAACCCGCTACTAGCGTACCTAGTACCAGAAATGGCTGGGCGCTGGCCTGATATTTTACGTCATTTTTGACGGGGTCACGCAGAAAGTACATATCTTGGAAGGTAATTTGAGGAATGACCAGTAAAAATTGGATAACGGCATATAGATTCTCGTGAATACTGATTAAGAATAGTGCCATGCCAATCTGGAAAACATCGATCATCAGCACACAAATCCAGGCAGCTTTTTTAATTCCAAAGACAACTGGGAGAGATTTGAGTCCTAATTCGCGATCACCTTCTACGGCTTTGAAGTCGTTGATAATAGCAATGCCTAATCCTGACAGACTATAAGCCAGCGTTAACACCATGACTTTGGGAGTGAGAGTGCCAAATAAGGCTTGGCCTGCCCACCAAGGCAAAGCTATGTAGCTAGCTCCTAAGGCAAAATTGCCCGTCCAGCCATTTTGTTTGAGTTTGATGGGGGGAGCTGAGTAGATAAACGAAATAAAGGATCCAAAAATCGCGAGTACTGTTAATGTGGGAAACTCATGGCCCGCCCAACGGTCGAGCCCATAAGCAACACCTATGCCCGCTGCTAGCAGGACAATAATTTGGGTTACAACTTGGGGAATAGAGATGGCTCCGGAGGGGATGGGGCGATAAGGTTCGTTAATGGCATCAATATCGCGATCGTAGAAGTCATTGATGGTTTGGGTATATCCCGTTAGCAATGGCCCAGACATCAACATGCAAACAGCTGACATCAAAACATGCTCAAAGGTCCAGGTAAAATGACCGGATGCAGCGGCTCCACAAATTACCCCCCAGACAAGGGGGACCCAGGTAATGGGTTTCATCAGCTGCAAGCGAATTTTCCAAATATTGGTATCGCCCGTATCAGCCCCTTTCATACCTAATAGTTGGCGAGCTGCACTGCCTTGTTCAGTAGCTTCGGATGTTTCTACGGCTGCTGGTTCTGAAGGTGTTGCTGTGGCCTCGGTATTATCAGTAGAGGCAGGTACCTGGGATGGATCCGGATTAGCCATAGTAGTCGAGAGAAGATGGAGTACAAATTTGAGGTGAAGAAACACTGATCATGGTACCGCTTGATCGTGGATCTTCGCCTAAGTAGCTGCTTTATAGGAGCTTGCGAATACGTCGAATATTGATGGCTCGACTAGAAATAGTGGCGGAACGATCGAACATGATTACATATATCCCTCCTGCAAGCTTTCCAGCTAAGCCTGGTCGAGAATAGCTCAAGTATTCTTCCTCTGACTCAGGGTTTGAATTGATATCAGCTGTTTCTTCTTCAAGTTCTTCTAGCTCAAACCCGATTTCTGCCATCTTTTTGTTGAGGCGAGATTGAAATTGAGTGCGATTTTGAAAGGTAATGACCATCGCCACATTACGGTTGATGATAGTGCCAATGATGCCAGCTATCAAACCTGCTAGAGTACCGTACTGACGCAGTTCAGGAGAGGCAAAGGTAAAGGCTTCAGAACGAGATCCCACAAACATCACAATGATTACTGTCATGCTGAAGTAATACAAGAATGTCAATCCAATGCCGGGGCCTGTTAGCTGGGTATCTTCTTGTTGAGCCATAGAGGGCTGTTAAGTCTGACGAAGGTAAAGGGTGGGTGGGTGAAAACCATACCCGAGCTGTTACATCCTTGAGTTGGAGGATGATTCTGGATAAGGGGATCACGATGAAATTGGGTTTTCTTGCACCATAATCGTATCTTTGAGATCCATAATGCACAAGCAACCAGAGCAAGATTATTGGCTAGGTCATCACCGATCGAGAGATTTACAATATTGGTATGGACCAATCACTCAACCATTCCTCTGGACTAACTACTGAGCCTGACTGTAATCCAAGCTTTACCCTGCCGCCACAGCAAACCCAACAACTGCAGGGGCAGCTTTTAGATCCTCTTAAAGCACAACGAATGGCTGAGTTTTTTAGTCTGCTAGGCGATGCAAATCGATTACGGATATTGTCTTTGCTAGCTGAGAAAGAACTCTGTGTTAAAGACTTAGCCGTAGCCGTAGATATGAGCGAATCAGCGGTGTCTCATCAATTGCGAACCCTCAAGTCCATTCGGTTAGTGAGTTATCGCAAGCAGGGTAGGCATGTGTTTTATCAGTTACAAGATCAGCATGTTTTTAGTCTTTATCAAGCCGTTGCTGAGCATTTGGATGAGACATAGAGTCTCCATCTCCACTACTGTCACTGGTCTTGATGTACTAAGTGGAAGACTTATTTGGTGCAGTCTCACGCTCACAAAAAGAAACTCTTTGAGCCAGCGTTGGAATTAAAATTGCTGCACCTTTCAAAGATGTTGAGTCGTTGGGGGATTCGAATGGTAAAAATACTTTTGCGGGTAAATGTCCTAGTGGAGAATTTAAGGCAAAGGCTAAATTTCCATATCTATAAGGCAAAATGCTACCGTATTTTGGATAAAACCACTTCGTTCGTTTGACAAACTCAATTAGAGCAGTGTCTGAGTTATTATGCTGAACATTGGTGTTATCTGTAAATTTCCCAACCAAGTTTTGCCAAACTTTTGTTTGAGCTTTAAATCCAAATCGTCCTTGACTCGATTGCTCCCAATATTGGTTGATGGTGCGTAGGTCTTTACAAGGAATCTGTTCTAAATCTTCCACACGAAGAGTGCTGCCTGCGCGTCCAGTAACACTGAGAAGTAAGTCGCGGGTGATTTGATCCGCATTTTTCCACTGCCCAGCAGCTAATGACTCTTTTAGGGGCGTGTAATCCACCACTACAGGTGCGCTGGCCGCTGTAATGGTTTCAGGGGAAGCGTCAGTGTCGGCAGCGCCTTTCCCAGATACTTCAGGCGTAAACCCTTCCCCCGGTCCACCTTCCACCACCGTCTTATCTGGCACAGAAGTCTCCGAGGTTTCAGAAGGTGCAGAAGCTACGGTTGGTGCAAAAGCGGTAGGAAAGTAACGAGATACAACATATACGGCACTTGCCGCGCCACCGCATAAGCCTAAAAGCAGTGCGGCGAAGAAAGTGCGGATGGGTAACTTGGGTTTCATCGACATTGAGGGGGAAGAGGGCAGGGCACTAGATAGCGGTGCAACATTGGGGTCACTTGAAATTGCGGTAGTTGGTGTAGAGACAGAAAGTATGGGTTGTGAAATCGGTTGCGTGGTTAGCAAGTACTGCAAAGCGGCTCTGGCTTCGGTGGCATTTTGGTAGCGATGCCGAAAGTCATAGAGCACCATCTTGTTGAGGATGGTGGCGAGGTGAGGACTGACAGTGGATTGATCTTGCCAAATCACTTCTCCAGTCTGCGGATCCTTTTCTAGTTGATTGGGAAGTTGACCTGTCAGGGCTTGAATACCCACCATACCCACAGCAAAGACATCACTACTGAATTTGGGTTGGCCTGAATATTGCTCATTGGGGGTATATCCAGGGGTACAAATGCTGATCGTTTGAGCCGTATTGCCATGGGCGATGGTGGTTTGTAGACCAACGGCCTTAACTGCTCCAAAATCAATCAGAATAATTTTGCCATCGGGCTGGCGACGAATCAGGTTGGAGGGCTTCATATCTCGGTGAATGACCCCCTGCTGGTGGACAAATTCGAGGACTTCTAGAATTCCATCTAATAATGTGACCGTGTAGTATTCCGAAAACTGTTTACCTGGCACCAGTTCTCGACTTAGATCTGCCCCATTAATCAGTTCTTGGACGAGGAAGAAATGCTCTTCTTCTTCGAAATGGGCTAGTAACCTGGGAATTTGATCATGATTACCTAGCTGGGAAAGGCTTTCTGCCTCTCGCTGAAAAAGGCGGCAAGCATCTGGCCAGATGCTGGGATTCTCTAGCTGAGGCTTCAGTTTCTTGACGACGCAGTGAGGATTGCCAGGAAATTGAGTATCTTCAGCTAGGAAAGTTTCACCAAACCCTCCACTCCCAAGAGGTTGCAGAATTTTGTACCGTCCACCAAGTATCTTTTCTGACATATTTAATCAGTGCAGAACTATTAGTTGCGTATTCTACAGCGACTGCAAGGCGGTATTACAAATTGCAAGGGTCTTGTGAAGAAAGTCAGGTCTAGGAATTGGATGGGGCGATGAATTAGATATTTCTTTGCCGTGTTGTTATTGAATGTTACAGAGATAGTAGAGCCACATGTCTGTATTTGAAGCTAGGTCCCTAGGACTCAGTTCAATTCCTTGGTTCCAGGAGTAAACTTTGATGTTTTTGAATCTTGATGCGAGTTGAATGAGTTGTTCTTGGGGGCGAATATGATAGGTGCGCAGGCGAAAATTATGGGGTTCGTCTCGGATCATGGCATGGATAGAGGATTGGAGCTGTTTTAGGGAGTAAGAGCGATTAAAGACTCTGTGTAAGGCCCAAATCACGAGTTCTATATAGGTGTTGATGGGGTTGTAGCTGAGATGCGATCGCCAATTAAATACCTGCTCCATTCCTTGAAGGTTATGGGTAGAAAAGCAGAAATAGCCCCCTGGCTTGCCCACACGCTGGATTTCCTGCAATACCTGGATGCGATCGCAATGCTCAATATAGTCAATGCCATTGAAACTAAACAGAATAAAATCAAACGTGTTGTCAGCGAAACAACTCATGTCCCGCGCATCGCAGACGGTAAAAGAGTTGGGGTCTATAGAACTTGCAAATCGTTTTTGGCAAGCACTGATCATCCCAGACGAATAGTCGATACCCCTGTAATCTGCAGCAAGCTTGGCAAAGTGTTGAGTGGTTCGCCCTCCCCCTACTCCCATATCCAGCATGGTCATTGTGGGCAACTGGTCTTTTAGTTGGGTCAGTATGGCTGCTTCAGCAGGTTGTAACTGCTGGAGTTGAGCGTAGTGCTGAACAATCCCACTAGACTCGTAGGTCTTGAGATTCTGAAAATTGACCATTATTTTAGTTCAACCCAGTTTCGAACTAGGGCTGAAATATTCTACCTGACTATGGTCAGTCGCTATTCTAAGGGCAACTGCGTGCTGAGTCCTTTTCCAGATTCAGCCAAAACACTGATTTAAGACATTTATAGTCGCTTTGGGAGTCCAAGTTAAAACTCAACCTACTTACTGGAGACTATATGAGAAAGTCACTTTTCTTCGTATTGATCCCAGTTTTGATCGAAAGCGATTCTCTACTTGAATGAACGAAGTATAAAAGACACTGCCACAGCAAGCAGCAAAATAATTCATCCACAAATAAACGTCAAACGTATTGGCTAGTACCGCTAAGTAAAGATATCTTTTGCCTGTGTTGATGGCATCCACTAGACCTATTTCATGCCCATGACACATCAACCGCCTGCCGATTTCAAACAAATATAGAGATTTATGCTTGTTATCTAACGTGCTCGGCTGCCGATAAAACTCTTCAATGCCTTGGTGATGCTTATCTACAAAGACGAGATGCCCTTCAGTTACCATGGCATGGTTGGTTGAGCCCCGTTCATCTTCATCATGATCACGATAAAGGGCTAAAGGTTCAGGGACCACTTCAAACTGATAGCTTTCAGAAATCTGCAACCACATATCCCAATCCCCGCAACACCGAAGATTGGTGTCAAACTGCAGATCTGACTCAATACACTCTTTCTTGATCATGACCGTTGACGGTGTGCCAATGAGATTCTTATAGATCAGATAATCCTTAACATCTCCGTTAATATCAGGTTTTCGCATCCGAACGATCTTTCCCTGATCGTTCATCACCTGCAGCCATGAATAAACCACACCCACTTCATCCGGGGCAGATTGGAACACATTGAGTTGCTTTTCTAACTTGTTGGGCAACCATTCATCATCGGAATCCAAAAAAGCAATGTATTGGCCTTGGACTGCACCTAAGCCTGTGTTTCGGGTACCGCACTCACCGAGATTTTTTTCCTGCAAAATGTATCGCACTCGTGGGTCGTCAATACCTGTAATTTTTTGTTGAGTGTCATCCGTAGACGCATCATCGACGACTATCAATTCAAAATCTTCGAGAGTTTGATTCAATACGCTTTGAATGGCAGGTATCAGTAGGTTAGCTCTATTAAACGTGGGAATGATAACGCTAACAATAGGTTTAGAGTTTTCCATAATCACAGTCTACTCCCACACGAAACATATAAATACTATCAAGCAGCCGTTTTAAGCGTGTTGATCAAATTCAGATATTGGTTGGTTGAAGCTTCTATTGAAAACTGATGCAGCCATTCGGAAACATCACTTTGAGACTGCTGGTTCAGAACGTCACAAATCGCTGTGGCCAAACTTGTATCGTCACCAACAGGGGTCAATGCCCCATATTTACCCCCTTGTAAAATTTCCCTAGGGCCACTGGGACAATCCGTTGAAATAACAGGCTTACCTAAGGCTAACGCCTCAATTAAAACCGTGGGTAGTCCTTCCCAAGCAGATGACAAGGTAAATACCTTAGCACGAGCCATATAGGGGTAGGGGTTATCCACATAACCCATTAAATCAACATCTTCTTGGACACCCACCTCAGCCGTGAATTCTTGTAGCTTGTCTAAGTCGGGTCCCCATCCCAAAATGACCAATCGGCAGGGAATTTGCTTGCGGACTCTAGCGAAGGCTCGGATTAACGTGGGGAAATCCTTTTGGGGTTCAAGCTTGCCTACACCAATGATGACCGGCGGTTCTCCAGGTTGGAACCAGGGATGATCGATATCAGCCTTGGCTTTGGAAAAAAGGTCAGGGGCAATGACTGGATTATAAATCGTTGTAATTTTATCTGGAGATATACTGCTGATTTCTGTTAAGGAGGTCGTTGCTCCTTGGGATACGGTCACGACGCTATCCGCCCAAGGATATAACAAGCGAATTGCGAAGGGAATGATCCTTTTCTTGCGGTTCTTATTGTGTTTTAACGAGTGGGTTAATGTGTTGTGTTCAGTCGCGATGACCACCGTATTTGTCTTGACGAGTCGTTTTGCTAGAATCGCGACTTCATTGGCAAAATGCATACCAGAAATTAACGCTTGGGGTTCTGTTTGCTTGAGATACTGGGCTAGCTTTCTGATGCTGGCAAAACTGCCTGAGGCCTTCAAATCAACCACTGTTATTTCAGGGGGAATTTTTTTGAGATGGGGCCCCCAAGCTTGCCCGAGGACAAAGTCAACTTGGTATCCATTTTTAATAAATCCACTGGCAAGATTGATTAATACTCGCTCGGCACCGCCGCCGCCGAAATAGGTTAGAAAGAATGAAATCGTAGTGGATGGATGGGACACTTGCAAGCTACTCCAGACGATATACCTGTATCATTAAACACATCTGTAATCTGTAATGTGATCTTCCACACAACTAGCAAATTTTATGGTTCGTTTAAGCGTTTGCATCCCCTTATAAAATTGGCTAGGGGCAGTTACTATTCATTCATTACTTTAAACGCAATAAAAAAACAATGCAGAGCAGCCAACAGGCGTTAGGCATAACCCATGACTCCGAGAAGACTACCCCTCATTTGTTAGTTTTCGATCTATCTATTCGGGGCCATCATCCTAACTACATTCGCCATCTCATTCGGTATTGGCATACTCAGACGCACTTTCAGATTCTTTCGATTGTGGTTTCGCCTCGCTTCTTAACGGAGCATGCCGATGTTGTTGAGTTTGCAGAACAGCAATTAAACCCGAATATTCGGTTTATTGCCATTACCCATCCACAAGAATCTGCTCTAAAGTCGCGAAAAAAACCAATAGACCGTAACCTCCGCAACCTTCAAGAATGGAGATTGTTTTGTGACTATGCGAGTCAGCTACAGGTGAACCACGGTCTGATTATGTATTTGGATACCTATTTCCTATCCATAGCATGGTGGCTAAAACCGCCCTGTTCTTTCTCAGGGATTTATTTTCGACCCACGCTACACTATCGTCAACTAGGTGTGCAGCCCCCATTGAACTGGCGGCAAAAATTGAATCAAGGTCGAGAGAATTTAAACTTAAACAAAGTTTTGCGGAATTCACGGTTGGCCACTTTATTTTGCTTGGATCCTCTGGCTGTACCGGCTTTGCAGCAGCGGCCTAGTCAAGCTGAGATTATCCATTTGCCCGATCCCGTGGAGTTTGTCCCACCCCCATCTGCAGTTTGTACCTTAAAAGATGATTTGGGGATTGAAGCTGAGAGAACCGTATTTTTATTATTTGGGGCCATTGATGGCCGCAAAGGGATTCATCAAATCCTAGATGCGATTCAGAAGTTATCTTCCGACTGGGGGCGACAGCTTTGCCTGGTGCTGGTCGGTGAATCCAAGATTCAGCAACAGCTAGAAGCGCGCATCACCGAAATTACGGCTTCTCAACCGGTGCAAATTATTCGGAATTATCAGTTTGTTTCGGAAGAAGAGGTCTGGTCCTACTTTCGGATGTCGGATGTGATTCTGGCAACCTACCAAAAACATGTAGGAATGAGTGGTATTTTGTTGCTGGCTGCGGCGACACAAAAGCCCGTGCTCAGTACCGACTTTGGTTTAATGGGGGCCATGGTGAAGCAGCACCAGCTAGGGTTGTCGATAGATTCCACTCAGCCGGAACAAATTAGTGAAGGCATGATGAAATTAATAGGTGCATCCAGGAATGATTTCTACAATCCAGAGAAGATGCGAATATGGGCAGAACAAAACTCCGCTGAAAACTTTGCTCAGACTATTTTTGCTGGAATAACTAACAACGATTGACCGTTGATCTGTCCCATAAAGTAGATACGTAATTCGATGCCTGTCATTTTTTTGATCTCTGCCTATATCTTGCTGTATCTCATTTATCGTCGAGATCAGGATTGGCGTACGGCTGTTCTATTGTCAGCCGTGTCTTGGGCCGTGATCGCCACGGTGATTGCCGAATTTTTGAGCTTATTCTCGGCCCTAGCAGTAGAAGGGTTACTGATTGCTTGGATTGCGGTCAACCTGGGGCTGGGCTTCTGGTATATTCGCCATTCCCGCAAAGCTAGCCTCAAACCTCAGTCAGAAGCAAGCGATCAATCCTTCACTCGCTTTCAGCAAGTTCTCCTGGTCGGTGTCATTGGTATCGTCTTGGGAACAGGAATTACAGCTCTGTTATCCCCCCCGAATAATTGGGATTCCATGACCTACCATCTGGGCAGGGTCATTCATTGGGCTCAAAATCAAAGTGTGGGTCATTATCCAACTCATATCCCTAGGCAGCTATATTCTGGGCCAGGACCTGCTTTTGCCGTGGTCCAAGTGTTTATTTTGACAGGCGATCTATTCCTCAACTTGCTGCAATGGCTGAGTATGGTGCTCAGTCTGATCGGAGTATCGCTCATTACAGAACGGCTGGGCGGGAAGTTGCGATCGCAACTCGTTGCCGTCGTCATCAGTGCCACCATCCCCATGGGGATTTTGCAGTCTTCCAGTACGCAAACAGACTATGTGGTTTCTCTGTGGCTCGTATGCTTCGTCTACTTCTCCCTAGTCACGATTCAAAATCGGATTGGTTGGACCTATGTTCCGGCCTTGGGAGCGAGCTTGGGCTTAGCTATCCTGACGAAACCAACGGCTTATTTGTATGGGTTTCCTTTTGCCCTATGGCTGTTGTTCGTAGGCGTTCGATATCTGCGCTGGAAAGTTTGGCAACCCTTAGGAGTGTCCTGCGGCATTATTGTACTGATGAACTTAGGGCAATATTCTCGCAATCTCAAAGTCTTTGATTCTTTATTTGGCCCGACGGGACAAGACAGCGGCTCCTATGGTTTACCCGTCCTGATTTCCAATATTCTGCGAAATTTAGCCCTCCATCTGAGTACCCCAATTCGATCTATTAATCTGATCACCATTCGGATTGTGACGGCGATCCACCAAGTCATGGGCTTAGACCCGAGCGATCCGAGTATTACCTCTCCCCCAGGCCAAAAATTTGATATGCATAGCCTGGTCAACCATGAAGACTTGGCGGGGAATCCCCAACATTTGCTACTGATCCTCCTATGCATTGTCGTATTCGTCCTATTTAGAAAGCGCCTGAAGACTCGCGAACAGCTTTTGTGGTCCACCTATTTACTCTGCTGCTTAGGGGGATTTTTGCTGTTTTGCTTCCTCGTAATTTGGTCTCCTTGGCGCAGTCGACTTCACCTGCCTATTTTTATATTGCTGTCTCCCTGGGTGGGCATGGCCCTCTCTGAATTATTCAAAAAGCCCATTGCCAATGCAATCACTGCGGGTTTTCTAGCCATTTCCTTCTTTTGGGTGCTGTGCAATGAAACGCGTCCCCTAGTGATCAATACGCAATTCGTTGAAGAGCGCAGTGTCGTTACCATCTTTAACCAATCTAGAACGGATCGCTACTTTAGTAGCCGTCCCAAACTGGCCAAGCCTTTTTTAGCCACCGTGGATTATATCGCCGAGCAACCCTGCAGCGATGTGGGTTTGATTATTGGTGGCGATACTTGGGAATATCCCCTTTGGAAGCTAGGTCGAGAGCAGTCCAACCGCCCCATTCGGTTTGAGCATCTTCAGGTAGATAATCCATCGTCGGAGCTTGCCTCTCAGGCACCCCACCAAGACTTTGAAGCCTGTATGGTGATGACGGTGAAACCTGAATATCTGGACCAAACGGACCTCCAGCTTGGTGATCGAAGTTACCGACAAACCTGGGAGCAAGGAGACATAAAAATATATAGCAGGAGCTAGATTTAGCAAACTGCATGCCAGAATAAGCACAGAGTCAGTTTAATTGCCAAGCACAGCCTATATTTAGCTGATTTATGACAAAACTCATCATCCAAATTCCTTGTTTTAACGAAGAAGAAACCCTTGGCATTACCCTCAATGAGCTGCCGAAAGAATTACCCGGTGTTGATTGTGTGGAATGGCTGATTATCAATGATGGCAGCATCGATAACACGGTTGAGGTCGCCCGAGCCAACGGTGTGCACCATGTGGTTGATCTAGAGCATAACCAAGGTTTGGCTAAAGCTTTTATGGCCGGAATTGAAGCCTGTTTAAAGGCCGGTGCTGACATCATTGTGAATACCGATGCCGACAATCAATATTGCGCGGATGATATTCCTAAATTGATTACCCCTATCCTGGCGGGGCAAGCCGAGGTCGTTGTCGGAGCCCGACCCATTCAGAAAATCAAGCATTTTTCCCCGGCCAAGAAATTTCTACAAAAACTAGGCAGCTGGGTCGTGCGAATTGCCAGTGGCACAAATATCTCCGATGCGCCTAGCGGGTTTCGAGCCTTTAGCCGCAACGCTGCCCTGCGGATGAATGTGTTCAATGAATATACCTATACCTTGGAGACCATTATTCAAGCGGGACAACATGGCATGGTGATTACCTCTGTGCCGATTCGCACAAATGGTTATTTGCGACCGTCCCGTTTGGTCAAGAGTATCGCTTCCTATATTCAGCGATCTATTCTCACCATTCTGCGGATTTTCATGGCCTATCGGCCCTTGAAGTTCTTTACTTTTCTAGGCAGTATTCCATCGGTTTTCGGTCTACTCCTGTGGATCCGTTGGTTGATTTTGTATTTCCAAGATCCGACCCGAGCTCGGGCACCAAGTCTGATTATTTCGGCAGTGTTAATTTTGATTGGCTTTCAGCTCTATATGTTTGGCTTGTTAGCTGATTTATTAACGGTCAATCGTAAACTGTTGGAAGATATCCAGCTGCGGCAACGCCGAGCTGACTTGGAGTCCCATAACAAAGGATGAATAAAGATCTTTTTGCCCAGATTGCCTTAGCCCAGATTCCCAAGATATTGACCTTGCAGGATCGGAACCCCCATAGTCCCCACTATGGTTGTTTTGATCGCAACTATTGGCAATACAAAATCATTGATTTCCCCAGCGGCATGTCCCAGGAGTTTGTCTGGCCCCTGGCGTTAGTTTGTGCCCATCAACTGCCCAGCAATCAGTATTATCAACAGGAATCAATTCGCAATTGGGTTGAAGCGGGAATTCTGTTTGCGGCTCGCAGTGCCCATAAAGATGGCTCCTGCGATGACTATTTCCCGTTTGAGCGAGCGGGTGGGGCTGCCGCTTTTTCCCTGTTGGCCTGTGTGGAAAGCTATACCTTATTGGGATTGCAGAATGAAGAGGCCCTGCGCTTTTTTGAACTGCGAGCAGACTGGCTGGCCCATCACAATGAAAGTGGTCGATTGACCAATCACCAGGCGCTGATAGTGCTTTGCCTGGAGCAAGTGTCTCAGTTGCTGAAAACGTCTAAATGGGATCAGGCCAAGGCGGAGCGCCTAGCCCGCGTATTTGAATGGCAAAATCCTGAAGGCTGGTTTCAAGAATATGAAGGCTGCGATCCGGGCTACCACACCTTAACGATTTCCTGTCTGGCCAGAATTTATGAACTTCATCCGACGGACCAACTGCAAACGGCGCTGAAAAAAGCAGTGGCCTTGGTAGCAGAGTTCGTCCATCCCGACGGGTCCTATGGTGGAGAATATACCAGCCGGAATACCTACAACTTTTTCCCCCACGGATTTGAACTAGTGGGTAAATGGTGGCCGGAAGCGCTCAATATCAATGACCGGATATTAGCTGGATTGGCGAATGGCCTAGGGTCTTGCTATGCCGACGACCATATTGTCGGCCATCATACTTGGAACTATCTATTGGCCTGGCAGGATTTTGTCCCTGCTCGTCCGCCGCAAAAACCTCGTCCCCAGGGACGGTTTTGGTTACCCGAAGCCCGAGTTCTAATTGATCGACGAGGGGATACGGAGCTGTATCTGGCCCTGAATAAAGGTGGGGTGTTTAAGTTCTTTCGTCATGGGCAGCTGGTGGCATCGGATACGCACCTATCTTTGCAAGTAAAAGAGGGGGGCAAAGTTAAAAATGCCGTCGGCCATTTGGTTGGGGATTACCCCAGTACCCTCCAAGAAGACCAAATTTTGGTGCAAGGGGCTTTGGGCTGGGCCAAACAGAAACAAATGACGCCCCTGAATCTGATGATTTTGCGAGTGGTCATGTTGACGGTGGGCCGATTCTTTCCCAACTTGATCCGGTCACTGCTGCAAAAAATGCTGATTACGGGCAAAAATAGCACTGATTTTCAGTTCAAGCGTAGTTTTAGTTGGCAAGAAGGATACTGGGTGGTGACGGATGAATTACAGTCCCCCTCTTGGCAGAATGTTCTGTCAATGGGCTTGGGTGGCGCTCAAACCTCAATTTATGTGGTGATGAGTCGGACCTTTCAGGTGGGACAGTTACAGCCCTGGCAAGACCTAACCCAGCATGTCCGATCTTTAGGGGCAGGAGAATCCTTTAAACTGGAGCGCAAACTTTGATATGAAACGGTACAAACGCCCCATTTCCATTGCCGTTAGCGTTCTCATTCTTTGCATTATTTACTCAAAGATTGACTTCCAGGGACTGATTGAGGTTTTCCGCAATTGTGACTTGAAGTGGATGGTGATCAGTCTGGGAATGGTGATTCCCCTGACGGGATTTACCTCCTGGCGATTGCAGCAATTAATGCCTTCCGGTTCAGGGATGGGGGCAGGGGAAGCGAACAAACTCGTGTTGGCAGCCAGTACCCTAAATATGGTCTTGCCTTCCAAAATGGGAGATATAGCCAAGGCGTATTTTATTCGCGATCGCGGCTATCTGACCGGCACCCTCTCGGTCTCTCTGGTGGTGTTCGAAAAAACCTGCGACATGCTGTCGCTGTTGTTCTGGTGTGCATTTGGTCTGATTCTCTATCCCCAAAAAGATGCCTTTTTCTGGACCATGACGGCTGGAGTGGTGGCAGGGGTGACCCTAGGGCTACTGTTATTAGGGTCTGCTAAATTTGCCCACCTATTTTTTGGCATCCTGAGAAAGATCACGCCTAAGGGGATTAGTCAGAAATTTAAGAGTCTGCAAGAATCCTGGCAAGAAATGCAGCAACATTTCTGGCAAGATCGGATTCAATTGGCCAAGGTCTCAGGCACCTCAATTTTTATCTGGTTTCTGCACATGGTGCAGATTTGGTTTTTTACCTTAGCGCTGAAGGCTACGGTGCCTTTTATTGTCAGCCTTGCCCTCTCTCCGCTGGCCATTTTGGCAGGATTATTACCTCTGACTTTTGCAGGGGTTGGTACTCGTGATGCGGCCCTAATTGCCCTCTATGCCAATTACTTTGATGAAGCAACAGGTGCTGCTTTAGGGCTTCTGTGTACTATGCGCTATTTTCTGCCCGCCATTGGTGGATTACCCTTTTTACGGACCTATTTGGCAACCCTCAAATCGCAAAAGAAAGCAGCCACAGATGGCTAAGACTACGGGAACAATCTATCTCGATAGATCTCTGCTCCCATGAAGACATGTTTTCCATGCCAATTCATTTCTTTTTCGTTTTAAAGAATGACCAAACCTCATCGGCCATCTCGATATCAGCGTTTTGGTTCCCTAGTATGCGCAGGAGAAGCCTCCTGTTTCTTACTTGAATGCTGGGAGTGGTGTGACCACCATTCAAGATTCTAAACAGAACAACTTCAGTATTGTTGATGCCGTTTTTATAGGTATATTTCTCGGCTCTACTTTGATCTTTCACGGTCGTGTCGGGCAACTTGTCCATTTCAGCGAACGGGTCGGTGCCATTTCTCTTGATCCAATAATGAAGCGTTCCAGCGGTTGATAAGACATCGCCTCTCTTGGCCATCATTGGGCCGCCGCTATAGGGCAAAAAACGGTCTGCAGTGCCATTCATAACCAATGCGGAAACCGGAATATTTGCATCTTTGCACTCTGAATTAGCGGCATTGGAAGCAGAGATTGCGGCAAATGCTGTTATTTTTTCGGGGATTTCTTGAGCGAGTCTAATGGCAAAATGCCCACCGTTTGAATGTCCAGTGGCATAGACTTGTTTGGGATTCGCTTTGTACTCGTCCACAATGGAATCCAGAAGCTTGTTGATAAACAGAACATCATCCGCCTTTGAATTGGTGGGAGCGTCAGCCCTACAATCGTTCCACCCTTTTTCTCGTCTAGAGACGTAGCGGCCATTGGGGATGGCTAAAATAACATTGTCTTTTTTCGCAATATCCAGCCAAACTCGAAACGAAGCCTGAGGGGCTCTTTTGCCAGATAGCCCGATTAATTCATCACTGCTGTTGGTGTGCCCATGAAACAGCAAAACCACCGGGGCGTTGTGGTGATCATCAGGCACGAAAAGGTGATATTCACGTTCTACACCAGCGACACGGATTTTCTGGTCAGTCATGAGCTGAGCATCAACGCGGCTAGGTAGAAAAAAGAAGAGAGACAAGCAGCCTATTTGAGCAACTTTGGTGAGGTGTTTTAACATTCTCGATTGAGATCATCCGTTAGAGTGACGTTGCCGTTAAGGAAACTGACCCTAGACCAGCCACACTCGTTCCTGACTTTCCATGCCAGCAGAGAAACTGATTAGGGTTTAGAGCAAGACAACATGGGTCAATCTCCTTACGATTGAGGATATGAATGAAGCACTGTTGCAATCGCAAATCATCGACTACAGCATCCAAAATGGCTACAAAGCTGAACACTTTGCTGTTGCCAAATGCTGCGACCGTAATGTTTTTCGACTAGTCATCAATGAAGAGGAAGGGGTGGCCGCACGAATCTGTACTGCCTGCGATACCGAGCATGGTATTGGCGATAGTGATGACTATATCGATGAAGTCGAAGCCGTTTACCCAGTAAATTGCTCCTGTGATAATGATCAATTTGAAATTATGGCAGGGGTGGCTCTCTACCGTATGAGTGAAGATGTGCGGTGGTTTTATTTAGGCTGTGAATGTTCTGCCTGTGGACTCTCAGGTGTTTATGGCGACTGGAAGAACGAATTTTTAGGGTATACGAACCTTCTCAATCGTATTTAGTCAGGTACCTGATGTGGTGGCATAAGCAGTTGAGGATCATATAATGATATCAATGCTATCGTTAGAGAGAATCCCTAAACTACAGTAAAGTTTATGGCAAATCTGATTGTTCGTAATATTGACGACTCTATAGTCAGAGCCTTAAAGATGCGGGCTAGTCAGAATGGCGTGAGCGCTGAGGCCGAACATCGCAAAATCTTAGAACAGGTATTGTTTCATCCACCCCAGAAGTCCTTCTCTGAAGTTCTTTGCCAAATTCCACAGGTTGGCTGTGACGAAGATTTTGAGCGAATCCAGGATGACTTAGCTCAAGATGTATTTGATTGATACCAACGTCATTAGTGAACTCCGCAAGCAGGCAAGAGCTGATCCGGGTGTACGGAAGTTTTTTCAGGTTGCTGCTGAGCAAAAAGCTCGCTTATACATCAGTGCCATCACTATTGGAGAGTTACGTCGAGGGGTTGAACTGATTCGCTATCGTGGTGATTTACCGCAAGCTAGCCTATTAGAGAATTGGTTGCAAACCATTTTAGACAGCTATGCTGACCATATTCTCGATTTTACGGAAGTGGAAGCTCAGGTATGGGGGTGTTTATGCGCTCCCCACCCCCAAAATGCCATCGACAAACAAATTGCTGCTATTGCTCTTACTCGTGACTTAACTTTGGTGACTCGTAATGTGAGTGATTTTGCTGATACAGGGGCATCCCTGATTAACCCTTTTGAGATTGCTGATTGATATTGTTTGACTCTATGGTCGCCCCTATTCCAGCTCTAAGACATCTACAATTCTCGTTACTGACAATGACTTTTCCTGCCTCGGTTTCACCATCTCCAATAATCGAATCGTAACTCCAAGCGCTATCAATCTCAAGATTTGGAAGTTCGATCCAACTAGATTTTAAGTCCAGTGATCGCAACCTCCATCGAACTGAGATCGCAAATAGTCACGCCATAACTTACAGCTAAAAGCAATAATGATCTCTATCGATGCATAGTGCTGAGCGTAAGTGGATGGGACTAAATGTAGTATTGATTCATGGTATGGGTAGAACGCCCCTGTCCATGCTGTACTTACAGCACCGACTCCGCAAGCTGGGCCATACCCCCCACCTATTTGGCTATTCCCCCACCTTAGAATCCTTGCAAACCGTCACAGACCGATTGGTGCAACGGATTCACACTAAAATCAGTTCCCAACCCTATACCCTGTTGGGCCATTCCCTCGGCACCATTATTATCCGCAACGCCTACCCCAAGTTAATCTCCCCTCCACCAGTAGCCTGCTTCTTCCTCGCCCCACCCATGATGGCCTGTAAAGCCGCCAAATTCTTCTCCAAAGTCGGCCTCTATCGGCTGCTCACAGGAGAAATGGGACAGTTACTCGCCCAGGATAGTTTTATTGACCAACTCACTCTACCGCCCCATACCAAAATCTACGTTGGCACGGGTGGTCCCAGGGCCTCGTGGCTCCCCTTTGGCAACGAATTAAACGATGGCATTCTCTCAGTTGCAGAAGCCAGTGGCGGTCACAGGGTAGTGACCGTGCCTGCCATTCACACCTTTATTATGAATTCCACCCCAGTGTTTGAGGATATTGCCCAGTCCTTAGATACCCTAGCCTGACGGCCTCAGTACTATTTTGGCACCACAAAGTTCACCAGCTTGCCCGGAACGACAATCACCTTTTTCACTTCTTTGTCAGCAATATACCGCTGGGCCACTTCCGACTCGCGGGCGAGCTGTTCCAAATCTTCCCGGCTGGCTCCAGCCGGCACTTGGATAGTGCCTCGGGTTTTGCCCATAATTTGAATCACTAAGGTAATTTCATCGGCCACCAGAGCCTCTTTATCCACCTGAGGCCAAGGCTGACCCAGAATCGACTCGGAATGCCCTAGGTTCTCCCACAGCTCTTCACTGATATGGGGGGCAAAGGGGGTGAGGAGCAGCAGCAAGGTTTCCACACCTTCGGCATAGACGGGAGACGCTTTCTCCTTGGAATCACTGAGGGCATTGCTCAGCTTCATCAGTTCGGATACGGCAGTATTGAACTGATAATCGCCGTCTAAATCTTCACTGGTTTCTTTGATGGCAATATGAACGGATCTTCGCAGTTCCTTCTCTGTTTTCGAGAGCTTGGCTTTATTTACCTTTGCTTTCTTGCCCTTGGCTTGGGCGGCATGTTCACTGACCAGTCGCCAAACCCGATTCAGAAACCGGAATTGACCTTCCACATCTGCGCCTTCCCACTCCAGATCTTTTTCAGGGGGGGCCTTAAATAAGGTGAATAGACGGGCGGTATCGGCTCCGTACTTATTGGTGACCTCTTCCGGGGGGACGCCATTGTATTTAGACTTGGACATCTTTTCGTAAAAGGCTTCCAAGGGTGCACCTGTTTCTGGATCCTTAGGATCGTCAGCATCAACATTAATAGGTGCAATATACTTCCCCGTCTCCTGGTTTTTATAGGTGAGAGCTTGCACCATCCCTTGGGTGAGCAGCTTTTTGAAGGGTTCATCGAAGTTGAGGAGTTTGCGATCGCGCATCACTTTCGTAAAAAATCGCGAATATAATAGGTGCAAAATCGCATGTTCAATCCCACCTACATATTGATCAACGGGTAGCCAATCATTGGCTTTCGCTGAATCAAAGACTGCTTTGTCATTTTTGGCATCGGGATAACGAAGAAAATACCAAGACGAATCAATAAAGGTATCCATGGTATCGGTTTCCCGTTTGGCATCTGCCCCGCAGGTGGGACAAGCGACATTGACCCAGGATTCTAGTTTGGCCAGGGGCGATCCACCTTGAGTCGAGAACTCCACATCTTCGGGCAGCTCCACGGGCAGATCGGCTTCGGGTACGGGCACAGCCCCACACTTGGGACAGTGAATCACCGGAATCGGCACGCCCCAATAGCGCTGTCGGGAAATCAGCCAATCCCGCAGACGATATTGCACCCTAGCCTTTCCCCAGCCTTTGGTCTCGGCTTTGGCAATAATGGCCTGCTTGCCTTCGGTGGAGGCTTTGCCATCAAATTCACCGGAGTTCACCATCAATCCAGGTTCGGTATAGGCGGCTTCTAAGGGCGTATCCGCATCACTACCTTCAGGCACAATTACCGTTTGAATCGGCAGCTTATTCTGCTTGGCAAAGACAAAGTCTCGTGTGTCATGGGCGGGCACCCCCATCACCGCACCTGTCCCGTACTCATACAGTACGTAGTCGGCAATCCAGATGGGAATTTCTTCCCCCGTAAAGGGGTTGATGGCTTTGCCACCTGTGGGAATGCCTTTCTTAGGCTTGTCTTCCGCCGTGCGATCCATTTCGCTCTCGGCCCCAACTTCTTCAATAAATTTATCCACCGCTTTTTTCTGGGCTTTGCTGGTGACTTGGGGAGTGAGGGGATGTTCTGGGGCCAGCACCACATAGGTGACGCCATAGACCGTATCAGGGCGGGTCGTGAATACGGCTACCTTGTCATCCATACCCACAATTGGGAACTCCAGATAGGCCCCCACGGATTTGCCAATCCAGTTGGCCTGCATGGTTTTGACCCGTTCAGGCCAGCCGGTCAGTTTATCTAAGTCGGTTAAGAGTTCTTCCGCATAGTCGGTAATTTTTAGGAACCACTGGCGCAGCAGTTTGCGCTCCACCTTGGCCCCGGATCGCCAAGAGCGACCTTCATTATCCACCTGCTCGTTAGCAAGAACAGTTTGGTCCACCGGGTCCCAGTTGACAGCGGCTTCTTTCTGGTAAGCCAGTCCCATATCCAGAAATTGCAGAAAGATCCACTGGGTCCACCGATAGTAGTCAGGAGAGCAGGTGGCGATTTCCCGGCTCCAGTCAATGGAGAGTCCCAGAGGCTCTAGCTGCTTTTTCATTTGCGCCATGTTGGCATAGGTCCACTCGGCGGGATGAATCCCCCGAGCGATGGCGGCATTTTCGGCAGGTAGACCAAAGGCGTCCCAACCCATGGGCTGGAGAACTCGGTAGCCCTGCATCCGCTTGAGGCGGGCGATGACGTCGGTAATTACATAGTTGCGGGTATGGCCGACGTGTAAGCTACCTGAGGGGTAGGGAAACATGGACAGGGCATAGAATTTGGGTTTGCTGGTATCTTCAGGAGTTGCATCTAGCCCCTGTTTGGCCCAGCTTGCTTGCCATTTGGGTTCAATCTCGGTGGGATTGTAACGGGACTCCACTACTATTACTCCTGAAGGTCTGCGTTTGCTTCACTATTCTAGAGAATATCTGGTCTAAACTTTCCTTACTGGAGGAGTCGGCTTACTTTGTCAGGGGTAAAGACTGTGGGTAGATGTTGTGAGCGTTGGGCACGCGCTGCTTCAGTCGTTTCAGTCAGAGGCTATTTGTGAACGTATCGGTACAGAAATATCAGGGCACAGAGGGCTTAATTTTGGGTTGAGGCAGAAACATGTTCGCTTACGGCTAGATGAGTCAGAAACGCTTCAACTTCAGGTTCAGCCATTTCTTTAGGATGACGTTTGTTGTGGAAGATAATATAGTGCCGGATCCACTGCACATAGTTTTTTCAGTACTGTACGCATAATGCTTGGTTCGCATTACATCACGGACTTGGTCAAGGAGTTTTTGGGGTGGCATTGTGTGTCTGATAACAACCGATATTGGGACTTATACAGTTATTTTGTCCATTAACATTCTTCATTGCTGCATGATAAAGATGCTAGAAATGCTTTTTCTATATTGTTTTTAGATAATCAACTACAATTTTGCATATCGGGAAATTTCCGTAATACGTACTCTTTCTGCTGTAGTACTAATGTAGAAGAGGCTTGGCTTTAAGGAGCAGACAAGCTATTAATTTATTTCGTGTTAGGAGGAAATTTGCCTTCTAATTATAGTTAGTCCTTATGTTTAGTGAGAGTGAGATTGTAGAATTACTCGTCAGGAAATAATGTAAAGATAGAGCCAATTCATTATTAAAGTAATGGTTTGAAATTATTGATAGAGAAATTGAGCCGTAATAGCTCGGATTGTTTTAAATTTGAAGAAAAAATAAGGCTTTCAAGATTTTAGACTCAACGAAAACATCAGGAATACTAGGCGTTGCATTTATAACTGTCTGAAGTATTGTTTAATAAAGTCATACTTGAATCATAAAATATATTTTATTGTTGTAAGGGTTACTGCTTAAATTCTATTCTTCCTCCTATCTCTCGAAAAATACCTCTCTAAGGAAATAACATCGATAAAAATATGAAGCTTGAAAATGTAATAATCAAAAGATTTCGCAGTATTGAAGATGCGAAACTAGATGATTGTGGAGAATTCAATGTCCTTATAGGCAAAAATAACTCTGGAAAATCAAGTGCTCTTTCTGCTATAAATGCGTTCTTTAAATGCATAAATAATGGGGAAGTATTAAATCTCAGCCCTAATATTGGAAAGGAAATTGATTTCTTTAACAAAGAATCTCAATATCCTATAGAGATTAATCTAGTGTTTTCTTTGAAATTATCTGAAAGAGATGCTTTGATAAGAGATATTGCTACAGAAGCACCGCAAATGAAAAATGCAGTGGATGGAATTAATCCATCACTTCATCTTTCTGTGGCACTTGTTGTTATGCCTCCACCATCTACCTTTAGCTATATTCAAAAAGTGAGTTTAGGAGGAATTCCTAAATCTGGAGTAGCACTTTTTAATTGTGAAGGAATCATTTTGAGTGTAGATGAAAGAAGTGCTTTGGAACTATATGATAATTTTTTACGATCTAAAGAGTTAGATAATATTTCAGAGGACTTGAATTCTCTAGATTTAGACGGTCTTAGAAGATATATTCGACCTGACTTACGTGACCGTCCCCCTCTTGAGTATTTAGCTAGAAAAATTGATGGTGACACCATAAAAATTCTTGAAGAAAGAGTTGGGACGCAAGCATCTATTGAAGATCTAAAAAGTGCAATCCCTGATCTGTCTACTAGCTATAAAGAAGAATCAATATCTACTGTGAATAAAGTCCTGAGTAATAAAATAGGAACTTTTGCTGGAGAAGAAGCATCAATACCTCATTACGTCAAAACTCTTTTGAAGAGAATAGGTGAAATTAACGTTCTCTATCTTACTGAGAAACGTAAGAGAATAGGTAAAGAAGAGGCTGAACGACTTCTTTCATTAAAAACGCGAAGAGGGGGATTTGAAGCTCTTAAAAACATCCAAGAAACAGTTTCAGCATTATTAGGTGTGTATGTTGATGCATTTGAAAGCGACTCCTCAATATCTACAAATCAGATGTCTGCCGAAATGGATGTCGATAATTTTTTGGTGGGAGTAAATGGGTCGGGCATAAAGGAAGCTTTAAGACTATTACTAGATGTTGAGTTTGAGCATCCAGATATACTACTTGTTGAAGAGCCAGAAATACATTTGCATCCAGCTCTTGAGACAAGTATGATGCGATATTTGAAACGTATAAGTTGTGATTGCCAGGTTTTTATAACAACTCACTCAACTAATTTCTTAGATACTGCTGAAATGAATAATGTATATTTGGTTACGAAACCAAATTCAACTCAGATACGTCAAATTGATATTGGAGAGGCAGAAGCAAAGATTCCACAAGAGCTTGGTATTAGATTAAGCTCTCTATTTATGTTTGACCGTCTTGTTTTTGTAGAGGGTATAACAGACGAGGATGCAATTCGAGAATGGGCTTCTGTACTAGGCGTTAATCTTAGTCAAGCAAATGTAGGATTTATTCGTATGGGTGGAGCACGTAATTTTGCTCATTTTGCTACAGAAGAAACTTTAAACTTTCTAGCTAAACGTCAAGTCAGGATGTGGTTCCTCATAGATAGAGATGAAAAGGACGATTCTGAGATTTTGAAAATGCAAGCCAGGCTTGGGGAGAATGCAAAACTTAAAGTATTAAATAAGAGGGAAGTGGAGAACTATCTAATTTGTCCGAGAGCAGTAAGAAGCTTCATTGAGTATAAACGAAAAATATCGAATACTCTTAATCAAGAATTACCAACAGAAAACGAAGTACAAGATAAAATTAATGGATGTGCAGAAAATTTAAAGCAATTTGCAATTTGCAAACGAGTAGTAAAAATAGTCTGCAAACCCATTTATCCAGAAACTAAATCAATTTTTGAAGAATTCCAAGATCAAGAGGGAGTTGATAAAATCACTGAATCAATTCAATCAATGATTAGTCAGTTAGAAACAGAGAAAAGAAATCTTGAATCTATTTACACTAGTAAAATTGACGAAATAGAAAATATTTGGGAATCTAAGAAGATGGATATAGTTCCTGGTGATCTTTTATTAGATGAAGTTTGTAAAGAATATAATCTACGCTTTAAAAAGGAAAAAGATACTTCTAAGTTGGCAAGCTTGATGAGGAAAGATGAAATTGATTCAGAAATTAAATCAGTGATTCAAGAAATAGTAGTATGAGGCATTGTGCGAGCAAGATGTTGATTAGATAGTGACTAAATTAACAAGCTTACTGAAACGAAACACTGTATATTTTTGTTATGTTTAAAAACCTCCTAAGTTCAGTGATTGGGAATATTAGCCAAAACACTGATATCATATTCTCGTCTCAGCCATACATTTGTCTGTTGTTACCACTATCTCGTTTTGGTTGTAATTTTTGATGGCTTAGTAAGTGTTTCTTGTCTTTGTCCCGTCTTCATTTTGCTCCAGTTATACTTTTGTGAGTACCGTTTTCTGGTTTTGGGCGATCGCCTCTAGCGTATAAGTCTTGCATGTTCTGTGCTGTAGTCTAACCATGGCATGCAGGCAGGACGCTCGAAACACGCTACTGGTCAACGCTTTAAAATAATTCTCGCGCCCCTGATGCCGAGCCGTTAAAATTTGACCCAGCCTAGAATCATCTTGACTGATAACTGTAGTTGACAGCTTATTGCTCGTTAACTATGGTTGACACATGATTGAGGTGCGCCAAACAGACATTTTTGCTAATTGGTTCAAGAAACTGCGAGATCGAAAGGCTAAAGCGCGAATACAAGCACGTATTGACCGTATCGAGATTGGCAACTTTGGAGATGTCGCCCCCGTCGGGGAAGGTGTTAGCGAACTTCGCATTCATTATGGTCCTGGTTACAGGGTTTACTTTATACAACGTGGTCCAGTGGTTGTCATATTGCTTTCTGGTGGTGATAAAGGCTCATAAAATGCTGACATCAAAAGGGCTAAAGAAATTGCTAAACAGTTGGAGGATTGAGTTATGGCCATAAGCATAACCCGCTGGGATTCAGCCGAACATCTCAAAACAGAAGAAGATATTCAGCTATATCTAGAAGCATGCCTGGAAGAAGCCGAAGATGATCCTGCTTTAATTATTCATGCCCTAGGGGTAGTCGCTAGAGCTAAAAATATGAGTCAGCTATCCCGAGATACAGGTTTGAGTAGAGAAGGGCTATATAAAGCGCTGTCTCCTGATGGTAACCCCACATTTTCGACGATAGCTGAAGTTACTAAAGCGCTTGGGTTCAAGCTAACCATTCAACCAACACCTTAGTTTGAGCTAAATCCATTTCTAGCCAACCCCTGCACCGGACGTTCAGTAACCATAGCCATATTGTTTTTTGAGGTCTACTCACGCCAGTGAGGCAAGGCCGTTAATTGGAGTTAGCTGGCTTGGGTCGTTGATTATGAAAGAGAATCCAGCTTTTCTAGTGATTTGTCAGGCGCAATAGTCGTAATCCCCAGCAAAAACGTACTCCCCATACAGTTTCTAGATAAAATAGTGTTGAGTTTCCAAACTTACGGGCAAAGAGTAAACCTAAATGGTACAGCCCTCCTCAAAAACGCTGACCTTGGCAGAGTTTTTGGAATTGCCAGAAACGAAACCTGCCAATGAATACCTTGATAGCCAAATTATTCAAAAGCCAATACCCCAAGGGAAACATAGCGTCATTCAAGGAGAACTTGTACCTGCTATCAATGGGGTCGTTAAATCCAAACGTATTGCTCGTGCCTTTCCTGAACTGCGCTGTACATTTGGCCATCGTTCAATCGTTCCTGATATTGCAGTGTTTCTTTGGCACCGAATTCCCCGCGATCAGAATGGGGAAATTGCCAACGCGTTTTCTACTGCACCAGATTGGGTAGTTGAGATCCTATCTCCCAATCAAAGCCAAACAAAGGTCACAAAGAATATTCTTCACTGTTTGCAGCATGGAACCGAAGTGGGTTGGTTAATCGACCCAGGTGAACAAACAGTGTTTGTCTATCGTCCCAAGCAAGAACCTGAAGTCCTGGATGAGCCAGATAAAATCATTCCTGCACCCTCTTTTGCCAACGAGTTACAGCTTACGGTAAGAGAGTTATTTGCTTGGCTGCTGGAGTAAGGATTGAAGTTGTCAGCCAGGAATAAACTGATGGCAAGTCACATCCGCACACACCTGATGTTTGCATTGCAGCAGAAGCAATGAACTTCTAGCCTTTTCCTCAATTCAGACGTTCAGAAAGCAACCTTCTATTCTGAGGGTTAGAAAAACGACAAAATAGAACAAGCCTCATTTACGTCAGGGGGGCGAGAATTTATCTGTATTGATACCCCCGTTAAACATGACTTTGGTTGCATCTATCTTTGTTGATTGTGAGTCGGATGAAGAGTTGGCTCTATGCGAGGCTGTCTGAAGACGGAGAAGTGTTTATGTTTCTAGAGAATGATGGTTTTAGTCAACGGTTTGGATGGGTTTGCGATCTCATCAACGTTTCATGGCAGCTAAATCTGTCCTAGGCAACACAATGGCAGTTATCAGATAGGCAATTCGAGTGTTCTTCGAAGATATCCACTGTCTTCAAAAAAGGGCAAACCCTGCCAACAAGGCATCAGTCAGCTAATTGCCCATATCAATACCTGAACTCATACCTGAAAGAATCTGAACTTTTCAGGATTTTTTCTGCTGAAAATTTAGAGGATAGTGAATTCAACAAAGCACAGCAGTGCAGAACCAACCCACAACTTCCGCAGAAAGAAAAGGATAACCAACTATGCTGGCATTCGTATTTACTCAAATCATGAGCGTTTGGACTATTTGTTTCATGTTCGGATTTTATTTTGCCTTAGAAGCAGTAAATGTCGACTAGCTGAATGCACCCCATCCATTCAATCGATAGAGAAAAATGATGTTTTATATAAACAGCTGCAAGTACTCCAAATCAATCGATTACCGTTTCAAATCATCTTTTTTGAAGCTAGAACATTCATTCTTTGCTGCAGTCAATATTGAAAAACGTTCAACTGCGAGTCTCATCTATCAATTAATTCCTTCCAAGTGTCCCTTAGAATCAGAAATCTATTTCTTTAGTCATAAGTTGGGCCATAGTCCTCCACTGTGCAAGCTCAACCCAGCTTACACAGAGTTTATGGCTTTTAGGTTTTGGGCTCTTTCCCACCTCACTGATCATTGTTGAGAAGATGTAAATCGATACATTCACTATTCGCTCAATATCAATAGATTGGGTCGCTAGAGATAGAGATATTTAATTATCAAAAGAGAAATATATGGTTTTATATTAAATATTTTACAGTAAATATTTCGTTGTCTTTTTTGTAACAAAGTTTTTGTATTTTTAGCTACTTTTATTCAGTAATGGCAATAACTTAAGCAGGATTATAGTAAATATTTTCCAGTTGTATTTTTTCTGAGATATTGATAGTTTAAACCTGAAATTGTTCTCTATGAATAATCAGTTAGGGTAAGAAATTATGGTATACGTCGCGTTAGAGTGGGACCACAAAGTTGCGCACCCACCTATTCATTGGCTAGTGGTAGAGTGTTCTAGCCTTGGCGAAAAATTTGGAGGGCCACAGGCCTTACCCCCCAGAAGAGATGTTGCTTATTTTGTAAATGAAGAAACCGCTCAAGAAGATGCTCAAATGTTTGCGAACTACAAAAATACGATGAGCTCTGATGATCCATCTCTCGTCAAGCATTATTCAGAGTTATTACATCAACAAGCGAATCTTCACCGTCATGTGCCCTTTGCCTGGGATCATGACATTTTTAAAGGCTTGATTCGCTGGGCAGTTCTGGAATGGGGGAAACCCGGTAGAGAAGATATGGCATATTTTCTTGATTCGAAGATTGCCCAAGAGGATGCTAAGGCATTCAGCATCTTACGAGACCGAAGACTTTACTCTTCCGAAGAACAAATCCGTGAACTATATGCAGCGACTCAAAAAGTTGCTGAACGCTCAATTCAGCCCGTTCATAGCTAAACGAATCTCTCTTAGAGTTACAGCTGCTAATTATTTAAGGCTGTGAGACATCTTCTTGAGCCTTGGAATGACTTTCTGGATTAGAGGTAGCATCAAAAACTTGAGGCAATGGCTCTCAGTGATATCGGCTGCAATATTGCTTTAGATAGGGTTCTAATTACTTCATCCCAGGCTACATTTATAGTCTGGGATGAAGTAACTAGAACGGATCTTTAAAACATCTCACGCCCTTGTAGCCTATAGGTCATGCCTCAATACTCTAACTGTTAATAGGTCTCAAAAGGTTTGGAGTCCTAGATTTGTAGCATTCTGCCTCCCATCGGTATCCAGCTTCAGTTTGATACCGATGTCCAGAACATGGCTATCAATTTAAATGCATTAGACGAAGAACTACTAGACCTCTTGCAATATTCATTTCACGATATGCCATTGGCTCATAAACTGGGCCAATTCTGTCTATATATTTGAGACTCCATTCATAATCTTGTGATCAATTACACAAGAGGTCTAATGATCCTACATTCAGCAGGCTAGCTATAGATCTTCAGAAAAGCATCCGTGGTTTTAGCGACACTACATCTTCATTAAATATAGTAACTAGCTCCTGATACTCTTAGCTCTGGCAAGGATTTCAAGATTATCAGAGGTCATCCAGTATGCTCGCACAATTCAAACTGCGCTTTACCCAATCAACACGCAAAAAGATTGAAGCTAAACTGCGCCAGGCATACGGGAGTCAGAATTTACGTCTGGTCAAACGTATTAGTGCTTTATTGCAGCTTGGTCAAGGTGGTTCAGTGGCACAGGTAGCTGAAACATTGGCACTAGGCGAACAAACGATCAGGGATTATCTGCATGCATTTCTAAAACGAGGTATCGCTAGCTTTAGATACAAAGCGTCTCAAGGACGTCGCAGCAAACTCACTCCACGGCAACGACAACAGCTCAAGTCATGGATTAAAGCAGGTCCGCTCAAAGCTGGATACGAGTGTGGTTGTTGGAGTGCATTAATGGTTCAAGACCTGATTGCGAAACGCTTCAATGTTTCCTATCATCCCCATTATGTGAGTACTCTACTGAGGAACTTAGGCTTTTCATTTCAAAGAGCACGGTTTGTTGCAGCTCATCTCAATGAAGCCAAGCGACAAGAATGGATGACACACAAATGGCCTGAGATTTTGCGTTTATCAGCAGCCAAAGATGCCCTAATTTTATTTGGGGATGAGGCCAGTTTTGCGCAGTGGGGGTCGTTAAGCTACACCTGGAGTCTTCGTGGAGACCAGCCAACATTGCCCACCAGTGGTAAACGGAAGGCTTACAAGGTGTTTGGATTAATTGATTATCATTCTGGTCAGTTCTTCTATCAAGGTCAGACGGGACGCTTCAATTCTGAAGGGTATACTGCTTTTCTAACTCAAGTACTCCAGCAGACTCACAAGCATATTATTCTCATTCAGGACGGGGCTAGATATCACACCAGTAAAGCAACTAAGCAGTTCTTTGACCAGCAATCCGCTCGCCTTACTCCTTTCCAATTACCCACATATTCTCCTGACTTCAACCCAATTGAATTCTTGTGGAAGAAACTCAAAAAACGCAGCACACACCTACGGTTCTTCAAGCAATTTGATGACTTAGTTCAGCAGGTCGATGAGGGGCTACTGTACTTTAGTCAGACTCCCAATGAAATTACTGTCTTAATGGGCAAATATTGCAAAACCTTGGGTACACAAGCTGCCTAGCTAATCACGGATCTTTATCTGTAGATCTATAGCAGAGCAGATAATATTTTTTACAGCCCTTCCCAAGGAACGGCAAGATAAGTTGCTGCCTGCTGTTGAGCTTGATGAGATGCTTGGCACCATCAAGCCAAACTAAATGGACGGCCTGAAAGCATTGGAGAATCCAACGTAACGTAGGTTTCATAGTTTGTTTCCCCTTCTGATTAGGGAGAGTTGTTTGTACTTGTTCTAGTGCATTTCTTAACTGTCGTTGTCCTAAGCTGTAGACCATCAAACACAAGGCCATGATCATGGCTAAGGCAGCGATACGCCGAGGTGTCTTCAGGAAAACACTAGAGGCAAAGAAGAGTGGATCTTTGATAAAGCGAAAGCCTCCTTCACACGCCTGCTGGTTCTTATACTCGCGCAGAATATCATCATTGCTCCATTGCTCTTGTTCCAAGAGATTGGTGGCTAAGATGAAACGACCTGCTTGCCGCCGATAGCGTTCGATGACTGGCTCATTGAGGGTTAAGGTAGCCTCAATAGAATAGGTGTAGTGAGTCACAACCGTTGCTTTTGTCGGTCGTCCAGCCTTTGAATAATGAGGTTTTTTGTGGATTTTGAGATCGTCAAGGGTGTGATACCTGAGGATTTTGCCAAAATCTTGGGCTGCAGCTAAAGCATCTGCAGGGCACAAGAAGGTCTGTTTGCAGAGGGTTTTAAGTGCAGTAGTTTTTTGGCTAAACGCCTGATCAATCCGCTTTTGCACTTGTTTGAGTCCAGAGTCTCTGCGAGCTTTACTTTCAACCACCAGCCACCGTTGTTGAATCTCTCCATAGGTACTACATACTTCGACAAAGCTATAGCCGTTGAGAGCACTGGGGTGAAACTGTGAACCCGGCAGCCCTTGTAATAAGTCTTGGGCTGCCGTTGAACTTGCTGGAACTCGGCTAATCCAAGATGTACTTCCTAATGCTTGCAGATTGTCGGCACTGTAGAGGGCACTATCAGCAACAATCACCTCTGGCTGTTGCTGACTCCACTGTTGCTTAAATTCATGGATGATAGGCACAAACGTACTTTTGTCCGCATCATTACCGTTGCCCACTTGTAAAAATAAAGGAATACCCCCGTCCCCACTCACCAGTAGGTTCAATACAAACTGCTTGAGATCACGACGATTGTCCCGTGAGTAGCCGTAGGTGATTTTCACGGGTATCGGCTCCTCTGATTCAGCCAGTGCAGGGGAGGGGGACTCAGGTGCAGAGGGGGATTCGTCTGACGCCTCAACCTGTGGTTTATCTAAGTATTGCCCCTCAACACTAAGGCTTGTCGCATCTAGATGCGCACACCTTAGAGCTACATCGAATTTCTGAACGACTGCCATTGCCACATGGATAAATATCTGGGTCACACCATAGGCATAGAGCTTGTCGAGGACTCGACCGATACGGGTATCGTTGAGGTGCTCTGGCAGTACACCTTGACCGAGTAAGTGCTCGGTTGCTTTGCTTTCGAAAAACTCACTAAATAAGTACAATGGAGCACTCAAAAAGCCCATACCATTTAGAATCAGGGCTTTGACAACTTGACCACAACTAACATTCTCTTGCTCGTGAGTACCTAATAATCGATCCACTATTTCGACAATGCCGATCTCATCGACGATACCGGCAATAATACCGAGATGGTCAATATCCTGAACGTCTATCTCTTGAGGTGAATACATGGACTTGCGTTGAGAGACAACCTCAAAATTATCCCTTGATGGTTAGTACCTGCTGAATGTCGGATGATTGTCCAAACCAAGGTAAATCAAACCGCGCCTACTTTTCCATAAAGGTAGAGAGTCAGGAAAATCAGACTGAGCTTTGGCACCCTTCAATTCAGTATGTGGCGATGATGCAGCATAAAAACTACAGCCTGGATTTTTATTAGATCTACACTAGCTGAGATCAACATTACCTCCGTCGCTGATCCACTTTTCCTTGGTAATCATTGAAGCTATCCATGATTCATCGCTGATGGTCATATTTTGTTAGTTCCAGACTTAACACCCGATTTTCTGAAAGCACAGCCAGGTAAAACCAATAGCTCCTTATCACTGATCTAGCTTGCCCCAGATATTGGACAGTTAGCCGAGGGTAGAGAATATAGATTTGCAGGACTTTTGCCAGGGAAAGTCACGTTTGACATCACTGATAATAGGTTGGCAATGATGATTTACGACTTCAAAGAAGCCAATCCAAAACAGATACAGTTGAGTTTTGGCATGTAGTTCCTGGATAATCTCCAAGATTAGAGTACACAGAGTACAAATTGGATGTTGTTTGAGGAATCTACGGTATCATTTTGTTCTCCTAAGAACTGTTTATTGAGAGTAATTAGGTAAAACTGTTTGTCGGACTAATAGAACTGACATCAAAAGATATACAACATTTTCTATATCCAGTATGCCAGGGCATTTCAGTTATCTAGAAAACACCGAGACAATCTTTTCAACTATTTGCATATAAATTCATGCATCTTCGAAGATACATTAGGCTTATTCCGAAGAAATAGCTATAACCTCAACGATGACACATATTGAGCTAGCAAACCTCATTAAATATACTTATTTTACCGAGCGAATTATTCTGAATAATGTATAAGCTTATACATTATTCAGAATATCAAATAAGTTTAACTCACTTTAAAGATACCTATAAATGTACAACAAATATCTCTAAAGCTAGTTTTAACAGAGACAAAAAAAGACTTAAATCAGTAAAAATACTCAAAATATTTATACGCTCATATATCCTTCCATGTATCTTTTGCTTGGCGAAAATAATCCTTAAATGATTACTATCAAAGGGCTATAAGGAGATATCAATATATTAGACTCCTCCAAATAAACTCACTTTTTTTGATTTTCTAATGACATTAGTATAATTACTTAGTTTTTAAGAAATACACAAAAATACACAAATGTAAACTATTACTTTGCTAGACAATATAACCTAGTTCAGAATTATTACTCAGTTCGACATTATGTCGAGATGAATAAAATATTATCTAAGAGAATAAAATCTTTTTAAGAGTATTATTCTTCTCTTTTGTGATTGTTTTTGTGTGGATTCATCATGACCTCTAACGAATTGATTGATTTTTATCTAGATCATTTATCATCAAGCATGACGGCATCAGATTGCCGAGCATTGTGTTCTTCTGTACTAGAAGACTGGACTTGTGTGTGTGTCAAGAAAGGGATTGCTTTAGTAGGTCACATTTATAATCATCCTAAATATCCTCAAGGGCAAGAAATTAAAACTTCAAGGATTGATGGATTTTTTGCTAAGGATATGCACATATATATCACTACTCAAAATTCTATGTATACCTTAGGAGTACCCAACGAAGAATTTGCTGGAGATCTAGAGCTTTTATTTAATGACTCCATTGATGACACGACAGGACTCGCCTCTAATGCATTTGATGATGCCCTAGCAGAGTTTTTTCTTAAACGTTAAATAAAGTAGGTCTCGGTAGTGCTTAGATGATATCGAGACCTTGGTAGAACACCCTATGACAATCTGCTATCGAAAAAATAATAGTCAGCCATGATACGTATAGGTACTCAAGGCAATAATTAATTGATTTGATATTTATTTTGGCAACAGCGAACGATTCCATACTGTGATGTGCACTGCTTTTTATTCAATTTTAAACTCGGTTCAAACGGAGATTACAGTGGTCCATCCTAAAGAGGTTGGAGGTTTTGAGCGAATTCGTGAAAAGTCTACTTATTCCCCTATTTATCTTGGGCTGCATCAGTCTGGGGCGTAAGCAAAGGATCGGGGATGCATGGCTCAAAGAAAAACGGGTCAAGGACAATAGATCCTGTACCCGAACCAAAAAACTATCATGACCCTACCATCGCAATTGCTAACCGTGCTAGCCCATGACGAATTTCTAGAACAAACTGAAGCACTCAAAGTATCAACCAGCCTGAGTCAGATGGTTTATATCGTTCTGCAAATGGGCTTGTTTCTAGCTCGCTGTCTTCTGGAGGATGAACTCTCAAGGCGCGCGAAAGCAGTATTTGTATGGCCTGTATGTACTACCTGCGGAACCCGCTTACATTCGAAGGGATGGGAATCTCGTCAGATGCAGACACTGGTAGGCACTATCTCTTGAAAGCGACGGGTGGGCCGTTGTCCCAAAGGATGTCCAGGCAGTCTGTTGACTCCCCTGGATCAAGCCATTGGGATTGCCCCCTATCAGCACAGCAGCGAAGAACTGGTGCGTCTGGGCTGCTTGTTGAGTCTGTTCATGCCCTATGAACTGGCCAGTTGGATGCTGGGTCAGTGGAGTGGTCTATCCGTGAGTCCATCCAGTTTGTGGAACTGGGTGCAATCCGTGGGTAACAAAGCTCAGCAGGAATTAGAAGCTCAACTCAACGCTCAATCATCAGGGACTCAGGCCCCTTGTGAAGCGATTTCAGAGATGTTATCTGCTCTACCTTTGGCCATTGCCGCCGATGGTGTGATGGTCCCCTTTCGCCCCACCCCGAACTCACCCAAGGGAAAAATCCAGTGGCGAGAAGTCAAAGTCGCCATCTTAGCTCGCCTGGGAACACGGGTTACCCGAGCTAAAAAGGAGGTCCCCCAATTACTGCGTCGAAGACTGGTGGCAGTATTGGGCGATATCGACCAGTTCATCCCTTTACTTCAACTCGAAGCTCACAAACAAGACTTTGAATCTGCTCCAAAAGTCATCTGGCTCAGTGATGGGGGACGAGGCTTCTGGCGAGTCTATCGCACCTTGTTCTCTCATTGTGCTGTGGCAGTCCTCGACTTTTTTCATTCAGCAGGCCATCTGGCACGAGCAACTAAAGCGATGTTTGGAGATGCCCGCTCTGCTCAAGCCCAAGCCTGGTTCCGGCACTGGCGACACCAATTGCGACACGGGCAACACCTACTTGTATTACGGTCCTTGACGATATTGATTCACTCACAACTGTTAACGGGAAAGTCTTTTTCAACGTTGCTCCAGGTGCAGGCTTATTTCCAACGCCATCATAACCACATCCGTTATCGGCACTTTGAACAGCAACAGATTCCTCTCGGGTCAGGAATGGTTGAAAGTGCATGCAAGTGGTTGATTCAGCAGCGCTTTAAGGGAGTTGGCATGCGCTGGAGTGAGGATGGTTTCAACCATTTACTGATCTTGAGAATTGCCTGGGTCAATGAACGGTTTGACTCCTTATTCCCAGAGGTGACCATTCCGAAAACTAAGGCATCCCCGATCCGCTAAATACGCCCATCAGTCTGTTGGCAGGCTACTTGCGGTTTATTGTCGATGAAAAAGGCAATATTCCCTTAAATCGCTTTCGGTTGACGGGATGTATCGGTGAGTTTCTGGTGGGCTTGTTTTTAGGGACAATCGATTTATCTTCGCGTCAACTATCGGAGAACGCGAAATCGGCTTTACTGGTTTATGCAGGAATCACTCTGTTCTTTCTGGGGTTTCGCTTTGGTACATAAGCGCTGCGATCAATGAATGATCGCTAAGTTGGGTCCAAAAGCAGGGCAAGCTCCTCTAGACTGATACCAGCTTGGTATCACTCCCTATGACTATCCCTTTCATTCTGGCGTCTGCTTCACCCGCTCGTCGACAACTACTGAAGACAGTGGGTGTCGATCCGATGGTTCTTCCCAGTCATTTTGACGAGTCTCAGATCACCACGACGGATCCAGAAGCCTTGGTAACGACCCTCGCTACCGGCAAAGCTGAAGTAGTCGCTCAGCAGCAACAGTCTCCTGCATTAGTGTTGGGATGCGATTCTGTATTGGAGTTGGGGGGAGAAATTTATGGCAAGCCCCAGGGTACTGAGGATGCGATCGCAAAATGGAAAACCTTGCGCGGTCAAACGGGCCTCCTCCTCACAGGACATACCCTGATCGATCTGCAGCAGAATCGTCAGCTCGTTCGTTGCCAAATTACCGAAGTAGATTTCGCCCCCCTCACGGATGCTCAAATCCGAGCCTATGCAGAAACCGGTGAACCTTTACACTGTGCAGGCTGTTTTGCCCTGGATGGTCGAGGTGGACTCTTCGTTGATCAGATTAGGGGCTGCCATAGCAACGTGATTGGCCTGAGTCTGCCGCTACTGCGGCAGATGCTAACAGAGCTGGGCTATGACGTGACAGAACTATGGTCTAACGAGTCACCTTAACGGGAGTCCCCACAGCAACCAGTTCAAATAACTCCTGAATATGTTCGTCATACATGCGGACGCAACCGTGGGACGCCGCTGAGCCAACAGACGCCCGGTTGGGAGTGCCATGAAACCCAATCCAGTTTTTGCCATTGGTCCAAAATCCTAACCAACGGGTGCCGAGGGGATTATCGGAGGCACCGCCAGGAATCACATACCCTTTACCCTGAAAAGGATTTTGCCAGGGTGGATTGCGAACTTTGGTCTTCACGGCAAAATCTCCCACGGGCGTAGGCCAGCCAGCTTTTCCTACCGCGACTGGATAGGATTTTAGGACTTGATCGCCTTGCAATAATGTCACCTGGCGACGACTAATGCTGAGTTCTAACCGGCGAGTTCCATGGGCACTCGGCAAATAATTTCGCGGTTGATCCAAGCCTGGTAAAGGTGTTTCTGGAATATTTTTCTCTGCTGCTTGAGCTATATCAAATAAGGCTATTGTGCCGACAGAAATTACTACACAGGCAATTTTAATAAATTCAGTTTTCATGGGAGAAATTAAAACAGCAGAAGATGCGTTAGAGACAGTAAACCAATAGTTCCCAAATATCTGTTCTTAATCTAGCTCATGGAAATTTGAAGAGCAATATTTATTTTTTCTGCAAATATAATTGAATCAAAGAGATTCTACCTTGCTCTTTTTTTTCGTTAAGCGTATTTTTAACTCAAGCCACCCATGGGCATCAGCGATCGGCGCTGGGGGTAGCAATAGCCAGATAAAATGTCATGGAAGCTTCAGCACAGAGTGCTATTTCCTTTGAAAGCTCAAAATATCTCAACGGATCATATTTCTCCCTTTGCTGCGTTCGGTCGTGCATCAAACAATTGTGGGGTAGGTGAGTATGTCATCCCAATGCCAAGCTCGCGAGGCTAGATCAGCACGTTGTGCCGCCGTTGTTTTAAGCCGACTGTGTGTCCAAATCCAATTGAAATAGCTGACCACTAATCGAGCAGTGACTTTGGTTTGCGCCCACACTTTGCCAAATTTGTTCTGGCGTCGATGCCATCGACCACTGTGCTGTCGAATAATGCCATTGGTGCGTTCGAGTCGTTGAGTTCTGTCCTTGCCAATGTAATGGTCAATCTCCCAAGGCAACACTCTTTCGTACCCCCCCCAATCGTCGCTATTCCAGTCCTTGCAATCGGTCTTACCTTCAGTGCTAGTCACCAGTTCATTCAATAATGAATCGGTGTGCTTGCCCACACGACACGAGAGGATCACGCCGCTTGTATTTGCCAAGGTAATCGCCATCCAACAATCACCCATCTCTAGCTCATGGGGAAGACAGTGTTTTTGCTTTTTTTCACAAAGGACCACATTTCATCTGCACTGACATCCTCCGTTTCAACGGCTTGCACTTGACCATTATGGAGTTGCTGAGATCGTTGGCTAGCAGCTCTTACTAGAGAGACTACAGTGTTGTAAGCCAGGCCACTGGTCCGAGTGATACCTCGAAGACTACTCCCTTCTGCATGGGCTTGGAGGACTTGTCGGACCTGCTCTGGACTCACCTGACGACGATAGTAAAGGGTATCAAAGCGTTCAGTAAAGGTCTGCTGGCACTCAGGACAACGGTATCGTTGAAGCATGTTGGGCATCTTGCCATGCTTGTGTGCTTTGGAATGACCGCATAGTGGGCATTGCATGGGTAGGTTAGAAGCTGAGCTGAGCCTCTAGTATACTCAACCCACAATTACTTGAGGCACGACCCTGCGTTCCTTCCTGTTGAGCTTATAAACCTAGGTCAGGGGAATATGACTGCCCCTCCACTAAACGTGCATATAGCTCCACTATGTCCACTCCCTGATACAAGGCTAAAGAAGAATAACGAGTAACATCTTGTTGAGTTTCAGGAAAATATAAACCTAAGCCACACAACGCTTCAGTCTCAGCATTAGGTAGAGGGGGACCGAAAAGTTTTCCTCCAGTCTTATGGGACACGATCACCGAGGTTTTGAGAAAATCAGTAAATTCAATGAGTTCATCCTCACCTTGTTCACTGAATGCCGAGAGACGCTTGAGTAGACTGAGCGCATCACAATGTAGCTCATCGAAGTATTGAAAAGTGGAAATATTTAATTGACTGAGTGTAGGTAAATGACTCTTCAGAATGGATTGGAGCAATTGGGAGAGTTTTTCTGGAATTCCCCCGACGGCTTGGTTATCCACTAAAGTCAGGGTGTGATACATATCAGCCCTTTCAGCATCCATGATGATGGCGGCGGCTTCGCGTCCATTTGCCAAAGAGTCAAGCTGTTTCAGCCAATCCTCATAGTAGTAATTAGGAGCACCAAGGGTAAGTTGCGAGGCAAGGGTGTATCGCGCACAGTCCCTGGCTTCGTAAATCACTTCAAGGGTCGCTTTGTTGCAATTTTGGAAATACAGTAGCTCAACCTGGCCATGAACCGACTGGTTGAATTGACTGACAGCCCGGGTAAATTGGTCAACCTTCATCCAGGTGCGTGTCTGATGATTTTGGGTGTGATCATCTGGACTCAGTTCATTAATCTTGCCACCATGACCCACCACCATAACGGCCCAATAGTCAGCTTCAAAGGTGTGATTGGCCCAATTCAAATACGCTACAAAAGCGGCGTTATCGCTACTGTCTTCTCCTAAGACCTCGATCTCAGTGACAGCACCCTTCACAATCTGACGACGGCGCATTCGGGATTTTCCCCAATAGTCAGATTGAACCGTTACGGCTACTTCAGAATTTTGAGTGCCACAAGTCAGCATTTCAATGATAGGTTCACCAAAATGCGAAAGGTCGTTATCGTAGGGCATCCAGTACAAAACAGCCCATTTATGGCGTGATTTGGATGGAACCCATTTGGAGGGTTTGGCAAAGGTTAGATGACTGCCGGCAATTCCAGCTAAACCGGCTGAGCCTATTGCATATCGACAGAATTCTCTTCGCTTAATCATGATGCGATTGTAGCGATTGGAATCCACAGGCTACCGAGCTAGGCATTTGCGGCTGGCGGGAGGCTGAACGATACTAACACCAGACTTCTCAAGCAATAAACTCGAATCTCAAGCCCATCCGTTATCTCAATTCGCTGTGCGACTACTTTGGGGCGCACCATCCTGTCCCTTTCAGGTACTGATAGTCTGAACTAGGACATGTCCCCGTGGATCCTCTATTGCACGGGGACACGGCATCAGGAGTCACTGCAGTTGGATTAACCCATCCGTCCTTACCTGACTCGCAAACTGAGCTATCGATTGTTTTATCAATTCTGTCTGTTGACTGACAACCAGAAGCCAGAATTAAGATCCCTATCGCTGCTAATGCTTGAAGCATTTCTCGTTTAATAAAGCTGCACAACAACTTTTTTATCAGGAGAACATTACTTCACTGCATCAAGCAGTGAAGATAAAGGCCTATGATCTGCTGCAAGTTTAGGGGCAGTTATTCCTATACTAGATTACGGTCTGTCAGAATCTCATAGCCTGTCTTGGTCACCAGGATTGTGTGCTCAAATTGGGCTGACAGAGCGTTATCAACCGTAACCGCCGTCCAGCGGTCGCGAAGAATCTTGGTCACCTTAGTTCCGGCATTGAGAATCGGTTCAATCGCTAATGTCATTCCCGAACGGAGTTTGACATTACGCATCTGAGGAGTGCGGTAGTTAAACACTGAGGGTTCTTCATGGAGATTGCGACCTACCCCATGTCCCGTGAAATCTTCGACGACTACAAAACCATTTCCTTCCACATGGTCTTGAATAGCCCCGGCAATATCCATTAGATAATTACCTTCTTTAACCTGCTCAATCCCTTTGAAGAGAGATTCTTCAGCCACTCGAATCAGCTTGGCGGCATCATCGGTTACTTCTTCCACCGCAATCGTAATGCAGGAATCACCGTGGAAGCCTTCAAAAAATGCGCCTGTATCCACTTTTAAAACATCACCCGACTGAATGACTTTTTTGGAGTTGGGAATACCATGTACCACTTCGTGATTAATGCTGGCACAAATAGAGGCTGGAAAACCGTGATATCCCTTGAAACTAGGGGTAGCCCCCATCTCACGAATTCGCTTTTCAGCATGGGCATCTAAATCGGCAGTGGTCATGCCCGGTTCGACCAGTTCAGAAATCTCTTTCAGGACAGTGGCTACAATCCGAGACGACTGTCGCATGATCTCAATCTCACGCTTGGACTTGATTTCAATCCCTCGACCACGTTGCTTCGATATAGAGGGTTGGGCAGGCTGAGCCAATAGATTAGAGAGAATGTTCATGCGTTTTTGAAGACAGGTTTGCTGAGGATTTAGACCAATCGACTGAACAATGTAGCAGCAAGCCACTACATGAATTGATTACCCTACCCCTAAGGATAACGCCAAATTCTCTTTCATAGACACATAGCCACTGCCTTAAAAGGGCATTACCATACTGACCAACGCCTCTTCCCTTTGTTGAGAATTGTGGTTAATCCTCTCCAGTCCCCCCTGAAACTCTAGCCTTTAATTTATGCAGCCAATATGTCGAAGCATTTCCAGCTGTTGCTGGGCAGGGACTAGCGCATGGGCCCCTAAGAATCCACTGGCCGCAACCGCAGGCATACCAATACCCGGAAAAGTGGAGTCACCACAGCAAAGCAGACCCGGAATTTTTGTTTTGGGGCCGGGGAAAAGGCCTTGACCTGCCCGAATCCCTGGGCCATAAGTACCCCGATGGCGGCGTAAAAAGCGCTCATGGGTTAAAGGCGTACCGACTAAGGACACCTCGCAACGGGCTCGAATATCGGGAATAATCCGCTCCAGAGCCTGCCACATCACCTCGGCTCGCTGCTGCTTAAGCTGGGCATAGGCAGCACTATTATGGTCCAAACCTTGCCAGAGGTCATAGGGTTCATTACCGGGGGTATAGACATGAATCACCTGTTTGTTTTCTGGGGTCAGAGAGGGATCCAGAAGGGATGGGATAGACACCAACACCACGTTCTGGGGCGCAGTCACCCCTTGCTGCCAATCGTTAACCACAATGTAGTGACACGCTAAATCTGAGGGAAGGTCCAGCCCGTCAATACCCAAGTGCAAGTGCATAAAGCTGGGGCAGTCTGGCAAGGTTTGTTTTTGGCGATAGCGAGTATGGGAAGCGGGCAGTAAAGAGGCTGTATCCCAAAAAGACGCATTAGAAATCACCGCCTGACGGCATCGCAATTCCTCACCTGTCCGCAATCGCACCCCAACGGCTCGCTGGTTCTCAATCAGAATCTCCTCAACGTGGGCACCGAGTCGAATTTGGCCGCCCTGTTTTGTCAAGCCTCGGAGTAGTGCATCTGCGATCGCACCACTGCCACCGATGGGATAATCCAACACCACATCCGGGCGATACCATTCCCCAAACATAAAAGCCATTTCCGCCGCAATAATCCCATCTGCGGGTAACCCTGCCAATAAAAAACTCATTAAATCTAGCCAGTTAAGCAGAAATGGGTCCGTGACTTGTCCCTCAATCACCTGGCTAAAGGGACCTGTGAGTTGGCTGAGGTAGGGGATTTGTTTGAGCAGCTTGGGGATAAACCGACCAACGGTTTGTAATACACCTAAGTCAAACCGTATTGCTGCAGCAGGAAGTGCGATCGCAGCCTCTTTCAATGGCTCCATTCGTTGCTGCAAGGTCCGCCATTCGGCAACCGCTGAGTCTCCTCTCAACTCCTGCACGACATCACAAAATTGATCGGCCCCGACAGAGGTAAAGAAATTCCCCTCCGGTAAACAACATCCCCAAGTATCGTAGGTGGCCCATTCCAGATCCTCATCAATGGCATCCAAGACCTGGCGTAAGGGGTTAGGAGATGGACTAAAGGATAATCCCGAAAATAGAGAAGGCCCCGAGTCAAAGGTATAGCCCTGGCGTTGGAATCCATGAGCCGCTCCCCCTGGCAAAGTATGACTTTCACATACCAAAACCTTGAGGCCATACTGGGCTAACAGTGCCCCACAGCTTAATCCACCAATGCCACTGCCGATGATGATTACATCTAAATTGTCGTTATTCACCATCCATAAGTACCCCATAGCTAGGTTATTAATGGTAAATTCGCCAAGGATATTAAAACAACGCGATTTCTCTTCATTCCCTTTAAACGGCTATGACCTTACTGCAAGCAATTATTTTGGGGATTGTGCAAGGACTCACTGAGTTTCTGCCCGTCTCCAGTTCTGGGCATTTAGTGCTCGCCAGCTATTACTTAGGTTGGTGGGAAAAGCTGCCGCTCTATGTGGATATAGCCACGAACACGGGTACCTTTTTTGCTGTTCTAGTTGTCCTTCGTAAGGATGTCTGGCAAGCTCTATCTGGCTTTTTTGCAGGCCTCACTTCGTCTGCAGCTCGCCAGCAAGAAGGGTGGCGGATGGCGTTACTCGTTGTTTTAGGCTCCATTCCCACGGCCATGATTGGTTTGGGATTGAAACCGATTTTTGAAGAACTCAATCAGCCGCTGTATGTTTCCTTTGCGCTTATTGTCACGGGAATCGTGCTGTGGTTCACCCCCAAGTCTGGCCTCAAGGGGAATGCCATGTCTCTAGGTTGGCTAGATGCCACCATTGGCGGCATTGCTCAAGGCTGTGCCGTCATTCCAGGAATTTCTCGGTCGGGTAGTACCATTTCCACTATGCTCTGGCGAGGTGCTACATCCGATTTGGCACCCCGATTCTCTTTTCTCATGTATTTGGTAGTGTCCTTCGGTGTCGCTATTTTGGGTATCGATGAAGTGCGAGAAGAAGGGCTGCAACTCGCTCCCCTCCTTGGCATGATTATTGCCTCTTTTATTACGGGCTACATTGCGTTGCTTTGGTTGTTTTCTGTCTTAAAAAAGGGACAGTTTAAATGGTTTGCCCCTTACCTTTGGGTCGTCGCGGCGATCACGCTCATTAAAGTTGCCATAAGCTAATTTGGCAGCACCTCAGCTAAAAGTGATCGCTCAGCCAAGGTTGAGGACCACTAAAGAGCATAGTCGCCAAAGCCAGGACCTCCCTCGATCCATCTACAGCTCCCAGCAGTTTCAACTCCTGCGCTGTCAACATGCTGGAATATAGAGGAGCAAGACCTCGAATATTCAACTTCAAGTCGCCCCGCCCCCCCGTTCTCACTTGTCCCTGCCCTTGCGACACTTGCAATACAAACTGACCCGAGTTGGCAGGCACGAGCGGATCTTCTACCTGTAAATGCAGCTCTGCTTCAAGGGCCGGTGGGTAGCCCCGCAAAGTTAACGCCTTCGGTAAATCGACAATCCGCAACAACCAGCGCTCCGTTTTTTGCACCTGATAGGTTTGTTCCGCCAGCATCAGTTGAAATGGGTCAACTGGAGCCCCATACCAGAAGATGTCCTGGGCCAAGGATCGATGATCGGCGAAAAAGGTCCACAGTCGTTGCCCTGCGGCGGGGGTTAACCACACCCAGTCGTAAATATTGATGTTGTAACACCCAGAATCAACCTGATGGGCAAAGATAACATATCCCTCCGGGTGCGCCTCTTCCCCAATTAGGTAGGCATAGATAGGGGTATCATCCTCCAGCATCTGCTCCCAAATGGCTGGATGTCGATCCAGGTTGCCGTTGGTTTGTTGGGCCCGCTGCTGATACAGCTCGGCTAGGACAGCTAAATCGCTGAGGTCAATCGCCGTTATAGGTAAACTGCGATCTTTAATCGTCAAGGACTGAGTGGGGAGCTGATAGCGACAGTAGGTGCCCGCTTGTTCAAACCCCACGCTTCGGTAGAGTTGTGAAGTGGAAGCATACAGGGTGGCTAACGGAACGCCCTGCTGATGCAAAGTTTTCACCGTTTCTGTCATAAGGAACTGGGCTACCCCTGCCCCTCGATATTCTGGAGCTACTCCTACCCCAGCAATGCCATGCATGGGAATTCGCTGCCCCCCAAACCACTGCCCCATGGGATAAATACCAAGGCCACCCAAGACCTTAGGGCCGTGGCAAATCACCCTTAAATTATCTTGCCCAAGCTGACGCGCATAGGTCTGCCAATGCTCAGGAGACACATTGAAGCATTGGGTCACAACTTGGCCCAGGGCTTGAACTTGGCGTGAGGTCGCGGGTACACCAACCTCATAGTGCTGATGGGAAAACTGAGACATTCTCACGCACCTCTTCTAGAATTGCCCCTGTTCAGTCTCCAGCAGAGACCTCTCAAACCAGTGTCTGTCAACAGATAGGCAAAAATTTTCGGTCCCCAGATGACATCCAGGGATATGTTGGTATACTAGATGAGCTTTTGTGCATTAGTCATCCTGACTAGTGTCGAAGCGCTTCCCGTTTGCGGATGTGGTGGAATTGGTAGACACGCACGCTTGAGGGGCGTGTGGCTTATGCCTTGCGAGTTCGATTCTCGCCATCCGCATAGCTATTCCTTGTAAACAGAAAATTGACCTACGGTTCGGTTGCTTCCGCTTTAGGGGCAAACAGAACATTGTCAGCGTGGCTCTGTGGGAAAAAGTTAACACCCACGGCTGATGCCGCCACATAAACCGTACTCAGTACCACAACAGACAGCAGACTTCCTGCCAAGCCCATGGAAAGGTAGCGTCGAATCCCCTGATCGTGAGCTTCTATTTGGGCAATCCTAACTCGCTTATGGGTTCTCCGATCTTTCCCGAGCAATACGACAAAGTAATATTTGCTTCCCAGCAGAGAGAAGGATTTACGGACATCGACTTTTCTACTAGGCGGAGAGGAACTGGTTAAAGCCGTCATCATGGCCTGACGCTGCTTGGCATCAAAGGATTCGGCTACCTCAAAGGGGAACTTGTTGAGAAATCGAGCGAGGGCTTCCTCTTCCTTACTGTTATTTGCCGGAATCATCAGGATTTTCTCCCAAACTGTACTAGCAGAATACCGTGGTTATTCTGCCCCAAACAGCGTGATTCCACTTAATTTGTCGTGGCGAGCCATCAGGCACTCATGTCTAGCATGCGCTGAATGGGATGGAGGGCCGCTTGGCGGATATCTTCCGGCATTGTGATTTCCGGCTTGCGATCGCGCATGGATACGTACAGCTTCTCCAAGGTGTTCAGCCGCATATAGGGACATTCATTACAGGCACAATTCCCCGTAGGTGGCGCGGGAATAAAATTTTTGCCAGGGGCCTGCTTCTCCATCTGATGCAGGATGCCCGATTCAGTCGCCACAATAAAGGTGTCTAGAGGGCTAGTCTGGGTATATTTCAGGAGTGCCGTTGTTGAGCCGATAAAGCTAGCATGTCTCAAAATAGTAGCTTCGCACTCCGGGTGAGCAATGACCTCAGCCTGGGGATGCTTGGTTTTGAGTTCGATTAACCGCCGTTCAGAAAAGGTTTCATGAACGATACAGCTGCCTTCCCAGAGCACTAAATCCCGCCCTGTTTCCGCCATTACATAGCGACCCAGATTTTGATCAGGGGCAAAAATAATCGGCTGATCGGCTGGAATTTGATTGACGATGTGGACCGCGTTGGAGCTAGTACAAATAATATCGCTCATGGCCTTGATTTCAGCCGTACAGTTGATGTAAGAAATCACCAAATGATCGGGATGAGCAGCTTTGAAGGCTGCAAATTGGTCCGGAGGACAACTATCTGCCAATGAGCATCCAGCATCCAAGTCGGGTAGTAATACCAATTTATCTGGATTGAGAATCTTGGCTGTTTCTGCCATGAAGTGGACCCCAGCAAACACAATGACTTCAGCATTGGTTCCGGCAGCTTGGCGGGAGAGTCCTAAAGAGTCACCGAGGTAATCAGCGACATCTTGGATCTCAGGTTCCTGGTAGTAGTGGGCCAAGACAATGGCATTCAGGTCTTTCTTCAGGTCATTGATCGCACCCACTAAATCATGGGGCGTCAACAAAACATCATTTGAGCGGAGGGCAGTTGTAAACACTAGTCAGCGTCTATTTTTTGGCGAAGGTTAATAGAATATAATTTGAATTATAGTTGATTTTACCAAAAATGCCTAATTCTACAGTTCTAACCCTCTGCCCAAGGGACCAATCCTGGAGCTGATGGGGGGTGTACTCCATGACTCAAACAGTGAAGAGACATTCTAAAAAGGCTTAAGAACGACAACAATTCTCATTTTAAGAATATCCACTAAAAAAGCTTTCCCAGCAAGGCTTTTAGAGTTCTGAGATCAAGCACATGTTTTCAAAATACTCATCAACTCCATATCAATGAGTTGTCTAAGCACTATTACCACTGTCAAGAACAATTCAGAGCAAAGACTGGAAGTGGGAAAAGTACCAACGGATAAGGCTCAGAGTGTTAGTCTGCCAAAATGAGAATTGCTGTAAGAACAATGAAGAAAATTTTCAAATATTAAATTAAGGTAAGGCTTATCCCTGACAGGGGTTCAGGAAATTGGATCAATGCTAGCCTGTGTGCAGACAAATGGTTACACAACTGAATATTTCTGGTATCGTTGCGTTAGCTTTCACTAACGTTTAGTTTGGTCTCGTGTATTCTTCCACTTGGAAATTCTTAATTTAGTCACTTAGTTTTACTAAGGCGTGGTTTGAGGAAGATAAAGCTGATAGGGGGGAGAAAAGTTTTAGGCTTCAATATCAGTGTTTTTGGAGTTTACTAGCCGAATTTTCTTAATAATTCGCTAGTGAAGATACTAATGCTTATCTCGCACACATTATTCCCGATATATAGTTCGGTATCCTTTTTAGGAGACCGGACTGGATGCGTGTTGGCTTGGGCATAATTGCATTTGACCTATTTCAGCATCACGACTTAAATCATGGACAATGTCATTCCTTTGTTTGGTTCTTCACAATCGGAAATTAAGGTTGTAAAACCCAGCTCTTTTGAAGAAGCTCAACAAGCAGTCGATCAACTAAAAGCAGGTCGCCTGGTTATGTGTAATGTTTCTGAACTGCCCTCTCACTTAGCTCAGCGCATTATCGATTTTTTATCCGGTAGCATCAATATGCTCTCTGGAGATGTCGTGAGAGTGGGTAGTGGCGTTTTTCTCTACAGTTTGACGGAAATTGAAGTAGCAGGCTTCCAGGAGCAACGATCGGCTTAAGTTTTTTTGGTCTTCTTAACTATCCAAATGATGTCGGTTTGTGTTGCAGCAGTAGAAGCGACAGGGTAAATTGGCTGCTTGACTGAATTTCTCTAGTCTTAAGAGGGCGTGATTCTAGTCTAAGCTAAGCATAGGCAGGGTCTTTACAGCCTGCTTTTTTCCCTTTTCTGCAGGCGAAATTTTCATGATTGCCACAGGCACTCAACTTAATTGGCAACCCATCATCCGGCAGATGCAGACTGTTGTCGGCCAGGACGGGGTGATAGTGACCCCAGAAGAGTTATCTGTCTATGAATGCGATGGCTTAGCCAGTTACCGGCAACGCCCCAGCCTCGTAGTGCTGCCCCAAACGACGGAAGAAGTAGCGGCAGTGGTGGAGATTTGCGATCGCAACCAAATACCGTTTGTGGCTCGGGGGTCAGGAACTGGCTTATCTGGCGGTGCAATGCCCACGGTAGGTTGCGTTTTAATCGTCACCTCCCGTATGAATAAAATTCTCGAAATTGATATTGATAATCAATGTGTGGTGGTCCAACCAGGGGTCATTAATGCTTGGGTCACCCAGGCAGTGGCTCCAGATGGCTTCTACTATGCGCCAGATCCCTCTAGTCAGATCATTTGCTCCATCGGTGGCAATATTGCCGAGAATTCCGGTGGCGTTCACTGCCTGAAGTACGGGGTGACCACCAACCATGTGTTGGGGATGAAAATGGTCCTCACCAATGGTGATGTAGTGGATTTAGGCAGCAAAGTCCCTGAGATGCCAGGCTATGACCTGACCGGGGTATTTGTGGGGTCGGAAGGAACCTTAGGCATTGCCACAGAAATTACCTTAAGAATTTTGCGCAGTGCTGATGCTATTTCAGTTCTACTCGCCGATTTCACCAGTGTTGATGCCGCGGGGAAAACCGTTGCCGACATCATCGGGGCCGGGATTATCCCCGCTGGCATGGAAATTATGGACAACTTCAGCATCAACGCGGTGGAAGATGTGGTGGCAACCGACTGCTATCCCCGAGATGCGGGCTCCATTCTTTTAATTGAACTGGATGGCTTGCAAGTTGAGGTCAATGCTAGCAGCGAACGGGTTAAAGAAATTTGCCGCCAAAATGGTGCTCGTAATATCGCCGTAGCCACAGAACCAGAAGAACGGCTCAAGCTTTGGCAGGGACGGAAAGCTGCTTTTGCGGCTGCCGGAAAGCTCAGTCCCAACTATTTTGTCCAAGATGGCGTCATTCCGAGAACGGAACTGGCCTATGTATTGGGTGAAATTAATGCCCTAAGCGATAAATTTGGCTACCGAATTGCCAATGTTTTCCATGCAGGAGATGGAAATTTACATCCGCTGATTCTTTATGATGAGTCCATTCCAGGTTCTTTAGAAAAGGTAGAAGAGTTAGGGGGCGAAATCCTGAAGCTCTGTGTGCGTGTCGGGGGAAGTATCTCTGGCGAGCATGGTATCGGGGCGGACAAGCGCTGCTATATGCCGGATATGTTTTCTGAGGCTGATTTAGAGACGATGCAGTGGGTGCGTCATGTATTTAATCCCAAAGAGTTAGCCAATCCTGGCAAGGTTTTTCCCACTCCTCGTACCTGTGGAGAGGGGGCTCATACACATTTGCCTGTGGAAATTGATGGGGCATTGTTATTTTGACAGTAGTTTTGCATAAGACCTGCGTTAATCGCTAATTTTGCTGTGTTATGCAGATATTTCGTTGCTGTAGTTCGCTCCAGTAAAAAGCTGCTTCTGACCCATTTGAACGTTTCATTGCAGACTTGAATTTGTAGCCTGCAATCTGGGAAAGCTATATCACATCGTTCCTTGCTCCCACGACTTGTGTGGACTTTGAGCAACGATATCTGTAGTTTGGTGAGCAGCAATTAGAGACATGACAACTTGGTATTTCAATTACGGCAGCGATCGCCTAGGCCCCTTCGACGAAAAGCAGGCCATTGACCAAGCTAGACAAAATTCCAATGGCCATTGCTGGCGACAGGGATTTACTGATTGGCTCCCCATTTCCCAAGTGGCCGAACTCCGGGGAGATGCCCCTGCCGCTGCTCCACCACCTCCTCCCCCCGTAGGTCCGGGTGCAGCCCATGAAATCGACTATCAAATTTTCGGCGAAGACATGCAGTTTGTTGAAGTCGAACTCGATCCGGGCGAAAGCGCTGTGGCTGAGGCGGGAGCCATGATGTACAAAGATGCTGTGGTCCAAATGGAAACTATTTTTGGGGATGGCTCAGCCCAAGCTTCCCAAGGCGGCTTTATGGACAAGCTAGTCGGGGCGGGTAAGCGCCTAGTCACTGGAGAAAGTTTGTTCACGACTGTCTTTACCCACGGTGGCCCTCAAGGTAAGGCCCATGTTGCTTTTGCAGCTCCCTATCCGGGCACCATTATTGCCGCCAAACTCAGTGATTATGGTGGACGATTGATTTGCCAAAAAGACAGTTTCCTTTGTGCCGCCAAAGGCGTTCAAATTGGTATTCATTTCCAAAAGAAGATTCTCACAGGGCTTTTTGGCGGTGAAGGCTTCATCATGCAAAAGCTAGACGGGACAGGCCTAACTTTTCTCCATGCCGGGGGAACGGTAGTCCAGCGTGACCTGAAAGCGGGTGAAACCTTACATGTTGATACGGGCTGTCTCGTTGCCCTGACCGATTCGGTCCATTACGACATTCAGCAAGCGGGCAATGTTAAGTCGGTTATCTTTGGCGGTGAAGGGTTATTTTTTGCCACCCTCACAGGACCTGGACATGTGTGGTTACAATCTCTTCCCTTCTCCAGAATGGCAGGTAGAATGCTAGCCTCAGCACCTCAACGGAGTGGGAGCGGTGGTCGAGGCGAAGGATCCTTGCTCGGCGGCCTTGGTGATTTGCTAGATGGAGACAACTTCTAAGGTTTGCCAACAGATATTTTCATAGCTCTCAAGCTCTCTAGTTTGATGGCAGGTTAATTCAACCCTTCAGCGCCTAACTTAGTGCTTGACTTTCACCTCTATCTGAACGTTAATCACCACTAGTAGGCGTTTGGAGCACTCCCGTTGAATTGGCCTGACCTGATTTTTTTTCGTAGACGAGTTGCGATCGCAATCTGCACCTGTTTATGCCTAATTGGTATTCATCTTCATACTCCCCCCGGAGTCACAGCCAAACCTCCTATTAATCAGCTAGAGATTGTTGCTGAACTCCCCCAAGGAACAGAAGTAGGCAATATTGCGGTTACAGCTGATAAACGAATTTTTTGTAGTGTGCATAGCTTCTATGGCAATACGAATCGGGCCATAGAAATTCTCGACCAACAGAATTGGCAGATCTACCCCAATCCAGATTGGGGGAAGGCGCCTGATGTTAATCCTCCCAATTGGTCGGGCCTCAACAATACGTTGGGAATTCAGGCAGATGGTAGGGGCAATATTTGGTTCTTGGACAATCCTAGCCCCACCTTTTCGACAGGTCGGCTCATTGCTTGGGATACGCGGCGCAATGAGCTACATAAGGTTATTTATTTACCCCCACCCATCATTACGGGAAATGCCTTTCTCAATGATTTTGCCGTGGATGTCAAACATGAGGCGATTTATATTGCGGATACCTCAGGTGGAGCTGATGCCGCTTTCATTGTCGTTGATCTGAAGTCTGGCTTAGCTCGCCGAATCCTGCAAGGGAGACCGTTTACAATCCCCGAAGATATCGATATTGAGATTGATGGCCGAGTGATTTCGTTAGGAGATGCCCCAGCTAGAATCGGCGTCAATCCGATCACTATCGATCCTGCTTACGAATGGATCTATTTTGGGGCCATGAATGGCAAGTCAATCTATAGACTCCGCACCTCAGATGTATTGAATCAATCTTTAAGCGAGCAACAGTTGAGCCAAAGAGTACAGCGTTACGGTGATAAACCCATTAGCGATGGCATTACGGCTGACAGTGCCGGCAATATTTATATTACGGACATCACGGCTAATGCCCTCGGTGTAACGAACCCCGAGGGCAAATATCAGATCCTCTATCAAGACAATCAAAAATTGAGTTGGCCTGATGGTCTAGCAATTGGTCCGGATGGTTATGTTTATGGAACGGTAAACCAACTCCACAAATCCCCACCACTCAATAACGGAATCAATGATGCGATCGCACCTTTTTTGATTGTTCGTTTCCCTACTTTGGCACCTAGCAGTGTCGGTCGATAAAAGAAGATCTTAGCCCCAGCGTTTATCCAAGGAAGAGGGTTGTTTATCCTTGATCTTAAGAGTTTGCTTAAGAGTTTGCTTAAGAGTTTGCTCAATTGCCCACCCATCTTCTTCACTAATCAAAACGGCATTGCCCTGCTGACTTGTAATGGTCAGCAGGGCAATAGGTATCGTTGACGCGGTCGATTAAGCCAATTAACTTACATCGAGAATGATTGGGGCAGGAGGCATTTTTCTCTATCAGCTTTTTTAATGCTGTTTAGTTGTGGCCATCTTAGTCCCCTCATTCTTTAGCTGTCCTGCGGTAAAGACCATTACTCATCAGGATGTTGTTGCTTGGGGGTAACTAACCTCTTCCTCGCCAATCGCCATCAATCTAAGCCATCTGTAATTAGAGGCAATGGCTTCTGCAAAGGTTGGGTAAACCATATAATCGACATCAAATTCCTGGCAAACTTCTGCCACGATGGGAGCAATTTTGGGATAGTGGATATGACAGATCTGGGGAAACAAGTGATGAACGGCTTGGAAGTTGAGTCCACCCACATACCAATTTAAGAAAAAATTGCGCGGGGCAAAATCTGCAGTCGTTTTCAGTTGAAAAATCGCCCATTCATCTTCAATTTGGTTCGAGTCTGGATCCGGCTGAGGGAATTCAATGCCCTCCATCACATGGGCTAGCATGAAAATCTCACAGACAATGGCCCCGTAAGTCCAATAGGCGATACAGAAACCTAGGACTATCTGTAAAGGGGAGTAGCCTACCAAATAAGGAGTGACCATAAAAAACGACACGCCAATGACTCGGCCAACCCAAAATGATACGTAATCGATGGGTTGCTTTGTAGGTATGGAGTTGGTTTGATAAGGGGTGTTGAGGATGAACCGTTGGATATCCCTGAAATACCAATAAATGGGAATAAAGGGGTAAATAAACCAAATCCAATAATGCTGCCATCGATGGTGAGATTTATGGGGGGCATGGGGTGACATGCGGACCACACCGTCTCCCTCAATTTCGTTGTCATACCCTTCGATATTGGTATAGATATGATGCAACTGATTATGGCGAAATCTCCAGAGGAAACTAGAGACGCCAATAACGTCGTAACAGCTGCCAACAATCCGATTGACAAGAGGACTAGAAGAGTAGCCACCATGATTGGCATCATGACCAACGCTCATACCGAAGCCAGCCACCCCCATTCCTAAGGCAACACAACCCAGTATCTTAATAACAAGATTGGGTGGCCCAAAGAGGATGAGGCTCCAAGCAGCCAACGTCCAAGTGGTAATGACTACCGTCTTGAAATACATTGCTGGATTATCCCGAGGCCTGATATTGTTTGTGGCGAAATACTCGTTGACTCGTCGGCTCAATTCTTTCCTAAACCCGACGTTCCTGGCAAAGGTAACTTGTGGATTTGTCAATTTCGATACCTGTTTAGTTGATCGAATTTTATATCTAAACCTTGCCCTTAAATGAGAAACAGTGGATTTCAGAAATTTTCTTAATCAAAAACCGATGTAACGTTGGCCTGCACTACAGTAAGTCAGGAAATACTGAGAACTGTGAAAAGTTGTATCTTGATATCGAAAAAGTTTCCATTCAAGGGTGCATGGGCTTTTTGTGGCGACATCGAGATTAGACAGTGAACCGATCTGGCAAAATTATGAATTCGGGAACAAAGGGCCAATTTCACCCAATTTCCACTGAGGGTACTTGCCCATAATCTGCAAGAAGATGTCTGATTCTAAAAAATCTGCTAGCCAAGTCTGCAAATTGGGCCAAGGTTGCGCTTCAAACCAAGGCTTGTCTGTATTAGCAAATTGACGAACAAAGGGGGCAATCGCCATATCTGCCCAGGATCTTTGCTGATCACACAGATAAGTGGTCTTACTGAGTTGGTGATTTAACGTCTCTAAGAATTTGGAGCCTTCCGTTCGGTGTTCTTGAGCATTGGCATCCTCATAACGCTGAGCATACTTATAGCGGTCTAGATGATGCTTAAAGTGACCATCACATTCCGCCACTAATGTTTGCAGATTCGCCATTTGGGCTGGATTAGAACGGAGCCAGCCGTCAGGATCATGTTGTTTGAGGGCCCACATCATAATCTCTAGGCTTTCTTCCAAGATGGAACCGTCTACCTGCACCATTACGGGAACCGTTCCTTTGGGAGAGGCATCCAGCATTTCCTGGGGTTTGTCTCGCAACACTACTTCCCGGAGTTCACAGACCTGTTGGCTAACAGTCATAGCCAGTCGAGCCCGCATAGCATAGGGGCAACGGCGAAATGAATACAAAATGGGATAAGTTGCCATGAAAACTAACTGCTTGGATCCGGTTGATGGCGGGCATATTTTGCCCCGATGTGACGTTGGTTTCGTTGCTTAGCTAGCTCAACTTGCCGCTGACGTTCAGCAAATCGTCGTTGTTGTTCTTCTGTTTTGGTGCCATAGCAGTGGGGGCAACTTTGGCCGGGCACATACTGTTCCGATGTCATCTCTGCCGGGCTAATCGGTGTGCGACAGGCTCGGCAGAGATGATACCGACCGGGTTTGAGGCCATGACCGACGGCAACCCGCTCATCAAAGACAAAACAGTCTCCTTGCCACTGACTTTCGTCTTCTGGCACCTGCTCTAAGTAACTGAGGATGCCCCCTTGCAGATGATAGACCTGTTCAAAGCCTTCATGGCGCAATAAGGCTGTTGATTTTTCACAGCGAATGCCCCCTGTACAAAACATGGCGACTTTCGGCTTTGTCTGTAATTCAGCTTGTTCTTTGAGCCATTCAGGCAACTCTGAAAAACTTTTGGTGTTAGGATTGATCGCCCCGTTGAAGGTGCCGATGGCCACCTCATAGTCGTTGCGCACATCAATGACTACTACATCTGGATCCGCGAGTAGTTGGTTCCAATCTTCCGGCTTAACGTATTCTCCGACGGTTTGGGTGGGGTCAATGTCTGGAACCCCCATTTTGATGATTTCTGTTTTCAGCCGGACCTTCATTCGATAAAAAGGCCGTTTCTCTGACCAGGATTCTTTCGGGGCTAGATCGGCAAGGCGTGGATCATCCCGCAAAAAATTTAAGACTGCATGGATATTGTGAGGCAAACCTGCGATCGCACCATTGATTCCTTCTGTCGCTAAGAGAATAGTGCCTTGAACATCATTATCTTGGCAGCAGGCTAAAAGAGATTCCTTCAACTCCGCATAATCTTGCAGCTCGACGAATTTATAGAAGGCAACCGTTAAAAATTCAGACATCAATGTTGATTGAAAATATCTAGGAATAAGCAAGACACAGTCCCTCGCCATGAAGGTCTACTGCTTCAAGCTGTTTCCTATGTTAGGACATCCCCAGGCATCCTAGATATTGCAGATAGTCCAAACACTGATCTAACCCATCTTCCAAAGTATGACTTGAGCCCAACGGAGGGACTCAATCCGATTCCTAAAACGATTGCCCAGCTGTGACAGATCTCAATTGATTGCCCTGCTTCAGCACACTTTGTTCGCCGTCAAATTCCACAAAAGTTGCCCCTGTTTCATCAATAGATTCCCCTAACTTAATGTGACGGGTAGAGCCATTGATCGAAACCATAAATACAGGCTGATCACCCAAGTTAGTACCTCCCAAGAACTTCCGCTCACCATTACTGGGTGGAGTCAGGGGTAAGGGTTTAACAACCGGTAACTCATCCTCTTGGGTCGTGGCCTTAGCGGCAGCAATCACCGGTGTACTTGCAGGTTTAGGCGCAGCTGCAGGAGCAGGTGCTTCTGTAACTGGGACGTACACTCGCTCAACATTATTGGGAATGGCAGCTGTGGTTGAACTGGCAACACTGATCTTAGGCACATTCGGCAAACTAGGAAGCCCCCCAATTGGAGGAGTTGCAACCGTTCTAGGTTGTGTTCTAGCCTTGGCAGCAGCCAGTTTTGCAGCTTTAGTTTCTTGATTGATTCGCTCTAAGGACTGGCTGACATAGTCGGCAAATGCCACCGTTTCTGATGATGGCACCTGTGGGAGTGCGATGGCTGGTAGTTGAGGGGCAGCCACAACAGGGGCATGCTGTAACCGCAATTGTCGTCCAACCCAAAACATACTGATACCCACGAGGGAGACACATGCTGATGTCATCAGTAGTCGCTTTCCAGTTAGCTGGTGTTTGGCAGATGCTTGTGAGGAGGCTAAATTAAGACTGAGGGAAGCCTCTAGATCCTCTCTCAGAGCTAAGGTTGAATCTAAAGGTGTGTAGGGTACTAATAAATCGTCCCCAGGATCATTAGTCTCTAGCAACGCATGTCCTACATGCTCATCTCCGGTCGTTGCTAAGGCAAAGCTTGAATCATCCAGACCCATTTCTAGATCTTGGAATAACTCATCCATTAACTCGTCAGCCCCCATACTGGCGTGAGACTTAGGCAATGCGGATGATTGTTGGGATTCATCGATGCCTACGGTAGGGTTTGAACTGACTTCCTCAAACATATCTTTTTAGAAACAATCAAGATTTACTGCAAAGAGTACAAGAAGCTTAGCAAGTTTTAGTTTGGGCAGAAAGTAATCGTAAACTACAAACTTCTCGTAACTCCGTTAAATAGCTTGCATCCAGTGTGCCCAATTCATCGCCCAAGAGATCCATCATTTTCAATCACTCTTCCTCATTCCGAATAGAGAGACCCCGCAAAAAACTCAACCCATTCCCCGTAATGTAGCCTTTAATACTAATGCTCATGAAGATAAAGCTAAGACCGTGTTTTGTCCACCGAAACCAGAGCTTAAACATAAAGCGAACTGCATATTATGACGATGGGATTCACAGACAAAATTCAGGTCAAATGCTGGTTCTTTCAACCCGACACAAGGCGGAAGCACTTTATGAGAAAGAGCCATCAGACTGAATATGCATCCAAATGCTGCTGATGCACCTAATGTATGTCCTGTAGCCCCTTTTGTAGAACTAACAGCAACTGAAGATGGAAATAGTGCTTTAATCACTGCAGCTTCTGCCTGATCATTTAAGTGAGTTGCCGTGCCGTGGGCATGGATATAGCCAATGTCAGATGTCTTTAAGCCACTGCGTTGCAGGCAATCCTGAATAGCGGTTATAGCGGCCTGTCTACTGGTCTCAGGCGCAGTCATATGGTGGGCATCAACGGTTAATCCTACCCCCAAGATTTGACCGTATATTCTGGCCTGTCGTTTTTGAGCGCTAGACGCTTCTTCTAAAACTAAAATCGCAGCCCCTTCTCCTAAAACAAACCCTTCTCGATTCTGATCGAAGGGGTAGGCACCTGATTGAGCCATAGCGCCCATTTTATTGAACCCTGCGAGGGTCAACGGTGTGATGGGGGCTTCAACAGCACCTACAATCACTCGTGAACAATAACCTGCTCGAATAAGATCGGCCCCTTGAGCAATTGCCCAAATTCCGGTGGCACAAGCAGCACGGGGGGCCAGAACAGGGCCTTGGGCTGCAATAGACTGGGCAACAATAGAGGCAGGAGACACACCATAAATGCGGGCAAGACACTCTGGGGTGGCTAAAAGTGACCTCTCTTCACCATGAGAGGGATTAGAGGCGTGATAAGCAGATGCTCCCTCCTCCCACTGAGATTGAAAACCACGACTAGACCCAATCGCTACGCCACAATCCCTCATGGGTGGCGCTAGACCTGCATCGTCTAACGCTTCAGATAAAGCAGGTTTTAATAAGTCCTCAAGATAACTAGGCCGAGACTCAACCAATGCTAATGGTTGAGCAGGAATATCTGGAAAAGGATGGCACTTCTGGATCCCTGACTCACCACAAATTAGTCTATACCAGGTCTTGCCTAGACTAGGTGCTAGGGCTGAGACTAACCCCATTCCAGTAACAACAATCTTGGCCATCATGTAAGACTACAAAATTTTCTCAAACCAAAGTTGTTGTCCACTTTGCCATCGTGAGGGTTGGCAGCTAAATCCATTCTGGATATAGAGAGATTTCGCGGCTATATTGCCTTCATTTGTATTCAAACCAATTAGTCGACATTGTCGTTGTCGGGCCTGCTCAATTGAGAAGGTTAATAACTGAGACCCTAGTCCTTGTCCCTGTGCTTCAGGGACAACGTATAAATCTTCTAGTTTGGCTTCTAAACCCAGAGACCATAAAGAGTAAAAATAGCGAATTTGTGTATATGCCAAACCTGACTCATGTGCGGTCACTGCCAGGGTGAAATCACACATCGGATCTTCCATCAACCTTTCTAATGCAGCATGCAGTCTGCCTTGGCTTACTATTGGCATCTGCAAGTGTTTATGGAAAGCAATCAGCAAACTTAGCAATATATGCTTATCACTAAAGTTTGCTAATCGAATTTGGAAGTCCATTATGGCCATAGAGCCACAATCATCAAATTATCGCTTGAGATTCTCTATGCCTGCAGTAACTTTTGCAGATTCAATACGATCACCCTGTTGGATCTGATCTACAACTTCCATCCCCTCCGTTACAGACCCAAAGACCGCATAGTTTCCATCTAGGAAATCGACATCGTCAAGGGCAAAGTAGAACTGGGCAGAAGCTGAATCAGGCAATTGAGATCGGGCCATAGCGACTGCACCCCGAGTGTGTCGCAGTTTCGGGGGCTTGCTTTCTCCTGCAGATTTAAAAGTTTTACTGTAAATGGCTTGCTCAGCCCCTTCGGGCAGAATTTCTAAGGGCAGGTATCTGGCTTGCTTTGTTTCAGGATCAATGTAGCTTCCAGTCCCCAGCTGTTGTACAGGGAAATTAGGATCCTTACTTTGTGGATCTCCTCCTTGGACGACAAAGGGAGAGGGGGTCCGAACAACCCGATGAAACGCGGTACCGTCGTACACTTTTTGATCAACTAAATCGATAAAGTTTCCTGCTGTAATGGGAGCATCTTTACCATTAATTGCCAGAGTGATTGTTTTTCCATTGACTTGCAGTACTACTGTGGCGTCCCCTTGCAGTTGCGGTAGTTGAGCCAAGGGAGATGTTGATTCTGAACCTGGAACTGAAGTCGTTTCATTGCCATCTTGAGTGCTCTCAGATGCCGGAGAAGCAGATGGTGATGCTCCCCCAGTATCTGATGTACTTGAGGAATTGGAAGGAGCACTACATGCCATCAATAAGAACACGAGCACCATCACCCAAAATGACCTGAATAAGCCGATAGATTTTGTTGAGTGAAGCATAAGGAATCAATAAACTAAATTTTTGGGGTTTACAAACCTTCCATAGGAACGCCCAAGAAACGAGCAATCTCAGCTGCTTGATTCTCAATTTTGTCCAGAGCCATGGGTTGCCCCGCCCGGGTGAGAGGAATATCATTACGACCCTTGATTCTCAGATAGATAGTCCGTTGGGGATTAAGTCCGTCACGGATTTTGATCTGGACAGATTGGATATTCTCTAAGGGGTAAGTTTGCTCAACTTTTCGGTTCTTGCCTGGGCGCCCCCAACGAAATAGTCGAAATTTCCCGGCATCTTGACTGAATTCATTAAAGCCGGCCCCGACATTCCAGCTTATGGTTAGCCATAAGTAGGTTGCTAGTAGTAAACCACAAGTGCCGTAGAAAGAAAGAGCGATGCCTTGAGGAATAAAAATGAGATCAACAGCATTACCTGTTGGTAGCAGATCGACTTTGAAATAACTAGAAAGACCAGCTAAGAAGAAACCAACCCCTCCAATGGAAACCATTGTCGCGATCATGTAGTTACTAAACCGGCGAGTCCCAAGAACTTCGTAACGCAAAGTTTGCTTATCTAATAGTTTCTGTGTGGTCATGATCGGATGAGTTCTTGTGATTCCTAAACTAATGATGAGCACTGATATATGAGTATAAGCTGCTCAGCTCAACAATTGATGAGGCTGTAGTGGACCGCTAAGAACATAGAAATAGGCTCCCAAGGGGCTAAAACGTTTACTGTCATATCCAGACACTACTAGCGTTATCTATGAAATTTGATGAGATTAATAAAGTTGTAGGCTTTCTATATGAAGTTTTATTTCGAGAGTTCCATATAACTTTACTTCTCTTAAGGCCTAGTTAATAGACAGCCATTTTGTGAGCCAACCCCCAAAAAATCGATGGTTGAGGTGGGTAAAGTTTTGTACTCAACCTCACTTCTAAGTTGGCTAAACCTCTGTGGAAGTACCTTTGTAGCCGCTACAATTTCTGGCAAATCTCTGTTACATTTATTGAATGATCTCTATAACATTTGGTTATGAAGAGGTGTAGGTTGAGGTTCTAGGGCGATTTACACTATTAATTCCCAGAACTCAAACTCTCGATTCCTTAGTCCGGTTTCTGAGAAACCTCACAAGGTTCGAAAGAAAATTTTGCGGCCTTGCAATTTTTAAGTTAGATCAAGAGGGTTTATTTCCATGACCATAGCAGTCGGACGCGCCCAGGAGCGAGGATGGTTTGACGTCCTCGACGACTGGCTGAAGCGTGATCGGTTCGTCTTTATTGGTTGGTCAGGTATTCTACTTTTCCCCTGTGCGTTTCTATCCGTTGGGGGATGGTTTACCGGCACAACTTTCGTAACTTCCTGGTTCACCCACGGTCTTGCTAGCTCCTACCTAGAAGGTGCTAACTTCTTGACCGTAGCTGTATCCACACCCGCCGACAGCCTCGGCCACTCCCTACTTTTGTTGTGGGGCCCCGAAGCTCAAGGTGACTTCACCCGCTGGTGTCAGCTGGGTGGATTGTGGAACTTCACCACATTACATGGTGTCTTCGGTTTGATCGGCTTCATGCTGCGTCAATTCGAAGTAGCCCGTCTGATCGGCGTGCGTCCTTATAACGCAGTTGCTTTCAGCGGTCCTATTGCCGTGTATGTATCTGTCTTTTTGATGTATCCTCTGGGCCAATCCAGCTGGTTCTTTGCACCTAGCTGGGGTGTAACGAGTATCTTCCGATTCTTGTTATTTGCTCAAGGTTTCCACAACTTAACCCTGAACCCCTTCCATATGATGGGTGTTGCAGGTATTTTGGGTGGTGCGCTGTTGTGCGCCATTCACGGAGCCACTGTTGAAAACACTTTGTTTGAAGACGGTCAAGACGCCAATACATTTGCAGCGTTCTCTCCAACCCAAGCAGAAGAGACCTACTCCATGGTCACTGCAAACCGATTCTGGTCTCAGATTTTCGGGATTGCCTTTTCCAACAAGCGTTGGTTGCACTTCTTCATGTTGTTCGTACCTGTAACTGGTCTATGGGCATCTGCCATTGGCCTCGTCGGTATCGCTCTCAACATGCGTGCTTATGACTTCGTTAGCCAGGAAATCCGGGCTGCTGAAGACCCTGAGTTCGAAACCTTCTACACCAAGAACATTCTCTTGAATGAAGGTCTTCGTGCTTGGATGGCACCCCAAGACCAAATCCATGAAAACTTCATCTTCCCTGAGGAGGTCCTACCACGTGGAAACGCCCTTTAATCCATCTGCGGCTGGTTATGACCGCGCAACCACTGGCTATGGCTGGTGGGCTGGAAATGCCCGATTAACTAACTTGTCTGGTCAGTTAACTGGTGCCCACATCGCCCATTGCGGCATGATCACCTTCTGGGCCGGTGCGATGACTTTGTTTGAAGTCTCTCACTTCATCCCTGAAAAGCCAATGTATGAGCAAGGCAGCATCTTGCTTGCTCACTTAGCTGCTGAAGGTTTTGGTGTAGGCGCTGGTGGCGAAGTTATCAGTACCTATCCCTACTTTGTGATTGGTGCTCTTCATCTAATTGCTTCTGCAGTCCTTGGTTTCGGTGGCCTTTATCACACCTTCAGAAGCCCTGCTAAGTTTGAGGATTTCTCTGATTACTGGGGATATGACTGGGAAGATAAAGAGAAAATGATGCAAATCCTAGGAATTCATTTGATTTTCCTCGGAATTGGTGCACTTCTCTTTGCTGCTAAAGCCATGTTTTTTGGTGGCCTTTATGACCCCTGGGCACCTGGTGGTGGTAATGTCCGTCTGATTACCAACCCAACTTGGAACTTAGGTACTTTCCTGGGTTACATTACTCGTTCTCCTTGGGGAGAAGGTGGTTGGATTGTTAGCGTTAACAATCTAGAAGATGTTGTCGGTGGTCACCTTCTCGTCGGTGTTCACTATATCTTCGGTGGCGTTTTCCACATTCTTGTTAAGCCTTGGGGTTGGGTTCGTCGGGCCTATGTTTGGTCTGGTGAAGCCTATCTTTCTTACAGCATCGGCGCCCTTTACATGTGCGGAATGATTGCTGTGGGTTACATCTGGTTTAACAATACTGTTTACCCCAGTGAATTCTACGGTCCTACTGCTGCTGAAGCTTCTCAGGCTCAGGCAATGACCTTTTTGATTCGTGACCAACGGTTGGGGGCTAACATCGCTTCTGCTCAAGGTCCTACGGGTCTTGGTAAGTATCTGATGCGTTCTCCTTCTGGTGAGATCATCTTCGGTGGTGAGACCATGCGTTTCTGGGATTTCCGCGGACCTTGGTTGGAGCCCCTTCGTGGACCCAACGGTTTGGATCTCAACAAGCTCAGAAATGATATTCAGCCTTGGCAAGCTCGCCGTGCAGCTGAGTACATGACTCATGCTCCTTTGGGTGCATTGAACTCTGTGGGTGGTGTGGCAACTGAGATTAACTCGGTGAACTATGTTTCTCCCCGTTCTTGGTTATCCACTTCACACTTCTGCCTAGCTTTCTTCTTCTTCGTTGGCCATATTTGGCACTCCGGCCGCGCCCGGGCTGCTGCTGCTGGTTTCGAGAAGGGAATCGAGCGGAAGACCGAATACGCACTATCTCTTCCTGATATCGACGCTACAGCGGTTGACTAAGTTACCTTTGGTAATTTTGATGACTAGCTGAGTGTATCAGCGAGAAAGCCTCTACTGTTAAGGTAGGGGCTTTCTCATGGGTATTTTTGTTTATAACCAAAATAGATAAACAGGCTAGGTCAACATCTAAAGTTGTTTAGGATTTAAAATAGAATTAAGAATTCTCCCAAGAGGTGCCGGAGACAATGCGCGAGTCTGACTTGACTGATCTACTCCAATGGACTTCAACTGCAGAAGCAAAACTCAAAAACATTCCTTTTTTTGCCAGATCCCAAGCAAGACAAAAGATTGAAGCGATTGCTCGGGAATCAAACTTGGATGTTGTAACGGTAGAATTGGTCGAGCTAGCCCGTCTGGAATTTGGTCAATAATACATGGCTACTTGTGGATCAATTACATATGGCGTAAATAAACGTGCCATTATTTGATAAGTGCGAATTCATCAGGTTCAAATCTATAAGGGTTTAAGTAGACGGCAATAGTTGAAATGCTTAGCCAAACTATTTTGCTTGATGTTGGTCAGCAGCCTACCAAATGGGTGAGACAAAATATATATTTCTGATTGGATTGAACTCTACTATCTAGAATCATGCTTAAAACATTATTGGGCGACCCGAATAAGCGAAAGCTCAAAAAGTACCAACCCGATGTGGTTGAAATCAATCTTCTTGAAGAAGAAGTAGTGGTTCTCTCAGATCAGGAATTAAAAGCTAAAACAGATGAGTTTAAAGAGCGCCTGAAAAATGGTGAGACCTTAGACGATCTTTTACCGGAAACTTTTGCCGTTGTGCGAGAAGCGTCCAAGCGAGTGTTGGGCATGCGTCACTTTGACGTGCAGCTTCTGGGCGGGATGATTCTGCATGATGGCCAAATTGCAGAGATGAAGACCGGAGAAGGTAAAACATTAGTGTCAACCTTGCCAGCCTATCTAAATGCCCTGACTGGCAAAGGCGTTCACGCTATTACAGTGAATGACTACCTGGCCAGACGAGATGCAGAATGGATGGGACAGGTCCATCGATTCTTGGGGCTGAGTGTGGGGCTGATTCAACAGTCCATGTCGCCGACAGAGCGCAAAAAAAATTACGCTTGCGATATCACCTACGGGACCAATAGTGAGATTGGCTTCGACTATCTTCGAGATAATATGTCGACTTCCATTGAGGAAGTGGTTCAGCGGCCGCTCCACTATTGCGTTATTGACGAGGTAGATTCTGTTCTGATTGATGAAGCCCGAACGCCTCTGATTATTTCGGGTCAGGTTGAGCGGCCAACGGAAAAATATTTGGATGCATCTAAAGTTGCGAATGCTTTACAACCTGAAGAGCATTATGAAGTCGATGAAAAGGCTCGCAACGTTATTTTGACGGATGAAGGCTTTGTTGAGGCAGAGCAAATTTTAGGAGTCAGTGATCTATTCGATCCAGAAGATCCCTGGGCTCACTATGTGTTCAATGCCATTAAGGCTAAAGAGCTATTTGTTAACGACGTAAATTACATTGTTCGTAATGATGAAATTGTCATTGTCGATGAGTTTACTGGCCGGGTGATGCCGGGACGGCGATGGAGTGACGGTCTTCATCAAGCGATTGAGGCGAAGGAAAAAGTCGAGATCCAGAACGAGACACAGACGTTAGCCACGATTACTTATCAGAATTTATTTTTGCTTTATGACAAGTTGGCAGGGATGACGGGTACTGCCAAGACAGAAGAAGCTGAATTTGAAAAAATTTATAAGTTAGAAGTCACGATCATACCGACTAATCGCTCTAATCAACGTCACGATATCTCTGATGTGGTCTACAAGAGTGAAGAAGCCAAGTGGTTAGCCGTTGCCACTGAATGTGCTGAAATGTACGAAGTTGGACGCCCCATCTTGGTCGGAACCACGAGTGTTGAGAAGTCTGAAGTTTTGTCAAAACTTCTACTAGAGCGCAGCATTCCTCATAACCTTCTGAATGCCAAGCCAGAGAATGTGGAACGGGAATCGGAGATTGTCGCTCAGGCAGGCCGTGAGGGTCGAGTGACAATTGCCACGAATATGGCAGGTCGCGGAACAGATATTATCTTGGGCGGAAATGCTGAATATATGGCTCGTCTTAAGGTTCGAGAGTATTTAATGCCCCGGATTGTCCAGCCAGAAGATGATAATCCGTTGTCCATGATGCAGGTTAAACTTCCTGAAGCGGGTAGTCAGGGTTTTGGTGGAGACGGTCAGCAAAAGGGAATGCAGAGAAAAACCTGGAAGGTTTCCCCAGAGATCTTTCCGACCACTATTTCTAAGGATGCTGAATCTTTATTGAAAGCAGCCGTAAACGCAGCTGTTAAGCAATATGGTGAACAGAGTTTACCTGAACTGCAAGCTGAAGATTTAATGGCGGTCGCCTCTGAGAAAGCACCTACAGATGATCCCGTCATCCAGAAACTACGGGAAGTCTATAACCTGATTCTGGAAGAATATGACGCCTTCACTAGCAAAGAACATGACAAGGTTGTAGAACGAGGGGGGCTCCATGTAATTGGTACTGAGAGACATGATTCTCGCCGCATTGATAACCAGTTGCGAGGTCGGGCCGGTCGTCAGGGGGACCCAGGTTCAACCCGGTTCTTCTTGAGTTTGCAAGATAATCTCCTACGTATCTTTGGGGGTGATCGGGTTGCGGGCTTGATGAATGCTTTCCGAGTGGAAGAAGATATGCCCATTGAGTCTCGAATCTTGACGAGCAGCTTAGAAAATGCCCAAAAGAAGGTTGAGACCTACTACTACGATATTCGGAAGCAAGTTTTTGAATATGACGAGGTGATGAATAATCAGCGGCGAGCGATTTATGCCGAACGTCGGCGGGTATTGGAAGGCGAGGACCTGAAAGAACGGGTCATTGAATATGCTGAACAGACCATGGATGACGTTGTTGAGGCCTATGTCAATCCAGAGCTACCTCCAGAAGAATGGAATTTGGAGCAGTTGGTAGACAAGACTAAGGAATTTGTCTACTTGCTAGAGGATCTAGAATCTAGCCATATTGCTGATCTATCCATGCCAGAGATGAAGATGTTCTTGCGAGAACAAGTCCGTATTGCCTATGACCAGAAAGAGTCAGAGGTGAATGAGATGGAGCCAACATTGATGCGCCAGGCAGAACGATTCTTCATCCTGCAGCAAATTGATATGCTTTGGCGAGAGCATTTGCAGCAGATGGATGCGTTGCGTGAAGCTGTAGGGCTTCGAGGCTATGGTCAGCAAGATCCGCTGATTGAGTATAAGAGCGAAGGATATGAAGTCTTTTTGGATATGATGACTGCGATTCGTCGTAATGTTGTCTACTCTCTCTTCCAATTCCGACCTCAGCGACAGCCTGAACCCTCTGAGGTGGCTTAAGGTGGCTCAGTTAGGCCTGTTCCCTTTCATCTGTTGAGGTAAGGTCAGCCGACTGAGAATCCTCTCGTCTTCGAGCTGGGCGATTTCCATTCGGCCACCTAGCAATTCGATGATGGATTGGCATGCGTTTAGATGTCGGCCCGGCCCCTTATCTAATAGGCTGGGCAATAATAAATCGCGGGTCTTTGCAGTTTGAAAGTCTTGGATGAATTTGGGGCTGAGTTCACCATGATCGGTGATAGAAAGTTCAACCCATTTAGCATTGATCAGGCGACACCAAATATCAATCCGATCGCCTGGTTTAGAACGCTGACAAGCTGCTACCAATAATTCGTAGAGGACGAGTTCTAACTTGTTGCTGGTTCCTGTAAGGGTGGTATTGGACGTCAAGTTATGAATTTGGGTCCATAATTGTCTGGACTGAACGAGGGGTTCTATCTGTTCCATGCAGCGTCGCAGAATACTAGCCAGGGGAATAGAATCTTGGGCGAGGCTGAGTTGCCAATCTTCTGTCTTGAGTAGAGTAGTGAGGGAAGTGATTGCTTCGTGGTGTGAGTCGCGTTGAGTCTCTATGGACTCTGCTTGCGATAATGCTTCAGGGCTTTGTAAATCTGCAAGCTGGCTTAAGTTTGTCTCTAAAAATCGGTTTTTGTACCAAGTTAAACTCTCTAAACTCATCCATTGTCGTTGGAGTAAGTTGGTTTCTCGCAGATACCGATACCGACTGCCTAACTGCTGCACTAAGGTGTGTATAAGCTTGAGTTCAGTGGTCTTGTAGCGGAAAGTCTCAGATGTCCCAAGAATGATGGCACCCAAGGGTGTTGGGGAATCAGGCGATTGCAATGGAATCACAAAGACTTGAGCTACCCCTGGACCATTTAACCAAATGCGAGTCTCTGGGGCGATGTTTTTTGCTGATATTTCGAGGGTGGATTCAGATGGGTTAGGACGTTGATCCAGTGAATGTAATAGTTGTGTGAACAGAGGATCTTGATCTAGTTGAATCGGTTCGCTATCTGAGATTGCAAATTCGGGTGATGTTGCATGGTAGGAGACAATCTTTCCTTGGTTATGCCCAGGGATCCACAATACGCCTGCAGCAAGGGGTCCATCAAAAATATGGGTGATCAGTTCGATGCCAGAGGTGATCAGTTGCGTGGGATCTTCAATCTTTAACAGGGTTTGTAGCCCCTTGTGGGCGAGGTCATATTGTTTGAGTTGAGCTTGCTGAAGAATATGATCTCGCTGTTTTTGCTCAAAGGTACCCAGGGTTTGGGCAAATTCCTGTAAAAATTCGATCTCTTTGGGCTTCCAAGTGCGGGTTCGGTGATTGCCCAATATTAGGATAGTCTGGGGAGTCGAACTATTGGCGACGGTGCGGCAGACTAATAGAGAACGCAATCCCTGGCTGATCAGTGACTCTCGCCAAGCTAGGAATCGTAAATCTTCTTCGAGATCCGAGAGTGCGATCGCACCAATGTTTCGCTCTAACATCCGCCTATCCACATCACTCAGAGGATGTAAGGACTCTAACAAGGGCCGAAGCTTGGGACTGTGATACTGATATTCGAGGCGAAACCCACCTGTGTGTTCATCCTGGCTGAGTAGCAAGAGTCGTTGAGTTTGTAAATGCCGACAAAGGTGCTCTGACAACTTCTTGAGGGTTTTAGGCCAGTCCTTGGATTCCACCATTAATTGAGTGAACTGTCCCATCAAGGTCTGGGTTTGGGAGGAGATGTGAACAGGATTATCCCCAGCTGGTGCAACGGCAGACAACCCCATTAATTGGGCTGCAGCTTTGATAAAGTTTTTTTCCTGGTCTTGCCAAACTCGAGGTTCTTTCCCTTCTACGGACAAAAATCCTAACAATTGCCCATTACCCATAATCGGTGCGCAGAGGAAAGAACGGGATTTAGTTTGCTGCATCAAACGCAATGGGACTTTGGCATTCATGCTACCTTGACTTTCGCTGACAGAGACCATCTGGCCTAGGGATAAGGCTTGGCAAAAAGGCTCAATTTCAGCCATTTGGACTTGTGCCCGAATCGGTCGGGCTCGGTTTAAGCGACTTCCCTGACCAGGTTGATAGCTTACTTTTAAGACGCAGCTGTTTTCTTCAAAATCTAACCAGTACAACCCAGTAAAGGTAGGGTCGATGGCCTGTTGAGCTGCTCTCAAAACGACATTGACCCGTTCATCCCAATCCGTAAGTACATTCATCTGATTGATCAGATGTGCGAGGGGTTGAGATGGTGTGGAAACGGGCTCAACTGTCTCCTGCTGGCTCAATCGATTAAAGGCTGCCCCTAGGGAATGAGTGACTAGGGATAGCAAAGTACTTTCTTCGGTGCGTGGATTTCTACCCCAATGGGCAGACCCTAATAATAAAAGACCTACACATTCTTTCCGGTATTGAATGGGGTAAAGAATAGCCCCTTGAATATCAAAACGCTGAGCCAGTTTTTGCCATTTACCGACTCGACCTTCTTCTTGGAGATTCATCACCTCGATGGGGTTCCGGGTCAGCAAGGCTTGATCAAACAAATCTCCTGGAAGGACTGGATAGCGCTGACTAAAGGCGGTGGAATCTGCGTGGGGCAAACCACCACTCAATCCGATTAACTCAGATTGGTTGGCGTCATACTTGGCAATCCACAATAGTGGATAGTCCAGCTCAGATTGCAGAAACGTTAAGACACAACCGACTAAAGACTCAACTTGGTCTTGATCCAGCAATCCTGCCATCAGAGTCTGGATTCTTACAAGTTGTTCTTGGCTGGATCGTCCTGCTCTTTGAATCATATATAAGCCTAGAGGGCTGCAAGAATTGACACAATGGTGGCTACTGACCCAGAGTGTCTTAGGTCTCGTCATCCCCTAGTGTTGCCTAATCACTAGCAAACTCTAACAATCAGCTAAAAATTTTTGAACTTTGCAAATCAAATAGCAATGCTCAATGCGTTAATGCAGGCGAAATGGGAAGTTTTATAGATGAATGCTCACTCTTTCTATTTAGCCCAGTCCAGGGAGGAGTTCTTTGACGCCATCGGCAATGAACTCTATAGAAATAGCGGTGATGATTAATCCCATCACTCGACTAATCACGTTCATGCCTGTTTTACCCATTACAGTATCCATCAGCGGAGCAACGAGTAAGCCCACCAAGGCGATTACAGATACACTCAGAATCACCAAGCCAATCAGAATCGTATGTTCTATGGATTCTTGGGTGTGAGCATAAACAATCACAGTGCTAATAGCACCAGGACCGCCGAGTAGGGGAATGGCAATGGGGACGACAGCAACAGGGGCATCCGGTAATGTCGGTGGTTCATTTGGGTCTACCGTGCCTGTCTCTGTGAGCTGACGCGACTCAATGGTTTCAGCCCGCAACATGGATAATGCGGTTAACAGGATTAATAAGCCGCCTGCGACTCGGAAGGACGGTAGGCTAATACTAAAAAAGCTCAGAATAGCTTCCCCTGCAACGAGGGCAACTAACAGAATAATGTTTAAAGCCATAAAAGATTGAAAGGCAATGAGCCGCCTCTGGCTTGAGCCTTGCCCCTCTGTCAGGCTTAGAAAAATAGGAATAACGCCTATAGGATTAACGATTGATGCGAGACCCGCCACTAATTTTAGATATTCTGGCAAGTCAAACACAATATGGATGATCCTCGTTAACGGTTCTGTGGATTAGGTAGACCTATGGTGCGAGGTGCGATCGCAACTTGATTCTCTCCTAGGATCAATGACTTAAACACAGTCCATAGACTCCATCCTTCCGGTTGTCAGCAGTATCAGTCTACAGGCTTTGTTGAGGAAGAAGCCTGAGTAATGTATCGCTAACTTTGCTTATCTTCTCACAGTCGCCCTGAAATCTCTGCAAAGCTCTCATATCCATGGGTACTATGCAAAAGAAATTTTGATGAGTTAAGAAGTCCTAAATTCGGGCGGGTTCCCGATCAGTAAGGGCTTGTCTAGAGATGGATAACTGCTTTGGATCAACCAGGCGTTGTTGCAGATGCTGTTTTAACTCAACTTGTTGTTGGGTTGTACCTGCTAGTAAAACACTGACTTTGCCAACCAGAACGGTTCCCCAGTTGATCACAATAACCCCGGTTCCCGTCTGAGGATTGAACTCTAACCCTTGCAAATCAATGTCTGCTAAAGAGTGATGGTGAGTCTCAAGGGTTTCGCTACTCCATTGGGAAATGTTTAATTTTTCGGCAATCAAAGTCGGATAGGAAGACCCATTAAATCGGGGATTGCATTCGATGGCTAAATATTCTACGGTTTGGCCCGTCTGGACCACTGCTGCATCAAAAGCAAATAACCCTTTCATGCCTTGCTGGGCTAGCCATTCTGACATTGGATCGAACAGTGACCAAGGTTGATGGAGGGTGGGATAGCGGTTACCACCATGCACACAGCCGTTCAAAATTTGTTCGGTGGCTAATAGGTGCCTGACCCCATGGTCAGTGATTTGATACTGCAGGTTGATAAAGGTTGATGTGGCAACTTCTGTTTGCACTTGGTAGGGAATCTGATTACCCAATTCCAGTAGGGTGGCTGCCAGTTGTCTAGGGTCAGTACAGCGCACAATACCAAAGCCACTGTCAGAGACGGATGGTTTGAAATAGCAAGGATAGGCCAACTCATCCAGAGATTGCATCCCATCAGAGCTATGAAAACAAGCTGTGGGGGGAACTGCCATGTTTAGCATCTGAGCCAGGTGCATGAAATTGTTTTTGGAGTTGATGAATTCAACCACCTTGAACCAGGAGGCATCCATTGCTCGATAAAGCTGAGCATGGGCACTGTTTGTATGGACTGCGTCACCAAATAAATAGACAGAGGGCTCATAGTCTTCACAGATTTGTAAATGCTCTAGAGATAGATTCCAAACCACGTTCTGAGAATGACTTAAGCCAATCTGCAGATAATGATCACAGATCGCCTGCCATTCAGATTTTAGAGCTGGATGGATTTGGACGATATCGCCTGGCTCAGACAGTCCGAGCACTCTACCTGAATAAAGATGAGTGCCTCCAACGGCTTCATGGGTACTGGTCTGAATGTCGTGATTAAATATTTTCATTATCTATAAAAAGCGGGTAGGCCTTATAAATGACAATTCAAATCGGTTTTTCTTATGAAAGATATTAGGTGACTAGAAAAATAAGATTTTTTATAAAGACTCTTTACGTAGAGTAGTCTAATTTGTTGGCTTATTGACAATCCTTTTTTGAAAGTTATGTATTAATTAATCTTGGTAAATCACTTGTAAATTTATTGATCAATAGAAAACAATGCATAAATCATTTACTCATGCACAAATAGCATAATTATCCAGAAAAATGATTATCTCTGCTCATGATAAGGAAAGAATCTAATTTCTCTTTCTTACAAGAGAAAAGGTAATAGATATCTTCATAATCCTTTGCTAGAAAGGAATGATAGGCATTGACTGAATCCAATAAAACATAGATTAAAAATATTCAAAAGCTTTAAGACAATTAATCTTCCTTGCTTCATTTAGAGATCATTAAATTTGAAAAAATGAAATAAATAATGTTTGTGCTATTGTTTGTTAAATCTAAAAACCATCTTCTTGTCTTGCATATAATCGCTTCATAAGTACCGATGCAAACTCCAATGCGTTTTTCGCATATTTTTTGTTTTTATGAATCATCAAAATAGGTTGTTGATCTAATTGTTCGTTACCTCTTTAGCTTGTTTAGTGCTGATACGAGCAATGTTCTATTTACGCTTCATAAGTCCTACAAATTTAAGGAATTTTGGATTGTCGCATTGATTGTGCGATCGCACCCCAATCCCAACGGAACACAACAGAGGAACTAACTGTATGAAAATTTTCAATCATGACATTATGAACTGCACCCATGAGCAAGTGCAGGGCAACTATCTGTATTCCGGGCGTGTGCTAGGACTGACGGAACCCGATGATGTCATTCAGCTCCACCCCGAGCTGAAATCAGAATGGCAGGCGATCACGGAGCACTATCGCCGAATGGGTCTTCCTCATACTCATCAGGTGGTTTGGGACATTTCTCTGAGTCGCATTGCTGAGAATCCCGAACTAGAGCGGTCCGTTTTCTACTTTGGTGATGCGGTCAATCAGGAAAGTTCCTATGCTGAACAATGTCGACAGCTCGACCAAAACTGGTATGGCGTAGTTGATTACGTGAATTCCAAGAACAACTTTATGGACTTGGCCCATACCTTGGGAGTGACTGTACCCCAAACCCTGTGTTTTGATGACAAGTCAGCCATCGATTTAGACGCTGATATTCCTTATCCTTGTTATCTCAAACCCTCTATTTCGGTCGACGGTGTGGGGATTGTTCGGTGTGAAGATGAGCCTCAACTGGTATCGGCATTACAAGGACTACCAGACTATATGCCTTTCCAGATCCAGGAAGAGGTGAGAGCCACGAGTTTTTTGAATTTGCAGTACCAAGTGACATCTGAAGGGGTAAAGCCTTTGGCTGCCTCAGAGCAAATTTTAGATGGCTGTGCCCACAGTGGTAACCGCTATCCGACGATTCATCAACCTTGGGACGTGGTTGACCCCATGGCCCAATGGATGGGACAGCAGGGAATGAAAGATATTTTTGCCTTTGATGTTGCGGTAGCGGAAAGGGAAGAAGGGCCATGCTATTTGGCCATTGAATGCAATCCACGGTTCAATGGAGCCTCCTATCCGACGGGAATCGCTCATAAACTCAATATCTCTAGCTGGACCAGCCAAACCTTTGTTACCTCTGCCCGCTCATTACATCAGCTAGATTTGACCGATATTGAATACGACTCCCAGTCCCAGCAAGGCATCGTCATTGTGAATTGGGGCAGTATCTTGATTGGCAAACTGGTTATTTTGCTAGCGGGAACACCAGAACAGCAAAATCATTTGAGAGAACAGTTGAAGCAACGTCTTTGATTGCCCCTATATAAATCTGGTCTAGACTAACCATTTGTTGCGAGAATAGGGTTCAAGCTTGGCAACAGATTCTGTCTATGGATCCCATGAGGTTGCTCCCCTCATGGCGCTCTCGTCTATGGAATCAAGTGATTACCTTTTAGTCCCCCGTTCTCCCCCATCATGTCTACCCAATACTCCTTAATGATTCATGGGGGCGCAGGTGCCCTTCAACATATTCAAGCAGAAGGAAACGAAGAAGAATTTGCCCAAAGTATCTCTGGCATCTTGGAACAGGGACGCCAAAAGCTGAAGCAGGGCGCTTCCGCCCTAGATGTGGTCGAGCATTGCGTCAGCTTGCTAGAAGATGATCCGCTGTATAACGCTGGACGTGGCTCTGTCCTCAATGAGTATGGCGAAGTGGAGATGGATGCGGCCATCATGAATGGCCAAGATCTGGCTGCAGGAGCGATTACGGGCATCAAAAATATCAAAAACCCCATTTCTCTAGCCCGCCTTGTGCTCAATAAAAGTGAACATGTGATGTTGGTGGGCCATGGGGCAATGGAATTTGCGGAATTATGGGGAGTGGAATGCCTACCCGATGACTATTTTGTGATCGAGTCCCGAGTCAAACAGTTCCAAGAGGCTAAAAAGGCGGGCAAGATGGTGCTTGATCATGAAGATATTGAACAAGAACCACAACGCAAGTTTGGCACAGTCGGAGCTACGGCCTTTGACCTAGAGGGGAATCTGGCGGCAGCCACTTCAACAGGTGGGATTGTTAATAAACGCTGGGGGCGAGTGGGAGACTCGCCGATTATTGGTGCGGGTGTATTTGCAGACAATGATACCTGTGCAGTTTCGGCAACGGGGTATGGAGAGCAGTTTATGCGGACTGTACTGGCTAAAACGATTTCAGACTATATTTTCTTTCAATCCCTGGATGCTTCTCAATCCGCTCAGGCTGGGATGGAGTATTTGGTGTCCAAGGTCAAAGGCTTAGGGGGCGTGATCGTTGTCGATGCTCAGGGTCGATGCGGTGCAGGCCATTCTACCTCTGGCATGATTTATGGCTGGATTGAGCATGGGGGCGAGTCCCACTTTCAATTAACCTAGCTACAGTTTGCTTCATTGGGGGGATGGGGTTGTGCCGTGGCGGCAGTTAAATGAATACGGCCTTGAGAATCTTGAGTCCATCCTTTGGCCTCAATGAGCTGAGGTTGGGGTTTAACGGCTGTCGGCTTATTTTGATGATTGCCAACAGCACTAACACGGATCTGCTGATGGGGTCTGAGATCTTGCCATACTGTATGGGGTGTTAAGTATCGACTGGGACCCGAGGGTAGTCCTCCTCGACCAACATGGCTAAAAGAACTGCCTCCTAAGGTTTGTCCAGGTCGGCACCCTTGAGCGATGTCCTCTGGTGGTTGGACGACAGCTGGTAGCTCAATTAGGCTTTGACTGGGATCAACTTCAGGGCTATTGATGTCAACAACACCACTAATCCCTTGTTGGGAGCTGGCCGTAATATCGCTAAAGGGAGTGACTGTTTCTCGGGAGGCAAAGCCGAAAATACCTTCAGTATTGATGGTGATGTTACCGCCATTGCCATCAAAGGCATTGGCGATAATATCACTATTCTCCAATGGAGAGGCAATCAGGAACTGGGTACGGATATTAAGGTTGCCACCATTGCCAAGACCTTTGGATTCTGTCGAAATCAGGCTCTTGTTTCGCAATTGCAAGCTGCCCTTAACGGTGAGGTCTATGTTACCTCCCTCACCTGATGCAGTTTCCGCAATAATAGCGCCTTGATTATTTAATAAAACGGCATCAGCTTGGATGCTCAACTCTCCAGCATTACCGCTACCAATATGCTGCACACCAATACGCCCCCCATCAGAGAGGGTAATGTGCCTCGATTTGATCGTGACTTCTCCGGTATTGCCTGTGGGCTGAGGGGGAAGAAAGAAAACGTTGCGGGTAGCCTCATTCAGAACCAAGGTATTCGACGCAATTTGGGCTGGAAGACCATTAGAGGCTCTACCACTCACCAACACAGATGCTGAGGCATTGATCAATAATCGACCTGCGTTACCACTGGCCAATGTGCCAGTATTGACCTGCCCACCTTCTAAGACCATCAACTGCTGAGTGTTGATGGTGGTATTGCCAGCATTACCCGGCCCTAATGTAAACGTACCTAAGATACTAGGCGAAGGATTAAATGGACTGGTATTGATACCGATGACGTTGACTTTAGCAGCATCAATTGTGAGATTGCCACCGTTTCCCTCTCCAATATTGGGTGGTGGTGGACCGGAGTTAATGGTAGAGGAAAATACAGCAGAGGATAAGCTGCCTCCATCTTCAACTGTGAGGTTTTGAGTGAAGATGGCAACATCGCCGCCTCTACCCGTTCCATTGGTGATGCTTCCTAAAAAGCTAATAAAGTCAGGGGCTAACTGAGATGCCCCAGTAATAGTGATTGCTTGATCCGCTTTAACGGTTACATTGCCGACGTTGCCAGCACCTGGGGTAAACCCTTGATTACCAAAAGAAATTTTGATGCCCCTCGTACTGATTTGTGCACCATTCACTAGATGCAGTCGTTGAGTTGAAACGTTGACACCCCCTGCATCACCGAAGCCAAAAGTAATAGTAGAGATATTACTCGCAGAATCGATCGAAAACGGATTCACCTCTTTTGCAAAGATGAACTGAGAGGCATTGACTGTAATATCGCCCCCTTTACCAAAGGTAAAGGGGCCCACAACAGTTGTAATTCTGCCGCCATCAAGAAGGGTTAATGTGCCTGTATTAATATCGATTCGGCCCCCTTCGCCCTGGCCGAAGTTTTCGCTGGAAATACGAGTATTTAGATTATTGCCGAACTCTCGTCTTGTATTGACGGTGGGTGATGCTGCCCCACTCAAGAACAGACGGTTGGCATTGACCTGAATATTTCCTGCGATGCCATTCCCTATACTGAGGGTCTGAATCCGTCCCCCATCACGGATGGATAGGTTGGGAGCTTCTATACCAATGTGCCCACCTTTACCCTTTGCACCCCTTTCCACAACAGTTGCAATCCAGGAACTGTGGGGAAAGAAGCTATCTACTTCGCCGCCAATATCCAGGGATTGGCTTGCATAAACATTGATATCCGCTCCTGGCTGATCGCTCAAGGTTTGGGCTCGAATTTCGGATTGGTTGAGACGAATTTGGCGGCCTTGGACTTGGATTCCACCTAGAGGATTGCTGACCGTATTGGGGGTTAATATTGCTGATTCTGCCAGCAACTGAATATCACTAAATGTCTGAACTTGGTTGTAACCCAGATGCCATCCAATCGTAGAGGGAGAAAGGGTAACCGTTCCTTTGCTGACACTACCAATTTCAATCCGTCCAGATTTTGCGATCGCAGTACCGTTTTCAAACCGAACATCACGACCCACCAAGGCGAGAGTTTGGCTGGATGGAACGGTTAGTCTGCCCTGAACCACAATCTTTCCTGATTGCGTTCCATTGAATTGGAGACCCGTCGGTTGAGAAATAGTTAAGAGGGGTGGAGGCTGTGGTTTAGCTGTACTGAATAGACTACCGTCTTGGAATCGGACTCCTACTGCAGTGCTAGCAAGAAAAGAGCCGCCAATATCTAGGCTGGAATTGGGGCCAAAGATGATGCCATGGGGATTGAGGAAAAGTAAATTGGCGTTGCTATTTACTTGTATGACGCCATCAATATTGGATATGGATTTTCCAGTAATTCGACCAATGATGGTGTCGATGGCAGGAGCTGAATTGAATACAGCTTTGTTTGTATTCTTTATCGAAAATGACTCAAAGCTATGAAACAGATTTTTTCCCGCAGTCGTTCCACCATCAATCACAATATTGTTGCCATTGATGGTGATTTGGGAATTAATCGGTAGCGTTTGGTCGGGAACGACCTGGGCATTGAGAGGGTAGGGATACAGCAAGCTTAGGGAAAGCGTTGCGCCCATTAGAGACAGGACTGTAGTAATGGGCAGGGATATCCCAGATTGATTCTCTTGCGGAAAAACTAAGTTGGACCTCAAGTCAGTTTCACAATTCAGATGGACACAGAGCTGCAATAAATACTTTTCAGGCCGGGATTATGACTTTATTCAGACTGCAATAAAAATTCAAAATCAAATAATTTTCTAGCTATGTGTATTTCAGAGATAGCGATACTAATATTTAGGGTGAAAAATATTGACTAATATGCAGTTAAATTAATCAAATAAGTTGTAAATGCCACTATTTATAGTCATTTAGCCATTTTCAATACATAGAATTAATGAAGAGAAGTTGCATACTCATAACTCTGGGATCAGATTGTAGTCAATGAATAAAAATAAATTACTTCCCGAGTATACAAAAATAGAATCTAGCTATTTTAGGGATTGAAGATCGTAATTATTAACTTATTTAGACCAAATCTGCTCTGCTGAGTTGTATTACATACCAAAGCCAGCTCTAACCTGTAAAATGCTGAAGCTATCGTACCTAATTGGGTCTTATGCAGTGGAGTTGAGTGATTACACTTGGGCAATAAGCGTGCGGTGACGAGGGCTATTACAGGTAAAAGAGGGCTGTTGGAAACCTGCTTCTACAAAAGCCTGTTGAATATCAAACGTGAAGTAGTCATCTAAGTAAGGCTCGGTACTCTTGAGGAGTGTCAGCACATAGGGGGGCAATTTACGATGGACATCCGAGTTGGGGTTCATGTCCATGATGGCTAAATGTCCTTGGGGCCGCAGTAGACGGTGGGCTTCGGCAAAGATATTGCGGATGGCTGTGCGGGGTAACTCGTGGCATACCAGGCAAATGGAGACCAAATCAAAACTATTGTCCGGTAAGTGAGTCTCTTCCGCAGCTCGGTGAATCCATTGCAGGGAGTCGTTGGCGGGGGTATTGTGATTTGCGATCGCCAAAAAATACGGGGACAGATCCAACCCCGTTAGTCGAGCCTCAGGATAAGTCTCTTGCAGAGCCAAGGTACTCAAGCCAACACTGCACCCCATATCCAAAATATCTTTAGGGGCAGTGGAAATTTGCTCTTGCATCACCTGATGATAGCTCTGACGCAAGCGACCATCCCCCTTGGCACCCGACTCAGGCCAGATTCGGGCATGGGCTGCGTAGGAGGCTACTTCTACTTCGGTGGCCGCTTCCCAACTCAGGTTCCCTGATTCGTAAGCATGGAAGGAAACCACGTAATAGTCTGGATAGTTCAAATCGGGGGTTTGAATCGCCTGTCGCTCTGCTTCCCATACCTCTAAGCCCCGATCCATCAGGGAAGAGGCTCTCTTCCGCCAGGGCACCCCAATCGATTCTGCCCGCTCAATCATCATCTTTCGGGCTTGAAATTTAGCAAAGTTAGCTAGGGGTTTGATGGCTAAGAGACCGTTGACCACACGAGATGCGAGTCGAGGTGCTTGGGGGGAAGCAGCAGTCATTTTTAAAAACGGTTTGCTATAGAGATGAACAGAATTAGCCTCATTATGACAAACAACGACGCCAGAATTGAGTCAAAGAGTTTGGGGCCAACCCTTCTGACTTTGGCTGATATTAGCTTGAAACCCTATCTTGAAGACCTCTAGAATAGAGCGTTAAGCGTAGTCCATGGGCCTGCGCTTGCTGATGCAGTCCCCAGTGGGGGTAAGGAAAAGTAATGGCAGATTGGCAAACCATTTCAGGCGGAGTGACCGCTCCCCAGGGATACCGCGCAGCAGGCATGGCAGCAGGCTTAAAACCATCCGGCGCGAAAGATTTGGCTCTGATTGTGTCCGATGTCAAAGCCCATGCAGCTGGGGTATTTACCACGAACCGAGTCAAAGCCGCCTGTGTCACCTATAGCCAGGACCGGATCCAAACTGGCCCCACTGAAATTCAGGCTATTTTGTGTAATTCAGGTCAGGCGAATGCTGGAACTGGTCCCCAGGGAGATGCGGCAGCGCTTGCCAAGGCGAAGAGTGCAGCTCAAACCTTAGGACTCACCCCGGAAGCGGTTCTGATTGCCTCAACCGGGGTGATTGGTGAACAAGTTCCTGTGGATAAGGTGAAAGCAGCCATGCCCAAACTGGTGGAACAGCTTTCCGTCGAGGGGTCTGATCAGGCCGCCCAGGCGATTATGACCACTGATTTAGTACCCAAAACCATTGCTTTGGAAACTTACATTGGAGGCCAACCAGTTCGGGTGGGGGGTATTGCTAAAGGTTCGGGCATGATTCATCCCGATATGGCAACTCTGTTAGTATTTGTCACCTGTGATGCCCAGGTCGAGCCAGCACTCTGGCAGCAAATGATTGGGCGGGCTGCCGATCGCAGTTTTAATCAAGTCACGGTGGATGGGGATACCAGCACCAACGATATGCTGCTGGCCCTGGCGAATGGTCAATCTTCTGCTCCAGCCATACAGGGAGGTCTTGAAGCCGATCAAGTGGAAGCTCTGGTGACAGAAGTTTGTAAGCAGTTGGCGCAAAAAATCGCTCGGGATGGAGAAGGGGCAACCTGTCTGATTGAAGTCCAGGTCCAAGGCGCTGCCGACGAAGCAGGAGCCCAGAAGATTGCCAAAACCATTGCTGGGTCGATGTTAGTGAAGTCGGCGGTATTTGGTCGCGACCCTAATTGGGGTCGAATCGCGATGGCAGCCGGTCGGGCAGGGGTAGATTTCGATGCGACCCAGCTCCATATCCAGTTGGGGGATTTTGTCTTGATGCATCAGGGTACGCCCCAAGCATTTGATCGGGAGGCGGCCAGCCAATATCTTCATCAAGATCCTGTGATTATTCAGGTTAGCGTCGGTGATGGTAATGGGAAGGGTAAAGCTTGGGGCTGCGATTTGAGCTATGACTACGTCAAAATCAATGCTGAATATACGACTTAAAATCGCTCTGCATAATCAGAATTATTTTGTTACTGCCCAGGCTGAAGCATTGGTACCTCAGGAGTTCCAACAAAAATACTTCTAAGTGAATCAAGTACAGGGATATCTTGCTTTCTCAAAGTCGAAATATAACCGCGAATACGGCAGAACTGCTGGGCACCCGCCAAAGAGCGGAAGCAGCCTGAGATCTTCTGCTTCAATTTCATCATGCGAATATCCCGTTCAGCCTGATTGTTATCAAAGGGAACCTGGAAATCATACATAAAGGCCAGGACAGCAGATTGGTACTTCTCAAATCGGTCGAGAAGGTTTTTCGGTGTACTTTGTTTTTTCTTGCCTCGTTTCTTAGGTGCGTTTTCATCAACTGGCAGGATTGGATTACTCTTGAATCCATCGGCTAATACTTTTCGGTAACGCTGCTCAAACATCTCGATTTGTTCTGTGCTGAGAGCTTTTAAGCCTTCAGCATGAGCACTCTCTACCTGAGTTTTGATGTCCACCAACAACGTCATCATCTCTTCAGCCCAAGGTTGCTGATAGTGCTCAACGACAAAGCGTAACTCCCGCAAATGATGAGCATTGCAGAGACCATGAGGGCAATCATAGGTGGCGTAACTCTGCCAACCATCATGAATGCTGGTGCCCGTAAAGTTCGGCAGAATATCCATTTCGTCCATCGCTGCTTTTCCGCGTTTGGCATGAACAAAGTAGTAGGTCAACCCACTCGTACAGGCGACATGTAGCCACCATAGCTTGCTGTTCACCCGCAGGCCTGTCTCGTCAAAATGCCCTATTGCTGCTTGCTCAATACCGTCTTTGATCTGTACCTCAATCGGTTCTAATTTCTGAGCACAGGTTGTACGGGCATTGCAGAGGGTTCCTTCAGAAACCTGGCAGCCAAAAACTTCTTTCAACAGGTCACTCGTTCGTTCAAACGGCAACAGTTGAGCGTCCATCAATTACACCATCAAGCCTTTAAGGCTGCTGCCATACTGAACTACATTGGTGACATCTGCAGGGAATACACCCCGGCTCAAGGTTTGACAGTGCTCACAATATTTGACTTCTGCTTGATGCTCAATCACCTGTAATGACAAAGGGGGTAATTCATGAACCTGCCTAAGGTCATAGTTGTGGGCTGCTACTTCGGTTAAAGAGGCACCACATTCTTGACACTGAGTCACCGGATGTAACACCACGGCATCGACGGTATCACGCCATTCCAATGTGCGACCAGGATGCCCTTTTTGCCCGCCACTTTTGCGTTTACTCTTACCCCGTAGACTTTTTGTCCGCTTCCCAAAGCCATCGCCTGAGGGTGGTTTACTACTGTTACGACTATCCTTGTCAAGACGTTCTTCTAGTCGCTCTATCCGCTCGATAAGACGGGTGACTAGCTCAACAACCGCATCCTCACCTTGATGGTAGATTGCTCGAATATCAGATTCACTAATGTTCTGATCAGAGACTTTCTTGTTCAACGGAAGATCATGGATTGACTGCTGTTGTACTTAAAACATAGCGCCAGAGAGAGTGATAACTTCATTCTCAACATAATGATTTAAGCCTGGGCAGTAACTTTTATTTCTAAAAAAGAACAGCAGTAAAAATAATAATGAATTGGAGTATCTTGAATTTTTTACTCTGAATAGTTATTGTATGGTCTCTGGTAATAGTAAATCTGTAGATTTAGACTTAAGCTAAATGTGACTATAATTTGCTGTTATGCGAGTGGAAATATGAGGGAAAATTGGAGTGCAATTCAAGACGCTAGCGAGGTTAGGGGTTAAACATGCGAAAAATGCAATTGCTGAAGCAGCTTACTTGCAGACGAGCTTCGATTTTACCCAGCCCATAAGCTTTTCAGGATTAGTCAACGAGCGGTGTAATGTTAAATGCCGGTACTGTGAATACTGGCGTTTGAAAGAATATCAAGACGAATTATCGATTGAAGAGTGGCAAAATGCACTGTTAAGCATAAAGGCTTTTGTCGGTGAATTTTCAATTAATTTTAGTGGAGGCGAACCTTTTTTGAAGCCGGGTTTTATTGATCTACTTCAATTTTGCTCTCAACAAGGTATTCATAGTGGTGTTACAACAAATGGGTCTTGTTTATCAAGGGTAAATGTGCAAAAAATAGCCTCTGCACGACCATTTAATGTCAATATTTCAGTTGACGCTCCAAATTCAGAAGTTCATGATTACTTGCGAGGGACTCCTGGACTTTTTGACACCTTATCGCAAGGAATCACCTATCTGGCTGAAGAACGAATAAAGCAACAACAATCGTTCCCGATAGTGATCAAGACGACCATTACAGCAAAAAACTTTCGGTACTTACCTGCTGTTGTAGAATGGGCACAAGAAATAGGCGCAACTGCAGTTCACTTTCAACCTTTAAGTCGATCTACGGACGAAACGTTTGATGAACTCTGGATTGAAGAGAAAGATTGGGAAGAGTTAGCTCAGATTGGAGAGCAACTGATCACGCTTAAGCAACAGGGAGCGCCCATCATGAATAGTGAGCAATTGCTCACATTACTCCCCTCCTACTTTAGAGAAGAAGATCTGGGGAGACAGGTTGGCCCGAATCGAACAGGTCTGCGCACTTTTACCATCACCACCAATGGAGATATTTTTCTATCTATACATTGGCTTAGCATTGGTAATGTTAAGGATCAAGGGGCTCGTGATATTTGGTATGGTCCAAAAGCCCAAGACATCCGTCAAAAAAGTATTTCAACTTATGGCAAGTATTGGATGAATGCAACGGAAGCCCCCAAAACTCTTACGGATAAGTTGCGTATGGGTTGGCAATTGTTACAGACATAAAGTCTACTCTAATCCAAGTTTTTTCATTCAACGTCCATATTTTTTAGGCTAGTTTGCCCCAACTTTGCCAAATTTTTTTGATCCCCCCTTTTTGAGTGACCACTTTCTGCGATCCAACTTTCTGATTCAAGCTACAACCTTAAGATGAGGAGTCTGTAGGACAATCAGCGGTATGAACAGGGTTTTAGTGATTGGTGGAGTTGGGCGGATAGGGCAAAGCGTTGCCACTGATTTAGTTAAACATTCAGAAGGGGTTGTTACACTCACCAGTCGTGATTCGAAGGCGGCTCAAAATAGTGCTGCGAGCTTAGGTGCTCAGTCTCAGGCTTTGCAGCTGGATTTGGATGATCAAGGGGCATTGGATGTTGCGATCGCATCCCATGATCTAGTCATTCACTGTGCAGGTCCGTTCCATGATCGTGATGCCCGAGTTTTGAAAACCTGTATCCAAAACCAGGTCAACTATCTGGATGTCAGCGATCATCCTTCTTTTACGGAGAAGGCGCTCCAATATCAGGAACAAGCCCAAGCAGCAGGCGTGACTGCGATCATCAACACGGGGGTTTTCCCAGGGATTTCCAACAGCATGGTTCGTCAGGATGTAGAAGCTCTAGATCAAGCCGATACCATTCACCTCAGCTATGTCGTCGCCGGAACCGGTGGGGCTGGCGTGACGATTATGCGAACTACTTTTTTGGGATTAATTGAGTCGTTCCCTGGGTGGCTACAGGGGAAATGGCAGCTCATCCAACCCTATAGCGGTCGGGAAGTTATTACCTTTCCCTCCCCCTATGGTCGGGTTAATGTCTTTTGGTTTGATGTGCCGGAACGGCTCACCTTGCCCCAAACGTTTCCCGTACAGACTGTAATTACCAAGTTTGGGTCAGTGCCCGAGATTTATAACGGTATTACCTGGGCCTTGGCTCATTGGATGCCTAAGCCTTGGTTACAAAACCGACGCATGATTGAGTTTTTATCTTGGGGAGGCTTTGTGACGACACAATTTACGGATCGGTTTAGCGGGATTGGAGTCGCCATGCGCTCGGCAGTGACGGGGATGCGGGAGGGGCAGCCGACCCAGGCTGTATCGACATTGGTGTTGCCAGATACTGCGATCGCAGCCGGATACGGCACTGGAAGTATTGCCCAACTGATCCTGACTCAGGCACTAGATAAGCCTGGGGTTTGGCCTGTCGAAGCTGCAATTCCTACTCCATTATTTCAAAAAACCATGGTCCAACGCGGCGTACAAGTCGAACAATCGATATCTCCCGTGCTGTAAGCCATAAACCTTAAAGCAAGATTACAAATCCCAACCCAACCATCGTCCAATTCAGTCAGGAGAAATTTTAGGATTAAGATGGTGAGAAACTTGCCCCATTGCATCAATCTAGGATTTAAGTACTGTGGTGAAGATCATCCAACGTCGCTCCCTCGGCCTACAGTCCGTTTATGACATCGGTCTCGCCCAAGATCATAATTTTTTGATTGCCAATGGTTGGGTTGCGGCCAACTGCTTCAATAAATCTCACTCCACAGCCTATGGATATGTCACCTATCAAACAGCCTATTTAAAAGCTAACTATCCCGTCGAATATATGGCGGCCCTGCTCACCGCCAATAGTGGCGACCAAGATAAGGTGCAGAAGTACATTGCCACAGCCCTCAGTATGGGGATTGAAGTGGAACCCCCTGACATCAATCGATCTGGTGTGGACTTTACCCCCTTAGAAAAAAGTATTCTGTTTGGACTGTCTGCGGTTCGCAATTTGGGTCAAGGTGCCATTGAAGCTGTTTTGACGGCTCGGGATGAGGATGGTGGTTTTGAATCTTTAGCAGAGCTTTGCGATCGCGTTGATCCACGGGTTGTCAATCGGCGGGCATTAGAAGCGCTCGTTTATAGCGGTGCCCTGGATGCCTTTGACACCAATCGTAATCAGTTAGTTCATGATCTAGAACTCATCCTAGAATGGGCCCAGTCTCGGGCCAAGGATCGAGCTATCGGCCAAGGCAATCTGTTTGACATTATGGGCGGCGAAGGGGATGCGCCTACCTCATTAGAGACAGCACCTAAAGCCGAACCCGTTGAAGATTTCCAGGAATCCGAGAAGCTAAAGCTGGAAAAAGAAATCCTCGGCTTCTATATCTCCAATCATCCTTTGCGAGAAATTGAGCGGCCCGCCCGGTTAATGGCTCCCATCAGTTTGGCAAATTTAGAAGAGCAGCCAGAGAAAACGACGGTCAGCGCCATTGTATTACTGACAGAAGTCAAGCCGATCATCACCAAGAAAGGCGATCGGATGGCGATCGTGCAGATGGAAGATTTGTCAGGTAAGGCAGAAGGCGTCGTCTTCCCTAGAAGCTTTGAGCGGATTGGCGAATATATTGAGACGGACCTCCGCCTGATGATTTGGGGAAAAGTGGATCGGCGAGACGATCGCATTCAGATCATTGTTGAAGATGCTGAGCCGATCGAGGAGGTAAAGCTAGTGATGGTCGAAATTCCAGCTCAAGATGCGGGCAATATCCAGCAACAGCAACGGCTCAAGGAAATTTTGCGACAGCAGGCTGGGGAAGAAAATGGTGCCAAAGTGTCAGTCATTGCCAAAATTAAGGGAGATGAGAAAAGTCAGCTGATCCGGCTAGGTTCTCAGTTTCGAGTTCAAAATGAGCATATGGCCGTTCAAGCTCTTGCTAGCGCTGGCTTCCGAGCATCCTCTTCGGTATTGATTGATGTAAAAACTTGAAAAAAATATCGGTGAATAATTTTAATTTCGAAAAAATATGCATAATATAGCTGGTGGACATGAATATTTCACCGCTAGACCTAGGCATATGCAAATTTCTGCGCCATAATTGGCTTTATTAGGCTGGGGGTATCTAGCATACAAACCAAATCTGCAAGAGAACGCCAATGAAAAACCTATTGACTGGAGCAGGTATATCCCTACTGGCAACCACTATCGCCTCTTTCGGGTCGGTGAATGTCAGTCTTGCCCAAGAAACTAGTATTGATCCACAATCTCTACCCGGAAACTATGGGCTTGTTCGCTCTTATGATGGCCAGAATCTAGAGGTTCGCCTTTTAGACGGCACTCAAAAAACCTACTCAGTCCCTGAAGGAAGTTCTGAAAGCTTGAGTCAGGGAGACTTAATCGGCTTTGATGTCGATGATGAAGGTATGGTGTCTAAGGTTCAGCCTCCTGCTGTGGATGAAGTTATTCGCGGTACGGTCACGGATGTTGATTTAGAAAGCGAAACCGTTACCCTCTTACCTGAAGGCGCTGACGCACCTGTTGATACGCGAGTGTCCCAAAGCACGATTGCTCGCTTGGGCCTAGAGCCTGGCAAAGAAATGATGGTGACTCGGTTCGAAAACACTTGGGCTACCAAAGTTTGCCTACCTAGAGCAGCCGCTCCTGTGGTTGCTCCCCCGGTCCAGGAACCAATCGTTCCTTATGGTGGTGCTGAGCCCGATCCAATTCCTTCTGAGCCTATCCCAGCTTTGTGGTAGTTACGGGTTAATTGGATAGAGTCAACCTCTACATCTAAATTTTTGCGATTGAACAGGGATAGACCGTTAGGCTATCCCTGTTTTAGTTTGAGTCAGTTTTATGAAAAAGCTATTAATTGGGTTTATTCAGGTTTATCGACGACTGATCTCCCCCTTTTTTTCTCCATCCTGCCGTTTTCATCCCACTTGCTCTGCCTACGCCATCGAAGCGATCTCTACATGGGGAGCCATCAAAGGAAGCTGGCTAGCATTCAAACGGATTTGTCGCTGCCATCCCTTTCATCCTGGCGGCTACGATCCTGTGCCAACAATCGTTACATCACCGAATTCAGCTCATGCTGAAGCGGTTGATTCTGATGCAGATCAGGATAATAGCCCTCACTGTTGTTAGTAAAGCTTGAGTTTCATGAAGTAAGATTACAGTTAATGTAGTCTCTGCTACTTGAGAAAAGATTTGCTAACAGAAGACAGACCGTCAATCAAACTTGATAGCCCAGCTCAGCCCTTGAAGCAGGCACCTGACCAAAGAGGAGCCTCAATTGCGTTAGTTGCTGGGACCACTGTTGGGGCTGGCATACTCGCCCTACCGGCAATGACCCAACCAGCCGGTTTTCTACCCTCGACGGTGATGTTAATGGTGGTCTGGGGGTACGCTCTTGTGGCAGCGCTCTTACTCGCTGAAGTCAATGTCTTCTGTATGCGCCGATCGGGTCAGGCCAATATGGGACTGTTGGGGATGGTAGAAAGTACCCTGGGCAAACCCATTGCCAACGTGGCGGGTGGAGCCTATTTATTCCTGCACTATGCGTTACTCGTTGCTTACCTCTCTCAAGGGGGAGATATTCTTTCTGGTGGGCTGGGCCATCTAGTTGGTGGGGCTGTTCCGGGTTGGGCAGGGCCAACGGTGTTTGCCTTGATCTTTGGGGGACTTCTGTATTGGGGAAGTGACCGGCTGGTCGCCAAATTTAACAGCACCTTTGTGGGCATCGTGATCCTCACGTTTATGGCCCTGTTAGTGCTGAGTAGCACTCAGGTTGATCCAGGAGAATTGGTCCACCAAAACTGGCCAGCCATTAGTCCGGCCATTTCGGTGATGTTAGTGGCTCTGTTCTATCACAACGTTGTGCCGGTGGTAGCAACACAACTGGAGGGCGACTTAGGCAAAATCCGCCAGTCGATTGTTGTGGGCTCTGTGATTCCATTGCTGATGTTTCTAATTTGGAATGCAGTGATCTTGGGGAGTATGGGGGGCCTAGCCAGCTTGAGCACTGGCAGCGAGGTATTGGACCCCTTGGCAATACTGCGAAATAATACCGAGTCGCCAGGGCTGAGTATTGTGGTATCGGTGTTTTCGGAATTTGCGATCGCAACCTCGTTTATCGGTTTCACCTACGGACTACTGGATTTCTTGAAAGATGCCTTTCAGGTTCAGGAAATTACCTCAGACAATCGTCTTCCCTTTTACTCCATGGTCTTTCTGCCAGCATTAGGACTCTCTACCTTAAATCCCAATATCTTCTTTACAGCCCTCGACTATGCGGGAGCCTTTAGTATTTCGGTTCTAGGGGGAATCCTCCCGGCAATTATGGCTTGGACTTTACGATATCGTTCACCCCTGCAAACTTCACCCCAAATGCTAGTGCCAGGTGGCCGGGGAACGTTGATTATTATGGTGGTTCTGGCAGTGGCCGTGATTGCCATCCAAATTTTGACCATGGTGATGGCTTAATACCATTTTTTTTTGCTCCTTTAAGAATGTTTGGTATTTCCGACAATTGGGAAGTCTAGTAGCTAAGATTGAGATAGCCTACTAGGTGAATTCAGTAATGCTGACCCTGTATTGGTCTTGTTTTCTGATTGGCGGTGTTTTTGTTCTTCTAGCAGTTATTGGTGGGATTGATGGGGTTGAGTTTGAACTAGATGAGTTGGGAATTGACTCAGATGTAGAAATCTTTGATCAAACATCTCGTCCCTCATCAACCTTCGATTCCATCTCTCCAAAAAGTCGAAAGTTCCCCTTACTGGGTCTGATTAAAAGCCTTAAATTCTGGACCTTTGGCAGTTGTTTTTTTGGCCTAACCGGCATTCTACTGAGTTTCTTGCAAACTGGGTTGTCTGCTCTAGCCATTACGCTACTCGCGATTGTCATGGGTCTGATCTGTGGAACCATTATGTCTGGGTTACTGCTGTACCTCCGATATCAGCAGGCTGATAGTTTGATCAGCCATGATGATTTGGTGGGATTAGCGGGCACTGTTGAAGTTCCCTTTGATGCCCAATCCCGAGGCAAAGTCCGCTTAAAAGTAAAAGGCAGCATCCTGGAAGTCGTGGCATTCACCGATGGCAATAGTTCATTTCAACCTGGAGAACAAGTTGTCGTGGTCGGCACCCAAGAGAACCGAGTTTGGGTCGTCTCTAGCGATTCCTTTAACCAACCGCCAGATGCCTTAGGCAGCGGTGCATCCTGAGTTTTAGAGCTTTAAGCAATACCTAGTAGCGCATTGTAGTTTTTGTGTTGTCGTTACATTGTTGTGTTTTTTGACATGGTAAGTAGCAGGAAATTTCAATCTATGAGTGAGTCTGTTGACCAGCCCATCTGGGAGCAATCCCACTTGATTGCCCAAGTTGAATCTTCAAGCAGAGTCAATCGGGAGGAGTCTGGCCTTCCAACAGCGGTACCGATCGCGGGGGCTATTTTTGGTGTCATCCTGGTGGTTTGGTTTCTCAAGAATTTTTTACGAATTTGCAACCCCAATGAAATCCTGATTTTATCGGGGCGCAAGCATCGTACCAAAGGGGGGCAAACCGTGGGCTATCGGGTCATTTTTGGAGGGCGGGTGATTTCGATTCCACTCTTGGAATCCGTCAAAATCATGGATATGACCACGATGCCTGTTCCGGTAGAAGTCAAAAATGCCTATTCCAAGGGTGGTACACCGCTCGATATCCAAGCCATTGCCAACGTTAAAATCTCTAATGATCCAGGAGTGGTGGGAAATGCCATTGAGCGATTCCTAGATCGCGATCGCAAAGAGATTTTACGGGTTGCCAGAGAAACCTTAGAAGGGAACTTAAGGGGCGTTGTGGCCCTGCTCACGCCAGAGCAAATTAATGAGGACCGACTGCGATTTGCAGAGCAGATTGCTCAAGACGTTTCCAGAGAACTGGTGAAGTTAGGGTTACAGCTCGATACCCTCAAAATTCAAAGCGTTGCTGATGACGTTGACTATCTCAGCTCGATTGGTCGACGGCAAATTGCCCAAATTGTCCGGGATGCGGAAATTGCTGAATCCAATGCCATGGGAGAAGCTGAGCGGATTGAAGCCGACTGCCAACAGCAGTCAGAAGTGGCTCAAACCCAGGCTCTAGCCATTGTTCAGGAAAAGCAAAATGCGCTACGCAAAATTAAAGCAGAGCTAGAACAGCGAGCTAAATCAGAAGAAGAACGCACTATTGCTGCTGGAAAAGAAGCCCGTGCTCGGGCAGAACAGCAACTCCAAGCGATGCGGGCTGATTTAGAGCGGTTGCGTTTAGAAGCTGATGAGGTTCTTCCTGCTGAAGCCCAGCGGCAGGCCAAGGAATTGCAATCCCGAGGAGAAGCAGCCAGCTTAGGGGAAAATGCCAAAGCCGCGGCCCAAGTCAACGATATGTTGTCCAAAGTCTGGGAGGAGACAGGCACGGATGCTGCTGAAGTCTTCTTAATTCAGCAAATTGAGATGGTGCTTCGACAGGCAGCAGAGATTCCCAATCGGGTCAAATTAGAACGGATCAATGTCATAGATAACGGTGATGGGCAAGCTATTGCGAGTTTGGTGAATGCCTATCCAGAAATGGTGCGACAATTCCTCGATCGTGTCGATCAAACCCTCGGTATTGATGTCACGGGTACCCTCAAAGCGCAGAACAAGAACCAAGGAGAATAGAAATGGACTTGGTTCTTGTTCTGCTCGGCAAGGTGAAGGAAGCCATCCTGAACCAGCTGGCAGAAACAGGTGGATCGGGTATGCCTGTGGTGGCTATTGCCCTATCCCTAGTGTTGGTCATTCTGATTGTTGGGTCCCTCAAGAGCTTTTTGCGGATTTGTAATCCCAATGAGATCTTGATTTTGTCTGGCCGTAAGCATCAAAACAAAGAGGGGCAAACTGTTGGCTATCGCGTCATCTTCGGAGGACGGGTCATTTCCATCCCCATTCTGGAAACGGTGAAAATGATGGATATGACCACCATGCCGGTGCCTGTTGAAGTCCAAAATGCTTACTCAAAAGGTGGAACCCCGCTGGATATTCAAGCCATTGCGAATGTTAAAATTTCCAGCGATCCAGACGTGGTGGGAAATGCGATTGAACGGTTTCTCGATCGCGATCGCAAAGAAATACTGCGAGTGGCGAGAGAAACCCTGGAAGGCAACCTGCGGGGTGTCGTCGCCCTGTTGACTCCAGAACAAATCAATGAAGATCGGCTCCAGTTTGCAGAGCGGATTGCCCAGGATGTATCCAGAGAACTGGTGAAACTAGGGTTACAGCTTGATACTCTCAAAATTCAGAGTGTTGCTGACGATGTTGACTATCTCAGTTCGATTGGTCGGCGGCAAATTGCTCAAGTTGTCCGGGACGCCGAGATTGCTGAATCCAATGCTATGGGAGAAGCCGAGCGGATTGAAGCAGATTGCCAACAGCGCTCGAAAGTGGCCCAAACCCAGGCTCTAGCTATTATTCAGCAAAAACAAAATGAGCTGCGCAAAATCAAAGCGGAACTGGAACAACGGGCCAAATCGGAAGAAGAGCGGACCATTGCGGCAGGGAAAGAAGCCCGTGCCCGAGCAGAACAGCAACTCCAAGCTATGCGGGCTAATTTAGAACGCTTGCGTCTAGAAGCCGATGAGGTTCTTCCAGCCGAAGCCCAACGGCAGGCTAGGGAACTTCAAGCCAGAGGCACCGCTGCAAGCTTAGGAGAAAATGCCAAAGCGGCAGCCCAGGTCAACGATTTGTTATCCCAAGTGTGGTCAAAAATGGGAGTTCATGCCAATGAGGTCTTTTTAATTCAGCAGATAGAAATGGTGCTGCAACAAGCCGCAACCATCCCCAACCGCGTCAATTTAGAGCGAATAAATGTGATTGATAATGGCAACGGTCAGTCCCTGGCTGGCTTAGTCAATGCTTATCCGGAAATGGTTCGCCATTTCCTTGAACAAGTAGATCAAACCCTTGGTATTGATGTTATTGGCACTCTTAAACAATCTAGTGGTAGCTACGGAGATTAGTAATGGAAGTAATTATTGTTGCCCTATTGGGTGTTATGGGGTTGGGCACAGGCGCAGCTGTCCTAGCTTTCCGTAATCTTTATTACATCTGTCAACCGAGTGAAGTCTTAATTTTTGCGGGTAGTAGCCAACGAACCGCTGATGGTAAACGAGTGGGGTATCGCCTTGTTAAAGGGGGGAGTAGTGGTCGATATCCCCTGCTGGAGAGGGCCTTACGCATGGACCTCACAAATATGATTATTGACTTGCGAGTTGCCAATGCCTATTCCAAAGGGGGAATCCCTCTACAAGTGGAAGGTGTAGCTAACATCAAGATTGCTGGGGAAGAACCCACCATTCATAACGCCATTGAGCGACTCTTGGGCAAAAGCCGAAAAGAAATTGAGCAAATTGCCAAGGAAACCCTAGAAGGCAATCTACGAGGTGTCCTGGCTAGCTTAACCCCGGAGCAGGTAAATGAAGACAAAATTGCCTTCGCCAAAAGCCTATTGGAAGAAGCGGAAGACGATTTAGAGCAGCTAGGTTTAGTCCTAGATACCCTGCAAATTCAAAATATTTCCGATGATGTGCGCTATTTAGACTCCATTGGTCGCAAACAGCAAGCCGATCTCCAGCGGGATGCGCGGATTTCGGAAGCGGAAGCCCAGGCAGAATCCAGCATTAAATCTGCAGAAAATGAACGAATTACCTCTCTCAAGCGATTAGACCGAGACATCGGTATTGCCACCGCCGAAGCTGAACGCCGACTCCAGGATGCCAAAACCAAGCGAGGGGCAGTGGTTGCAGAATCGGAGGCTGACATTGCCTCGGAGTTAGCCCGGATTCAAGCTGAAATTCCAGTGCAGCAAGAGCGGATCAAACAGGTCGAACAACAGCTTCAGGCTGATGTGGTGGCCCCAGCCGAAGCCCAATGCAAGCGGGCCATTGCCCAAGCCCAAGGGGATGCTGCCCAGATTATTGAGGACGGTAAAGCCCAGGCAGAAGGTACATTGCGACTCGCAGAATCCTGGCAGAAAGCAGGCAGCAGTGCTCGCGATATTTTTCTATTGCAAAAACTGGAGGTGTTGCTATCGACCCTAACGGCTACGGTGCCGGAGGTGACGGTCCAGAATGTCACGGTTGTGGATACGACCAATGGGGGAGGAGCGACGAAAGCAGCAGCTTTTCTGGAGCAGATTCGCCATACCACGGGTATGGATATTGCCGGGGCTGTCCAGAACATGGTGAACTCAGACCCGGCTCCCAAACCCATTGAGCCGCAAATGACAGAAGTGGACTTTACCGCTTTGCGGGCAGATGTCCAGAATGTTCTGGGGATTGTGGCCCAATCAAAGTTGGGTGGGATTCAGGCCGAACGTTCCGTTGAGGCCGCGGTCAAAATGGATGCTTCCCTGCAAAATCGCCTTCAACGTGCCCTGCAGGCTGGGGGGGATGCCGCTATTGAAGCCCTCTTTGAGCATCCTGTGATTCGCATTCCTTCTCGGATTGTTGAGGCCTGGATTCAGGATGATGCTTAATCCCTCATCCGTTCTCGGCGCAAGGCATGAGGGCTATTGATATAGGCGGATAAGGGACAAATTGTCCCATCGGCCAAAACCATTGGGAATACTAAGTTTGGCTGTTTCCGAACTTAGTATTCGCCTTTGTGAGCCGTTTAGACACTATTCTTCCTCCCTTACCACCGGCAGGATCCATAGATGAACCAAACCCTACAGCGGAAGAGCTAGCCGCAGGGCAAGTATCCGATTGGCCCCAGGCTCTTGATGCCAATCAAGCTCTGTCTGACATGTCCCAGCCCTTTGCTCTGAATGCAGAAGAAGAGCAACGATTCTCCTGGTTAGGTATTCTGGCCAAAAACGCAACTTTTACGGCTAAAACCGCTTCTACCCTATGGCTCTGCCCGGTGGAAGAGGCTGAAGTGCTCCTACAGCGATGGGTCGATCAGCAGATCCTGATAGAAAAGCAATGGCTGCAGTCCAGCCTCAGTCCTTTTCAGCATATTTATCAACTTCCCGCCTTGTTACAGCAGGTCGCCTATACCGGCTTACTGCAGCTCAAACAGCTCGAAGCAAGAGATGTCCATGCAGCCCTGATTGAACGCTACCAGGCCCTCACCCATAAACGGTTGTGGCACACCCTGGCAGACGATGGTTATATTCATGCCCATTTAACCTGGCATTTGCAGGCTGCCGACCGCTGTGATGAAATCCACATCCTCCTGCAGGAAGAAGCGGAGTCTGGTGCGAATGGTTGGTATGAAGCTTGCGATCGCAACGGCTATACGGCCTTCTACTGCCGAGACGTGAACTTAGCGTGGCAACTGGCAGAGGAACAATACGAGCAATCTCCCACGCAAGCCATTCAATTGCAATGTCGCTATGCCATGATGACCGTTGCTCATCACCGTCTGGTGACTCGTCTACCGGCCCCGCTGGTAGGGGCCTTTGTTCGCCAACAAATCTGGACACCCACCCAAAGCATTACCTATTTAGAACTGATTCAAGACTCGCACCATCAATTTGAAGTCCTACAAGACTTAATCCCAGCCCTGCCCACCACCTATCATCCCTATATCCTATCGGTCATCCAGCGTCAGTCTAATGCTGCCCACCAAGCTCAGTTATTATGCTTGCTGGCCCCTCTCTTGGAGACAACGCTGTTTCCGGATTTGTTAAAAATCATCCCGTCCTTATCGGCTGACTTTTACAAAGCGATTGTGCTGCGGGAGATATCAGCTCAGATCCCCACACCCCTTTTAGATCAAACCGTTGCCATTGCTCAAACCCTTTCCCCATCGGATGAGATGGTTGCTGCCTGTGGCATTGTAACTCGTTGGCCCCAAACCACTTCCATCTATTTGAACCAGCTGATCAATAGCCAAACGGATGACATAGAAGAAAGTGTTTGCTCAGAATTTCTGGTCGCCGTTGCACCCACTATCTCTAATGCCCAAAAGGCTCAGGTTCTGGAAGTCATCAATTCTATTGAACATTCATCCACAAGGGCTACGCTTCTCCTTCACCTACTTCCCAACCATCCTGGCCTGCTTTCGGTCACCTTTCGTACAGTGTGTTCCATCGAGGACGAACGGTCTTGTGCATTCGCACTCAGCAAAATTGTTCCGTATTTAAGTGAGGTTGAGATTCAACTCACTTTGAATATTTTGGAAAAGTTTGAAGATTCGCTGGCCTATAGCTCTGTCCTTCCCCCCATCTGCAAGCATCATTCTGCACCCAATATTACGGCCAAGCTACTCAAAATAATTAACACCTTGCCAGCCGAACGAGACCGGGGGCAAGCTTTGGGTATTCTTTTTCCCCATCTTTCTCCATCCGTCCAAACCGAAGTGAAAGATCAGATAAGTGCTTTCACAAATCTAACTGCAAAAGTTCTATCCATTTGCCAACTTGCCAATATAGATAAGTCTATTCTGTCAACGGCACTCCACTGGCTTTCGCAATGCCAGGATAGTAATACTCAATTTCGGGCCTACTGGACCTTAAGCCAATATCGCCCCAAACTACTTCCCGCTGCATTGACAGCAGCTTGCCAAATCACCGATACAGACACCCAGATATTGGCATTTCAACAGTTAGCCCCTCAGTTAACCCAAGAGCAGATTCAGCACGTTTTAGGCATTGCTCAACAGACAACCCGCAAAGACAAACAGCAGAGAATGCTTAACAGCGTCATTCCCTACTGTTCTCGAGCATTACTATTAAACATTCAGGCCCATAGAAAGCAGCACCCTAGTAATCAGGCGTACACATCGGTCTTAAGTATTCTCAAGACCCAACTGACATCCTCAGAGCTGAAATTGAGTCCATGGGAAGCCAGAAAAAGAACCCTTGATTCCCTCAATGCCTTGCTACCCAATGACCTACTGGCTCAGACCCTGGCCGCAACCTTTGAATTCACCGATAAAGCCGATCGAGCCAAGTCTCTAAGTCGGCTGCTTCCTCAAATTCATCCTTCGCAGATTGATTACTCTCAGTGGTGTAAAATTCTTCGCCAACTGACAGCCCTCGATTACGATGCTTTTCTCCTCAATATTCCGAAGCTCAGTCCATTGATGGAATACTTAGCACAGCCGGAGATCCTCCACTGTACGGTGCACAATATGCAGTTGATTCATCAACAGTGGTAGCGTCCGTTCAGCAACCCGCGTTCTTTTAGCTGAAATAAGCTTTGTATTTGTTATAGATAGCAACCCCAGGAATCGAAGTCCCAAATTCCTTCACCCTCTTATATTTCTTGGGGTTATATTCATTGCGTAGATTTTGGGCAATAGTAAAGTTCCTATACCACTCTTCAAGCAGTACCACTAACTCCTGAAACTTAGGATAGGCTGTTTTATATTTTTCTTCTAAAGCGACATACTGCAGCATGCGGCCAAAGGTTTTGGGGTTCACCAATGATTCTGGCATGCCTATAATTTCCCCCAACCGCTGAAAGGTTTCGTAATGGGCAATCACTTCCGTATTGAGGATGCCTAAGTCATGCAAGTCTAATCGATCTAATCCATCAATAATCTTGGCAACTGTATTGAGCATGGAATAGTTGGTCATTTTATGGCGTTTGAAGGAACGCAATAACCGAAATCCAAACCGATGTTTGGTGATCGTCTCTAAATTTTGATAATACTGCTGTAATACTTCTTTCCCTACCTCTGTGCGGAGTTGAGGTTGGACCTCCACAAATTTGGCATGTAGGCTATCAAGGAACTCAGCCTGCGGGATATTGCTTTGAAATAAAGCCTCAACATAGTCATAAAGGAGAGCATGTTTAGAACCATAGAACTTGAACTCCATGCGTTCCAAAGCTATGAATGTGTGTTTGGCAGAAATACCCGCATGCAAAAGCTGAAGATATCGGTCCAGATTCTCATATCCCTCATGGCTTTCAGCAAAAGCTCGCTTGAGCTTAACAAAGGCTAGGAACTCAGAATTGCCATATTTGCCATTGTCAATAGACAAAGCCCGCTTCACCAATTTATGTATCGCCTGCAAAGCATCCGCATGGGTTTTAATCACTTTTTCAGGGACTTCTTCTTTCTTGCCCCCTTTGACCAAAGAGCTAATCCGCTCTGTCACACTCCGATCACCAATCAGAGGCCGATTCCACCAAGCTCGGTGTTGTTTTTGTTGTTGCGTACTATTTTCTTGTTCTAAAAAAGCCATAGTGGATACCTATTCGCAATCTTCTTCTCTCATTGGTTAAGAACCCAATCACGGGATAGCTAGAGAGGAGCACTCAGATTTATGGATATATGGGACTTGGGGGGCAACCAAGTGATTCCCAATTTAAGATACACAGATTTTGGTAAGAACTATCATGATTATCGTAATGATAAAAAATCAGGCTTTATTTATCAATCCAGAGAAAAGTATATTTACTTTATTTTAAATCTGATATAAATTTTTAAGTTACATTTTTTTGTGCTTGTAATCTATTTAATTTCTTTGAATACCAAGCCTGATTAATTTGATATTCAAGAGTGGGTCCAGTGTTTATAGTCAGCATAAGTGATTGAAATAGCTTAGAAGGAGTATTCATAAAAGATCAAATAAACCACTATACTTCAGTGGAAGTATAGAAAAATCGATAAATATTCATATATAAATACATATAATTAGGGTTTTTTAGAGCCAGGCCACTGAATAATAAAAAAAATATTAAAATAGCAAGATTAAGCCCTTTTCTACTAATAATGGAGGCCAAAATATAAAGTCAAGTGAGGATAAATTAAGATGGCCTCTCGAAAGGGATTCTTTGCTAAGCTCTTTGACCTGTCTTTCTCTGAATTTATTGCGATTCAAATCGCAGGAGTCCTTTATGGGATAGGTATTTTATTCATTGGTCTGGCTGCTTTACTCATTCTATTCGCAGGGTTACGAGGAGGTCCACTTCCAGCCATTGGTGCTTTGATTCTTGCACCACTCGTGTTCATGCTGAACATTATCTTTTTCAGAATCACATTAGAAGCATTTATCTCTTCAATTAGAACTGCTGAAAATACCGGCCGTATTGCAAATTCAATTAACCGATAACCTATGGCGTTTTCTATCTTTGTATACCCATAGATTTCTATTTGAAAATCACTCTAATTCTCGCCAATCTATAAAATGGAATCTTGATGGGCATAATCTTATGTTCCACTCTGTTGAGGATATAGGTGAAGGTTAGCAAAGCCTATTTAGGGAGATGAAATTAAAAGTTGTGGCAGTATTGCCTGGGTAGAACGTGCTAGCGTCAATAGTCAGAGAGTATTCAGCATTAAGGTTGATGCAGCCTACTCTCTGTGATAAGGCAAGCTTTATACCTTCATGCAGTACTCATTTATCCTAGTTGAACCAGAAGTTCCAGAAAATTTGGGGGCTGCGGCTCGGGCTTTAAATACAATGGGCCATACGGATTTGCGGCTGGTGCGACCTCGATGCGATCGCAACTCAGAAAAAGCCCAAGTCCTGGCCCACGGTTCCCAAGCAGTCCTCAATGCGGCTCCCATTTATCAGACTTTATCAGAGGCGTTGCATGACATTGATTTTGCCTGCGCCACCACCGCCCGCCATCGCTATGAGAAGTATCAATATATTTCAGTGCGGGAGGTGCCCCAACAGTTACAAGCAAAGGGAGAGAGCCTACAGCACGTTGCATTTGTCTTTGGGGGAGAACGGTCTGGCTTGAATCGACAAGATATCGATCGCTGCGATCTGATCACGACCATTCCTCAGGACAATCCTCATCCTTCATTGAACTTGGCCCAGGCTGTGATGGTGTATAGCTTTATGCTGTCAGAGTCAGCAGTCCAAATTAAAGACCAGCGGCTGAATCGTGACCCCATGCCCCCGCTCGAATATGCCAATCTCAAACACTCCTCCCTACAGCTTATGGAGCGCATTGGATTGGCAGAACGCTATCAGAAATACGTTACTCGCGGTTTGGCACTATTGGGCGCTGAAGATCTATATTTACTGCATAATATTCGAGCCTGCTTTGATCGCACCTTAGATCGCCTAGAAGCCAAGCAGGGTAAAAATAATCATGCCGATCCCTAATCCCCTTCCCAACTTGAATGAGGTATCTTTAACCCCGATTGCCTATATTCGATCTTGCTATCCTGAACGCTTTGGTATTCCTCGACAGGCCGGATTAGTGGAATCTGCAAAAGCAGCCATTGTCTTTCCCCACACCGATCAGCAGTGGCATTCATTGCGAGGAATTGAGAGCTTTTCCCATATATGGGTAATCTTTCTGCTACATGGTCAGTCCTTTTCCAAGTTTCGTCCCCTGGTGCGTCCACCCCGCCTGGGTGGAAACAAGAGCATGGGGGTTTATGCAACCCGCAGTCCCAATCGTCCGAATCAGATCGGACTGAGTGCAGTGCCTTTGGATCAAGTGGAACAGACCCCAACCGAAATATTGCTCCATATCCATGGAGGAGACTTTTTAGACGGTACACCCGTGTTGGATATTAAGCCCTATGTACCGTATGCAGACGCGATCGCAACTGCAACCAGTGCTTGGGCTGATGATGCAGATCCCCTATTGCCTGTGGAATGGAGTCCCGAAGCAACGGCTAGCCTCATCTCAACATTGACGGGGGATCGAAATGAAATCCAACCGATGATTTCGGATGTGATTGCCCAAGATCCTCGCCCAGGTTATGAGCGCAGGAAAGATGGTCAACCCGGGCAAGAGTGGAATATGCGGCTAGCAGGGTTTGATATTTTCTGGAAAGTCGAGGCAGGAATAGCAACAGTCACTCGACTATTTCCCCTATCCAGCTCCGATGACATCCCCAGCTAATCAAAACTGGATCTAGGGGGTCAGACATCAGCCGTCTGCTTTTTAACTACACAGAGCAGTGGCAAAATCTTGCTGTCCTCTCCCCTGATGACACCGATAACGACCGCCCGCCCATTCAATCGCCCAAATTTGATTCTCCTTTACCAAATCAACTCGGATCTGTGAGGCTCGAACCGAATCATCCATGCAAGGTTCTTTTGCGGGACCACTATGGATGACAACCGTTACGCTTGAAGCACTATGTTCGGTTGTATGCACTTCAGTGGGTTTACATTCGCCTGAGTTAGGAAAACCAGACAGTCTCAAGGCAACCGTAGGTGCCTCGGCAAGCCAAGATTCTTGCCGTTGCTTAGCAGTGGCATAGGTTTTATTAAAGGAAGCTAACCAAGGATCAGTCTCGAAATTGTAAGGGCGATATTCTGATTTGGGCAATAGTGAAGTAGTGGATCTAGAAATAAAGTCTTCGCGAATCCAGCCTTCAGCCTGGGACTGGTCAAAGCGAAGATAGTACCAGGTGGCATCTCCTTCTCCTTTCGCTTTTTGGAGCAGGGTGACTGCATCCCCTTTATAGCCAAAATGTTTGGCCTTGGAGCGAGTGGAGGGTTGCGATCGCACATTAATACGAGAATTCAGATCTTTGCTCGCGAGTTGAGCTGGCGTCGGTTTGATTTTTTCAGCGATGTAAGTGACTTCCCGAATTTCCCCTTTATCGGAAGAAGAACTACCAGATTTGCCTATCTTGTCTAAGTCTTTACTGAGCGGGCCAGATCGACCTGCCCCAGACTGCTGACGATCTGATGGAGTCCCAGAGGGGTTAGGTGAACTTGTATCGGCTGAAGTTTGTTGACAAGCCTGAATGGATAAACCCAAGCTCAAGAGGCAAAGGGGCAAAACAAAGCTAAATCTTTGATTCCGTCTCATTCCAAACTATCTCAAAGCTGAATTTCATGTCCACAGTATAAAAATCATCCTTGTTTTTGCCGATGACAAAGATCACTAGGAAATGTTAAACCACTATTAGGGCCTATTTTAGTCATCTTCAAACGGCACTTGATCCTAATTCTTTTTGTGTCGGAAAATTATCACAATTTGGGAATTATAAGTGTAGAGAGTTTAAGCATTATTTGCTTGATTGAATATTTGCCTAGGCTTCAAGAAAAACAGGTATATGTGCTTACCTGTTTTTGAGCTGATTTAGAATTTTCATCTTCTTGATATTGACGAAAAGATATAATTTATCGAATTGAATTTTTCCTTGTTCGATAGATTTCAATCCTAATCAACTGAACCCTCTCTATCAATGGTTGGCAAGTGAGAAATTTATGGAGAGAAACCTCTTACAAATATCATTGAACCAATTCTTCGGTTTTTCAATCTATGGGATAGGTGTTTCAGTTCTTGGATACAGGCCTTTTCCCAACGGTCTCTATCGTGTGACGCTTTGGATTACTATATTTTTTATCCCTATTTTTCCCCTAGCATCACGTATAGTCCGTCCCTTTAAGTTCGAATATAAGTCTGCTAATAGAGCATTGATTGGCGATAGTTTTGGGTTCAATATTATAGGTCAAGAACCCTTACATTTAGCCAATATCATCCGGACTTATATTCTAGGCTGGAGTTTAGCTTTTTTAGCTTTAACACCCGTTGTCATCTGCGTTCAATATGGGCAAAATTATTGGCCAAATGGTGGTTCACCAGAGTGGTTTGTTTTTCTGACAGTCGCTAGCATTATTTGGCCCATTCTCATCCTGGGTATCCTCAATCACCGAAAAAATCGGATTCATGAAGGGTTAGTCAGAAAAGGATAATACTTCATTGGCCTTTTTCGACCTTCATTGAATATTGTTCAAGGCTTGATTCTCTTTGTTGCAACTGTAGAATAAAGCTGATCTATATGATTGGAGACTTGTAGGATTTATATGTAGGTAGCTAATCTCGAATCAATTGATTAGCCGTAGGTACGCCTTCATTCGTAAACTAATCTTGACATGCCATACGGGCCAGGTTGAAGGGAGACAATTGGCGAGCTAGGTCGTAGCGACTTTCATAGTTCGTGGGGATTTAGGATAGTAATGTAGCGCTGGGTGGGGGTGCAACTGCAGTGGATGCACTTAAGCCAAGTGCCAATACAGCAAGACCCGCAAATGTCTGCTGAGTTAAGGCTCTATCGTTTTTCTTGAGTCCTTTCTCTTACTAATTTACGAGGGGAGTTTGAAGAAGGTCTGATGGAACGCTGTGGAAATTCCATGAACTTCTTCAGTGATTTAAGAAAGTATCTTGAGAAATCTGAGAATGGTATGGATTACCGAAGTCTTGTTTTATTAGAAGAACAACTCAGCCTGTAGAAGAAGAGGAATTATTGATCGGCATGAAGGACCCATGCCTAGTGAGATTTATAGATAAGACATGTTAGAAAAAAGGCTATCCAAGATCTAGTATTAGGATTTTTAGATATTTCTATCACTATTGTGATTTGTTCTGACGGCAAGAGGATGCTCTACTAGGAGTACAAATCTTATACAGTTTGATTTAGAAATTAATTTATTAAGCATGTAGTGTTTACCCTCATCTCTGAGATAATGGGCTTTATCAGAGATAACTTATTAAGTCGCCGAAATCCTATAAAAACTAAGATCTATGAGTTCAGTTTAATCGAACTCATAGATGCCATAGTTATTTCCTGGCAAGGGATGTAGCTTTTATGGAATTTGCTTTATAAATCAGCTCTCACAGTTGATATTGGACTTGATAAGGTTGGAATTCATCGTGGTTTTTGAGATAGGAATAACCCTAGGATTTAGAAAGAAAAAGGTTAAATAAAATTATCTCAGTAACTTGATATTCATCATATTTATTTGTCTATCGACGCTACTTGCTAAAACTTAATTAGGGGAAATAGTATGTCTAAGACAAGGGATGACGTTGGTTTTACCGCCAAAAATATGGCTGCTGGACGTGCATATGAAACGAGAAGATCAGATGCATTATTCATTGATCCCTTTGCTGAGAAGCTAGCAGGTAAAGAGGTTCTAGAAGATGTAATTCCCCGGCTAGAAGCAGATGAAAAAGCGGGAAAGCCTTTTACCTCAATTCGAACGCGTTACTTTGATGACTTGATCCTAGGGCATTCTCAAAATATTCAGCAAATTGTTCTGTTAGGGGCAGGTCTGGATACCCGAGCTTTGCGTATGGAATGGGCCGCTGATACTCATGTTTATGAGATTGATCAAAGTAATATATTGACCTACAAAGAATCAGTTCTAGAGGATATTCAGCCTACTTGTAATCGGCATGCAATCGCAGCTGATTTGAAAGACTCTCTTTGGTCTGAGATGCTGATTAAACAAGGCTATCAACCGTCAAAGCCGTCAATTTGGCTCCTGGAAGGGGTTCTATATTATCTGAATGAAGAAGAAGTTCATAATTTGCTGACAACAATCACAACTTTGTCTGTTAAAGGAAGTTGGTTTGGGGCTGATGTTATCAATTCTGTAATAATGAATGGCCAAGATGACTGGGCTAAGTATTGGCTGTCCTGTTGCGATGATCCGGAGTCTTTCTTTGAACAGTATGGTTGGCAGGCCTCAGCGATTCAACCAGGTGATGAAGGTGCTTCGTTTGGCCGCTTCACATTCCAATTTCCAGACCCTAGTCTTCCTGATCAGCCTCATCTGTATTTTATTGCTGCCTGTCGGCAAGAGTAGTTGCACTCTAATTGGAATAGCTTGCCTTCAACATTTCCCCATATTTGATTGCTAGGTTGGTGGTGGAGTTCTTTGTGAACTCTCTTATCTATGACTTAGTACAGAAGGCTATCCTCCCCCTAAAGAAGCTGTGCTTTAGGGGGAGCTTTTTGAGCGACTAAGCTGGGTGGGTATTTACTGGGATAACCTTTGCCACTCCATGAATTGCTGCATGAGATCGCGTTGTGTAACATCCTTAGATACTAGGCTGAACTGCTTGGTGGTATTGACTTTCACTTAAAACATCTCATAGTTATGGAGCTGGCCTTGATACCAACGATAGGTATTGCCATCGGTATGGGTTTTTGTTACAGATGCAGCCTGAAAGTCAGCTAGTACTGCCTGTCCTCAGATAGCTTGAATCGGCTCAGTCCCTTTGTCCTGGTTGGTTTTCTCAAATGTAATGAGGCCAGAGCAATCTGATAGTCCAGTCCAATAGCAGGCTGGGCGGTAATCAATATTTTCTGTTTTTACCTTCTCCGCTTGATCCATAAAGACGGTGAGATGAACTTTCCCTCCCATCCCTTCAAAAGAGGTATCCAGATCTGATTGATTCGGTTTGTACTTTTGGGTGGTCTGCAAAGGAGGGACTTTGGCTAGCTCAGTATTAGATTGGTCTGCGTAGTTTCCTCAAGACCAACTTATTGCTTCGACTTTGGTCATGCCGGGGAGAGCCTGAGCCGATGAGAGAGTACTGCAAGATGCGATCGCAACTAGCAATCCCGTCAAAGCTTTATTCATCGTCCTCTAGCCCAGTCACTATCTTTTTTCTAATGGCCCTAAAGAATGGTCACAAGGACACCGATCATACTAACCACGGCATCCTGCCCAGCTTATGACACCAATTTGAGCCTAAAAGCGTAATCATAAAATTCGTAAAACCCTTTGTTGGCAAAGTTTCATAGCAAATCAAAATTACACTTTTTGATGCTTATTGGTATGACTTATGCCTTCGCGAAGTTCATAGGATCTTGGTCACGACGGTGGCGCACAGGGATGGGTGTCCCTTGACGGTTGCCAACGAGAGCGGCTGTCGTCTCTAGAGATGCCTTGAGACGTTTGGCTGCATAGATGGACATATCCCGCGGAACACTGATGCGATCGCGCAAGTACCGCAGGCCAAGATCCGAACCAGGCGGAGGCGAACACACCTCACCCGTAATCAGATGGGTCAGAGCACAGCGCAGGGCTTCATCAAATAACTCGTCATTGGCAGGATTGACCTTAATAATATTCTCGTGATGCTTGACCATTCGATGCAACGCTTCCGCCCGAGAAGTTTCGGGTTCAGGATAGGTGACATCTGGTAACTCTGTCCAGGGGCCATTGTCTACCCGATTCCTATTGATGGCAGTTTGCGGATCATCGTTTTTATAGCATCCACCCATTTGCGGCGGTAAGTCATGGGCATGGGTATGGAAATCGCTTTGAGTACCTCGGTAGGTGGGCCGACTTTCCATGGCATCAAACCAATCCGAGAACCGAGGATTCTCCTCTCTTAGTGAGTAGCCCTTGTAGTAGTAGAGGCTGGCATTCATCCGCTCGACATAGGGGGTGAAAATAGCGTCTGCTGTACCAAACTCTTCCAAAAAATAAGGGCCTGGAGTCTGGCTAAGGGCAGCTTCGACCTTTTTCACCACACTGACAAACTGTTCGCGATTACGCTGATCTTGTTGAGGACGAGAAGGATAGCACAACCAAGTACACCAAGCCCGAAATAGCAATCGCTCTAGTTGGCGCAAAGGCATAACCGCCGGATCTTTCATGCCCTTCCCCATGGGACCAAACTCTTTTTCTAGGGCAATTAGAATATCATCACTTTCGGTGATGACCCGACCATTGAGCTCCAGTGCAGGCAACATCCCAGAGGGGACAATCTGCTTATACCACCGCTCTTTCTCCCCATAACAAAACATCGTCACTTTCTCGATTCGATAGGGAATCTGCTTCTCTTCTAGCCATAGCCAAATTTTCTGGCAGTAGGGGCACCAGGCATGATTATCACGGAATAACGTCACCCGGACATCGTCTTCGGATTGTCCAAATAAACGCAGGCAAGATTGAGAATTGGTGGGACCGTTTGCAGGATCCAAATGGAAGTCGGTACGGTCAGCTAATTCAGGCCAGCTCAGGGGAGTACTCATGGGAATATATAGGGTGACACAAAGCCATCGGATTATAAAGGGTTCTGAGGTTCATTTGCACAGCAGAGCTGGGAGGTTAACCTCCCCTTGAACATTCAAGGAGCAATCGTTGTTGATGGATAGAATATATCCTCGTCTATGGCATTTCCCCATTTTTCTTAGCCTATATGGCCCTGCATTGATCTAAATAGCTTCATGCCAAACCAATCCATTCGGGAGTTGGCGAGGGCCACAGAGAAAATGTAAAACTCGTCGATGTTGGGGAAGGGCCATCTTGCTGGAAGCATGTAGGAGCAAAGGACGCATGGCTAACACTCCTCCTGTGGTTACTAAGCAAGACATATCACCGGAGTGATCCCGCAGTTTTGCAATCATCGGATCAGTAAGCCGCCCCTGTTGATGAGAGCCGGGCACCACTTTTAGAGGACCATTATCCTTTGTGCAGTCATCTAAATGAACACGGAGAGCAAGCAACCGTTTCAAAACCTCAACGGGTGGTTGCACGAAAGATAGGCCTTCCTTTTGAGATATTCCCAACTGAGTGGTAACAGCATTTGGTTGAACTGCAATACTGACATCTTGATGCAGTGCCACTAACCAATTTTGATTAGGAGATTTTTCAAAATAGGTGCATTGATTGATAACGGGATTTGGTCCTAATAACGGAGAGATTAGTGGATGGGATTTAAGGCTTCTTGCCAGTTCTTGGCACCACTCGAAAGCTAATAATCGTCGGGTTCCAGGTTTTGATTGGGTAACCTCTGCAAGATTCTCAGATATCTGATGGCAGGTTTGGTCAGAAAAGATGTGGGGCAAGATAATATAGCCCTGTTGATGCAACTCTGCTTGGGTATTGCGAATAAATGAGGGTAGAGATTGCTCCAAAAGAGTCATAAAAAGATCGTCCTAGGGCAAGCGGTTGAATTTAAACTGTTCCGGGACAGGGCTGAGTTCTAGCGCTTAAATAGCACTCGCTGCAGATTGACCTGCAGGTTAAAGTATTTTGATCAGGTCTTCTCTCACCCATCCATTCTCTGCTTGATGCAAAATCTGGTTAACGTAGCGAATTTTGTACCATTTATAACCATTGCTTTTATAGGAAGCAATAACATCGACTTCAAGCCCTCTAAAGCTACTATATCCAACTTGATAGTCTGTTCCAGGACCTCGACGAATATTGATCTTCGCCTTAGCATCATCGCAATATAGAACCCCATCATAATTGAGATTTTTTTGCTCTGCTTTGGCCAGCCAATGAGCATTTTGAACTTCTAGATAATGGCTGGCATGGGATGAAGGGGCAAAATTCAAACTGGCTAAACTGACTAATCCTGCCACAGTTGCAATGCTGAAAACTCTAATGCTGTGATTCATGTCTTTCCTCACCTGTTTCTCTAGACACGAATATAAGAGGACTCGAAAGCTTTTCGTGTGATCCGACTCATGTCAGATGTGTGATTCTAGCCATCCTATGCGCGAAGAACTTCTTTATAGCTTCGCGCATAGGATGGCCGGAAAGTGAGATACAGAAGCCCATGGCTCGATTATTGGAGACATGCTAAATCCAACGGTCTATTTCACTCCGAAGTGAGACGCAGGGGGGCTGGTGGATCACTCATAACCTGCATTAGATCCTGGGTCCTTGGGTGGCTAAATTGCAAAGAAAAAGCATGGAGACAATAACCGCAATCTCCAGGGACAGGTCGTGACAGATCCTCAGGGCTTGCAGATGGGGGTTGTCCTCCTACCCCATACAGTGGGTCGCCGAGCAAAGGATAGCCCATGGTTGCTAAATGAATTCGAATCTGGTGGGGACGTCCAGTGGTGATTGTCACTGCCAGTAGAGTGGACTCTGAGCGTCGTTGAAGAACTGTACAAGCGCTATGAGCAGGGCGTCCTTTGGGGGTGGCGGCGTAGATATATCCCAAGCCTGGATAAGGCACCTTGCCAATAGTCTGGGTAATTTCAAACTGTTCGGCCAGTGGGCGAGCAGTTTGTTCGGGACCGATCAACGCTCGATACACCTTTTGAATTTGCCGATCCCTCATTTGCTGACTCAAAGCAGCGCGAGCTGGTTGCGATCGCGCCATCAATACCACCCCCGATGTCCCGCGCCCCAAGCGATGAATGGGAAAAGGAGTCCCCTGAGGAAAGTATTGTTGCACCTGATGAATCAAGGTATGTTCCAAAAAACCACCCCCTGGAAGCACCGGTAGTCCTGAAGGTTTATGGATGGCCAATACTTCCGCATCTTCGTATAAAACGTCAAAGGTCAAGGGTACCGTTGGCTCCTGCCATGGGGGGCGGTGGTAGGCCAAACTCTGCCCTTGCTTTAATACCGTACCTGGGGAAGCTCGCTGGCCGTCTAAGTGCACCTGTCCCGTTTCAATGCGAACTTGCCATTCTGATCGACTCGAATGCCGGTATCGTTGGGCATAAAATCCTAAGAGCGTCAGTCCTGCCCCAGCTCGATCAACTTGATTGTGATAGGTCCATCCTTGATTCATCTCTCAACGCTAACGCAAAGTGTCGCCCCATCCCGTTGAGACCCAAGCATCGGTAGAATTGAAACGCAATTCTTTTCGGATGAAAGCATGTACCAATTCAAGTCATTACCGTGGCAACAACTGCTCAATGCCTCTGTGATTACCCTTGTCTTGGCTTCTGGGATTGACTATGGGCTGACCCTGATCTTACCGGCATCGTCACAAGTGCAGATTGGGTCAATATTGGGTCCTCCCTGGAGATTGCTCTCTTCGGCTGCCATAGATATGGGTATCGGCATCCTTGGCGTCATCATTTTGGAACGAGTCATAGGCTCTAGACGACGGATCCAGGTATCAACCCTATGGGGCTTGGTCCTTTGTTTATTGATAGCTCTAGTCTTAAGAGCATCACTTCCTATTCCGGGACTCTTTTTAGGTCCTTTACATCAAATTACGATTGTCGGCCTTTTGTTAGGGGTCTTTAGTAAAGGCCAGCAATATCGGCACTAGATTGGCGACTTGTCTGTTTATCCTGTACTGAACTATCTGGTCAATACTTATGGGTCAGCAGACATTTATATTTCCTTAATCTCAAGTACTTGAATGAGGGGTTGTTGCAGTCAATCTTAAGAGACTTAGAACAAAAGCATTAAATATCAGAAAACTTCTACTAGACTAAGAACTTGTACATTTTGGGTATTGAAATACCTTGCTTTTTTTTAGTCTATAACTAACGCCTTTATGGATGATGCTAGTTGAGTCAACCCTCACCCAGACTTGATTCTAGTGCATCTAGATATTAGGTATTCCTAGTTCTATTGAGTCATTTCTATGGCTGAGTCAGATTTTGACTATGAACACAATTAGGGTTGGCCTAAACAAAAATCAGTTCCCTAGTGAAAGGCGTGATCTGACTATCTATAATTCCTGCCTTCATCCTAACCCTCAATTCTTGGCAACTTGATATATACTTTACTGGATATCTTTCTCTAGGTAATCTTGGATACCTTATCCAAGACTAAATCTTATCATCAGGGTAAAAAAATGAATCAATTGCTATTGTTGACCTATTCATTTTTTCTTTTGCTATAGTAAAAAAAGCTTACCCAAAAATAAGCGATACCCTGATTCCTTTCTGTTGTGTTTATTACTGCATTAGAGACCTATGCCTAAACTAAAGAAAAAAACGGTTAAGCCATTGACCGGAGAGAAACTATTAACCAAAATCAAAGCGCTGGGTGATTTAAGCCGAGAGGACAAAGCCAAAGCTTGTGGCTACTACTCCTTCGACCCAGATGGGTCAGAGCGCCTGAATGTGATGGCTTTTATGAATGCTGTCCTGGATGCTGAAGGAGTAGACCTCGATGCTCAGCCGACCAGTAACGGAACTGGTACGTCAGGACGTCAACCCAGCTATATGGTGTCTGTTCAAACCAATGGCAATTTGCTAGTTGGCGCGGCTTACACCAAACAAATGGAATTGACACCTGGTGATATGTTCGAGGTGACCTTGGGGCGCAAGCATATCCACTTAACTAAAGTTGAAACGGATAGCTAGTTAGGGAATTCGTTGTACTCTTCAGGTTGGGTGAGCTGAAGAGTAGCTTCAAAGATTAGCCTTATTGTTTTGAGAACCATGCTGCGATCGCATCTGCCATACTAACCGCCAACTGCTTCTGAGCCTTTGGATCCGTAATCCACTCGAACTCCGTCGGATTAATCATAAATCCCAATTCCATCAATACCGTCGGCGCTACCGTTGGTCGAGTCAACGCCAAATTATCCCAAAAAATACCATAGTCAGGACGCTTCAAATCATCGACTAGGTAATGATGTAAAAAGACTGCCAAATCATGGCTTTGGGCATGGTACCAGAAGGCCCCAATCCCTGCCGTGTTGACCGCATCGCCACTGTCAGGCAACGCATTGTAATGAACACTAATGGCAATGGTCGGTTCCGTTTTATTAATGACATCCACCCGATCCTGGGGATAGAGGTCATCATCCCCTTCGCGAGTCATCACAACGGTTGCCCCCCGCTTCTTTAATTCTTCCTGGAGTAGTTTACTGACGACAATGGTGACTTCTTTCTCGGGTAAACCCGTGGGGCCTCGCGCACCTAGATCATGCTCGCTGCCATGTCCTGGATCTAACAGCACTTTTACATTGGCAAGTCCCTTGCTTTTAGGAGGATGCCGGAGGGACAAAATTAAGCTGGTGCCTTCGTAACGTAGCTTATAGCCCCACTGTTGTTTTGGCTTCAGGTTAAATTTATACTCCACGCGGCCTGGTGCAGGCTGCTGCCAATCTAACCGTCGAATCACTGGGTCATCATTCATAAAAATGACATCCGTTTGGGCCGTGGTGTTATGAAGGGTCAGGGTAAAGGTTTGATCACCCTGAGTCACACTAATCGGTACCGGATTTTGCAATGGAAATACCACTTCAGTCCACCCAGGCGTTTGGCGACTGCGAAGACTGCGAATAATAGAATGGGGCAGAATATTCTGGGATAGAGGACGAGTTTCTTTCTCTTTGATCCAAGCACCATAGTCCAACCGCAACCATTCCCCCTCCCGTCCGGTGATGCGGGCTTGCGTCCCTTTCGGTAAGGGCGTTAACCGAGAGTAATTCGTGCTCGGTCCCGTGCGCGACACTCCTTGGTCACTTGTGACCTCAATAACGGAAAAATTTTGAGGGGAAAGAATTTCAATCGTACTGGTCCCTGTCCGCTGGATGGTTTGTCCATCTTTGGTCAGCTGAAACACGGGTTTACCCAAAACGCCAGGTTGAGAAAAGGTGGTACACCCTTTGTAAATGCCTGGCTTCTCCGCCGTTTGCGGTTGATTTTGTTGAGTTAGTGCGGCCGAATTGGGGGGTAAATTGACGGACTTTTCTTGAGATTGCAGGGGAATTGTTTGTGGACCAATTTTGACCGAGAGCTGAGCATTGGGTTTGGCAATAGTGCTAAAGCAAACGGGTTCATTCGGGAGTTTAGCAATCTTTGTATTGGGCTTCAGGGAGTCTTCTGACAAGCCTGCAGTGGATGAGGGAGAAACTGCCGTGCGGGTGATTTTGAGGGTTTGAGTTTGGTCACCATACTGAAGTGTAAAGGTATTCTCACCAATCTCTAGGGGAAAGCTGGGGGCAAAGTTTCCAGTCGGGCTGCGATCGATCGCCTTACCATTTACTGTCACATCACCTTTGGCTGGGGCAGTGCCAATCAGAAAAATCTGAGCTGCAGTGGTTTCATGTCCATCAGCAGGGTAGACCACGCCTAAGGCGTCTCCTGCAAAAGCGGCATGGGGATAAACCAAACTTAAGCTCCCAGCAAGAACTGCTAATCCCAAAAAGCGCTTCATGGACTCTACCCTTCACATCCACTTCAATCAACCGCAATCCTGTGCCCCTGTCAATATTCAGGATTTTAGTTATCAATATTGAGTTTCAAAATGGGCAGAGTATTATTGAGGGCTAATACACTGCATTGCTAGTCAGTTATGAGGCACTCCTTCTGTTTGTAGAGATCTCATCAAATAACCATGTTTCTAGTCAAAGATTCTAGTCTGTCTAGAGAAAAACGAATTCAGCAATTTTTTATTGAAGATCCATCTTTGTCTACATTACTTGCAGTGATCCATTTTGAGTGGACTGTTCGTCGAGCAGTTATTGCTCTTGGAACTTCTCCAAATGTAAATATCAGAACACAGCTGAAATCATGTCATGGCCACAAAGCTTACAAAAAGATTTGGCAAGAAGAGGTATTTCCGAAACGTGGGCAACGGCTAACAGAAGTAGTAAGCAATTGGGATGGTTTACATAAAGCATTCAAACTGAGACATCGCTTGGTCCATGGAGTATCAAATTGTGGTGCTGAGTATGCTAGAGATAGGACAAGTTGGGCTATTGATGCTTGCCAAAACATTCGTGGATTTTGTCTTAAGCATGATATTGACTTAGATAGTCGACTACCAATTCGTCAACAACCTAGGAAATAAACAGAATATTCTAGGAAAAATTTTTAAAGTCAGCTTTTCTTTAATTTCCTCGACGCAGAACTTTACTAATCATTTTCCGAGAGAACCGGAGGTTGATCTCTTCTTTCTCCGCCCATTCTTGCAGGAGACGGAAAAAGATTTGGCGATCTTCCGCTTGGAGTACAGCCACGCGATCGGCTGTTTCAATCACGTAGGGATACCCCCCTCCAATAATCACTTCCCCTCGGACAAAATCTAAAACCGTAGAATGTAATCCTGCCTCATAAATCCAGGTGGGCATTTCAATACGGGCAGGGGGGCCTTCATGGGTTTTTAAGTAAGTGAAGGCTACGGATTCTGCTTGGTCTCCATAATCTTGGAGGATGCCTTGATGACTGGTTTCACCTTTGCGATCGCATCTAAAGATCGGCGTGCGATCGCCCCAGTTCATATTCACTCCCAACAAAGCCGCATCATTAAGGGACGGGGCTTCCGGTAGTTTCTTTAAGCAATGCAAAAGCTGAACTAAATCTCGGGCTCGAGACGTATCGATGTAGGCCACTAAGGGCACTCGAAACTTTTCACTGGCCTGCAATAGCTCTACTAATTGCTGAACATAAAATCTTCGGCATTCTGCATCAAACTTTTCTGCAAACGTAGCCACTAGGGAGCCATCCAGAAAGACTAAACAATCCGAACGATTAGTATGACTCTCCATAAATTCGATCATGCGCTGGATTTCCATGCGAAACCGATGCATGTTAACCAGTCGATCCATCGGAGTACTCCGATCCTGTGGCTTGAGATCCTCTGGGGACAAAACCTCCAAGCGCACATCCTTGTCATAGCTACCCAAAGGCAAATGGGGATTCTCAAACCAGCCCACTTGCACCATGCCAATCGGAATCGAAATGTCTTTGCTGGGATAGACTTGAGATCCATCCACCGCAAAGGTGGTAATCCCCATTAGTCGCTCCCGTACCCATTCCAGGCTTTGCTCTCGGCTAGACCACTTAAGCTTAGAAGGAATGATCCAGTTGGGGCTATTCCCTAATGCCTCTAATGGGCGCCCTCCTGGATTGTGGTGATCCATTAACCCTTGTGTGATTTCAGCATCAGGCTGTTGGGCAACCTTACTTAATGCTTTACGATATTTCTCTAATACTTTGAGGGTTGTTTGGTGAAAATCCTGGAACTCAGTCTGTTTTTTGTCTAAAGCTTGTAGGATTTCAGACGGCTTGAGTGGCATGATAAACCCTTATTTTCAGCCCGTTTTTTTTACTCTACTACCAACTGGTAGTGAATTTTGTATCTATGTCTTTACGTCAGCAGCAGCACCCACTCATTCAAGAATGGGCCAATCGGATTGAAGCAATTTGGACCGACTATTTAGAGTTATCAGACTATCCCCTTCCCTCGGAATTCGGGCATGTTGAAGGACGCCTAGAAGGCGAGTTCCTAGTCATAGAAAATATTTGTTACCAGGCTCCACCGTTTCGCAAACTCCATTTGGAGTTAGCCCAGGTGGGCACGGGCTTAGATATCTTGCACTGCGTCATGTTTCCCGAACCGCAGTATGCCTTGCCTATGTTTGGCACCGATTTGGTCGGTGGACGGAGTGGCATTAGTGCTGCCATTGCCGATCTGTCCCCTACAGTTAATGGAAAGTTATCGCCGTCATACCACAAACATCTCCAGGGTTTACCCGATTTAAAGTTTTCAGAGCCTCGACAACTACCCGAATGGGGAACTATTTTTTCTGAGTTCTGCCTGTTTATCCGGCCACGAACATCCCAGGAAGAAACTCAATTTTTAGATCGAGTCTCAGCCTATTTAAGTTGGCATTGTCAGCAAGCCATAACAACTCAACCTGTGCCTGAATCGGAGATTGATCGACTCATAGCTGGACAACGACGGTACTGCCAGCAACAACAACAAAATGACAAAACTCGACGGATTTTGGAAAAGGCATTCGGCGATGAGTGGGCAGACCGTTATATGACAACCGTTTTATTTGACTGCCCTTAATTTCATCCAACATTGCCTTGCTCTGCCTATGCTTGCCTTTCTTGGATAGGCATAAATTAGAGAGCATTAACCAATCGAAAAGACTTAATTCCAATCTCATTCGTTGAGTTCTGCTGTACTCTACCGAAATGATGAAAACTCGGATTTAACCCTTCACAATAGATGGTTGTAAAAGGAACAGCCATTCAAGAATATGGTGCTGCTGACACTATGGTAGTAACTCCAGCAGCATGAAAATGGCCCCAATTTTGCCATTGACGCTTGAGCAATATTTCGTGATGTAGTTGGAAGACTATCGTATTTTTTGAATTGCCTACAAATTTGGGGCCATTGAGCCTTTTGGTTGAACTAGACCTACCCTTCGATAACTGCTTCAGAGCAATTCAAACAAGCCTCTATCGTCAATATTTTGACCCAAAAATTTCCACAAAAATGTTGTGTCTAGTGCCTACTGACTCTCTTTGTATTGGTTCGGCTGACACTCAATCACCACATCCATAACCGTGGGCATCGTAATGATAAACCGCTCAACTCCAATATCTAGTCGGGCAATGGCGTCACCAGCTGATAATAGATTCTCTGGATCCTGTGGATGATGACAGTAAACATAGACCGTTTTCTGCGCAGGTTCATAGCGCATCCGGCAACCCTTCCACCATGGAAACTGATGGCACAAATAACCTGAAAGCAGTTCGATACAGCTCATTAGTATTCCTCAGAAACTCTAAGCTGCTTTAACAGCCAGCCGCCTACAGGGAATACAGTCTACTTGGATAGCCGTAGCGATTTCGCTGCTATGGATCTCGAGATGTGCGGCTCGTGGCGCATCAAACACTAGGGTCTGCTTGGGAAAAACCACCCGCTCAAAATACCAGTTTTCAACGTTGGTGATCCGCACGACTTGAACTCTAGGTGATGGGTTAGAGTAACTGCAGAACGTGGATTTTGTTTTCTGAGGCTCAAGCGTTTTAATCATAAGAAATGCCCAGGCAGCCTTTGGATCTTTGATCCAAAGGCTGGTTAAATAAAGAATTGAAACAGAGATTTATAAGCTGGCCAGCGATTTTTATCAGAAAGGACACCTTTCTTTCGGGACATTTTCCTTGTATAGGAATTTGTCATGCTTATTATGACAATAATATTAACTTATCTATAGTTTCTTAAGTCAAAACCTTTATGATGTCTTTATATTTGATTTCATCAATACCAGCCTTAAATTCCTGAATAAAGTCAGCTTCCTGTTACCATGACTCATTTTGAAGGATCAGCTCTTCAGTATTTCATTTATTCACCTAATGATCGGTAGGGGGAAGCTCACCCTCCATCAGATGAGTCGTAGTCGAACTAATGTTTACGCTTCTTAAGTTAATTCTCAGCTAGAGAAATTAGTGAAGCAAACAGAGTACTAGAGTACCCATCCCTATTTTCTGACATCCACTGCTGACACCTTTATCTCTTGGCTCACGCTGATGTTGTCATCAGCTTTGCGATGTCGATATTCGAAAATCTCAGTTGGAGATGCTTTGGATTGGCTTGTTCCAGTGAGGCAGAAGCTAAAAGAATAGCAATATGCCAAGAATCGATTTGCCAAATCTTGTACTCAAAACAGAGTAAGTCAAGATAGATTTAATATCTTCCACTAAATATTTATATTCGCCCAGAAACTAGGAAATCAGCAAAATTTACCTATATATCAGTAGATTGAGTTGTAACTCTTCATCCATTGACTTAGATATTGATCCCAACTATTTGCTAGTGAGAATAAACGTTTGGGCAAACTAATAATTAAGCATTCAAGCCTATAAAGATCGGTTGATATTTAATTTTCAAGAGCTAAAAAGCTGAATCTAGCTATCAGTTTTATTCTAGGGCTAGGGGGATAGAAGATGGACCAAATCATAAAAAGGCCTCATTTATTGGGGATTATCTCATTTTCTTCCTTGATTCGAACGTTATGGCATGGGACTCTAACAAAGAAAATTATTTTCAGGCAATGGCGTTCTCCAATCATCCATAACAGCAATAAACCTATTCAAATAATCCCTCGGCAATTGCTAGGGAACAGCGAGTATCCTCCTTTGGGCAAGATGTTGTTCTGGGAACGAAAAGTATCCTCTTTAGCGGCACAAAATCATTTATCTGAACGAATCCGAGATCGGTTCGTGGCTGTAGTCTGTCGACCCCCTTGCTCCTTAACCGCCTCTAAGACTAATTCAACAGCCCTCTATCTTTATGAGCGGGCTGCCCAAATGATAGACCTGGCCATCACAACCTTGGTCACAGCCCTGCTTGACCACCCAATCAATCCAACCAAAAGGGATCTTACGATCCGTTCTTTTCTAACCCGCAGTGAGTGGAAGGAGTCTAGCTGATGAAACAGAGGAAGTTCTTCAAATACCTGGGGGCCTCTACCCTCCTCTTGCTATTCACTGGATCAATATTTAAAAGCTTATCCGTAGATTCCGAAACTCATCAGCGTTATCACGCCTTAATTACTCAACAGTTAATTAAAGATGCTGCATTAAATCAAGGCGTTCTCAAGTCCCGTTATGCCTTACTTCCTTCCTATGATCCACTGGTGCAAGCTATTTCTGAGCAAGGGGCAATACAAAACCAGTTAGAGCAGATTCCTGGCTTTATTGGTGATCCGTCAGCCCTCAATCAACAGTTGCAAACTAACACTAAAATTTTTCGCCAGAAAGAAGAATTGGTGGAGTCTTTTAAATCCACCAATGCGGTAGTCAAAAATTCTTTAACCTACTTACCAGAACTCGTTAAAGAGGTTCGCCAAGGAGACCGGACCAAGGGATTAACGAAAAGCAGTACGGCAAGACTCCAAGATATGTTGGATAACGTGCTCTTGTATAGCTTGTCTGCCAACGAAGCGCTGGTTCCACAAATCAACCAGCAAATGACTCAATTAGAAGCATTGAGTCAAACTGAAGCCAATAAAGATGGCCTGTTATTAGCCATTGCCCATACCCGAATTATTCTGGAGTACAAACCGAAGGTCGATCAGCTAACCCAAGCGATTCTTCAACAACCTGCTACAGAAGCTATCAATCAACTAGAAACCCTTTATACAAAACAACATCAGAGTGCCAGTCAGACAGCGAATGCCTTTCGACTGATTAGTTTCGGCTGTCTGTTGGTGATTTTGGGCGGCACTGCCTATCTTGTCATTCGACGGCAATGGGCGCTTATTCAAGAGCAGCAGCAATCCCAACAACGTATATCTGGCATTTTGAGCAGCATCACGGATGCTTTTATTACCCTGAGTCCAAATTGGCAAGTCGTCTATATCAATGAGAAGGCAGCTGAACTCTTTGGGCCAGTTCTACAGGATGGCATCCAACAAGATTTCTGGCAGACTTACCCCCAGGAATTAGGGCTTGACCATCAGGACAACTACAAGACCGCGTTACAAGACCAAATCAGTCAGTCCTTTGAAGTCTTTTACGCCAATCGCCAAATTTGGTTAGAAGTCCGCATTTTCCCTAGTGTAGACGGGCTGTCCCTGTTCTTGCAGGATATTACCCCTCGCAAGCTAGCTGAAGCCCATCTCATGCAGATGAATGAAGACCTCCAAACTTCCCAGCAGTTATTAAGACGAGTGATTGACACGATCCCACAGCTTCTATTCTGGAAGGATCGTGAGGGTATTTACTTGGATTGCAACCTACAATTTGCAACCTATGTTGGCTTGAGTCAACCAGAGCAAGTCATCGGTAAAACGGATGCTGACCTACCGTGGGCTCCGGCAGAATTAGCAGCATTTCAAGCTAGCGAGCAGCGGATTTTGACGACTGGAGAGATTGAAACCGCGTTGTTGAAACGCCACAGCGCAGAAACTTGGCTGGAGACGATTAAAGTTCCTCTTCATCAGGCGGATGGAACCATCATCGGCATTCTTGGAGTTTATCAAGATGTAACGGCACGCCAGCAGGCGGATGACAATCTGCGCAGCGTCAATTCAGAATTACAAACGGCCAAAGACCGTGCCGATGCAGCCAGCCAGGTGAAAAGCGAATTCCTCGCCAATATGAGCCATGAACTGAGAACTCCTATGAATGCGGTGATCGGGATGACAGGGTTACTGACCCATACGTCCCTGGATGCTCAACAACAGGATTTTGTCGATACTATCCGCAGTAGTGGGGATGCGCTTCTATGCTTGATCAACGACATTCTTGATTTCTCTAAAATCGAAGCTGGGAAACTCGAAGTTGAAGAACAACCTTTTAACCTCAAGTCCTGTATCGAAGAAGCGCTGAAATTAGTCGCACCAAGAGCCTTTAAGAAGGGCTTAGAAATTGCTTATATTGCTGATCCAGATTTGCCCTGCGGTATTGTCGGAGACGTTACCCGTCTGCGCCAGGTACTGGTTAATCTGCTTACGAATGGAGTGAAGTTTACGAACAATGGCGAAGTCGTCGTCTATGTCAAAGAAGTGACTGCAGAGACGCAGGATATGGCATTTTCTGATAGCGAGGGCCAGGCTCCTCACCGATTGTTCCAATTTGCGGTGAAAGATACAGGGATCGGTATTCCAGAAGATCGGTTAAATCGGTTGTTTCAATCCTTTAGCCAAGTCGATTCCTCCACGACCCGCAAATATGGCGGCACGGGGTTAGGCTTAGCCATTAGTAAGCGACTCTGTGAGTTGATGGGTGGAAAGATATGGGTGGATAGTGGCATTGGGGCGGGTTCCACTTTCTCATTTACGATTGCCGCTCCGGTTGCCGACACTTTTGACTGTGCCCCGATTCATGATTTAGCACCGCTGAAAGGTCAACGGCTCCTGATCGTCGATGACAATCTGACGAATCGAAAAATTCTGACAATATTTGCAGATATTTGGGGAATGCATTCCCAAGCAGCCCCCAGTGGACCAGCAGCCCTTGAACTCCTGCGAGGAAGATCTAACTTTGATCTGGCTGTAGTCGATATGCAAATGCCAGAGATGGATGGGTTAACCCTAGCTCGAAGGATCCACGCTCTACAAAAATATAAAGACCTGCCCCTTATCATGCTTAGTTCTCTGGGGGTTGAGGCTATTTCAACCCCGATGGACAAAAGTCTTTTTTATGCCATTTTGAATAAACCCATTCAAGAAGCACAGTTAAGTGCCATATTGGTCCGAGCAGTCACGAAGCAATCTGAGAATACGCCTAATTCTGAGCCTGATCACCCTCAACCCATTGCCAACTCAAAAACTTTGCGCCTTCTGTTAGCCGAAGATGTGGTGGTTAATCAAAAAGTTGCATTGCTTATTCTGAAGCAGTTGGGATACGAGGCGGATGTGGCCAATAATGGCAAGGAAGTTTTAGAAGCCCTCCATCGCCAACCCTACGATGTGGTGTTGATGGATTTGCAAATGCCTGAAATGGATGGCCTGACAGCAGCCCGAGCTATTCAAGAGACTTGGTCTCGTGAAGCTCAGCCTCATATCATTGCTTTGACAGCTAATGCCATGCAAGGAGACCGAGAAAAGTGTTTAGAAGCTGGCATGCAAGATTATGTGAGTAAACCAATTCGGAGTGAAGAACTAAAAGCCGCCTTAGAACGTTATGTATTGTCGCAATCATCTGTGCTGAGTTAGAAGTTAGCTCATCTCAGGGACCACTAAAAGCTATGAGCTGCCCTTAAGTTCACATATGTTGTGCTAAACGTTCTCGATCCGAAATTAGCTTCTCTGCTCGATGAAGATGCTTCTCTTTGGATGAAATCTTCAGTCTGCAGGGCTAACTCGCTGGGGAGATGGTTTGGATATCAAGCCATTAGCAGGCTGTAGGAAGTTCTTTTTTGAACAAACTATCAAGATAGATGCGAGCTGTCTTGCGGTCTGATTGACCGTACTGCATGAGGAATAACGATAGTGCCGCTGAGATAACCCGATCTTGATCCCAGTCAGGATGGGTTTCCAAATAACTCATTAATGCGTCATGGAGATCTTCAGGGATATCAGCCAGAATGCTAACGGTCGTTGACATAAATTTCGGTCGCTCTTGAACAACAGTGAGGTCGGTAGTGATGGTCGATGCACCAGACGATTAAGCATGACAACTGATGCCCTCTTTAGTCACACAAGTCTTAGTCGGAGATCCTTCTTCGACCCTATGGCTTGCGAAATATAGAGCGCAGCACTTAAGGCTGGGAGTCCTATCTTGCGGTCTACCAGTGTGATTGTCAATCGGTTTTTTTGAACTCATTGATTGAACTCAAAGCTATACACACTATGGAATTAGGTCATAATTTTTTTTTTGCATATTCCCCAGAAATGGCCCAAACCCTTAATCTGTCGTTCTAGCCTGTGGAAAACAATCCATTTACTGTGGAAAACTAGAATGATTTTGTGAATAAGTTGGGTAGAAGCTGGGGAAAAGCTAACTGACCAGATCTAGCACTAAAGCTCTCGACAATAGGGGCTTAATTCTAAAGAAGACCGAAATCACTGTAAAGATTGCTTCTTAACTCAGCATCTAGTTTGGGGATCGGTTACTATAGGCAGCGAGATATAAATATCGGTTTCCCGTTAGTTTTCAGAATTGCTTGGTTTTATCCAGTTCAATTTTTAAGACCACGCACCGAAATCCAATTCTCTACACCTCTACTGATTTTGGGACTTAATTCATGTCGATTTATGTTGGTAACCTCTCTTATGACGTTACAGAGCAAGACCTAAACACCGTTTTTGCAGAATATGGAACTGTCAAGTCCGCCAAGCTTCCCACCGACCGTGAAACAGGTCGGATGAGAGGTTTTGGTTTTGTCGAGATGAGTGATGATGCCGAAGAAACCAAGGCGATTGAAGAACTAGATGGTGCTGAGTGGATGGGCCGTACCCTGAAAGTCAATAAAGCAAAACCCCGCGAAAACAGAGGTGGGGGTGGCAACTTTGGTGGCGGCCGACGCTACTAAAGCCCATTTAGTTTAAGAAAATTTGATCTCATAGCTCATCACATTAGAGCTATGAGATTTTTTGCTGGAAACTTTGCTCTTCCCAGACAGTAGCTCCGTAGCTTGCGTGAGTCTAATCTAATGGGGTGGGTCGGATAAGTCTTCGGTGATAAAGCTGGCCCAGCGATCTAACTCGGTTTAATTCATGGATAGGACTACCCCCATCGGGGGAATAGGTCTTAACTCTCCATTGTATGCCCGATGAAATACCTTCCACCAGTTCTGACCTACGACTCCACGAATAGAATAGATCCGAAAACTGATAGTGTGACTGTTTGGGGCAATATCGTTGTGCTTAGCAGAGCAGGAATGGCCAGGATTGTTGATCCATTGCCCACCATGCCGCAGTTGTTTATATGCCTGCCCCTCACCATGCTCATCAACTTAATGGGTGAAACACCTACCTTACTAAGGGCTAGAAAACTAGGAACGGTTAGATTCTATGGTGGCCCACAAAAAAATTTCTCACGCTGTGCACGCAGAACAAGAGGGCAAGAAGGGTAAAAGGCTACTGAAGAGACCTGGGTGCTGAACAAACGACTCGAAAACCAACAGTGTCGTCACGGAAGCCAGGAGTATCGCTACGGCGAGAAGCGGAGCGGCAAGCCCTCGGATTATAGGCCCAGGAGCCACCACGCCTCAGACGACGAGAAAGATTATCATTCTTAATAATCCAGGCTGAGCCATTAGTTGGAGCACTTTTATAGCTTTCTTGAAAGGTATCTAGACACCATTCCCCAACATTGCCATGCATATCAAATAGACCAAAGCTATTTGCAACGTTAAAACTGCCAACATCCGAGGTCGATATTCTAAGCAAATTTGCAATTAAAGTTGCAACCTCTTTAACGTCACAGTTTGCGTATTTACGCGTGAGTTGATTCCCGAAATGAAACTCAGTAGTTGTTCCTGCTCGGCAAGCATATTCCCACTCTGCTTCGCTGGGCAAACGGTATATTTTCCCTGTTTTACGAGAAAGACGATCACAAAATTCAACTGCTTCATTCCAAGATACTTGCTCAATAGGTTTTTGGTCTCCCTTAAAGTGGGCAGGATCAGAATCTAAATTTATCTTGACTTGCTCAAGTTTAGCCACAGAATGCCACTGTGCTTGGGTAACTGGATACTTACCCAAACAAAATGATGGGACTTGCACCCGATGTTGTGGGCGCTCGCGACTAGAACCTTCACTATGCAGAGAGCCCATCAGATATGATCCAGTTGGAATAGCTACCATTTCTAGGTCCACACTAGGTGCTAATGCTTCCATAAAGAATTGAGCTGATTGAGTGGTGCGCTGCTTGACCTTACCTTTGTCATCCAACAAGACCACTTTAAATGAGAACGTTTGGAGCTGTATATCACCACTGCCCAACACAAACTCATGAACCTTATTGGTTGTTCCTTCCCGTGGTTTTTGCTCCTGTTCCTCCTTTAGTCTAGTTGCTTGTTCTTGGCGAACTTGCTCCTCCATATTTCGTTTTTGTACAGCCTGCTGTTCTGCTTCGTGCTGGCGTTTTTGTTCAAGCTGTTGTTCTTCTAATTGCTTTCGTTCGAATTCTCGTCGCTGATGCTCTTCTATACGCCTTTGTTCAAGCTCTCGCTGCCGTTGTTCTTCAAGTCGTTGCTGCTCTTCCAGAACCTCTTGTTCAATCTGTCCAGCAAAACCATCAGAAATACCCAAGTTCTCTCTTAAATCACCTAGGACCGATTGAGCCTCTGGAGTCAAACCACCCCGATGTTTTATTTCTGCTCGCACCGTTTCTCGATATGTTTCAAGGGCACGTTGTTGCTGGCTATAATCCGCCTTAATCTTTGCCCATATCTCATCAATATCTAGAGCAGAAAGTTGATAGTTCTCAGCAATAAAATCGAGATTTACTTGCTCTCCCGGAGAAATATCGCCGTCTTGATAAAACAGTTCAGCTTTTTGTGCATAAGCTACTATTCCATCTGCCCGTAGGAGTGCCCTTTTTGCTGACAGGATTTGGTCCTGAATCTCTCGGGCAATCTGACCTATCTCACGAACAACTTCTAGCCATAAACCATCCCTAGAGCTTGGCGTTTGCCGATCTGACGAGGAAACGGGGGTAGCATTTCTCGGTAATCCTTGAAGACTCCGCAAGGGAGTTGATTCATATAAGCTAGGACGTACGAAAATGGGAATTGCGCGAACTGTCTTATCTTGATCGCATTTCAGAGCATGTTTTACTTCAACGCCTTGGCAATAGGGGGACCGGATAAAATCTGAACTCACCAGGAAAAGAATAATATCAGCTTCTTCCAAATGACTGTCTATGTTTTGTTCCCAATTTGACCCTGCAGGAATTTTGCGATCATGCCAAATTTCAATCAATTTTTCATACTGTACTAATCCACTTAGATGACCCACCAATTCATTGCGTAAGCCTTCATCCTGATGGGAATAAGAAATAAAAACCTTAATGGGCTGAGGCATCTAGCGCGAACGGAAATAGAACAGGTTAATCAAGATTCTACAGGTATTAGTTTTTTTACTCTTAGCAATCACGATCAAACCTTAAGGATTTGTCAAACAAATCCTATGTTCGTCCATCCCTACCAACCCAATTGCAAGACAGCTCGAAAAAAATTAAACCGTTCAGCCCCCTTTCGCTGATTGAGATAAGGGAGCTGAGGTCAATACTATTCGCTCATAGCTGGGAAAGCAGCAGGATAAACGATAGGAACATAGAAAGCTAAAGAATATTATTCTAACCAAACTAGATCCCCCCTAGAAAGGCGATGAATGCCCCATACTATTCAAGGATCGGGCAACTTGATCTTCCCAAGCGCCACCACTGCCACCCGTATTAGAAGCGCCTTGCACCATCTTGCAAATACCATAGGCAGCAAGACCCATCGCCGCATATTTACCCACCTGTAACCAGACCGATCCTCCAGACTCGTCGGGTGTTTCCTCTGCTTCTACAGACAACTCAGACGGAACCGTCTTAATGGCTAAAGACGATGGTTGCTCTGAGGGGTCAAAAGAAGCCAACATATGTTTCACCTTAGTCTTCAAGGCTCCCAAAATCATCGGAGAGTGATGCTCATTTACCTCAATTTCTGCCAGAATCTCTTGTAGCTGATATTGGTCATGCAACGATTGCTCAATCCGATCCACCAGCTCTTGGGCATAAGCCATCCCACCCTGCAGTTGGTCTAATACTTGCTTACCCTGAGCATAAGACTCATTACAAACGTCTAGAATACGCTGAATCCAATAGGCCTTATCTCCAGAGACATTGTTTTGCCGGCGATAGGCATTTAGATACTGGGTCACCCCATCCAAATCATGCATCTGTGTCAGTAACGTATTGAGAATGGACCACTCCTCCCCCTTACATTTCAATACTTGATGTTGCTGGCTCAACAACACAATATTCAGCCGCATAAATAAATTTTGGTAATTTTGGCGCCAATCTTGGGCAGGAATATTCAAATTCTGCAAATAGGAATACCAAGGCGTATCATCCACCAAAATTCCAATAATCGTTTTCCGTAAGAGCATGGCTTGGCTCATCTCTTTATTGACCCATTTTGATTGGGCAGCATTCTGAGACCAAACCACAAAGACAATATCTGATGCCTGAATGCCTTGCTTGACATCCTCAGAGATGTCGTCCCCTGGTCTCGTTTGTTGGAGGTCATACCAAATATCACAAGCACCTTTCAGATCCTGGGCAATTTTGCAGCAATTGTAAATTCAATATTTCATGAGGTATCGGCTGCTATTCGAGGCTCTGGATCATCCAACATAAACTGGAGCAAATGCTCCCAACTCTCAAAGAGCAAGTATTTGGTCAAAGTCTGAATATCGTGAAAAAAGCCTTGTCGGGTTCCCCGTTGCTTTCGCATGCGTTGATAAGTGGAGTCCACCAAGTGCAAGACGGTATGAAATAAGAATGCCAACAGGTTGAGTACCAATAGCACAGCAGCAAGGTTCTTCTGACCATGACCAAAATTATGTTCTAAGTGATAGCCCTTGGTTTTGAGGACATTGTGTCCTTCATTCTCCGCTTTCCATCGGGCACGTCCAGCACTGACAATCTCGGCCACACTTTGGTCATTGATGAAATGGTGAGTAATGAACGCGTTGTGATACATAGTCTTTCCATCAGCAGCACGAGTAACAGAGACTTCGCACCAGTTGACCATCACTGCTGGTAGCTCCTCACGCAGGGGGATGCGATTGTAATAGCGATACTGACAAATTTCATGATAGCGACCGTTCCAGCCCCGAGTCTCTAGATGCTCAACATCTCCAATACCTTCTAAATACTCTACCCATTCATATAGCTCTGGATGGGAGGAGGGCAAACAGACAAAAATGAAGTTCAACTCATCCTCTAAACAAGTCTCCACCATCGGTTGACGGCTATAGAGGTCATCGCCAAGAACCGTAATCTTGGCTCCGTCAAACCCTTGAGCATGCCCCTTGATCCACCGTTTGGCCGCAGCGGTTTCACTATCCTGTTTCTCCGCACCATCTTGAGGACGAATGAACTCTGGGGCCAGAGAAATGACATGTTCAATTTCCGGACAAACGAGGACGGGCAACACGGCGGTGTGCGTATAGGTGACACTCCCATCCCGATGGGTTTTGGTAGAACACTGATCGCAACAAATCCGGTTTGAGGAAAAATACTCGCTGCCGTCTAGCCCTACCAACAGGTGTCCACCTAGAACCTTATATTGCTCTAGATAACCTCGTCGTAGGAGAACGCTATAAATTTGATAAAAAATGGGAAACAGAAGACGAAATGCGATCAAGTCCAAAACATTCTTGATTTGGTTGCTCGTGGGGAGTTCTGTTAACTCAAAGAGGGCTTGGGCGTTGTCACGACCATGACGACTATGAACATGGCGTTGGTACTCCAGAAACGAAGGACATTGCATAAAGAAGACAGCAAATGCGCCTAATACAATATCTTTGAGACTAAATTTGGTGCCATTACTGGGTTGACGTGGATCATCGAGGTGCTCAATGAGCTGATGTAGCCAGTGCAGTAAGAGAGGGAAATTTAGAACACCTTCATTCATCGTCTGGGGCTCTGCAAGTGTATGAATACATCCTCAACGACTACAACCTAGCTTGCCAAAATTTTGAATTTACAATTGCTGGCAATTTTGTCGGCAATCGTTTTATCACCCCAGTTGTGACTGATAAAAATTCGAGTCATACCCCATTCCTCAGATATAGTTGGCTTTTTCGTTAGGATTACGCTACCAAGCTCGAAAAAGCGACACTATGATGATGGTCACGCCCAGGAGTGCTTAAGCTCACTTCTGACTCAGAAACCCGGAAATCAGAGGATTTCAACCTTAAACTTTAGAACCATTGATCCCAGATCAAACAACCTCAATGTTTGAGAAGAGTAATTTTATGCTCAATAGGCAATAATCGATCAGTTCAATTCGTGAGTAATCCTTCGATGTTCCGACTTTTCCTCATGGCTGGTTCAATTTTCGGTGGCCTTTCTGTGGCGGCAGGGGCCTTTGCTTCTCATGCCCTCAAGGCTCAACTCAGCGAAAAGTCGCAACAAATTTTTGAGACAGGCACCAAGTACCAGATGTACCATGCTCTCGCCCTGATCCTGGTATCCCTGCTGTTGAGTCGCGCAGAGGGAGGAGAGGGGCTACTGACCCTTGCAGGCTATGCCTTTATTGCCGGCATCGTTTTATTCTCCGGCAGCCTATATGGATTGAGTCTATCTGAGATTAAGTGGTTTGGTCCCATTACTCCGCTGGGTGGCGTTGCCTTTTTAGTCGGGTGGGGATGCATTGCGATCGCAGCCTTCAAATCATCTCCGATCAGCTAATTGAACCCCCTCCAATGTTCTCACCAAAGAAATCTAATCCTTCAGACCAGAGTTCTGAAGTGCCCCATTATCATGAGCCAGACCGCACTTATCAAATGGGGCTGGATGCCAGATTACCGACAGAGGTCTTTAGTCAAGCTCTAGATCATCTGGTCATTACTTGCGTTGATTTAGTTTTTAGCCATCAACAACAGGTGTTGTTGGCTAAACGCCGTACCTATCCCCAAAAATCTTGGTGGGTCATTGGCGGACGCATGATCGCCGGAGAGTCCCCCTTACAGTCTGCCCAGCGGAAAGCGAGGGAAGAAGCTGGACTTGCGATCGCAACAGACCGATTCCACTTTATGGGAGTCTATTCCACTTGTTTTGCCCATCGGCAGCAATCCCCACAGGATCGGGGCTTGCATAGCCTCAATCTCACCTATGTAGTCACGCTGACCGCTTCTGAAAAGCAACAGCTTTGCCTCGATCCCCATGAGTATCAAAAGTGGCAATGGTACTCCAATCGTGAAGCTACCTTGCAACTCAATGCTTCCCAGGTGATGGATCAACTGCTATTAAGTCTGTTAGATCGCGTCAATTCTATGCAAAATACATCGGGCAAGATCAATTGATTGGATCCAACAAACCAAGATAGATATTGTCAATATCCCTCAAGAAAAAACAATGATTTTACGCAGCCATTGGCGTATAACTCTCGTCGTTGTTACTGTTGCTGTTGTTGTTGGAATATTCTGAAAGCAGTTCTTCGTCATCGGTAGACCAGTCGAAATCAGATTCATCATTTTGGCGGAAACGACCATTCTCTTCTAACCAGTTATACAGAGATGTATTTTTGCGAGGAGCGATTACGGGGCTAACCTGATTACGGTTTTCTTCTGTCAAGGAGGGATTATACATGTGTGTGATCCGAGCAAAAATGTGTGTGTATACACAAATTTGCCCCATCTCAAAGCCTTACGCTTCGGTATTTATAATGAATTCTCTCAGAGAAAAATCACTGTTTTCTCCTGGGATTTACACAGGTCTTTTTGCCTCTAGGATGAAGGCATCTTCCTTTATGGCCGCAGCATGATGAATTTTTCAGTCCCAAAACGGATGATCAGCTTAGTGGCTTTGATCCTGGGGGGATGCCAGTTTGCCCCTCAAACCCGCCAGCTTACGGTATCTGCGGCTTCCAGTCTACAAACTGTTTTGCAAGCTATAGAGCCGGAATTTGAGAAGGCCTATCCCCAGATTGATCTGACCTTTAATTTTGCGGCCTCGGGGGTCTTGCAACGTCAAATAGAGCAAGGGGCACCTGTGGATGTGTTCTTCTCTGCTGCACCTAAGCCCATAAACAGTCTGTTAGAGCAGCAACTCATTATCCAGAACTCCCATCGATCCATCGTCACGAACCAACTGGCCCTGATTGTACCTGAGGAGTCTCAGGTGTCTTTGACGGAGTTTCAGCAATTAACGTCCCCCCAAGTTAAAAAAATTATGGTGGGAGAAGGGGCGAGCGTCCCCGCTGGGCAATATGCCCAAGAAGTTTTTTCGACACTCGAATTATCTCAACAGATTCAGACCAAGCTAATTTTTGCCAATAGCGTGCATGGGGTTCTAGCGGCGGTTGCGGGTGCCAATGTGGATGCAGGCGTTGTCTATGCCACTGATGTGCGCCAGTCTGATCGGGTGAAACAGGTGGCCCTTGCCCCAGCCCACAGCCATTCTCCCATTGTTTATCCGATTGCTATTGTGGCTGGGAGTTCTCAGCCCCAGACGGCTCAATCTTTTATCGAGTTTTTGTCCACTCCTGAATCGAAAGACCGCTTCACTCAGGCTGGATTTGGTTTAGTGCCTGAGGATTGATGTGTGAGCATTGCGCCCCTATGGACCTCTTTAAAGATTGCTGCGATCGCAACGTGTATCACCTTTACTTCGGGGGTGGCAACGGCCTATGCCATGCACCGCTATCGGGGCAAAGGCAAAGCGGTGATTGAGAGCATCCTCCTGACCCCCCTGGTGTTACCTCCCACCGTGTTGGGGTTTATGCTCCTCTTTCTTCTGGGGACTCAAGGTCCCATTGGTCAGTTTTTGACCCCTGTGGGATTGAACCCGGTGTTTACTTGGTATGCCGCTGTGATTACGGCCACGCTTGTATCCTTTCCCTTGCAGTACAAAACCGCATTGGGAGCCTTCCAGCAGCTTGATCCCGATCTACAGGCGGCGGCTCGCACGTTGGGGGCTTCTGAATGGACCGTATTTCGGCAAGTGGTCTTACCCTTAGCCGGGCCAGGAATTTTGGCTGGCACAAGTTTGGCCTTTGCCCGAGCCTTGGGAGAATTTGGAGCCACCCTGATGCTGGCGGGCAATATTCCAGGACAGACCCAAACTTTACCGATGGCAATTTATTTTGCCGTTGAGGGTGGGATATTTGAGGAAGCATTGATTTGGTGCAGCATCACCCTCTTGGTCAGTTTAGGGTGCCTGACGGGGATGAATCTGTGGCTCAGTCGAAAGCCTCGGTTCAAACAGTCCCGTCGCCGTCGTCCCGTGAGACCTAGATTGCCCTCAGGTGCTGCCCACCCTCCTGCTGAACAGGGGTTATGGGTTGACTTGCAAAAGCGAGTGGCTGGATTCCAATTAGATATCTCTTTCCAAACCCAAGAAACCACTCTGGGGGTATTGGGAGCTTCAGGAGCTGGAAAAAGTATGCTCCTCCGCTGTATTGCCGGGATTGAAACTCCTGATCGGGGCCGGATTGTCCTCAATGGTCGGGTGCTGTTTGACTCAGTGCAGGGCATTAATATACCGAGTTGCGATCGCAACATTGGCATCCTATTCCAAAACTATGCCCTATTCCCCCACCTCACTGCCGCTGAAAATATTGCCTTTGCCTTATCAGCAGGACAATCCCTCAATACCACCGAAGCTGCATCCCACTTAGCTCCGCTTCAGCTAGCTGACTACGGCCACCACTTGCCCCAGGAATTATCTGGAGGACAGCAACAGCGGGTTGCCCTAGCGAGAGCCCTAGCAAGCCAGCCCCAACTCTTGCTGTTTGATGAACCCTTCTCCGCCTTGGATACCCACCTCCGTAACCAGATTGAAAAAGTGATGGTGTCTCGTCTATCCACCTTTGATGGCATGACCCTCTGGGTTACCCACAATGTAGAAGAAGCCTATCGACTCTGTAATCAGTTGATGGTGGTGGAGCAAGGCAAACCCTCTACCCTTCGCCCCAAGCATCAAATCCTAGAACATCCCGAAACCCTGAGCGTTGCCCAACTCACGGGTTGTAAAAACTTTTCCCGCATCCAGCAGAGTGGCCCAGACAAGGTGTTTGCCCTGGACTGGGAGTGCACCCTACAGATCCTGGAGCCTGTTCAGCCCCACCATTCCCAAATGGGTATTCGCGCCCATCAAATTCGGTTTTTAGATTTAGAGTCCCCCGTGACTTCACCTAGTAATACCTTTCCAGGCTGGCTAGCGATGACCCGAGAGACCCCTCACCGGATGACCCTCTATCTTAAGCTCAATACACCCCCCACCCACGCAGAAGATTACTATCTCCAGGCTGAAGTGTTTAAAGACAAATGGAAACAGCTCAAAAACCTGCCTTTTCCCTGGTCAATTACCCTTGACCCCCTGCGAATTTTATTACTTCGGGAATAGTTATTTCCCATTTTTCTTGGGCTATTTTTGTAAGTGATAAAGATTGCCTATTCAACGTGATTTAGATCACACTAGCTTCCATTTTTTCCAGCGATATTAAAGAAGACTTAGAGTTATCTGAGTCGTCATTGGGGAACACACATACGTCCGACAGGTTGGTTCAGCTTGTCGGTGTTTTTTTTGGAAATGATGTACCGACAGGGTTTAACCTGTCGGTTTTTTAATGGGATGGTATTGATTACCAAAAGACCTCCGTATAAATACGGAACTTTTTGACCATCTTTTTTTTATTCTTCAGAGACTTTTGATTTACTCCGAAAATTCTCGCAGAAAATAGTTTGGACTCCGTAATTATTCGGTAGAGCCAACCTGTGACTGCCGATAAAGTGTAATCACTGTGTGTTCACCACTGTTTCTGGGTAAGGACTGCAGCAGCAGTGCTTACCTAGATCCAAATACAAATCCTTGAATGACCTCGCTTGATCACGAGGTCATTTTCTTTTTTAAAGGCTTACGGAGGGTGAAGCCTTGCAGCCAAAAAGCTAACCCTCTAGGCCAAACGCTTTATGGACCGCCTGCAAAGCAGTACTCCCATCTTCCTGGGCCACCACGCAACTGACTCGAATTTCCGAGGTGGCAATCATTTGAATATTAATTTTCTGCTGGGCTAAAGCCACAAACATCTGCGCTGCAACTCCAGGCTGCCCCAACATACCGATACCGACGATACTGACTTTTGCGATCGCAGAATCGGATGCCACTTCCCCACACCCTAGGGAGTGAGACAAATCGAGCAAAAGCCCTGTAGCCACCTCTAAATCCCCCTCTGCCACCGTAAACGCAATATCTCGGGTAATCTGCCCTTCCACCTGGCGAGAGCGTTGAGACTGAATAATCATGTCTACACTGATATTTCGCTTGGCTAAGACCTGGAAAATATGAGCCGCCATGCCGGGATGGTCTGGAACATTGCGGATGGCGAGTTGGGCTTGCTCAAGATCTAGGGCCACACCACGCACCGGGGGAATGGGGTAATCGGGTAAGGAGATCCCACTATCAATCGAAGAGCTAGTGACTTCAAAGACATCACACAGGGCTTTCGTTGCCCGTTCACAATCCGCAGCAGCAATCGTACAGCTGACATTCACCTCAGACGTAGAAATCATCTGCAAATTGATATCCAAATCACTCAGGGTCTGAAACATTTGGGCTGCAATTTGCGGACGGCCAATAATCCCCGCACCGACAATACTCACCTTAGCGACCTTGGGTTCTACCAAAACTTCCGAGGCAGGACCAGTGGGCAAATTTGCACTAAAGGCAGTCGCCACCGCTTCAACACGATCACAACAGTCTTGAGCCACGGTGAAAGCAATATCATTGGAATTGCCATCATGAATCGACTGGATAATTAAGTCCACATCCAGGTTTTGATTAGCTAACTCCCCAAACAATCCTGCTGCTACTCCTGGCCGATCAGCAACATGGAGCAAAGCAACCTTCGCCTGGTTCAGATCGAAATGCACCGCATCCACAGGGCGACCTAATTCTAGGTCTGTCAAAGTTTTCGGTTGCGTTCCAGTAGAGATAATTTGAGTACCAGGCTCATCAGTCCAACTAGAACGGACGGCCATCTGGACCCCATAATTACGAGCAATCTCCACCGCCCGAGGATGAAGGACATTAGCTCCTAAACTCGCCAGTTCAAGCATCTCCTCGCAAGTAATCTCCTCCATCAGTTGGGCCTTCTCTACCAACCGAGGATCCGTCGTCAGCACCCCAGCCACATCGGTATAAATCTCACATTTTTCGGCATTTAGAGCCGCCGCCAACGCCACAGCGGAGGTATCTGATCCACCTCGGCCTAATGTGGTTACTTCCAGATCGGAGGTATTAGAGGTGCCCTGAAATCCAGCCACCACCACCACTTTTCCTTCATTGAGATGGCGTTCTAAGCGTTCCGTGGCAATGTGGAGAATGCGAGCACGGGTATGTTCAGGTTCTGTGACAATCCCCACCTGAGCCCCAGTCAAGGAAATAGCAGGCTGCCCCAATTCCTGGAGGGCCATGCTCAGGAGGGAAATTGAGACTTGCTCCCCTGTCGATAGCAGCATGTCCATCTCGCGTCGGCAGGGATTGGAGGATACGCCTTGGGCCAGCTGGACCAGGGTATCGGTGCTCTTGCCCATGGCCGACACCACCACCACCACCGAGTTGCCCTGGGCAACGGTCTGCTTTACCCGCTGGGCAACCGCTTTAATCCGCTCGACTGAACCAACGGACGTGCCACCAAACTTCTGAACAATTAGGCCCATGATTGTTACATCTATCTGTAAAACGCAGGACTAGATCCAGCAAGAACGCCAACCTATTCCCGCAAACTGCTAATCAGCATTATGGTATGAAACCGTTATGGGTCATACTGCATCCATGTAAATTTATAGATTGATTCCTCGACAACGATGATCAGCCCTCCTGCAAACACTTCTCTCACCACACCCTGGGGTGCCCCTTTTTCTGAATCTGCCAAACGGCTATTGCTGTTGGGGTCAGGAGAACTCGGCCGAGAAGTCGCCCTAGAGGCCATGCGCTTAGGCATTGAAGTGATTGCAGCGGATTCCTACGACCATGCCCCCGCCATGCAGTTTGCCCATCGTAATGTAGTGATTAATATGCAGGATGGGGCGGCCCTGCGCCAGGTCATAGAGTCGGTTAAACCAGATCTAATTGTGCCCGAGATTGAAGCCATCGCCACTGCAACCCTACTCGAACTAGAAGCGGAAGGATGGAACGTCATTCCCACCGCTAAAGCCACTAATCTGACCATGGATCGGGAAGGCATTCGGCGTCTGGCAGCCAGTGACCTGGGCTTAAAAACCTCTCCCTACCAATTTGCCTCCACCCAAGCGGAATATGAACAGGCAGTGCAACACGTTGGCCTTCCCTGCGTGGTCAAACCCGTCATGAGTTCCTCAGGTAAAGGCCAAAGCTTAGTCAAAACAGACAGCGAAATTATCCCAGCCTGGACCTATGCCCTAGAAGCCGGTCGTGGCAACGCCCCCCGCGTCATCGTTGAAGGCTTTGTCGAGTTCGAAACAGAAATTACCTTACTAACGGTGCGGTCCCAGTCGGGCACCCACTTCTGTCCTCCTATCGGCCATGTGCAACAAAGCGGGGACTATCGAGAATCCTGGCAGCCCTGTGCCCTCCACCCCAATACCCTGGAAGCCTGCCAAGCTATGGCCCGCCAAATTACCGATGCTTTAGGAGGGTGGGGACTGTTTGGTGTGGAACTTTTTATTGCTGGGCCGGCCGATCAGCCCCAGACGGTCTATTTCAGCGAAGTGAGTCCTCGCCCCCACGACACAGGCATGGTCACGATGGTCAGTCAAAATATGTCCGAATTTGAACTGCATGCCCGTGCCATTCTGGGTCTCCCCATTGGTGATATCCAACTCATTAGCCCTGGAGCTTCAGCGGTAATTTTGGCCTCAGAGGCATCCAAGGAACCCAAGATTGAAGGCGTTGCTGCAGCTCTTGCCGTGCCAACCAGCCGCGTTCGCTTATTTGGTAAACCCACTGCCCATAAAAATCGACGGATGGGGGTCGCTCTAGCCCTAGGTGAGACCATAGAGGAAGCCAGACAACGGGCTAAAGACTGTGCCCAGCAAGTTACCGTTATCAGTTAATTGGATCTCTCGTACTTAGTAATCAAACCCCATCTTCACCTGTATTTAACTGTAGACAAAGGCCATTGATCGCTTTTTATTTATTAATATCCAAGGTTTTTTTGAAAGACAAACCGTAGCAAGAGATACTAAAAAAATCCTTCTCCATTAGCTCATCAGATTACGATTGACTCTTTCTTGTAGAAAAGCTTTCATTCAAATAAGCTTGGTTTTCCTCAATAACAACTTCTGGGAAGAGCATTATATTTAGCACTCACACTCTAAGAGTGCTAAATAATAAAGATTTCGATGAATATTTAAGCTAACAATTGTGTTGAGGGCATAATTAATAAAAGCTTAACCAGGAGTTATGCTATGACTTTACACATCGAATTCAAGTCTAGTACGATCCAATTCTGGAAACAGTTAGAGATGTTTCAAGCCTTCCTCCAACATCCAGAATTAGGGGTTCAGGTCTCTATTGATCAAGATCCAATCAACCGAATCTTTCTACGTTCTGAACATTGTGGTATTGAGGTTCCTGAGCGACCCACTATTATGTTCCGAGCCACTATTATTGATGCACTTCCTCTAGCATCAGTGGAAGCCATGATTCAACGATTTACCTTTAGAACAGAAAAGCAATCTTGTATTGCCACCCTTGGATTAATTTCTTAATTAAAAGAAGGCAGTGACAGCAGTTTTAATAAATATCCCAAACATCAATGCTGGGTTTCAGCACTGAAGCAGTGCTGAAACCATTCAAGTATTTCGAGTGCGAAATAACCTCGTCCGAAGCGCTTGCATTAAATTGAATTAGCTCAATTCATATTGGACTATCAATGGAAGATACTTGATAGTCCAATATGAATTGTTCGAGCAAGATGTCGATCAATTTTGGGTAGAAGTATGCAATCGACTCAGTTGTTGGCCAATATCCTGGAGTTCTTCAGCACCAATGTCGCAAATTTCGGCTATCTGAGCTGGAATTAGACCTGCATCTACTGATTGAGCCAGATTTGAACATAAATCTCTAATTTGGACTAAGCGATCTATTGTTTCTCCTAACTGCTTAGGGTTATTTTTGGACATTAGTCATCGTTCTCCGTAGGATTATGTGAAAATGCACTCATCGAACTTGCACTAACAGGGCGAGCCATTGCTCAATAGAGCAAGACAAAAATCATCAACAAACTTTTTCATGAACAAATAGCCATGAAAAGGCAAGAGATCTATCCTCTTTACTGAGTAGATTTGAACTATTGTGAGGGGATAATGAAGCAGAGCCAGTTTCAACCCATCAGATGGGTTCAGAGAAAAATATTCCCATACAGAGTTCCAACACTTGGTTGACCTGTTCCTCAAGGCTAATATTGCCAAACGCTTCCCGATCAATCACAGATCGACTCACCAATCCCAGGGTGACGCTGATTAAGGCTTCATCTGCAATTTGGCGGACGGGGTATTGCTGACGTAAATATTGGAGAAGTTCCAACATTTTGCCGTAAGCAATTGAGAACTGATCCGTCGTGTAGTCATATTGGCCTTGAACCAGGCGATTCTGTTGGGTTCGAATGAACCGAAAGGTATATTCTTTTGGGTGCTCAAGCCCCCAACGAATAAAGCCTTTGGTAATTGCGATTAGAATCTCAAGGGGATCTGAACCTGCCTTCTCATACTCAATCAGAATTTGACGCTCTGTCAGCTTAAAAATTTGCACTGATAATGCTTCAGCAACCGCTTCTTTACTTTCAAAGTGAGCATAGAGACTAGCCTTTGATTTAAATCCTGCAGCTTTACGTAGATCCTCAACCGAAGTCTCCTCATAACCTTGATGGGTAAACAACTCAAGGGCCGCCTCTAAGATGGCTTGTTTCCCATCACGACGATAAGAACGTTTAGGTTGAGTAATCTCCAATGTTGGCAGTTCCATATAGTGAACGTACGTTCGTTAATATTCTAAGCAAGCCCATCAGGTCGTGACCTTATCTTGTTGCAAAAGTTTAAACATCTGAAAAATGGCTGCAGACTTTAACCCAGATCTAGGACCTGGAAGCAACATGCGATTTAGCTAAAGACAGGTTGGCATAAGCCTCCACTGTCCAGTTGTTAAGGTTGTATTGGCAGTTCCATAGGTCTTGTGTGGGTAAGATGGTCAATCTCATCACTGAAGAAGCTTCTACAGACCGTCCATTCTCACAAGTACGTTCGGGATTGATGGGTTTATGTGTGGGGGATGCATTGGGGGTACCCGTCGAATTCCTGAGTAGAGAGGAACTGATAGAGAGTCCGGTTACTGAACTGGATAGCCGCAATGAATGGAAAGAACCCCCTGGAACATGGTCGGATGACAGTTCTTTAACCTTTTGTCTCGCGGATTGTCTATGTGATGGGTTTTCGCTCCAGGCCATTGCTCAGTCATTTTGTCGTTGGTATTACGAACAGGAATGGACGGCACGGGGGAAAGTATTTGATATTGGCATTACTACCCAGATGGCCATTCAGAAGCTGCAAAATGGTGTTGCACCGTTAGAAGCCGGTGATACGGTGGAGCGCAGCAATGGCAATGGTTCACTGATGCGAATTTTACCCATGGCATACTGCTACAAAACGATAGACTTACCCACTTTGATGGACAGGGTTCATCAAGTCTCTCGCATCACCCATGCCCATCCTCGCTCACAAATGGCTTGCGGGATTTACATTTGTATCGCAGTAACCTTGCTTGAAGGGGCTAGTCCGGGAGAGGCTTATGTCCAAGGATTGGAGCAAGCTGAGGAGATTTATCAGGCATTTCCCTATCTTTTAGAAAAGCACCATTTTGAGCGGATATTTAGCCGTGACATCGAAAATTTGCCCATTGAAAGTATCCATTCAGAAGGATATGTGATTGACACATTAGAAGCCTCCCTGTGGTGCTTGCTGACGACATCATCATATCCAGAGGCAGTATTGAAGGCCGTCAATCTGGGTGAAGATACAGATACGACTGCAGCGGTAACGGGAGGATTAGCAGGTATCCATTATGGAATTGAGAATATTCCATCCAAGTGGATTAACGGGATTGCACGTCCCCACGATATTCAAAGGTTGGCAGATCGTTTGGAAGTAGCCCTGTTCAGAGCATGACGGTTTCACGTGAAATTGTTGGACAATTCGTGGATGCAGCTTTACTGGATCCGCCGCTAGCAGATAGGCTGTTGCAAGAATATCCTGAGCTAAAATCGGCAACATTACTTGGCGAATTTCTTGACTATCGAGAATTATCCTGACGGTATACGTTTTCTAGTAAATCGGGGCTGGCTGATTGATGAGCGTGACGAGGATGGTACAACGCCATTGATTAATGCTGTGTTCGTCGGGGCATTTGAAGCGGCCATGGTATTGCTCGAACTTGGGGCCGATCCGAATGCTGTTTCGGCAATATATGACAATCCGCTCCACTGTGCTATTTCGACTGGCAATATCAAAATGGTTGACCTCCTCCTTAAAGGTGGGGCAACCCCCTTGTATACAAAGAGTTGTGGAATAACCGCTTTTGATGTGCTTCCCAATAACAAGCCTGCAAAAAACACCACAATCCGAGCAATGTTAAGGGAGCATGGTTGGGTCGCACCTGATGAGTAGCCCTCCTGTTGGGTTAAAAGTCAGACTTTACCCTCTGCATTTAAATCAAAGGATGCCACTATCAACTTTGCCTGTGACTCAGAAATTTATATGACACCTCGCGTTATTTCAATTCAGGTGGGCTTACCCCAAACCCTAGGGAAGGAGGGAGCCACTGATTTTATGGACCGACCCTGGACAACTGGCTTCTTGAAGATGCCGACTCAGGGGAAAATCTGGCTAGGTTTGACTAACTTAAACGGTGATGGCCAAGCCGATTTAAAACATCACGGTGGCACGGAAAAAGCGGTTCTGGCTTATGCCGCAGAACATTACCCAAGCTGGCAAGCTTCGCTCCAATTGTCAGATTTTTTCTATGGTGCCTTTGGCGAAAATTTCACGATTGAAGGACAAACTGAATCATCGGTATGTATTGGTGATATTTATCAACTGGGTGAAGCTCAAATTCAAATTTCACAACCTCGGCAACCTTGTTGGAAACTATCGCGTCGCTGGCACATTCGAGATTTAGCCTTGCAGGTGCAAAATAATGGCAAAACGGGCTGGTATTTCCGGGTTCTAAAGGCAGGTTATGTGGAGCCTAATTTATCCTTGCTCCTGTGTGATCGTCCCCATCCACAGTGGTCAATTGCCCGCGCCAATCAGGTGATGCACCATCAATTTGACGATCGAGAAACCACCCTAGAGTTAGCTAGGTGTCCAGAATTGGCGATTAATTGGCAACGCACTTTAACCCAGCGTGCAACTAAAGGAATTATTCCTGACCCCAGCTTTCGACTTGAGGGCAAAGCTTAAGTTAGAGATCTGTCTTTCAATAGCTTCAAAAGATTTACCACAATGGCGTGTAAACAAGAATATCTGTTCCAACGTAATCTCTACGATTCTAAACGGCCATTTTATGCACAATGATCTGATTATTCTCTGGATCACTGATGATTAAGCTATTTTTGTTCAAATTCTTACATTCAGTCGTTGTTTGCAAATATTCAAACGTATCAACATCTGCGCTCAAACCAAATGTCATGGGAGTGTTGGGTTTCTCTGACTTTTGGGGGTAAAACTCAATCACAGAATCATCAAGTTGAATCGCAAAATGGAGAGGACCCTTATCGTGTTTTTCTTCGTTGACCATTTGCTTCAACAATTGCCCATACCAAATCGCTAGTTCTCTGGGGTGGCCAGAACGTAAAACAACTAGGTTTAATCTTATATGGGATAAAGATTTTGAATCACTGCACATATGACGTTACTAGTGAATATAAATCTAAGTTTCTATCTTGTCTCAAGCTAAAGCCTGTACTTTCTATAGGTAGACTAAAAGCAAGGCTTAAACTCATCAATATTCATGGTAATAATTTTTATCATAGAATATCTTTACGCTATGTAAGACTTATTATTTATTCCAGGATGTCAATCTATAGTATCCATATAAAAATTTCTGCGAGTGACGACTTTTGTGAGAATAGGAGAAAAATAGCATTAAAATTCTTCCATTAATCGATGCTAAATCTCGAATAACAGCAACATGATCTAAACAGATTTATCTGGCTGATACTCATATTAAAACCTCTATATCTATAGCTTTAGAGAGTTATCATTATCCCCTGAATGAGATTGGCTTATATATAAAATATCTAAATTATTGGCAGATGAGGGCTTGGTTTGAATTTAATCAAAACTTAAGTGTTATTTTCTTTCGCTTTACTTGAGTCTAAACCTACTTACTGCTGTGAAGGCACTGCTAGTATTGAACTTGCAAGATTAGGGCATCTTAATACTATCTTCAGAAACAGCAAAAATTTACCGTGATTTAAATCACAATCAAATTTAAAATCATACTTATATAGTGTGATCGCTTATATATTATTGATATGTCATATTATTCTAAATTTTTATTGTGCCTAAGGATTATTAGATTATTTTATTTTCAGAGTAATTAATTTAGATATTTTGCATAGATGAAATTGAAATATTAAAAAAATATATATACAAAATCACATCCCTCATGTAGGATTAATTCAGATTAAATTAAACGTGCCTCGCAAAATTAATCTAAAACGCATATCAATTGATTTGTTCAGAAATAAAGAGGTTCGTTGACGAATCTTTTATTGATTTGATGTATAGCTCATGGATTGCTTGCTTTATTTTTTAGGTATGTAATTTATAGCGTGCTGTGCAACCGTGATATTTATTTCACGGCAAAACTTTCTAATACGCCCTCTTGAGTTGGAGCGTTATTATTGAGCGTTTTTTATATATGGGCACTACAAAGTAGTGTCGTTAAACATTATCAAAAGATGATGTTTAATTTGTGGCACTAAGATTTCTGCATTTAGATTAGTTTTATTTTTTGACGTTGAAGTATTAGCTTTAATGAGGTAAACACATGGCTACTATTGTTGGTTCTAATCTCGCTGATTTCATTACAGGAACTGCTGATGGTGATGGCATCTTTGGTCTTAATGGCAATGACTTGATCCGTGGTGGTGCTGGTGTAGATATCATCATCGGAGGCGCTGGGAATGATCGGCTTTTTGGACAAGATGGTGATGACGTCATCTTTGGCGATTCTAGGGTCTTTGATCCTGCTGCTGGAGATGATGACTTTATCAGGGGTGGCAATGGGAATGACCTAATCTTTGGTGAAGGTGGAAACGATGATATCCGAGGCGACGCAGGAAACGATAACCTATTTGGCGGAGGCGGTAATGACTTTATTGCCGGAGGATTAGGTGCAGATAATATCTTTGGAGACGCTGGCGATGACAATATTCGCGGCGGATCTGGTGACGATATTCTCAACGGTGGCGATGGCGCAGACTGGATTCGCGGAGATGCTGGGAATGATCGCTTTTTCGGTGGCAGTGGGAATGATCGCATTTTCGGTGGTGCTGGTAACGACCTCATTGATGCTGAAGATGGTAATGATTTCTTAGATGGTGGCGCTGGTGACGACGTTATTTTCGGAAGTATCGGCGATGATGAAATCAGAGGGGGGAGAGGAAATGATGCCCTTGTTGGCGGTGGTTTCTCGAACGACACCCTATCTGGTGGTGGTGGGGATGATGTCCTCGTTGGCGTCGATCCCTTTATCGACCCCTTTGGGTTTGGTGATGGTGAAATTGATGAACTAAGAGGTGGTCGTGGAGCTGATGTCTTCGTTCTTGGAGATGATGGTACTATCCTCGGCCAACCTGCAGGTAGCGGTCCTAAAAACTATTACCTGGGTGAAGGGGATGCTGATTATGCCCTTATCCAAGACTTTAAATTTGGTCAACTAGATAAGATTCAGCTATCACCAGGTACTGTTTTCAGCATCGGTAGTACCATTGGTCCATTACCTTTTGGAGTTAGCATTTCTATTGGTGGTGACTTAATCGCAATTGTTCAGGGCGGTGCATCGGAAGCACAAGTTGCTGCTTCTATCATCTAATCTCGCCATTACTAGTTCCTAGTAATATAGCGCTATGCTGCTGCAGAAAAAGTCCGAACTTTTTCTGCAGCAGATAGTTCAGGATTTATGTATAGAAGTCAAAAAATTAAAAGCTTAAAAAAATACTAGAGCTTAGCCACTCGAAAATTCTAGCTTCTAGTAGAGAGTGTTAAGTTTGCTACTCCACAAAGAGAATGAAAGATGATTCTTATGCATGAATATTTTGAATTTAATGTTTCATAAGTTTTATACCAATTACCTAGCAAAATGACCTGTATTGATATTCGGAATTTCTGCAAACTGTTTGCTTTTTAAAATCGAGTAGTTTGTCTCAAAAAACAATTGGTATTTTGGTGATTGGTATTAGAATTATTTTTTTGATTATGTAAGGCTTTTGCTGTATCTGGAAATATTGGTATACATCACCAAATTGATTTGGCACTTATCATAATCTATGACGTTCAAAAGATTAGCAGGATAGTCAAAGGCTTTGCTTATTGTTTGGCAACGAATTCGAGATTGTTGCTGACCATTGATTCCTTGTTATTTAGTTATTTAGTTCAACGAAAAAAATCAGTTGGTTTAGTGAACAGAACTATTAATGTTTGCAATGGCCTGATGTTATCCCGCCACAGTGTTCGAAATACTAGGTTTATGTTCACTAAAATTTGGTGCTCAATTCGTAAGAACTAGAAATTCTTGACTTGAGTTCTTCCTTTCAACTGCATCCGAGAATATACAGTTTCGAGAATTCAGCTCATGACATGTAAATTGACCGAAGGACCGATAGGGCCTATTCTTCTCAAACTGACGGCTCCCATGGTATTGGGAATCATATCAGTTATTGCTTTTAATCTAATTGATACCTATTTTGTCGGACAGCTAGGAACCAACCAGCTCGCAGCGATGAGTTTTACCTTTCCCGTAGTGATGACTTTTGGCAGTCTTGCGATGGGGTTGGGAATTGGAACCTCTTCAGTCATTTCCCGAGCTATTGGTAAAGGCAATTTGAAGCAAGTACAGCAATATACTACTGCAAGCTTGAGTCTTTCCCTAGTCATCGTTATGCTCTTTGTAAGTCTTGGTTTCTTTACTATTGAACCTTTATTTCAACTCTTAGGATCAGGACCATATGTCTTGCCTTATATCAAAGATTATATGCAAATTTGGTACTTAGGAATGCTTTTCTTAGTTATTCCAATGGTAGGCACCAATGCAATTCGAGCTGCGGGGAATACGCTATCGCCAACAATCATAATGGCTTTTGCTGCAGCATTAAATATTTTTCTCGATCGACTCTTTATCTTTGGAGAATTTGGTTTCCCTCGACTGGAGCTGCAAGGGGCCGCAATCGCAACCGTTATTTCAAGAGCATTCACGTTACTAGCAGTTCTTTTTGTCCTGCGCGTCAAGGAGAATCTCTTATCCCGGAAGCATCCTAGTCTTCAAAAGACCATTGAGTGCTGGCAAGAAATTCTAAAAATTGGTTGTCCAGTGGCAATCGCAATGTTGCTTACACCCTTTGCCACTGGTATTATTACTCGATTAATTTCTAGTCATGGTTCTGCAGCAGTTGCTGGCTTTGGTATCGCAACTCGAACAGAGTCCTTTGCATTGATCACTGTTTCTGCGCTGGCTGCCAGTATAGGTCCTTTTGTGGGGCAAAACTGGGGAGCCAATGCCTTTGGAAGAGTTCGAAAAGCTCTTCAATATAGTTATAGATTCTGTTTAGGGTGGGGCTTATTTGTTGCAGTTGTTTTGAATTTCTCAGGGCAAACTATTGCGACATACTTTAACCAAGATTTAGATGTTGTTGGTATTACGGCTACTTATTATTCTTTTGTACCTATTAGCTATGGCATGGTTGGCATTATTTTAGTTGCAAGCTCAGCATTTAATGCGATGGGAAAACCCTTGCCGGCTATATCAATTTCATTTCTTCAATTCTTTATTATTTATATTCCTGTTGCCTATATTGGTAACAATATGAGTGGCTTGACAGGAATTTTTACTGCAGCAATAATATCTAATTTTATAGTTGGTATTTTGGCTTATTATTTAAGTCAAAAGAACTGCTTGCATTTGAATGAAAATATGGCAATGTCAGTAAAGTCAGAGCAAGAGATATATTCATGACTTTCTGTTGATTTAATAAGATTATTTTTATCCTTTGATCTTGTTTTGATATTTATTTTATGAAAATATAAAACTCAGTCAGTATAAAAATATAGATGCTAAATTATTAGATTAACACTTCTAGATGAGACTTTCCAGAAAAGTTTAAGCCTTGCTTAGAGAGGGTTTTAGGATTTATGGGTAAAGCTTAGTTTCAGATAGCCTCTCATTTTATACCTGCTTTAATATCAGTTTGGGTTTATCCCCTAGCTTCAACTACTTTTACGAAGAAGTACAGGTTTAAGCTGATGAAAGGATAAGAGTTTTAACTTATCTAGACGTTAGCCTTTTAAATATCAAGACTACGGTAGCTCGTTTATATTCAATTTTGCGATTGTACAACCGCTTGACTCAACCCATCAGTCCTTTTACTGAAAAAGAAGGGGCATATGCCTATAAATCAGTTACTTGGAGGTAACTTTTGTGCGTTTTTGAGGAATGGGAATGGACAGTGTCGAGTCTAACTTGGGTGAGAAGCGATAACTCAACTTTTGGATAAACGTCCACACAGGCAAACTGAATAGTTGATAAGCATGAAACATCGTTGCAATCACCACACTTTGCGCCAGGGGCACCCCCATACCATTGAGAGAAAAGGCTAGGGCAGCTTCGTAGGTACCCAGGTTGGCCATAGTCGTAGGCACCGTCAGCCCCAAGTTCAGAACAAACAAGCAGATCAAAAGTTGGGGTAAAGATAGGACATGACCTTGAGCCATGCATAGCATTTGCAACAGTAAACATTCCGTAAACCAGTCTCCCAAGTCCATGACCGCAGCATTACGAATTTGGAGAGGATTACGAATTACAGCTAGTCCGATCTTAAACTTTCGGAACCATTGACGTAATTTTGGAAACCGTTGGCGCAAACCTCGGAGGATGGCCCACAATGCGACCCCTAGAAAAGGGATGCCGATCAGCAAAATAATACCTTTTTCCCACCAATCGACTTGGGGCAAACCGACGGAGACTTGTAATGCTGATAGAACAGCTAGGGTGACCAGAATGCCGACATCTAGCATTTTATCCACTAGGATGACGGCTGTAGCCTCAGCTGCATCAATTTTTCGGCCCTTGGTATCTTTATCCTTGCGCAACAGGGCAATTTTAACGGCATGCCCCGCTTGGCTGAGAACAAAATTGCCAATAAATTGGCCCGATACGTAAGTATTTGCGGCTTGGGCCCAACTCACTCCTGCCGATTGAGGACAAAGTACCCAGAGACGAGTTACCTGAAAGGCCATTTGTACCAAAGTAACCCCTAACATTAGAAATAGGGATTCGATGCTAAACCGCTGAAATGCATCTAGCAGATCACGACCTTGGAGATTGATTTTTTGAAAGAGAAAAACGAGTCCTAGCCCAATGCAGAACAGCAGCAGGAGGCGAAAAATCGTTTTGTGTTGCCAAAACTTATTCATCAGTTTGTAGTGTGATCAAGTTTGGCATTAGAGGTTGAATTGGGTAATAACATCTTTAAACACTGCATGGTTAGGCTCCTTCTCCACTGTTGGGTCTTATGCTCTAGGCAGAGGCTCTGTTCGCAATAGCTACGATTGTCGGCTATTTTTTCTTGGAAATAATTATTGTTCTTAGTCTCTCTAACTCTGCTTGCTTGGATTTTTGGAGTGATTAATGAGTGGGGTAAAAGAAATGACCAAGAAACAGGTAAATAGGGACCATGAGGTTCATTTATTGACTGGTAGATTGACCTTCTCCAACCAAGCTTAGTAAACGCTTTTCTGGTGCATTCCTATAAGAGAAACAAAATCTTAGAGCCTTAATTCTTCATGCATGTAGTAGCTATTATCCCTTTAGAGTGGTGATTTGTCTTAAGAACCGGGTCTAAGACGCCTAATATCTAAGGGGCGAAATCTAGGTATTTACCTCAGAAAGCTAGATGGTGAGTGGGCAATCAACAGACTCATAACTACCGCTAGTATGGACAGGCGAAATGGCATTTTCGGATCGAATATGCAACAAAATTGACCGTCACAGTTGATCGGCAAATCCATCGTTAGGTAAGAACTAGAGGGCTAATACTATGTCTGATTAAGAGTAAGAAACGGCTAGTGCACGCAAGAATACTTGAAGTCTAAAGCATCCCTCAACTACAGTAATGTGATGCAGATCCGCCTTTGTCGTGATGTAAGTACTAGCGGGTTTATGTTCTCAAACTTAGGATTTTGCTATTGCGGATATTGCCCCTATGACCCAGCCTTCAACTCTAGTCGATTTGCTTCGAGAGCGGTCTCAGCACCAGTCTGATCTAGATGCCTATACCTTTTTAGCCGATGGTAAAACTGAATCCGGCACTCTCACCTATGCCACCTTGGATTTGCAAGCCCGTGCGATCGCAGCCGCAATACAAGCCCTGACCGCCCGTGGCACCAACGTTCTGGTCGTCTATCCCTACGATGCCGGACTAGAATTTGTGTCTGCCTTTTTTGGCTGTCTCTATGCCGGGGTAGTGGCCGTCACCGATAATCCTCCCCGTAAATCAGCAGCCATTGCCAAACTCCAAATCCGCGCCCGAGCCTCGGAAGCGACTGTACTGATCTCCACCGCAGGATTTTTGGAGCATCTCAAAACCCAGCTAAAAAAGAATCCTGATTTAGCGCCGTACTTAAATAAGTTGACCTGGCTGGCCACGGATACCGTGCCCATGGATCAGGCCTCTGCTTGGGTGCAGCCCGACTTAGAGCCGGACACGTTGGCCTTTTTGCAATACACCTCGGGGTCCACTGGAGATCCGAAAGGGGTGATGGTCACCCACGGCAATATGCTCCATAACTCTAAATTGATTTATGAGGGCTTTGGCCATTCAGACACGAGTCAAGGCGTGATTTGGCTACCGCTATTTCACGATATGGGTCTGGTGGGGGGTGTTCTTCAACCCCTGTATGGGGGGTTCCCAGTGACCCTGATGTCGCCGATTTCCCTGATCCAAAAACCGATTTTGTGGCTAGAAGCCGTGTCTAAATATGGGGCGACCACCAGCGGCGGACCCAACTTTGCCTATGATTTACTGTGCCAAAAGGTAAAGCCGCAGCAGCGAGACAAGCTGGATCTGAGCAAATGGGAAGTAGCCTTTTCTGGGGCAGAGCCCATCAAGGCCGATACCCTGGATAAGTTTGTGGACTTTTTTGGCCCCTGTGGCTTCCGCCGGGAAGCCTTTTATCCCTGTTATGGCATGGCTGAAACCACCTTATTTATCTCCGGGGGCCTGAAGTCAGAGCCACCCGTGATTCGCTATCTCGACAGTACGGCCCTGGCCGAAAATAAAGTGGTGTCTGTAGAGCCGGAGTCTGACAAAGCCCAGGCGATTATCGGCTGTGGCCGCATGTTGTTAGGGGATAAGGTTGCGATCGCAAATCCCGATACCCGAACTAAATGTGCGGAAAACCAAGTCGGTGAGATTTGGGTGTCTGGGGCCGGCGTCGGCAAAGGCTATTGGAACAGACCTGACATCACCGCCGAGACCTTTCAGGCCCACTTGGCTGATACCGGCGAAGGACCCTTTCTACGTACCGGCGACCTAGGCTTTGTCCAGGATGGTGAAGTCTATATCACGGGCCGTATTAAAGACTTGATGATTATCTGGGGGCGTAACCAATATCCCCAGCTGATTGAACAAACCGTTGAGCAATGCCATCCGGCCCTACGGCCCAACCATGGCGCTGCTTTTTCCATTCCCCTGAATGGTGAAGAGCATCTGGTGATTGTCCATGAAGTGGAACGAAACTTTTTCCGTCGCTTACCCGTCGAAGAGGTTATCGGAGCAATTCGTTTGGCCATTGCCGAGGACCATATGGCTGAAGTCTATGCCGTGTTGCTTCTCAAGCCGGGTGCCATCCCCAAAACCTCTAGTGGCAAGATCCAGCGTCGCGCTTGTCGAACTAAATTTTTAGAAAACAGTTTTCAACCCGTTGCTGAGTGGAAACAAGAAACCCAAGGCAATATCTCAGATTTGATGGCCCCTATGGCCGCGAATCAATCGTAATTTAACGTTCCCCGATCTGATGTCGTCATCCTTAGTGAAAGCCAAGGACAGATTGTCTACTCAAACCTCCAGTGCTATGAATGCTTTCAGTCAACACGATGGAAATTGGCAGACTAAAAGTCGTCAGCTCTTTTTAAAGGGAGCCGAGCAGTTATTGCGGCGATTCGAAGGTCTGATCGAGTCCTACTCCCTAGTGGGAAATACGCCTTTTATCGAAGCTCAACAGTTCCCCTGGATCAAGAGGCTAGAAAACAACTGGCACATCATTGTCCAAGAACTGGATGATATTCTCCAGTATCAGGATGAGCTACCCAACTTCCAAGATTTATCGCCAGATCAGTACCGTCTCACCCAAGACGATCGCTGGAAGACCTTTTTCTTCTATGCCTTTGGGGTAAAAGCGGCTCAAAACTGTGCTCACTGTCCTCAAACCAGCCAACTGATCGAATCCATTCCGGGCATGAAAACGGCCTTCTTCTCCATCTTGTTGCCCCACAAACATATTCCCGAGCATTGCGGGGTTTTCAAGGGAGTCATCCGGTACCATCTGGCCCTAAAAGTGCCCCAACCCGAAACCCAATGCCGTCTGCGGGTAGCGGATCAAATTCGTCATTGGCAGCAGGGGCAAGGTTTAGTCTTTGATGATCGATTTCCCCATGAGGTCTGGAACGATAGCAACGAGGTTCGGGTCGTACTCATTGTCGATGTGATCCGACCCCTTCAATTTCCCGTCTCTGTCCTCAACAAAACCCTTATTCGCTTAATTTCTTGGTCGCCCTTTGTTCAGGATGCTAAAAAGCTTCAGAACCAGTGGGAACAACGCCTAGGTGCGATTATGAAATCTCACTAATCTAATTCTGATGTCCCACTCAGCCATCAGAATTAAGGATTTATTACGATAGTCAACACATCATTGGAATACAGTCCCGTGAAAGAATTTTTCGAAACTTTAATGCGCAAACATATTGGCGGGTTGGTTTCGCGTTCGTCCCTGGTGGGCCACAACACCTTTTTTAACCCCAATATGTTTAGTTGGGTCTCTCTCTTGGAAAAGAATTGGCGAACGATTCGTCAAGAGTTGGAACAGGTCCTCCAATACCAAGAGGCATTGCCCAATTTTGAAGAATTGGTGGAATATGACTCTGAACTCACTAAAGATACCCAGTGGAAAATGTTTGCCTTTTATGCCTATGGCATCAAGGCTGAAAAGAACTGCGATCGCTGCCCAGAAACCACCCGGTTGATTGAACAAATCCCTGGGTTAAAAACAGCCTTTTTCTCGATCTTGCTACCCCACCAACGCATCCCACCCCATCGAGGTCCCTATAACGGTGTCCTGCGCTATCACCTCGGGTTGATGGTGCCAGAGGCCACGGACCAATGTGGCATTCGCGTCGGCAAGGACATTCGTCATTGGCAAGAAGGTAAAAGCCTAGTGTTTGATGACTCTTTTGAACATACGGCTTGGAACGATGCGGATAGTGTACGTGTCGTCCTGTTTTTGGATGTGGTGAGGCCGGTTAAATTCCCGATCTCTCTGTTGAACCGAGCGGTGATTCAGCTCTTTTCCTGGTCCCCTTATATTCAAGGTGCAGCCGCTAATCAAAAGAAATGGGACCAGCGATTTGATGCGTTATCAGCGGCTAAAGGGTCCCAATAGCATCGAGACAGATCATGGTGTACATTGGCTGGAGTGTTAATGCGCCCAATTGTTGATTTCTACCCCCTAACTTATGAGTGCATTGAGCCAGTTTTACACCGATTTCAAAACTAAGAACCGTGAGGTCGCCCTAAAAGCAGGTGAAAATCTGTTGCGTCAATTAGAGCGCATCATTCGGTCTGCTTCCCTGGTGGGAAACTCGACGTTCTTTGATACCGCTCAGTTTGAATGGGTAAAAACTTTTGAGGATAATTGGCAGGTTATCCGTAAGGAATTAGATGAAATTCTTAAATATAGAGATGACCTCCCTAATTTTCAAGACATTTCCCCCGATCAGTACAACATCACGAATGATCAGCGCTGGAAAACCTTTTTCTTTTATGCCTACGGGGTGACGGCAGAGCAAAACTGTCGTCTTTGTCCGGAAACGGCGAAACTATTAGTCAGTATTCCCGGTGTAAAGACTGCTTTTTTCTCTATTTTGCTGCCACAAAAGCAAATACCGCCCCATCGTGGCCCCTTTAATGGCGTTCTGCGCTACCATCTGGGACTGGTCATTCCCGAGGCCGCTTCAGACTGCGGGATTCGAGTGGGAGATGATGTGCGCCATTGGCAAGAAGGCAAAAGCCTAGTGTTCGATGACTCCTTCGAGCATGAGGCCTGGAATAATACCGATGAAGTTCGGGTCGTCCTTTTTGTCGATATTGTCCGTCCTCTAAAATTCCCTGCTTCCCTACTGAATCAGTTCATTATCCAATTGATTGCTTGGTCTCCCTATATCAAAGATGCAGAGACCAATCAGAAGAAATGGGATCAGCGGTTACAAGGGCTATTCAAATCGAAAACGAATTCATAATCCTGTAGTCAGGATGGAGTATAACGTGGCTGAAACAACAAATTGGGACGCCAAGGTCGAAGGAACTTGCCCACCGAAGGTGGAAAGTTTGGTGGATTTACTCCGCTATCGAGCGGCTCACCAGCCAGATCATCAAGGCTTTACCTTTTTAGTCGATGGTGAAGATGAAACCCTCCATCTCACTTATGCAGAGTTGGATGCTAAGGCCCGTGCGATCGCAGCCGCGTTACAGTCTGCTTGCCAACCGGGTGACCGAGCCCTATTGGTGTATCAGCCCGGATTAGAATATGTTGCCGCCTTCTTTGGCTGCCTCTATGCAGGCGTCACGGCAGTCCCGATTTATCCACCCCGTCCCAATCGCTCCCTGATGCGCTTGCAAAGCGTGATTGCTGATTCCCAAGCCATTTTTGCCCTGACAACGTCCCAAATCCTGTCGAAACTCGAACGACAGCTGATTGATGCAGCAGAGTTGAGCGCCCTCAAGTGGCTGGCGACCGATAGCCTCAGCGTCACCGAACCCCGCCAAGCCTGGCAAGAGATTCATCCCCAAGGACAAGATTTAGCCTTTCTTCAATACACCTCTGGATCAACTGCAACGCCAAAAGGGGTGATGATCACCCATGACAATCTCTTACAGAATCTATCTCTAATTCATCAATGCTTTGAGCATAGTTCCCAATGCCAAGGGGTCATTTGGCTACCGCCTTATCACGACATGGGTTTGATCGGTGGGATTTTGCAGCCTTTATATGGAGGGTTTCCCGTGGCGTTGATGTCCCCCTTTATGTTCTTGCAAAGTCCTATTCGCTGGTTACAAGCGATTTCTCGCTATCGAGCCACTACCAGCGGTGGGCCAAATTTTGCCTATGATTTATGCTTGCGCAAAGTCAAACCAGAGCAGCTCCAGGGATTGGACCTGAGCTCCTGGCGGGTGGCCTTTAACGGAGCAGAACCCATCAGCGCTCAAACCCTTGAAGACTTTGCCACCAAATTTGCCCCCTGTGGATTTCGGTCTGAAGCATTTTTCCCCTGCTATGGCCTTGCCGAAGCCACCCTGATCGTTTCCGGGGGACAGAGAAATGCCAAACCCGCTCTAAAAACAGTCCAAGGCGCAGCCCTAGAACAACATCAAGTTGTCTCTGCCCATTCTAAAGATGCCGATGCCCGCACCTTAGTGGGTTGCGGCTCCGCCCTCCAAGGCCAGGAAATCGTTATTGCCAATCCTGAAACCCTCCAACAATGTTCAGCAGAAGAAGTCGGCGAAATATGGGTGTCTGGCGAAAGCATTGCCCAGGGATACTGGCGGCAATCAGAAGTATCTGGAGAAACCTTTCAGGCCCATTTAGCAGATACCGGGTCTGGCCCATTTCTACGGACTGGAGACTATGGCTTTTTGGTGGGTTCCGAGCTTTTTGTGACGGGTCGCTTAAAGGATGTGATTATTATCAACGGCCGTAATCATTATCCCCAGGACATTGAGTTGACCGTGGTCCAAAGCTATCCCGGTATTCGACCCAATTGTGCCGCTGCATTTTCGATTACAGAAGCAGGTGAAGAACGGCTAGTAGTAGTGGCGGAGTTGGAGCGGAACTATATCAATCGCTATCAAAAAAATGGCAAGAAGCCATCCTCCCAAACCGCTCAGCTCAATAATTTTGTCCCTCCCACAACCCTGACCTCAGACTCAGAACCTGCCGCCGTCGAAAAAGACATCCTCACCCAAATTCGTCGGGCGGTTGCCAAAGACCATGACCTGCAGATTCATGCCCTGCTGCTGCTCAAACCCGGCAGTATTCCCAAGACATCTAGTGGTAAAATTCAGCGGTTTACTTGTAGAGCCAAATTTCTAGAGGGAGACTTAGAGAGTGTAGCCAAGAGCATGCCTCGCGCCTAAAAAAAACAGTAAACCTTGGAACTTTTTCAGGCAGAAAGTCAGTCTCAACTTACACACTTATCTCAGGAAAGACATCAGCCATGCGTAACATGAGGCAGTTTCGACTGAAGCAACCTTGATCACTCCCACCCCATCTGGACTAAGTTATAACTTTCCCATAACGGCAAAGGGCTAGATTGATCAACGGCATTACTAAGGAGACTAGAACATTTAGTTCTAAGGACTTTAAAGAATGGGCCAATTGAGTAATCTCTACATGCCACCTTGTTGCTGTTAAATAAATCTTTTATGATGAACCGAAGTTTTAACTTAAATTCACAATTCGGTTTAACCTGTTGTTTAAGCAATTAGAGTAAAAACAATATGCCAATCCAGGATAACTATCAAAGCACGGTCGCTGTAGCGGAAGCACAGTCTCAGGGAACTGTTTCGCCCCTGCAGACTTCCCCTACATTGGCAGACATTCAAGCCTGGTTAAAAAAACACTTGGCAACTTCTTTGGAAATGAGTCCAGAGGAAATTGATATCGATGTGGATTTCATTGACTACGGAATGAACTCCGTAGAAGTCGTCAATGTTTCAGGTGAACTGGAACATTTTCTGGGTCGCCGTTTGGATCCCATGCTTGTTCTAGATTATTCCAATATTCGTGAATTATCAGAGCACTTAGTAACCGATAATGAAGGCAGTTCTCCCACTACTTCAGCATTACCCGCAGATGCCGATGAACTCCTGTCCAAATTGGATGTATTGAGTGACGATGAAGTGGATGGCCTGCTGAACGCGATGTTGTCAGAGCATAATGTTGCCCATGAGTAATTCCTCTAATTCCCTGGATCATCTCTCCGCAGAAGAAAAACGCGAATTGCTGGCGGAATTATTGCAGAAAAAAGCAGAATCTGAACCCGAAATTCCTCCCGAACATTATCGCTTCGATCTCTATCCTGAATATCTTCAGCTCAAAGAGCAGCAAGCCCAACTGCAAGCGAATGATATCCGCAACCCTTATTTCTCTGTCCATGAAGGGATTGCTCGAGATACAACCTGCATTGATGGCAAAGAGCTGATCAATTTTTCCAGCTATAACTATTTAGGGCTAGCCGGACATCCAACTGTTTCAGAAACCGCCAAACAAGCCATTGATCGCTATGGCACTTCAGTCTCAGCTAGCCGCCCCGTCTCTGGCGAGAAAGCCTTACATTTAGAGCTTGAACAAGGAATTGCAGACTTTATTGGTGTAGATGACGCCGTTCTCTACGTCGCGGGTCATGGTACCAACGTCACCACAATTGGACATTTATTTGGCCGTGATGACCTGATTCTTTACGATGCCTATAGCCACAACAGCATTTTTCTCGGATGTATGCTGTCAGGTGCACGGGCCATGTCCTTTGCCCATAATGATACAGCAGATCTAGAAAGACTCTTGAAGCAGCATCGGCAACGCTATCAGAGAGTTTTGGTGGTGATTGAAGGGGTGTACAGTGCTGATGGCGACATTCCCGATTTACCCGAATTTATTGAACTCAAAGAACGCCATAAAGCTTTTCTAATGGTGGATGAAGCCCACTCGATTGGGGTTTTGGGCGAGCACGGTCAGGGTATTAGTGAGCATTTTGGTATTGACCCTAAAACCGTTGATATTTGGATGGGCACCCTCAGTAAGTCCTTTGCCAGCTGTGGAGGCTATATTGCTGGTTCCCAGCCTTTGATTGAATACCTCAAATGTACGGCACCCGGCTTTATCTATAGCATTGGCATTACCCCTGCCAATACGGCTGCGTCTTTGGCGGCACTACAGGTCCTAAAGCAAGAACCAGAGCGCGTGGCTCGGCTTCATGCTCGGGCTCAATTATTTCTAGACTTAGCTAAAGAAAAAGGGTTGAACACCGGGACCAGTCAAGGTTCGGCTGTTATTCCCGTGATGGTGGGCGATACCCTCAAAGCGCTGCATCTATCCCAGCAGCTCTTTCACCAAGGGATTAATGTCCAACCTATGACCTTCCCTGTGGTGCCCCAAAATGAGGCTCGACTCCGCTTTTTCCTGAGTAGCACCCATACGGAAGCCCAAATTCGCCAAACCGTAGAGACCCTTGCTTCTGCTCTGTCTCAAATAGAGACTGAAATCCCTGCCTAATTTGGGGTGCCAATATGTCTGAAGTAGTCTGGATTGCACGCCATGGCCATCGGCAAGATTATGCTGACTTAGGCTGGCGCAAACGGGCAGAACGTCCCCATGATCCAGGTCTCTCAGCGGCAGGGGTGGTGGAGGCTCAGGATGTGGCTCGGTGTCTTAAGTCAGAACCCATCGAGAATATCGTTGCTTCTCCTTTTTTACGAACCGTAGTGACGGCAGTCCATACAGCAACGGCTTTGAATTTGCCCATCCATCTGGAGGCTGGATTGGGAGAACATATGAGTTCCAAGCTGTTTAAGCGTTGTCCAGAACCGCTGCCTGTTGGTGAGATGGCCGATCGCTTCCCTCAAATTGATCGACATTACCGGAGCCATATCATTCCCCCGTTCCCAGAAACTGAAGCAGAGGCGCTTGCCCGGGCAGGAAAAGCGCTTCAGCAATTGGTGGAGACCTTTTCAGGGCCGCTGCTCATCGTTACCCATGAGTTAATTGGCAAGGGAGCCGCTTGGGGACTGGTCGATCAGCGCTCTCCCGTTCGCTTTCCCACCTGTGGGTTAACTAAACTGGTCCATGAGCAAGGACAATGGAACATGGCTTTTACGGGAGAAACTTCCCATCTGAGTCAGCCTCGCCACCCCATCCCGGAGATCTGGAATTATCTGCTGCGACAGATTGTTCATCGATAGGGATGAGCGTTCGGGGTAATTTCTATCGTTAAGGACAACTATTGAGTCAACGGATGGACTTTGATCAACGCCATGTCATGATTACGGGTGGATCGAGTGGTATTGGTAAGGCTACCGCTTGCCTCTTAGCCAGTCATGGGGCAAATATTTCCCTGATTGCCCGCACTCCTAGTCAATTAGAGATAGCCGCTCAGGACATTAAAGCAGTCCAGTCCGGCCAGCAAGTTTTAGCTTTAGAGGCGGATGTCGCTGACCGAGAAGCCTTAAACCAAGCTATTTACACTGCAACTGCACAACTGGGACCACCCGATATTTTAATGACCGCTGCAGGTATGGCCCGTCCAGGTTATTTCCAAGATGTTCCCCTCGAAGTCTTTGAGCAAACGATGGCGGTCAATTACTTTGGCACTTTGTATGCCGTTAAAGCGGTTTTGCCCCTAATGGAAGAGCGTCACCGGGGACATATTGTGTTGATTTCGTCAGGGGCAGGACTAGTGGGGCTCTTTGGATATACCCCTTACAGCCCCAGCAAGTTTGCACTGCGGGGGTTGGCTGAATCCTTGCGGGGAGAATTGAAAGGGACTGGGATTGGCTTGTCAATTGTCTATCCTCCCGATACGGATACCCCCCAACTGGAAGCGGAAAATAAAACAAAACCCCCAGAGACGAAGAACATTACCGCCTCTGCGGAAATGTGGCAGCCGGAAGATGTGGCCCAAAAGATTGTCCAAGGGGTAAAAAATAACCAGTTTGTGGTGGCTCCTGGATTGGAAATGGGATTATTGGCCAAACTACACAGCGTTCTAGCTCCAGGACTGAACTGGTATTTTGATCGGATTGTTACCCAGACGAGATCGCAATCCTCTTAATGGACGCCTCTAATCCCAAGGATCTCAATCTGAATCGCTTGCAGGAGAGCGATCGCAGTTTTCATGATTGGTATCGCTTTATCTTGTCCTTTCCACCCCATTTGGTCCGGACCTATATTGATAAGTTCGGTCTAACGGCGAACAGCACCCTCCTAGATCCTTTTTGTGGCACTGGGACCACGATTGTAGAAGCCAAGAAACAAGGGATTCCTGCTGTGGGAGTGGAGGCGACTCCCATGTCCTGGTTTGCCTCCCGCACCAAAACCACCTGGACCGCTGATCCAGATCAAGTGCGAGGAGCCGCAGAACGGATTTGCTATCTCCTCTCCCGCGACATTACACCTAAAAATACAACCCACCTAAAAAAGCTGGCACCAGAGGCACAATCGCTGCTGCTCAAAAACTCCATTGGCGATCTGCCCCTCCATAAATGTCTGGTCTTGCGGGATGCTATCGATGCCGAACGGAATCCTCAACTGCGACCTCTCCTCCAGCTTGCCCTGGCCCATACCAGTGTCCATACCGCCAGTAACCTGCGATTTGCCCCAGAAGTCGGTATCAGCCGCCAGCGCAAACAGGATGCTCCCGTTTTAACCGCTTGGCATCAGCAGGTTTTGGCGATGGCCGTAGACTTAGGTGGCATCGATTGCCCCCCGCCGACGGTTTGCCATCACCAGGATGCCAGGGATTTAACCCGAGTGATTCAGCCAGAATCCATTGATGCGGTGATTACCTCTCCCCCCTATCCGAATGAAAAAGACTACACCCGCACCACGCGGTTAGAGTCGGTACTGCTAGGGTTTCTTCAGGATCCATCCGACTTAAAAGCCTATAAACAGTCATTGCTCCGCTCGAATACCCGCAATGCGTTTGCCGCCGATCGGGATGATTTATGGGTGGCAAACACACCGCAAGTCACTCAGCTCGCCGCGACTATCGAACGCCGTCGCTTGGAAATGGACAAAGATTCGGGGTTTGAGAAGTTATATCATAGGGTCACCGCCCTCTACTTTGGGGGCATGAAGCGCCATTTTGCGAACTTGCGCCCTATTCTAAAGCCGGGAGCCCAACTGGCCTATGTTGTGGGTGATCAGGCTTCTTTTCTCCAGGTTTTAATTCGAACAGGAGAGCTGTTGGCCGCCATTGCTGAAGAACTCGGCTATGAAGTCCGGGGCGTCGAGCTGTTTCGAACTCGTTTATCCAGTGTCACGGGCGAACAACTGCGAGAAGAAGTTGTTTGGCTGGAATGGCCAGGGTATGAACAGTTGTCCTCCCGTTAGTCACAGATAGGCAGTGAAATGATAGCTACGACAACAACACCGCCGGATCAGGGCACCCAAGAGCAATGGGCGTTGACTCTATCGATCATAGGATCGGCTATTTTTGCCGTGTTGGGTGGGGTGTTTGGGCTATATACCCATTCTGGAGCTATCTTGCTGGATGGGTTTTACTCCCTGATGACCATGACCATGAGCTTTGTCAGTCTCAAAGTAGCAGCTCTGATCCAGGAAGGCCCCAGTCGTCGCTACCAGTTTGGCTATTACGGATTTGAGCCTTTTATTAATACGATTAAGGGCATTATTGTTCTATCCGTCAGCTTGTTTGCTTTCGTATCGGCGATAGAAGACTTGCTGCATGGAGGACGAGATCTTGTCGTGGGCTTAGCCTTGGCCTATGCTACCCTGTCCACAATGGGGTGTTTTACCTTTGCCATCTTGATGCATCGCTATGCCCGACGGTTGAACTTACCGTTGCTAGAGGTTGAAGCCCGAGACTGGACGGTGGATGGCTGTATTAGTAGCGCAGTTGCCTTGACCTTTGTGGTGACGATGTTACTGCAAGACACCGCTTGGAATATTTATCTCCCTTACGTTGACCCGCTGCTAGTCGCTCTTTTGGTGCTGGTTATCATCCCCCTACCGTTACGCACTGTATTTGAAGGGGTCAATCAACTATTAGGCGTTGCTCCAGAAAGCGAGTTGGACCGAGAGATTCGCAAGACCATTGCCCAAGTTGCCCGCAGTCAAAAACACCCCATCGATCGATTTCATTTGCAGATGATGGTTCAAGGACGAGTGCTGTATGTCTTTATTCAGCTTCTCGTCCCTGCTGAGTTTGCGGTTGAGCGGGTGCAAGAACTCGACCAGTTGAGGCAGAAGTTTGCAGATGCGATCGCAGATTTACATCCGTTCCCTGAAATCGACATTGTCTTTACGGAAGACCCCTACTGGCTGAAGGATGGGCAATAGATTGAATCTTTTCCGTATCACCTCACACCCTAAACACTGTAGGTTTTTCCCGCAAATGGGTTAACTATCAATACCGTGAACAATCAGCAGCCAAAATTCTAGGCCCACAACGATCAGGGGAAACCCGATTCCTGCCAAGCCCAGCCAACTACCCATATTCGCGAAGGCAACCAAGAGCTTTTTTTTAGGATCGGCTTTATGCAGTCGCACATGGCAGTATTGCAAACAGCTTGAACAAATACCAATGATGATCGACCCAGCGATACCCAGAGGGGTAGTAATCAAAACCCAGGTCAGGGTTTTATTCTCCCCGGAGATGAGGGTGAAGTTGGGCAAGAGAATAAAGCTAAACCCTTCGAGAATAATCCAAACCACTAAGGCACTCAAAATATCTTGCTGAGTGAGAAAAGAATCAATAACTTGAACGGGGGGCCTGGGTTTTGTTGGAGCCATATTCCCTAGTTTGTATTGGATAAAAGGATTGTCAGGTCGCCAAAAAAGTCTATTTGGCCCTAACCACAGGTTTCCCATTCACTTGTCAGATTTGACACGGTACGTTACAAGGAAGAAGAGTTTGAGTCGGAGAGAGTCTTAATGTCAAAAGCAGTTTGGAATGGAGTAGTTATCGCTGAAAGCGATCAATGCGAAGTAGTAGACGGAAATCAATACTTCCCCCCTGATGCCGTTGAAACTGACTACTTCAAGGCCAGTGATACCCATTCAAATTGTCCGTGGAAAGGTGTTGCCAACTACTACAGTCTTGAAGTGGAGGGTCAGGTAAATAAAGACGCCGCTTGGTATTACCCTGACCCCAAAGATGCAGTCAAGAATATTAAGGGGTACGTTGCTTTTTGGAAAGGGGTGCAGGTTACAGCCTAATTGGGTGGTATTCCAAGAATGCTTTTTTGGTCTGTATGATCTTATGTCTCTTGGATAATAGTGGCGTCAATTTCGACTAGCTGATCGACATAGCCTAATTGAGCGACTCCTAAAAGGGTTGCAGGGGGTACTTCATCATCAAACCACTGTTCGACAGCATTCCAGGCACTAGCAAGATTGGTAGCTTCACCGACCACATAAATGGTGACCTGCTGAATGTCACTTTCGCTAAATCCATTCACAACAAGAAGCTGGCGAAGATTGGCTAGGCATTGAGTTGCTTGGACGGATGGAGCCGATTGACCAACCAGTTGGCCATTGGAATCGTGTGGAACTTGTCCAGCCACAAATAGCTGGTTGCCCACTCGTTTGGCATAACGATAGTTTGATGTTTTTGGGAGTCCCGCTGCTTCTTCTGCTTCGTTCATGTCTCTATTCAACTCATTCTGTATCAACTACGACTCAGGGAGAGTAGGGTGGCACTTGAGGCAGAATGAGCTGCATGATGGCAACATCTTGCCAGCGATCAGCAACATGCCCAACCTCTTTTTGCACACCGACCATTTCAAAACCAAAGCCCTTGTGGAAGGCAATACTGTCATCATTGGTAGCGACAATTTTGACGACGACATGGTGGTAGTCTAGCTCAACCACCTTTTCTAGCAGAGCAGTTTGCATCATTTTCCCCAACCCTTGACCCTTTGCGGCAAAGGTCAGGTAAATCGATGTTTCGCAGCAGACCCGATACCCAGGGCGATCACTATATTGTTTGACAATGCCCCAGCCCAGAATCTGCTGCTGACGCTCAATCACTAATAGACATTCGCGATCGCAAAATTTATCTACCCAGGCTTGAATATCTTTTGCTTTGAATTGACGAGTATCGAAGGTGATACTGCCCGTGGAGATCGCTTCATTGTATATGGATGCGATCGCAACATAATCCGCTGGCGTACAAAATCGAATCTGAACCTGCTCTGAGTCTGACATGTAAGGCGTTATCCCTGGCAACCCAAGCCAGTTCTAACACGTCAAGGGAGTTAGAGAGAGGAAAGTTATGCTTCCCTCATGGGCAGGGAGAATGGGATGAAAAGAAAGGGCGACTACGGATAACCCTATAAAGTTTCAAATATAATTAAAAATGGGATTAAAGTACTATATTTTGAATTATAAGACTCAATAGTCCTATAAAAGTTTCATTTACTTTATTAGGAACTAAAATAATTAGCAATCCATCATTTATCACTGAAATTAATTTTTTGGTGACCTGCATGATGACACCCTCACACCAATGGAAGTCTTCAACGGCTGCGCTTTTGAGTTTGGGACTCTCTACCGCTCTGGTTAGTCCTTTCCTCGCTCAATCTACCGTCCTTGCCCAAACTCGCTTTTCAGATACTCAAGGTCATTGGGCGCAAAGTTGTATTCAATCCCTGGCCCAACGCAATATTATCAATGGTTATCCCAACGGCGAATTTCGCCCAAATGCTCCTGTCACCCGGGCCGAATATGCCACGATGGTGGTCAATGCATTTCCCAATGCAACCCGCGATCGCAATGCCCGTTCTTTCACCGATGTTCGGTCTAACTTTTGGGCCGCCAATGCGATTCGGACCGCTTCCCAAACTGGATTTCTAACCGGCTACCCCAGTGGTGAGTTTCGTCCTTCCCAGCAAATTCCTCGAACTCAAGTCTTGGTGTCCCTCAACAATGGTTTGGGGAACACACCTACAGGGTCAATTAATGCCACCCTCGGTAATACCTATGCTGATGCCAGTGCAATACCCAGTTATGCGCGTGATGCGATCGCAGCCGCAACCCAAACTCAACTTGTTGTCAATTATCCTGATGTTCGGTACTTAAAACCCAACAATAGAGCAACACGGGCAGAAGTCGCATCATTCCTTTGCCAAGCGCTCAAGACCCCGCAACAGGCATCATTGATCTCTGGCAACTACATTGCAGGGGTTCCATCTCAAGGTTTACAAGTTCGAACCGAAATTCCGGTCTTTTATGATGTGGCCCAAAAAGTGATTGTCTCTCCCCAAGAGACTGCACCCCTAACCCTCAAGGTGGCTCAGGACATTAAAGATAATCAGGGCAATATTATCATTCCCAAAGGCAGCTCTATCAGGGGCGAACTTCAACCCCAAAGGGATGGGACTCAATTTGTTGCCCGTGAGGTCATGATTGATGGCAAAAACTATTCCCTTGATGCCTCTTCTGAGATTATTACCCGTACTATCAGCGCTCGCGATCCAAATTTGTTAGCCCTGGCTCGAAATGCTGTTTTAGGTGCCGGTGCTGCTGCAGGGTTGTCGAGTGTGATTGGAGATGGCAACATCACAGCAGAAAAAGTCCTGACGGGAGCTGCGGTAGGGACGGCCATTGAAACCAACCGCAATCGTCCTTGGCTTTCAGTGGCTAGAGACTCTGCTCTGGGGGCTGCCGCCGCCGCTGGCCTATCAACGGTCATTGGTGATCGCACCATTACAGCCGAGAAAGTTCTAGCAGGCGCTGCTTCGGGGGCAACGATTGGTGGCGTTATCGATCCTGCCGTGGATGAAGTCGTTGTTATTGATCCACAGACCGACCTCAACCTCATTTTGGAAAAGCCGTTTAACCTGAGCTAGCACAGCTTTATTCCCCTCTTGAGAGTGAATCCTCCGTTAAAAGTGGAGGATTCACTCTATTTAGCTGTTTTAAGATGATTTACTGCAGATAAATAAATATCTATTCCACTTTTTTAACCTTTTTGGATAAAACAAGTTGAATTTGGTATTAACTATCGATGCTGATAGCTAGAGGGAAAAAAGTATGCCAAGAAAAAATATTGTCAAGGCTCTATTGATGTATTTGAACTAACTACTAATGTAAAAAAAGAACTGTATTTGCTGATAACTGACTATAAAAATATTCTTTATGGAATAAATAAAATAATATCTATTTAGGAATTCACAAGATCTCTTTTTCTATATCAAAAACTGACAATATATTAATGTATTTTTCATTACTTCACTAAATTAAATATTTCTGCAATAATCATTTACGTAAATAGTAATTTCTGTATTAGTTGTCGAGGAAGTATCTCTCAAAAAATTAAGCTCAGAGAGAAAAATAGATTCAAGTATTTTACCTATACGAAGGGGATCGGGATGAAAAAAGTTCTTGCTCATATCAACCAAAAAAAGAAAGAATTTGCGCAATTGCCTTTGTTTGAATTCCTCCAAGATCAAACCATTGATCCAAGGCGAAGATTAGCCTTTGCACCCTGCATTGCACCATTTGCTATGAGTTTTGGTGAACTAAATCGCCAGGTTTTTCGGGATGAACCGACCACCGATGAGCTCCAGAAAATTATTAATGTTCATACCTATGAAGATGACCATCACTGGCCTTGGTTGCTCAGTGATATGGACAAGCTCAGATTCAACCCCAGACTGAGTTTCAATGAATCTTTGGAATTCCTTTGGAATGAGCAAACGATCAATGCCCGCGCGGCTGCGTACTACCTTTACAATGCGACCTACCAGGCGAGTCCAGCCCGTAAGTTCACAATCATTGAAGCCACTGAATCGACGGGAAATATTCTGCTCGCTAACTCAGCGGCTCCTGCTCGTGAGCTCACAAAAAAAACTCAATATGACTACGAATACTTCGGTGCAGGCCATCTAGAAGTCGATACAGGTCATACGTTCTGTTCAACCGAGTCACGACAGGTGATCGAAGCGGTAGAACTATCGGAGGAAGAGCGGCAAGCGGCTTATGTGGCGGTAGATGAAACCTTTGCGGTGTTCACGAACTTGATGAATGAGTTGTTGGCCTTTGCACAGCAAGCGAATATTCAGCCTGCTTTGGAAAGTGAATATCTCGATTATCTCAAAGTTACGACTCAGAACAACCTCTATACCGATCGACTGGCTGCGCCGGCAACGGCTGCACCTACTGCAGACTTAAAGCCATTTGGTTGCTATTTGTTAGAAGCAAATTTAGTCACTCATGCCCAGCTTGAGGAGGCATTACAAGAGCAACAAGAGGTGAACAAGCCTATTGGAAAACTCCTTGCTGATAAGGGGTGGATTCATCCCCATACCGTTGAGTACATGATGCAAAATGTGGTGTTGCCTCAGCGTAATCATCAACAAGCTTCCATCATTAACGTAGGCTAAGTCCTAAGTTAAGTAGAGGTAGAGATATGGTTCAGTCTTATAGAAGGGAACTAAAACCAGTTTCTATCATGAAAGGACGTTGAATGCTATCTAATTCCACTCTTTTTTGAGTACCTAGAGGATTTTTTCTAGTAATTGCATGTCAGATAGATAACCATATCTTTAGCTCTACGAAAATGTTGCATCAGCAGAAATCAAAAATAGAAAAAGCTATCTATTTTTGATTTCCCAATATTTTTGAAGAATTCTTTCTAAAACCAGAGATTAAACAGAATGCTGATGTTATTAAATCTCATTTAAGTGAACTATCGGTGACTTTGATTCACCTTTCGACTAATTAACGATTTTTTGAAAATGACTGGATAACTTTTTCGAGTTTAGAGCTTTTTTGGAGGGGTGAGACAGTGTTTCAGAAAACTTTTGCATTAACTCATGGAGTTAGCGAAATTGGATTGCCGTTTGATAGTGATCCTGCTGTTTTAACTACTGCTAGTCATGATTTTGGACATCTGATTCAGGGACAATCACGCTTAGTGGTTCAACCTCGGCATGGGGAGGATGTGGCTGCATTGTTGCAGTTGGCTAATCGTGACCAGTTGCCGGTCACGCTGCGGGGCAAAGGATGTAGCCAAAATGGACAGTCTATTAGTCCTGGGGGGATCACTTTGGATACCTCAAGATTGGATGATATTAACTATTCTGAAACTTTGCCTCAGCAAGTGACCTGTGGTGCTGGCACTACGTGGCGACAGTTGGTTGCTGCACTGAAGCCCTATCAGCATTTGCCTTGTATGATGCCCCTCAATCTGAATTTAACGGTGGGGGGAACGTTATCAGCGGGAGGATTTGGGGCCAATAGTCATCGGTATGGGCCTGCGATCGCAAACGTGATTGCCCTAGAAGTGGTGACCGGGGCAGGGGAAAGACTTTGGTGTACCGTCGATAAAAATCCTGATCTCTATGCCGCAGTGTTGGGGGGACAGGGACGATGTGCGGTCATCCTATCGGCAACCTTAGCCACGCGACCGATTAAACCTCAGATACGCACTTATTTTTTGGTCTATGAAGATCTAGAAACCTGGATGAGGGATCAGAATCAGCTGTGCGATCGCATCGATTACTTAGAAGGATTTTGCTCTGCTAGTATGCAGGGTTTACAGAAAACGCCTACAGGGCGTCGCCCCCTAGTGCAGTGGTTGTGGGGCCTACATGTAAGTGTAGAGTTTGATCCTGCAACGCCTCCCCAGCAAGAACAGGTATTGGCAGGCTTGAATTACCACAAGCTTCTCCATATAGAAGATGACGATACGGCTGATTATGCCGCCCGTTACGATCTACGGTTTCGGTCCATGCAGGCCAGCGGAGCTTGGCAACAGCTCCATCCGTGGTTTGACTGTCTATTGCCCTTAAGTGCCGCAACAGAGATCATTCCAAAAATTCTAGAGATCTTACCCCCCTGCTTTGGTGATGGTCATCGAGTGTTGTTGGTCGCCGAACGACCTACCCCTCGATTCCTGATGAAGCCTGAACGGGCCTTTCTCTTCGCCGTATTGCCGACCGGCATTCCGCCCTCCTTAAAGACTCAAGCGTTGACGGCCTTAGAACAAGTCCATCAGTTAGTGATGGGCGCAGGCGGCAAGCGATATTTGTCCGGATGGTTGGGAGAGACTACCCCCGATTTCTGGTCCCAACACTTTGGTTCTGATTGGCAAGGGTGGCAGCAGGCCAAAGACACCTTCGACCCCAATCATATTCTTTGCTCTAAGCTATTTCCCTAGCCCAAGTTTTTCCGCAGATCACCCGCCGAAGAACCGCAGAGATTCTGGTGGGCAAATGATATGAATGGAACAGACCCTTCCTATGTCCCTAGTTCCATGTCAACTTCTACTCCTTACGTGCTGCGTCCTGCCCAACCTCAAGATAAGTGGGCCATACAACAAATGCTTTGGCAATTTACCTGGGATGAAGGCATTGAGCTAGATGTACGACTTTTTAGTTTTGCCTTTTTCCGTTTAGGGTTGGTGGGATTGGCTTTGTGGCTCCAGATCTACTGGCGACAATCGACAACAGAGATTGATGTTCAGTTTATTTTGGCCATCGCTAATGTGGCGACGGCGGGTCTGGGCTTTTATCTCGCCAGTCTGGTGATGGGGCAGTTGATTATGCGATTTTTTGGAGCTTTATTTAACTGGTCTCGCTTTCAGGTGATTGAGCAAGAAGGAACCTTAGCAGGCTGTGCACTCCTCAATGCCTATACCAACCATAGTGAGTTGGCCTATGTTTTTGTCCAATCTCAATTCCGTCATCAGGGGTGGGGAGCACAAATCGTCCAAACCCTGATTCAGGAATCTGACCAAGACGTTTATCTCGCCTGTAAACCTCCAATCGTTCCTTTCTACGAACGGCAGGGATTTACCGTGCAATCCTGGCAAGATCTTCCCGTCGGCGTTAAACGCTGTTTCCGTATCTTTCGTCCCCATCCTCGGTTATGGGGATTTAAGTTGAACTTTATGCAGTGCCCAATGGCACCTGTAGTAATATCACCTGAATCTGTTGCCGTTGAAACTGCTCACCGATCAGAATCTACCCCCCACTCATAAATCGCTGCGAACAGGGTACGGTGATTACATACGCCTGAGCAAAGCAGAAAAGGGGACCGATCGGGTGCAGTTACAGCAAGTCATCATCGTCTATAAAGCTGGGGATGCCCACAGCCAACGATGGGCAGAGAAATGTGCCCGTCAATTAGAAGCCCAGGGCTGCCATATTTTGATGGGACCCAGTGGTCCAAAAGATAATCCTTATCCAGTTTTTCTGGCCTCTGCCACTCAGCCCATTGACCTAGCCATTGTGCTGGGCGGAGATGGTACTGCCTTGGCCGCTGCCCGTCATTTGGCTCCAGATGGGATTCCGATGTTGGCAATCAACATTGGCGGCCATTTAGGTTTTCTCACTGAACCCGCCGATCTATTTATGGATACTGAACAGGTCTGGCAAAGAATTCTCGAAGATCGCTATGCCGTTCAACAGCGGATGATGCTACGGGCCCGAGTGGCCGATCGTGATGTTGATCCGACAGATACTCCGGATGAAGAACCGTTTTACATTGCCCTCAATGAAATGTGTATTAAGCCCGCATCGGCTGATCGCATGATTACTTCGATTCTGGAGCTGGAAATTGATGGCGAAGTGGTGGATCAGTATCAAGGAGATGGGTTATTAGTGGCTACTCCCACGGGATCAACCTGCTATACCGTCGCGGCTAGTGGACCTATTTTGCATCCAGGCATGGAAGCCATGGCGATCACACCGATTTGCCCTTTGAGTTTATCCAGTCGGCCCATTGTATTACCGCCTGGATCTCGTGTGAGTGTCTGGCCTCTTGCAGATCGGGAACTGGCGACCAAGCTGTGGATGGATGGGGTGCTTTGTACCTCAATTTGGCCGGGACAGCGAGTGGATATCTGGATGGCCAAATACCGGGCCAGGTTTGTATTACTGCGGGAAAATTACTCGTACTATCGCACCCTTCGCGAGAAACTAGACTGGGCAGGCGCACGAATACAGTACAATAACAATCATCGCATTACAAATTGATATATATCTCATAAGAATTTAATATGTATTTATTCAGACCGTTACTTTTGGTCATAATTCTTTTCTTTTTGACGGTAGTTATGTGTGCGCTAGGGAGTCTAATTGCCGTAGCTAACCCCTTAATATTCATCCTGGGAATCATGGGTGGCATGCTCGGTTCCCTCATGGTGATGGACTATATCGATACCCACTGGCTACATAAGTGGTAAGTGCGAATTCCAAATATTGAGAATTGGCCCCAAACTGCTCCAGAGGCAATACAACTCCAAAAACAACTGTGTTCCCAGGTCATCCCTACCGACGATTTTAGTGAGGTGCGCTACGTCGCCGGGGTTGATGTGGGGTTTGAAGACCAAGGCAAAACCACTCGTGCGGCCATTGCAGTCCTTACTTGGCCTGAGCTGAGCCTTCACGAAACAAAGATTGCTCGCCAACCGACCACTTTCCCCTACATCCCCGGTCTCTTGTCGTTTCGAGAAATTCCAACGGTCTTAGCTGCTTTAGCTCAAATTCAAACTACGCCTGATCTGCTCCTTTGTGATGGTCAAGGCCTCGCCCATCCTCGGCGTTTTGGGATTGCCTGCCATTTGGGTGTGCTGGTTGATTTGCCTACCATTGGTGTTGCCAAATCTCGCTTAGTGGGAAAGCATGAGCCTGTTGACCAAACCCGAGGGAATTGGCAGCCCTTAATTGATAAAGACGAGAGGATTGGAGCAGTCCTCCGCACTCGCCCTAAGACAAAACCTCTGTATATTTCTCTGGGACATCGGATTAGTTTGAACCGTGCCATTGAATATGTGATGAGCTGCACCACCCGGTATCGACTCCCAGAGACCACTCGTTGGGCTGATAAGTTAGCCTCTTCAAAAATCCCACCCAACCCTGAATATTCAGGTTAATACCTCGCCGTTCTTTAGTTTTCTTCAACTAGCTTAGGGCATCGCCTCTCAACCTTGGTTCTGGGAGGGGTGAAATCGAAACGGTATGTTGGAGCTCAGGATATTTGGCATCAATCTTCCTGATCTGCTGGACTCTATAACCGTTAAGCTATTGAATATCCAGCCTGTTGTCTTCCGTGATGCGAGTTATTTGCATAGGAGGATGAATCGTTAGAGCGATCTTCACCCATGTCTGCCAAGCCCCCCTCAAAACCCAATTTGGGTCGTCTAGAGAAAGTTGATGTCACCCAATATTGGCAGTCCGCTACTGAGGATTTCGCACCCTGGCTATGCCAAGAAGAGAATATACAGCTTCTAGGGGAAGCCATTGGTCTGTCTTTAGAGGTGGTTTTAGATGCGCAACAAATGTGCGATCGCCAAGCGGATTTGCTTTGTCGGCAGGCAGGAACCAAAAACTGGATTTTGATTGGTAGTCAGCTATGTCCCACGGATGGACAACATTTCGGGCAGCTTTTGACGGAAGGGGCCGATATTAGTGCAACAGGCATCATTTGGATTGCTAGCCAGTTCTCTGACGAACATCTCAAGCTGCTTAATTGGCTTAATCAGCACGCTCAACCTTCACTGCAATTTTGGGGCGTGGAAATTGAGCTATGGCAAATTGGTAAAACCGCAATGGCCGCCCAGTTTAATCTGGTTTCACCGGCTGAGGAACCGACAGAATCCTCCCAAATCGATTCAACCGAATTGGATTTGGAGAGTCAGCTAGAACAACAGGCAGAAGCACTACCTGAGCCTAAATCAGAGCCAGAGGAGTCTGAACCCGAACCCCTAACAGCAGAACAAGAACAGCATGTCGCGTTCTGGTCAGAACTCTGTGATCAGTTAGAACAACGGGGCAGTGTGGTCAAAGCAGTAGCTCCGCCCCCTGAAGACCACATTGATTTTGCCATTGGTAGAGCGGGCTTTTTACTATCTGCCCATGTGGATCGCGGCCATGCCTCTTTAGCCATTGAGCTACGATTATTTGATGAAGATGCCCAAGCTCATTACGAGTTACTCGCCGCGCAACAGGAACGGATTGAAGCTGAACTGGGATTTGCCCTTAACTGGGAGAATCTGGTCTCAGAATGTGTCATTTACTGTTCCCTTCCCGAGACGGACATCAATGCCACGGACCAATGGCCTGACTATATTGATTGGCTATGTGGGGGATTGGAATGTTTTCATCTCACCTTTGCGGATATGGTGCAGTCTCTGAATGCCGATGACTATCATCGGGGGCACCACCATCCAGCTCCCAACGCATTGAGTGTGCCCAGTTGACAATTCTCAAGCAATTAATATTTTTGCGATCTACTCAGTGAATTAAATTACATCATAGAAAACAACTATTGGTATAGGCTACGGATGATTGTCAACGGACGGCTAGATGACAAAAGGACAGATTATTGCAATCGGTGGCGGTGGCTTTTCTGAAGGGTCGGAACCTGGCCTCGATGCCTATGTGTTAGGGCAGAGTGCAGCTAATGTTCCCAAAGTCGGTTTTATTGGCACAGCCAGTGGCGATGCAGAAAGGTATCTACTAAAGTTCTACTCTCGATTTTCCCAACTCAACTGCACCCCGTCTCATCTGACCTTTTTTCGACGAACCCCCAACCTTTGTGATTGGATTATGGCTCAAGATGCCATTTTTGTCGGTGGAGGTAATACGTTTAGTATGTTGGCTGTGTGGCAGGCTTGGGAAATTGCCCCTTTACTGAAGGCAGCCGCAGCTCAAGGAACCGTCTTATCAGGAATCAGCGCAGGCGCAAACTGTTGGTTTGAGTCCTGTTTAACCGATGCCAAAGCCGATGGGTTTGGCCCGCTACAATGTCTTAATTTTTTATCAGGGAGCTGTTGCCCCCACTATTCGTCAGAAATTGCCAGACAGCAGACCTTTGAACATCTGATTGATATAGAAGCATTACCCCCCGGTATCGCTATTGATGATGGTGCCGCAGCCCATTTTATCGACGGTCGACTCACCCGAATCATTTCAGGAACAGAGGGCGCGACTGCCTATTCCGTCGTTCCCACTCCCACAGGTGTGACCTCCAAACTGTTCGATGGGATTGAGATAGTAAATCTAGCAAGATAAGAGCCCATGGGGCATTCGATGCCTGTTTTTGCCTCACCATTTAGTGAACAATTGACCAGTACTCACTACAACACCTGTCCCCCACCCACAATATTGCGAACTATGGGGTTAAGTTACGTCTCTCTCCTAATGCGTTGATCCAGAACAGATCCTCTATGATTTGAAAGTTACATGCCAAGAGCGGTTCCTTGTGATGTCCTCTAAGGTTGTTGGTTGGTTAGTTAAGTCCCTGCTCCTCGTATTGGGAGTGGTATTTGGTCTAGATCTACTGGCTCATTTTATTGCTGAGTTTGCCTGGTTCCAAAATCTAGGCTATTTATCCGTCTTTCAAACTCAACTAGTGGTCAGAATCGGGCTATGGGTTCTAGCGCTTGCCAGTACGGGAGGGTATCTGGTCGGCAACTTAGTCCTGGCCCGTCGCTGGCGCTACCACCACCCCGTTGATATTGACAAGACTGAACCCGGTGCTCTCAATCTGACGCAATTACTGTTGGCGTTGGTGGGGTTGAGTCTGTTACTAGCCAGTCTGCTGACCCATATTGGTCAGGTGATTATCCATTTCTGGTATCCCCCTACAGAAATTGCAACATCCAGCTCCCAGATTTTGCAGCAGTTTACATTTTCTGCCACGGCCAATGTGCTCAAACATTGGCTACAGATGCCCTGGCAACTGCTGTTAGTGACTGGATTTACAGCATTTTTGCTTTGGCATCCTGGGTTTGTACTGGGTGCGATCGCACTTTGTCTCAGTCTTGGGCTCGGGTTAGTTGCCTCCAACCACTGGACAACGATTCTGGCCTTTATTCACGCCACTCCCTTTAAAAACACCGATCCGCTGTTTGGACATGACATTGGCTTTTACGTATTTGTCCTGCCCCTGTGGGAACTGCTGCGCTTTTGGCTAATGGGAGTGACCCTCACCGGATTTGTCAGTGCGGCCTTAATCTATCTCTTGGCCGGGGACAGTGTAAGTCAAGGCCGTTTCCCAGGGTTTACCTTGCCCCAGAAGCGGCATCTGTATGGACTAGGGGGAACCCTTGCCTTAACCCTGGCCTGGGGGTTTTGGCTAGACCGCTATTCCCTGCTCTATTCCACCCAGGGGATTCTCTATGGGGCTGGCTATACCGACGTTACGGTGGATTTGCCGACTAAAACACTGCTCTGTTTTGGTGCGGCCACCATTGCTGTGGTCTTTTTTGGACGAGCGGTGTTTCCTCGTCCTGCTCGACGTCCGGTGAAATTATCCTGGATCCTCAGTTTTTACATTGGTATTGCCGTAGTGGCGGGATTGATTTTGCCCCGAGGTGTGCAGGCCCTGGTGGTTCAACCCAACGAGCTGGCCCGAGAAGAATCCTATATCGAAAAAAGTATTCAATTGACGAGAGCTGCCTTTGATCTCGACAATATTGAAACCAAAACTTTTCAGCCCAAAGCCGACTTAACCCCTGCCAAGCTGAAGGCCAATGATTTTACGTTACGCAATATTCGTCTTTGGGATACCCGTCCGCTATTAGAGGCCAACCGCCAACTCCAGCGGATTCGTCTCTACTATGAGTTTCCCAGCGCGGATGTGGATCGCTACACCCTTAAAACGTCTCAACCTGCCAACTCAGAGGAAGAAAGCACCACGCCCCAATCGAGTACGGAAAAGCGACAGGTGCTGGTGGCAGCTCGTGAGCTGGATTATGGCAATGTCCCCCCAGAAGCCCAGACCTGGATTAACCAGCGTCTGATCTATACCCACGGTTACGGCTTTACCCTCAGTCCTGTCAATACTGCTGAGACCAGTGGTCTGCCCACTTACTTTGTCAAAGATATTGGGGCTGGAAATAACGAGGGAACCTTGCAAACAGCAACCTCGGATATTGCCGCCAGCATTCCCATCAATCTGCCCCGGATCTACTTTGGGGAACTGTCTAACACCTATGTCATGACCCGCACAAAGGTGCAGGAACTAGACTATCCCAGCGGCAATGACAATCGCTACAACACCTATGACGGCACTGGTGGTGTTGCCATTGGCTCTTGGTGGCGACGGGGGATGTTTTCCCTCTACCTGCGGGATTGGCAAATGCTGTTTACCCAAAACTTCACTCCTCAAACGGAAGTTTTGTATCGCCGCCAGATTAAAGAGCGCGTGGAAGAGCTGGCTCCTTTTCTCCGATTTGACAGTAATCCCTATTTAGTGACGGCTAATGTTGATGTAGAAGCCTTCAACCGCACCAATAAACCAGCGGTTCCCGGCACTTTATTTTGGGTGATTGATGCCTACACCGTTAGCAATCATTACCCCTATTCCGATCCAGGCCAAGAAAGTTTTAATTACATCCGCAATTCCGTCAAGGTGGTGGTGGATGCTTACAATGGCTCGGTGACCTTTTATAGTGTCGATCTCAACGATCCAATCCTGAAAACCTGGCGGGGAATTTTCCCCCAGATGTTTCAGCCCTTGGCGGCAATGCCCCCCAGTCTGCGCAGCCATACTCGCTACCCCACGGATCTGTTCCGAGCCCAATCTCAAAGCCTCCTCACCTACCATATGACCGACCCTCAGGTGTTCTATAACCGGGAAGATCAATGGCGAGTGCCCAATGAGATTTATGGTGAGAAAAGCCAGCTCGTCCAGCCTTATTACCTGACGATGAAGCTGCCGGAAGCCGATACCGAAGAATTTATTCTGCTCTATCCCTTTACCCCGGTTCGCCGTAATAATCTAATTGCCTGGCTCGCTGCTCGCTCCGATGGCGAAAACTACGGCAAGCGGCTGCTGTACCAGTTTCCCAAACGAGAGCTAATTTTTGGCCCTGAACAAATTGAGGCTTTGATCAACCAAGATCCAGTCATTTCCCAACGAATTTCTCTGTGGAACCGCCAGGGGTCGCGGGTCATTCAAGGCAACCTATTGATCATTCCCATTGAGGACTCGCTGCTCTATGTGGAACCGTTATATCTAGAAGCAGAAGAGAATAGCGTACCGATTCTAGCGAGGGTGATCGTTGTCTATGAGAACAAAATTGTGATGGCCAAAACCCTCGATCAAGGACTGGCAGGCATCTTTCAGACTGATGGACAGGAGACTGAAGCCATTGTTCGCCCAGTTGATACGGAAGAATTAGCCCCTCCTCCTTCTTAAGACCTGTAAGGAAGTGAACATCATTCTATACTGCCGATGCCTAAGGATTTAACATCCTTAATTGACCCAAACCCCATTCTAAGCAAGGCTTTTAGGTTTATTCTAAAAGTAAATCTTTAACTCGTTCGGAGTATAAGACGATTGGGAAGATAACGGGCAGTGATTGTTTATCATCTTCAGCTTGAAAATCTACCCTCTTTTAAGCCGGTTAAGATCATCGCAACTTCGTAAAGTCTATTCTGGCGAGACAATAGGGATAATGGGTCAGAAAAGTCATACATGCCATCTGCCACCTTACAAAAGATAAAATCACTGCCGTTCGTCACCATGCCAAAGCTAGGTTGCTGTGGCGCAGCGCTCATATACGCTAAACACTGAGGCAAGGCCAGATCCGCCGCAAATTTCGACCGTTTAGCTTCTACCGTTAATACCCACAAACTCTCTCGAATCACCAAGACATCCATTCGCCCTCGGTAAATTTCGTTTCTTTCAGTTACCTCTAAACTGATGGGAATTTCAGACTGGACAAAAAAAGGTGGCTCATGAAAGCCTAAGCGTTCTAGTAGTGGGGCAACAATCGATAACAGTACAGTGCCTTCTGTTAATAGCCCTGCATTGTAATAGTTGTAATAACGCTGTCTTAAATGGTCCAAAAAAGCTTTATCGTTCTCAACTAGCTCAATTGTTGGCGTTAGCCACTCAGGAAAAAACGATGCCTCTGAGGTCCGGCATAGATTCAAGCGTTCGTGCAATGCTTGAAAGCTTGAAATCGTTTGTTCGATGGCTAGTTGAGAACTCATACAGAATGCTAGCTCAGAGTAATGCCATTGTAACCAACAGGGAAAAACGTTAAAGCGAGTGCTATTGACGTCAATTGGAGATCTACCTGACCAAAATTTATGGGGTAATTTGAGCTTGCCTCACGGGTGTAACGCCTGCTTGAGCCAAAATTTGGGGAATCAGATCTTCTCGACGAATCGCCATCATATGGACCCCTTGGCAGAGTTGACGGGCCTGTTGGACTTGCTCAGCAGCAATCGCAATCCCTTCTTGCAGCGGATCGGTGGCTTTGTCCAGACGATTAATGATGGACTCGGGAATATTAACGCCTGGAACACAGCGATTGATAAATTGAGCGTTCTTTGCAGATTTGAGTAGAAAAATACCCGCCAAGATTGGTTTTTTCGCAGGGGCAGCGATCTCTGTCATAAATTTTTCGAGGCGATCGAAGTCAACGATCAATTGACTTTGGAAAAATTCGGCTCCCGCCATCACTTTTCTCTCAAACCGGCTTTGTAGTCCTGACCAACTCGCCAATTGAGGATCAACCGCTGCACCCACTAAGAGCTGGGTTGGGCCATCGGGGAGTGGCTTCTCATTCCCATCTAGGCCATTGTTAAGATGGCGAATGATGTTCAGCAAGCGGACGGACTCTAGATCGAACACGCTTTTTGCTTTGGGGAAATCTCCTGCCTTGATGGGATCTCCAGTGAGAGCCAAGATGTTGTGAATGCCCAAAGCATGGGCTCCCATGAGATCGGCTTGGAGGGCAATACGGTTGCGATCGCGGCAAGCCATCTGACAAATAGGTTCAAGTCCCTGTTGGCGCAAGATAGCGGCAACAGCTAAAGAACTCATTCTTAATACTGCTCTACTGCCGTCTGTAATATTGACTGCATGGACCCAATCTTTGAGTTGGAGAGCCTGGTCCAGCATGTGCTGGATGGAACCACCTTTTGGAGGCATTACCTCTGCGGTCACTAAAAACTCTCCAGCATGAATTGCAGCCTGGAATCGATGCTCAATCGGAGAGGATAGCTGTTCAGACAGATCATGAACAGAGGAAATAGGAGATGTCATAAAAGATTCACAGGTTAGCAATAAAGGATGACTTTATACCTAAAAAACAGGGATGAATAATAAATAGGTATGAGAAAAAGTTAAATCAGTCTCAATACTTGTATCATCCTGACGAGCATGCTTGCCAACCTTCAAGCTACCATCATCAAATTTTGGGGCTATTTTGCATCAGTTTCACGATTCAGAGGAAACGGTCTGAATCGTGATGAGATCCCCCGCCTGAATCCCTAATTCAGCCGCTCTCCCCCCCCGAAGCTCAATCACTTGATCAATAATTTCACCCTTAGGCCCATAGGTAGGACATGGGAAGGATTGGCAGGGTGGAGCACTATGCTGAATTGCGATGACCTTTCCTTGCCGCAAAAAAACCATATCCAAATCAATGAGGACATTTTTCATCCAAAAGCTGACGGATTGAGGGGGGCTAAACGGAAATAACATGCCACGATTATCTGCCAGACTCTCTCGACTCATGAGTCCCGTCGCTTGCTGTTGGCGAGTTTGGGCAACTTCCAGTTCCACCATAGAGTCTTTGATCAGGGCTTGAGCGGTAATGGGTAATTGTTGTCCAGGGGGGCTGGCTACAGCTACGGAGGGGGCTGGCTGGGGAGTCGTTGCCTTCGTAGCTTGATTCAGGGGCTGACATCCCAGCATCAGCACCCCAGCAATTAAACCAAATAGGGGTAACATTCGATGTTGATTAGGCTTCTCGGAGGACATATCCAACTCCACGAACAGTATGAATGAGACGCTTTTCAGGGACGACTTGCACCTTGAGCCGCAAATAGCGGATGTAGACTTCGATCACATTCGACTCTCCCCGAAAATCGAATCCCCACACATTTTCCAAAATTTGCTCACGGGTTAATATTTCCCGGGGATGTTCCATTAGATATCTCAAGAGCTCAAATTCTTTCATGGTCAGTTCTATGGTCCTGCTTCTTCGTTGAGCCCTGCGGGTGGCTAAATCGAGCTGTAGATCTTGGAAACTGAGGAGGGTCGTTGGCAAGACAGAGTCTGATTTAAGATACTGTCGCACCCGCTGCAGCAGCACTTCTCCTGAATAAGGGCTCAGGACATAATCATCTGCACCGGCTTCTAAGCAGGCAATTCGGTCATCAAGGGTATCTTTATCCATTAGGAGTAATAGGGGAATTCTGATGCCTTCAGCTCTCAACTGACGACAGAGCTGGCCTCCCGATTGTTCCGAAATCTGCTGGTCAATCATGGCCAGCGCCGGAGGTTGGGTTTTGCATTGTGCGATCGCATCTTCTGTATCCCGAACCACAGTGACGTTATATCCCTGGGAAAGAAACGCTTCACGCAAGCGCTGAGCTAACTCGGGCTGATCAAGCACCAGCAGAACATGGGGCAAATTTTCTGGTATCACCCGCGACAGGTCGGACATCTAGTCTTCTCGAAATGAATCATCAAATTCATCCCAATTATCATCGGTTTCAGGCCCTTGGGGTGGTTTGATTACGCGATATTCTGCATCAAAGACCGATTCTCGCTGACTGCTTTGCTGGGCAAATTCAGGATCGCGATAGCTATAGGAATAGGCCGAGTCCCGTTTTTCCCAAGGGGGCGTTGGATCATCATAGTCATCCTCTTCGGGATAGTCGACCGGATCGTCATAGTACTCTGGCTCATCGTCAAAGAAGGATTCAGCTGGTTGAGCATTCCACTCCGTAGCCACAGGTTCATCCCAATCTGAATACCCGGAGGAGCGACTTTCCCGTTCCACCCTAGGTTGGGCAGGACGCTTAAAGGGAGACCATTGAGTAGACGAACGACGTTTAGTCTTGCGAGAGGGGACAGGGGTAGCTGAGAGAATGGCAAATAAACCTAAGCTGAGGAGTGCACCAATCACAACCGCTCCAGCAATCCAAAGTCCTAAAGGTAAGGGTTGCGATCGCATTCCCAAAAACACTAAAGTCAATGTTGGACTTTGATTTTGGATCAGGACTGCAACCACACTCAGTAGGATGCCGATCATCGTCACTATTCGAGCCAAGACCATCACAAGGACTTCCTTCCCATTGCACTTTCATTCTATTCTCTCGCTAGCGTAGTGGATAAGCCCTATTAATCCTCTGAGCTAAGGTTATTGAAGAGATTCACTGATACTTTATTTCTTCCACTAATCTTTTGAGTAATTCTTCATGAGAGACCTTGCTGAGCTGATCCGAAAAACTGGATATGTTAACCCTTACGACTCGCTCTAAAATAGGGATAACAAGAATAAGGCCAGGGCCATCGGCACGGTGAGGTTTGCTTCCCCGAAAAATGACCACTCGTTCCGTATATTTGCAAATGACCACGGACTTGATAATGAAAGCCACTGACACGATCAAGAACACAACGAACGTTTTTGTCATAGAACTGAAACCCGATTTACGTTGATAACGGTTTTATCTTGGTCCTCTTTCTGTCGACCAATTATTCCAGATAATGGATGAGCACTTTTTGCCTATGCAGATTTTTTGGCGTTACTACATGCTAAGCCTATAGTTCGTTTGGATATTGAAATTTTCTGCGTGGTGGAATTTATAGATTCTTTCAGATCACCACGATCACCAATGGTAAGCATTAAGTTGATGGGTAGACTGGGACAGCACAAGCCATCCAGCTCTCCATAGCCAAAACCAGATAGTACTAGAGCCTGATTTTCATAACTCAAGGTTGTAAAAAGACGATCCCCTTTACCGCTGACTTTCTTGAATGAAATTAGGCGATACTTCTTGGGCGCTTTGCCTAACTTCAGATCTTCATTGACAGCATAGACAGCAATATGTTGGCTATTGGTATTGCCCCCAGCCCAACCCCCCATACTCATCAATACAGCAACACCTGACTTGAATCCTAAAGATGGATAGCTCGGTATTTCAACAACTTGAGATTGCTCAGGATAGAACTTTGCATACCCATCACTCAGAATATTGCTTAAGACCACTGACTCCTTAGCTAGATCTTCTGGCAACGCCATCAGTTTAGTTGGGTATGAAACACTCAACATGGTTAGCAGAATTGTCATACCCAGCATTCTTTTTATTCGTTTTCCCATCTCACTGAAAAATATTTTAACTACTGCAACTGCATCTCATAAGACTTGAGCAATATCGGCATTCGCCGTGGAATTTCCCCGCTGTGCCTTTTGCCTAAATGCAATAGTTTCTCTTATCAACGGGTGACCCACGACAACCGTCATGCCATTTACGACTAGATCTCCCTCACTAGCAAACGATGCTGTGGTTTCTTACTCCTCAAAGCAAAATGAGAGGATCCATCTCTTCTATTACGGCAAGATAAGCTAACCCAGTACCAGTTTCGCTAGACTCTGAGTAATCCTCTGTGAGTGAAATACCCATGACCAAAATTGTTGGCATTGGCGGTAGCCTCAGAACCGCTTCTTACAGCATGATGGCGCTAGAATTAGCAGCCGAGCGAGTTCAAGCCCTGGGTGCTGATATTCAAATCTTGGATTTGAGAACGATGAAGCTACCTTTTTGTGATGGTGGCAAAGACTATTCAGAGTTTCCAGACGTTCATATTTTGCAAGAGGTGGTCACCGCAGCTGATGGTCTAATTTTGGCCACCCCGGAATATCATGGCAGCGTCAGTGGCGTCATCAAAAATGCCCTGGACTTAATGGGCTTTACAGAGCTAAGTGGTAAGGTTACCGGGTTGATCAGCGTTTTGGGGGGACAGCCCAATAGCAATGCCCTCAATGAAATGCGACTGATTATGCGATGGGTTCACGCCTGGGTCATTCCAGAGCAACTTGCCATCGGTCAAGCTTGGCGGGCTTTTGATGAAGACGGCAAATTAATGGACGAAAAATTGGCAGAGCGGTTAGATTCATTTGCCCAAAGTTTGGTCACCAATACCCAGAAACTGAGTCAGAAATAGTATCAAAGCCCCCCTAGAAAGTGACTAAGAGTGGAAAAGTGGGGCAAGCCAGGGCACTATTGTTAGTGACCCATCTCGGTGATGGGAAAAACAGTTTTTTGGGGGGCTTGCAGGCCATCATCAACGATTCCACTCTCTTACCCTTAAACCGATCTGAACTAGCGACTGAACTTCACTTTTATGTCTAACGCGCACTCGTCTAAGGTTTCAATCTATGCAGCCATGGCTGCCAACATTGCCATTGGCATCGCTAAGTTTATCGGGGCTGGAATTAGCGGCAGTTCTGCCATGTTATCGGAAGGCATTCATTCCGTAGTGGATTCGACCAACGAAGTGCTACTGCTCTATGGTCTTCATAAGAGTGAAACGAAGCCAGATGAACAGCATCCCCTCGGCTATGGACAAGAACTTTATTTTTGGTCCTTGATCGTTGCCGTTTTAATCTTTGCCTTAGGGGGCGGCCTTTCCATTTTTGAGGGCATTACCAGCATGCAAGTGCAGGCCCCGGCCCACGACCCTAGGCTCAGCTACATCGTCTTGGCCTCTTCAGCGGTATTTGAGGGAATTGCCTTATTTGTGTCTATTCGTGAGTTTAATAAGGCCACGCCGAAGACCTCCAACAGCTTCTGGAAAACTTTAAGCAACAGCAAAGATCCCAGTTCGTTCATCGTTATTTTTGAAGACTGTGCCGCCTTGATTGGTCTAGGGGTTGCCTTTCTCGGCGTATTCATGACCGAACTGAAGGGCAATTCTATATATGACAGTATTGCCTCTATTGTCATCGGGCTATTGCTAACCGTGGTTGCCGTTGTGCTGGTCATTGAGACCAAAGGCTTACTCATCGGTGAAAGTGCTTCACCCGAAACCCGCGAAAGCATCAAACAGATTGTTAAATCAGATGATGCCGTCACCCGTATGGAGTCTCCGATTACGCTTCATTTTGGCCCTCAAGATATAATGTTGGCCATGAACATCGAATTTAGGGATGACCTCTCTTCTGATGAAATTGAAGCGGCTACGCGCCGTATTGAGCACAAAATCCGAGAATCTCACACAGAAGTCAAGCGAATTTTTCTAGAAGCTGCTTCTGTAGTCTGATAAGCACTATCTAGGGAGCTAGGTGATGAGTCATCAGCCTTTCCAACCGCCAGACGAATTTGAGTCTTTACGTTCAACTCAACGCCGAAGCAACACTGATCTAGAACGAGATTTAGCTGAACTGTCAGAAGATAGCCGCCGAGCCGTAGCGGACAACCAACGGACGATGCAGAAATTTTTTGGGATTCTGCTGGTGGTTGGCTTGGCATTGGGAGCGGTCACTGCTGTTGGGGTAGTGCATTTCATTCAGTGGTTGCGCTCGACGACAAACGCCGAACCTCAGCAGCCCAACCAGAGCTGGGTAAATACCTCTAAGCATTTTAGAATCTAAGGCTTTCTAAGGCCGATGCGCTGCAAATAATTGAGAGAGTTTCACCACCTCAGTTTCTATATTGTGATCCGCATTTACCTGTTCAGCTCCAACTTCCCCCATTTCTTGGAGTTTGACCGTGCTGGTAGTTAAACTGACTCGGATAGCATCCTTCAAAGCTGAAACCGAACCTGCTGGAATCAACCAGCCATTATTAGGTTTTACTAATTCAGGGATGCCAGCAATATAAGTGGAAATTACGGGGCGTCTAAGGGCTAAAGCCTCCATTAAAACTACGGGTAAACCTTCTGCAAAGCTCGGTAAAACTTTAACTTTGGCCCCTAGTAAATAGTTCCGAATATGGATACTACTCACCCATCCTGTGATAGTGATCACCTCTTCCAAATGTGCTGCTGCAATGGCAGATTCTATGGCAGTACGGGATTCACCATCTCCGACCAAAGTTAACTTAATTTCGACTCCTTCTTGGATCAACTGGGAAACAGCCTCAACCAGCAAAAGTTGTCCCTTTGCAGGACAAAGACGGCCAATACAAACAATATGCGGCGTTTCTGGCAACGCGGTAGGGGGTTGATGCAAAAATATTTGATCTAATCCACAGCGAACGATGTGTATTTTGGACCAATGTTGAGGGTTACTCCAACGATAGAGTTGGCTTTGGCCAAAGGAGCTAACTGCCACCACAAAATTAGCATGGGCAACCTTGGTCGCTAAGTGGAGAATCTGGGGTTTATCAAATTCGTCGGGCCCATGCACCGTAAAGCTATAGGAAGGCCCACCCAACGCATGACACAACATGGCAACGGCAGCAGGGTTCGTGCCGAAATGGGCATGGACATGATCAACCCCTGCAACGCCCAGCCAAAATAGGAAAACACTCGCTTCTGCTAAATAGATAAAGTGCCGCCACAAGCCCCGATCAGAATTCCAACCGATCTTAAGGGTTAACCCCAGAGCCTTGACAAAGGCTCTGGGGCGGCTAAACATGACCCAAATAAATGCCAAAACAAGCCCCAAGACGCCAACGGATAGCAGAACTTGAGTTTTATCTAGCTCTGCTATATCATCTGGGTCGACGAGCTGATCAGGACATGAACGAATGGAATAACGTCGAATATTAATCCCCTGGGCTTCTAAGGCCAAAATTTCACGGCGAATAAAGCTATGACTGACCTTGGGGTATTGATTTATCAGATAAGCAACCGTAGTCATAATTGGGTCGGCAATGGTAGTCCTAGACTACCCTGGGCAGCAATTTTTCTTGCGCTGCATATGGAGATGAACGGCCTGAATTAACATCAGCTCCAGTACCTTTCACTCACATACTACTGCGGTGAGAAATATCAAGTCGTGATTTGGATCTGTACCTTCTTCTTTGAAGCAGCTAGTAGATATCTGTTCTTTGAACAAGATAGGATCCGTGTTAGTGCACGATAGGAATTCCTCATGGCAAAGTCCCGCATTCTCCTGCTTGGTGCACAAGGACAATTAGGCCAAGAATTACAAAAAGCTTTGCCAACGATGGTTGAACTGATTGCTGTGGGAAAAGAGACGGTCAACCTGGCTATCCCTGAACAATTACACGAAGTGATCCTACCCGTTCAGCCAGACATTATCGTTAATGCCGCAGCTTATACGGCGGTTGACCGGGCTGAATCAGAGGCTGAATTGGCTCATACAGTAAATCAAAAATCCCCTACAGTCCTAGCCGAAATTGCCAAGACATTAGGAGCGTTACTCGTCCATATTTCGACAGACTATGTGTTTGATGGGACTCAAGGTCATCCTTACACTGAATCCGATTCTCCCCATCCTCAAAGTGTCTATGGTCATTCAAAATGGCAAGGAGAAGAGGGCATTCGCCATATCTGGAATCAGCATATTATTCTAAGAACGGCCTGGGTTTACGGTACCCAAGGTAAAGGTAATTTTGTGAAAACGATGTTGCGACTCGGCAAGGAGCGATCAGACGTTCGGGTTGTGGATGACCAAATTGGATCGCCCACTTGGGCTAAGGATATTGGAGATGCGATCGCATCCTTAATACATCACTGGTCCAGCTCAGATTCAGCCACTCAAGCAGAAATCTATGGCACCTACCATTTCACCAATCGAGGGGTTGCCAGTTGGTATGATTTCGCCGTCGCTATCTTTGCCGAAGCCCAGAGCCTGGGCTTCCCCCTCCAGATCGAACGGGTCATCCCCATCACCACATCTGAATATCCATTACCTGCCCCAAGGCCAGCCTATTCCGTCTTGAGTAATAGCAAAATCACCCCCATTCTTGGCAAACCTGCTCCCCACTGGCGGCAGTCTTTACGCCAGATGTTGAAGGAACTAGTTCAAGACCCCTCCGTATAATGGGACCACTTCTGGATAGCCGTTATAGATCAAAGTAGGCTGCCGCTCCCATACGGCTGGATGCACCCCGGTACCAATCAAGCGCTCCTCTGCTTGGGACCAGCGAGGATGAGGAATATTTGGGTTGACATTGGCTTCAAACCCATATTCATCGGGAGCCAACGCATTCCAGAAGGTGGGGGGCTGAAAGTTCATAAACTCAATTTTGACAATGGATTTCGCTCCCTTGAATCCATATTTCCAAGGGGTAACCATGCGGATCGGTGCTCCATGCTGTTTTGGTAGCAGGTGGCCATAAATCCCCACCGCAAAAAAGGCTAAGTCATGGGCCATTTCATCAATGCGCAAGCTTTCGGTGTAAGGCCAGGGCAATCCGCTTGAATCCGTAAACCCCCCAGGGCCAGGGGTTACCTGGGGATCGTAGTAAGACGTAAAGCGGACAAACTTGGCATTGGACTTAGGATCGACGTCTTGAATTAGCGATCGCATCGGGAATCCCAACCACGGCACCACCATGGCCCAGGCTTCAACACATCGAAATCGGTAGATGCGTTCTTCTAACGGAAATTTCTGGATCAAGTCATCTAAATCATAGGTTTGAGGCCGGTTCACCAATCCCGTTACCTCCACTTTCCAAGGATCTGTAGGTAAGGCTTGAGCGGCTTGCCAAATATCTTTCGTACCGCCAAATTCATAGAAATTGTTATAGCGGCTCGTTTTAGCCTCTGGAGTCACTGTCAGTCCCTGTCCAGTATAGATCGGAGACCGTTTGACATTCGGCAGCTGGCCTTGAGGTAACGTTGCCTGGAGTTCTGGCTCAATCTCGCTATCTGACTGAGAACAGCTAATGCTAGGAAAAACGGTTGCACCGATGCCAAAGCCAATCATATTTTTCAGAAACCGTCGCCGATGCCAATAAGCAGTCTCTGAAGTGATCGGCTGCGACTCTACCTGCCAAGGCTTAGGAATACGAATGAACACCATAAAGTGAACCCAATAACACGAGGTCTATGTCTGTATCTTGCCCGCTTGAAGCAGTACTTCCACCGCATCAAACAGATATCTAACCCGAAGTGAGACGGGTTTCCAGCTTAGCGAAGGAGGAGAACCTAGTGAATGCTTGCCATAACCGCTATGCTCTTGCCAGCAGGAATCAGGCAGCTTTTAATTGAGTAGATGCCCTGAGCATTCGTTTCTCACCCAATGATGCTGAAGATAATCTATTTCTTTAAAGAGTCCAGCCAATCTAGTCTTTGAGCAACATGACTGATTCAACACCAGAATCTCCAATCGTCAATATTAGAGATCGACAACAGCAACTCATTCGCCAGCGCAAACAAAAATTTCGGCGACGAGCTTGGCGGACATTGGTCATCTTAGGCATGACAATTGGATTAGGATGGGCGGTCTGTCAGCCCGAATGGCAAATTCAACAATCAAATCAAGTCACCCTTAAGGGGAATGAAGAAATCGATAGCCAAACCCTTGAACACTTGATGGTGCTGGAATTCCCCACTTCCCTGATTCGCTTTCAGCCGCAAACCTTGATCTCTCAGCTGAAAAACAATGCTCATGTCAGTCATGTGATTGTGACTCGAAAGCTTTTTCCCCCTAGAGTCAGCGTGGTCGTTCGGGAACTCCCCCCTGTGGCCATGACGGAATGTAAAGGATGTACCTTAGTCCTGAAGCCCGGTCAAACTGATTCCATCACCCTTGGCCCTGCCAATGTTTGGTTATTAGATCAGCGGGGGGTCGTTTTACCTGCCGATAGTTATCCCAAGCTGGAAAAAGCCCATCAACTTCCCAAACTCACCTTGAAAGGCTATTTACAACCTGAAGCCAAAGAGGATACCTCGAAAAATACGCCTGCCGATTCTGCGACGCAACTCGTTTCGATTGATTATCAAAGACAACGTCAATGGCAGCAGATATATGCCTCGATGGAGACTAGCCCTGTTCAGATTAAACATCTCAATTGGGAAAACCCTAATAAACTGATGTTGCAAACTAAATTGGGCCAGATTCATATTGGTCCATTTAGTGACAATTTTGATCGGCAACTTCAGGCCTTAGATGAAATGCGAACCTTACCAAAATCAGTCGATCCAAAGCAGATTGTTTATATTGATGTACAGAATCCTGAAAGTCCCGTTCTAGAATTACGGAAACAATCACAACCCAGTCCTTAACCTTAAGAAAAACTTCTGTTTTTCAAAAATGCAGTGAAACGGGTTTTTACCCGTCAGAATCAAGAGGTTTACAGCCAATATCGCTCAATTGGTTTTTGGAGGAACTTGTCCTATAGTTGAGTAACGAAGATCGCCCATCCATTTTTTGCTGTTCATAACTAGTCAAAATGACGCCTGCAGATCAAACCTTTACCGATTCCCTATTCACAAATGAAAATGATGACCGCCTTAATGGAGGTCCAGTGGATCAATTAGGGGGAACGGGGGAAAGTTCTGACTCAGGATCTCAGGAGAGTTTAGAAAATATTTTTGACTTTGAGGACAGCGCTCCCCCCTCTTCACCTCGTAAGGATGTGAGTATGGAAGATGACAGCATTGTTCGACATGGTGCAGCCACCATTAAGGTGATTGGTGTCGGCGGTGGTGGGGGAAATGCAGTCAATCGCATGATCGCTAGCAATGTCTCTGGCGTAGAATTTTGGTCTATTAATACGGATGCCCAGTCCTTAACCCTGTCGTCTGCGGCGAAGCGCCTGCAGGTCGGCCAAAAGTTAACCCGTGGTCTGGGGGCAGGCGGCAACCCCGCCATTGGTCAAAAAGCAGCAGAAGAGTCTCGTGATGATATTGCTACGGCACTAGCAGGGTCTGATTTAGTCTTTATTACTTGCGGAATGGGAGGGGGCACTGGAACAGGTGCTGCCCCGATTATTGCTGAAATTGCCAAAGAGATGGGAGCGCTCACAGTAGGGGTTGTCACTCGCCCTTTCACCTTTGAAGGACGCCGCCGTAGCCATCAAGCCGAGGAAGGAATTTCTGCGTTGCAAACTCGGGTTGATACGCTGATTATGATTCCCAACGATAAGATTCTGTCAGTGATTGCTGAGCAAACGCCAGTACAAGAAGCCTTTCATACCGCAGACGATGTTCTCCGGCAAGGTGTACAGGGCATTTCCGATATCATCAATGTTCCAGGTTTGGTGAATGTGGACTTCGCAGACGTCAAAGCCATCATGGCAGATGCGGGTTCGGCCATGATGGGAATTGGGGTAGGGTCTGGTAAATCTCGGGCGAAGGAAGCAGCCATCGCAGCCATCGATTCTCCACTACTCGATGCTTCGATCCGAGGAGCAAAAGGGGTTGTCTTTAACATTACGGGCGGGAATGATTTATCGCTGCATGAGGTAAATACCGCGGCTGAAACTATCTACGAAGTGGTAGATGCCAGTGCCAATATCATTTTCGGTGCTGTGATTGATGATTCTCTCCAAGGTGAGATCAGGATGACCGTGATCGCTACAGGCTTTTCGAGCGAAGCAGGTGACTCGCCTCGTAAATCAGAGGCAAAACCAAAAGCTAAGATCTCTGCCAAGCCTGAACAACAGCAGAAAGCTGCTCCCAAAACGGTGACTCAGCGACCTCCAAGTCGAGGGGGCAATCTTGACATCCCTGACTTCTTACAAAAACGTCGTCCAGGTCGTTCTTAAGTTTTTTTCACCTAGTATTTTAGGTATATTAGGATCCCTCAGAGGAATTTAATTAAAACTCACAATTCTCAACTGCGTTAAGGGCAATTTGGGATGTTAAGATTGCCTAGAATGTGTTTTGGGGACTCGTAGTGATCCGTCCTGCAACTCTAACTCTGCAACCTCCTCTGCCTTTGGTTGCCGAGAATAATCGGTTGAAAATCTTCTCCGGTTCTGCCAATGTTTCGCTGGCCCAAGAAGTGGCCCGCTACCTAGGCGTTGATTTGGGCCCCATGGTTCGAAAGCGCTTTGCAGATGGCGAACTTTACGTCCAAATTCAAGAATCGATTCGCGGTTGCGATGTCTATCTGATTCAGCCCTCCTGCCATCCTGTCAATGACAATTTGATGGAGTTGCTGATTATTATCGATGCCTGTCGCCGGGCATCTGCCAGGCAAATTACGGCAGTGCTGCCTTACTACGGATATTCAAGGGCTGATCGTAAGACAGCCGGTCGAGAATCCATTACGGCCAAGCTAGTCGCCAACTTAATTACCCAAGCAGGAGCCAGTCGCATCCTGGCGATGGACCTACACTCCGCTCAAATTCAAGGCTATTTCGATATCCCGGTAGATCATGTTTATGGGTCTCCCGTGCTTTTGGATTACTTGGCTCGGAAGGAGTTACCCGACCTAGTGGTGGTTTCCCCTGATGTGGGGGGCGTGGCCAGAGCCCGTGCCTTTGCCAAGAAGCTAGACGATGCCCCATTAGCCATTATTGATAAACGCCGTCAGGCCCATAATGTCGCCGAAGTGATGAATGTGGTCGGTGATGTCCAAGGGAAAACGGCTGTTTTAGTGGATGACATGATCGACACGGCCGGCACTATCTCTGCTGCGGCCCGACTCCTTCGTAAAGAAGGGGCTCGCCAGGTATATGCTTGTGCCACCCACGCTATTTTCTCTCCCCCAGCCATTGAGCGTTTATCGGTAACAGGATTGTTTGAAGAGGTGATCGTCACCAATACGACCCCCATTCCCCCTGAACGCCATTTTCCCCAGTTGCGGGTGCTATCGGTGGCTAGTCTGCTAGGTGAGACTATCTGGCGGGTGCATGAAGACAGTTCTGTTAGCAGTATGTTTCGCTAGTGCCAGCGGCTAAATGTTGAGTTTAAGGCTCTTGGTAGAACCGATCCCGATGTTCTGGCAGGGGCCAATCTTCGTTTTCACCTCCGATCAACAGCTGGTGAATTTCGATAAATTCTTTATTAAAGTTAACCAGAGCATTGAGCAGAACATCAAGTGCGATCGCATCGCTAGTACCCAAATCAAACCAGCACCGGGCCCAACAGCCTTCGTACTCAATCTCCCCCATATTATGCATTAGGGCCATGAGATTGTTATCTTTGGCTTCTACTTCATAATGGAGATAGCTCAGTTCATAGCCAGCATCTTGTACCTGCAAATTCTCGGCATTAAATCCCCCTAGCTTCCCCAGAAAAAACCAGGAATCAAAGACTTCTTCCAAGTATTGTTTCTCTTGTTCCGACAACACGGTTTCAAATTCTAACCAAAGCCATAAATCAAAAGAATTAAATTCACGAAACTGAATGTTCATAGACTGAAAACAACATAACGAGCCAGAGCAAGAAGATTAACAAGAGCCTCCTCTTTGCCCCCTAGTATCAGCAAGTAACGTCCTCTTGATTGGGCATGCTGATATAAAGGGGAACGGTGCAACCCTCAAACCTGCTCCTGATTGTAGTTGATTGCATTACGCTAAAAGAATGCTTCGATTAAAACAGCTCCTTTATCATCCAGCAGCAACTTCAACTGCAATTCTCAAGGCAGTCACTCTGGAACTCCCCCCTCAACAGCTAGGGCTGGTGATTGGTCCGAGCGGCTCGGGAAAAAGTACCCTACTAGAAATAGTAGCTGGCTTAGCAGCGCCGACATCAGGTGACCTCTATTGGCGTCAGCAAGAACTCAAACCCAATAATCTGCAGCAACTCGCAGGCTTAGTCTTTCAATTCCCAGAGCGGCATTTTTGCGGGGGCACCATTTTGGAAGAACTACGCATTGGTCATCCCGAATTGGGATCAGAACAGGTGCATCAAGCCTTATCAGAAGTAGGGTTAGGAGATTTATCCCTCTTTACTTCTCCTCAATCTTTGAGTGGTGGACAACAGCGGCGTTTGGCTCTAGCAGTCCAGTTAATTCGTCAACCCCATCTGCTGCTCTTAGATGAGCCCACAGCGGGTTTAGACTGGTCCATGCGGCAACAGTTGGTGACCCTCTTGGGGAAACTCAAACAGCAGTGGAGTTTGTTGATTGTCACCCATGATCCTGCAGAGCTTATCAGTATTGCTGATCGATGTTGGACTTTAAATCATGGCCAATTAGCCACCGTCGATCCGGCCTCGTTACAGATGAAGACGTCGGTCGCGTCTTTATAGAAAGAATTTTTAGTTGTGAGAGCTTAATCTGTTCACAACCCTATATTTACCTTCGCTTTAGCACTATCTCTTAGTCTGTAGACAGATCACTACACCCCATTCACCTCTAATAGATGCTGCGAACCCAGGTATCCGTAGCGCCAGCTCCTACCGACTGGCGTCAAGTTTTTGAAGAAGCTTATCAGGGAAGACATACATATGATTTCAAAAGTGGACGGTCTATTCCCATGGGGGCTCAGGATCTGTGGATTGTCTGTCGGGGTATCGTCCAGCTGGGCACTTTGTTCCCTTCTGGTGATGAGGCCATTTTGGGATTTGTTTACCCAGCGATGCCCTTCGGCTTGCCGTTAACTCAGCTTGAGCCCTACGAAGCAGTGGCTTTGACTGATGCGGTATTGATGCGTTTAAATCAGGTGGAGTTAGAAAGTTCGCCATTATTAGCCCAGGGCGTTCTTCAACAATTGAGTCGGCGATTGCAGCAAACCGAGGCAATTTTAGCGATGGTTAGCCAACGACGAGTATACGATCGCTTACGGCAGCTATTATTGATGCTGAAACAGGAAGTCGGACAGGTTACGCCGAATGGTGTGCGTTTAGAGGTGCGCTTGACCCATCAACAGCTCGCCAACTTACTCGGCACCACACGGGTCACCATTACTCGCCTTTTAGGCAATCTACGGCAGGAGGGGTGGCTGTCCATCGACCGCACGCGGCACTTTGTCATTACTGATGCCCCTTCAGAGAGTCTGTAGCTGCCCAGCTCAATCTTTGCTGGATGGTTTCTGATCCAGACGCGTTGCTTGTTCTAAAGCCGCTTTTTCTTTGGCTCGTTGGTCATAGGGGTGGAGCTGTTCTAACGTCCACCCCGTCAATAAGCTCAAAATATCGAGGGTCACTCCCCGCATCAGCATATCGATGCACCAGGTGTGTTGGGCCTGTTCCAGATGGGGAGGGTGACCTGCTAAGGTAGTCATCCCTTCCGTCCAGCTTTTCCACCGATCGGCCAGCGTTGTCAGCGTCAGAGGTTGTTGCTGATCATCCACAAACATTGTAGGTTCATCATCTTTGCGAAATTTTAGCCATTTGGTCAGGGGATTGGAGGTATAGGAGCCAAGACGTTTCCCCATGACCCACTGATTGACGGCCACCTGGCGGCTAGCCTGGATTTGCAGCAGATGCTGTTGGTTATTGCTGATCTGTTGCGATCTCAATAGGTCGATCACTTCGGATGATGATAAACCTGCCCCAAATAAAACATAGGCCAGAGCATGATCTTGGGTACTCTGTTTCTTGGCTTGTCGGAGAATAAGATGAACGGTTTCCGCAGGTAAATCAGCTACGACTGTAGTCGTTTGCGGAGAAGGGCTAACGACAGTGCCACTTGCAATGCTGCCAAACAAGATCATCTGCACCGCATGCTCTAAAAAGTCGTCTTGGTGATTCCAAAGTTGATGATACTCACTGGTGAACTCAATAACGGCATACCCCAAAAGCAAGCATTCCAATAAGCTGGCCAATTTTTCTGTCGAGAATTGGGGCGTGAGCTGCCGTTGAGCCATAAAAGACTCCAGATACTGAGCCATATATTGGGTGACTTCCGTCATCCGCTTCCCTAAGGCCAGCCGATTGTCCGCTGGATATTGGTTGGCTTCTCCCACCAGAGACCGAATTAAATCGGGCACTTGCTCTAATGCATGCAAGCAGTAACTTGCATATTCCTGAAAAGCTTGTTCTGTAGATTCAGAAGACTGGTTGTGACTGTTCAGAGCCTGCCCCAGGCTCTGAAAGGCTGTTGACTCTTCTAAGACTCCTAATAAGAGACCATGTTTACTGCCGAAATGACGAAACAGCGTTACTTCGTTAACTTCTGCTGCTTCGGCAATTTGGCGAGTGGTTGTCCCACTAATCCCTTGAGTGATAAATAGCTGAAGAGCTGACTGAATCAAACGTTGACGAGTTGAAGGTTGAGAAGGCATAGACAAAATGCAAGTAGCACTTGCAAGACTTAAGGATGGGTGTTAGCATGACAGCATGCAAGTATCACTTGCATTATTACTTTAACCAGTATTTCGACAAAAAGCGAGGCCCACCTCTGCAGATATGGGCTAGCGTTGTTCATCTTTTTAATAGGACTGTTATGACTACCAACCCTGTCGTCACTGCCCCCGTGGTCAGACCCGCCCTAAGCTGGGTCAATGTTGGCTTTTTTGGTGCGTTTCACCTCTTAGCCATCGGCTTAGCACCCTATTATTTCTCGTGGTCAGCAATAGGTGTCGCCCTATTCCTGCATTGGCTGCTAGGGGGAATCGGGATTTGCTTGGGGTATCACCGCCTCCTCAGTCATCGAAGTTTCCGGGTGCCCAAGGTATTGGAATATGCGATCGCAACCCTTGGTTCCCTCGCCATTCAGGGCGGTCCTATCTTTTGGGTCAGCGGTCACCGCCAACACCATGCCCATACCGAGCATGTCAATGATGATCCCTACTCTGCCCAGCGAGGATTTTGGTGGAGCCATATTCTCTGGATTTTCTACCCTCGCCCAGAGTATTTTGATGCCAACCACTATCAAAAAAATGCACCAGATCTAGCCCGTCAGCCCTATTATCGCTGGTTAGATCGGAATTTCCTGATGCTCCAGATTCCTTTGACTGCTGTGCTCTATGCCCTGGGTGGGTGGTCTTTCGTGGTCTATGGTATCTTCGTCCGGGCTGTCATTCTTTGGCATTCCACATGGCTGGTGAATTCTGCCTCTCACATGTGGGGATATCGCACCTTTGAATCAGATGATGGCGCTCAAAACCTGTGGTGGGTTTCTCTGTTGACCTATGGCGAAGGCTGGCATAACAACCATCACTCCTATCCCCATGTAGCAAAATCTGGTTACCGTTGGTGGGAAATTGATTTCACCTGGTGGGCCATCTGTGCCCTCAAGCAAATGGGATTGGCCAAGAAAATTGTGACCTACCCTAAATCTCCTCAATACAGTAGGAAGTAACGGCTTACCTTAAAGTAGACGCCTTCAATGCCCAGAGCTTAATTGTTCTGGGCATTTACTATCGGTAACGGTTCTAACCCGCAGCCGGTTGAGATAATAAGTCGTCTAACTGGCCCCTTGTATCCATTTGATAAAGGTCATCACAGCCGCCAATATGCTGATTATTGATAAAGATTTGAGGCACTGATCGGCGGTCATTCGCCCGTTCAGCCATTTTGGCTCGTGCGGCTTCATCTCCATCAATCTTGTACTCGGTGTATTGCACCCCTTTCCAAGACAACAATAGTTTGGCTCGAATACAAAATGGACAAGTTTGCCAGGTATAGATTTCGGTATTGGCCTTGACTCGCTCAGGATGGCGTCCCAAAAGGTTGTTCAAGAAATTTGGCATGGGAAATTCCTAATTGGCAATAGATAAGAACTTACCCCTTTATTGTGACGCAACGGACTGATCTGCGATTTTGAGGGAAGCACAATCTCGATTGGCATCTAGATCCAGATGCTCAGGTAATTTAGTCCGGCAAAGCTTGCACTCCACCAACTGCTCGACCTCTAGGAAAATAGCCCCCCGTAGATCAGCGCCACTCAAATCAGCCTCTCGAAATTGAGTTCGTTGGAACGAGACCTCCCTGAGATTGGCATCTGTAAAATCTGCCCCTACCAGACTGGCATCACTCAAATCAGCCCCTGTGAAATTGGCTTCACTCAAATCTGTGTTCGTGAGTTGAGTCCCGATCAGCTTAGCAGTGCGAAGATTGGCACCAATCAATTTAGCTTGACTGAGATTGGCATCACTGAGATAAACCCCAATTAAATCTGCACTATTCAGGTTCGCTTCCAAGAGATTCGCATTGCCAAGATAAGCACCTCGCAGATTGGCCCCGGTCAAATCAGCATTCTGGAAATTAGCGCTATTTAGATTGGTACCTAACAAATTAGCGCTACTGAGATTGGCCTGGGTCAGATCTGCTCCACTTAGATTGGCACTCAATAGATCCGCATTGCGAAGATTGGCTTTTCGCAGGTCCGCCTCCCGGAGATTGGTACCAATCAAGTACGTACCTTGGAAGTTAGCGCCCTGAAAGTTGGCTTGAATCAGGTTGGCTTGAATCAGATAAGCATCTTGAAAATCTAGGTGACTTGTTTCGAACTGAGAATGACACCGTGCTATCACGGTCAAGGCTGCTTGAATATCCGTGGGAACTCGCAAGGTATTGACTTCATTTGAGCCTAAATGGCGGGTATCCCCTACTTTGGTGCTATGTTCCCGGATATAAGCCGTTAGGACTTCCAATACAATCGCTTGTTGTCCAGGAGAATCACTGGCGATTTGCTCTAGGAGATATATCCCGCCCAATCGTACTTCTATTTTGTCTTTTGCCGCCAACAATTCCACTGCTTTTCGGAACTCACTGGTATCTTGCTGTCGACGTTGACTATGGTAATTTTGCCAGGAAAAATAGATCGCCATCCCTCCCCATAGTCCTAAAGCTATGAGGATCAGGGTGTTACGCTGCTCTCTTTCAGCTTGTGCTCGATGATATGTTTCTTCAAGCTGCAATTGAAGCTGGTCCGTTAGGGGTAATTGTTGCAGCCGAGCCCGATCTAAGGTTGGAAGTTGGTTGACCTGCCACTGGGGTACAAACCAAAGGAGCAGAACTAAACCAAAGCCTGCTGAAGCTAGAGCGAACAGCATCCTCTGAGTGAGATGATTTTTGGGAGAGGGATACCTGGCCACTATGTGTCTCACAGTCCCAACTGTGGGCTACTCATCATCTTTCGGCAAGGCTGAAGGCGGCATTATATTGGCACTCGCTTAACCCTTCCTATAGGGCTGACCTGCAACCTATTGGGATCTAGTGTAGCGGTAGACGTCTTGATTCTATGCGTTATTAACTGAACCGGTAATCGTGCAGACCCGCAGGTGCGTTAAACTGCCGTTGAGTGCACCTCCCTGCAGCACTGTCTCCCTAAGCTTGTTAGGAAAAGATTTATGCCAACGATTGTCACTCAACGCTCCACTCAAAATTTACCCAAAGGTCCCTCCTCTTCAGGATTGTGGCAAATATTGCAATGGATCGGACGCCCCCTAGAGTTCATGGAAGCTTGTACACAACGGTATGGCGATTTATTTACATTGCAGCTGGGGCAATTGGGCCAAATTGTTTTTTGTAGCAATCCCCACGGCATTGAAGAGATTCTCACTGCAGAGCCAAACAAGATGGATGCGGGCCGCAATAATTCTATATTGTTGCCCTTGCTCGGTAATGCATCTGTCATCCTCTTGGATGGCGAATCCCACCAACGCCAGCGACAGCTCTTAATGCCCCCGTTTCATGGGGAACGGATGCGAGCCTATGGCTCATCCATCACTCAGATTACTGAAGAAATAGCTTCACCTTGGCAAATCAACCACCCCTTTGATGTGCGGGAGGCCATGCAGGCCATTTCTCTCAACGTCATCCTCAAAACGGTGTTTGGAGTATCGAACTCTGAACGATACCAAGCTTTGCAGGCGCTATTACCCAACTTCTTGGACTTAACTGGATCACCAGCCGGTGCGAGTTTGCTGTTTCTACGGGGATTACAGAAGGACTGGGGCGCTTGGAGTCCTTGGGGTCGGTTTCTGCAGGTGCGATCGCAACTCGATCACCTCCTGTATCAACAGATGGACGAGCATCGTCACCAATCTGAAATGGGGGCAGATATTCTCTCCTTAATGCTGGCCGCCACGGATGAAGCTGGCAATCCCATGACCGATATAGAACTGCGAGATGAGTTAGTTACCTTGCTGTTAGCAGGGCATGAGACTACTGCTTCAGCGTTGACCTGGGCACTATATTGGATTCATTTCCTCCCAGAAGTGAGGGAAAAACTGATCGCTGAGTTAGCCACCGCTGACCTCAATGATGCCAAAGGCATTCAACGCTTACCCTACCTGAATGCAGTGTGCTCTGAAACCCTTAGGATTTACCCGATTGCCCCGATCACCTCTCCTCGAACAACGAAAATGTCATTGCCCTTAATGGGGTATAACCTCCCAGTTGGAACCACTGTAGCCCCCTGTATTTATCTCACCCATCGACGTCCTGAACTCTATCCCAATCCTCAAGCCTTTCAGCCAGAGCGATTCCTAGACCGTCAATTTTCCCCCTACGAATATCTGCCTTTTGGTGGCAGTAATCGCCGTTGTCTGGGGATGACCTTTGCTCTGTTCGAGATGAAACTTGTGCTCTCGACACTTCTGACTCGATATCAATTCCGGCTTGAGCAATCTCAACCCTTAAAACCCGTGCGTAGGGGGGTGACCTTAGCCCCTCCCTCTCACTTCAAAATGATCTTGACTCAGCGAGATTAAGGGAACATAAAGTCCATGCTGTTGCCATTCTCAACCTCGTTGAGCTTCAGTACAATGACCTCATGTCCGGCCATAATCACTACCAAACCCTAGAAGTCGATCCAGCCGCAACGCCAGCTGAGATCAAATCGGCTTATCGACGTTTGGCCAAGTTATTTCATCCCGATAGCCATCATCAAATGGCGAACCATGAGCGTATTGCCCAGGTCAATGAGGCATATGAAGTCTTAAAAGATCCGCATCGGCGGTTGGCCTATGACAATCATCGCAATACTGCTACATCCGCAGACTCATGGGGAAATAACCAGGCTGGAACTCCTCGTAGTCAATCCTACCGACAACCCACCCAAACGGCCCGCACGACAGAGATTCACCTCCAGCAATGGCTGAAGCAGGTGTACACTCCTGTCAATCGACATCTAGCCAACATTCTTAACCCTCTCGCCGATGAGATTCAGTGCTTATCTGCCGATCCCTATGACGATGATCTAATGGCAGATTTTCAGGATTACTTGTCAGATTGTCGCAAACGCCTTGAATCTGCCCAAAGGGTCTTCCAGTCCTTTCCAAATCCCGGCAACATTGCCAGCGTTGCTGCTCATTTATACTACTGTCTCAATCATATTGAAGATGGTATTGATGATCTGGAACGGTTTACTTACTGCTATGACGATAGTTATCTGACCACAGGCCGAGAACTTTTCCGCATCTCTAAAAAATTGCGGAATGAGGTGCAAGCTGCCATGAAAGCCGTAATTTAAAGTTAATTCAGTTGATTAAACTAGCAGCACAGTCTTGCCCTGCATTGCTCCCCTCTCCAAGCAATCATGGGAATTCACCCCTACAGCTTCTTAATAAAATAGCCTCAATCGAACCGCAGGGATTTGGCTCACCTGTACAACATCTGGACGACCTGAATTGTTAAATTGCATAGCGCTCATGATAGAGATTTTACTGTTAATAACTCGCAATGAAGATTAGGTTAAGTATTGAAAAAACCTATACTTAGCAGGGTTTTCAGAGTTTTATCTATAAAAGCAGTATTTATATTTCTCTACGCTTGCACATGAAAGTCAATTTATTTCATGAGCATAATGTAACTTTTATGTTTTCTTCCGCCAGATCCCTCTCACCTCAAAATTTCTCATGTAACCTGATGAATATAAAGAGAATCTTAAAGGCCGGGTTCATGTCTCCTGAAGCAATCCGTAAATTTTGGTCATTAATTGAAGAGACACAAACCAATATTTTATTGACCCTAGACAATGATGCTTTGGTGAACTGGTTGTCTCGACAGCTTCGTCGGGAAGAGTTCCTAAAAATGGTCGATGCTAGTGACTTAAACGCCTATATCAGCGCTAGATTGCCTTTAATTCGAGATTTAGCCCAGGAAAGGCTTGCATATCAATCTCATTCCTCTGGTTAGCACTCTGCCTTTGGCCAATCAGCGAGCTAAATAGACCACCCCAATACCTTAGCAATTTGGCTAGCTAGGGTCAGCGAATTAAAGGGCTTCGTAATCACCCCAGCAACCCCTAAACTCTTAAATTGCTGCTGTTCCGCTGCTTGAGCTTTAGCCGTTAATAAAATAACCGGGATATTACGGGTTAAAGAACTTTGTTGTAGCTGTTTGAAGGTTTCTATGCCATCCAATATCGGCATCATCACATCCAGCAAAATAGTATCGGGTTGCTCCTTGACGGCAATGGCGATACCTTCAGCCCCTGAATTGGCGGTGATGACCTTCCAGCCAGCTTCCATCTTTAAACTGAGGCTGGCTACAGCTTGAATTGCTTGCTCATCATCAATAATCAGGATGCGTTTTTCTGCCATAGATTAGGACTAAGTATGGGGGATGAAGACCAACGATTAACTGACCTCAGCTTTTTCTACTAACCAGCAAGACATCGGCAAGGCAACAAAAAAGCAGCTTCCTTGGCCCAAAACACTTTCGGCCCAGATTTTGCCACCATGTTGCTCGACAATTTTGCGGCAGATTGCTAAACCAAGACCGGTACCGCCTTTTTCTCGAGCATCTGAAGCATCTACTTGCTGGAAGCGCTCAAAAACGCTTTCCAGTTTATCAGCAGGAATGCCTTGGCCCTGGTCAATTACTTGAAACCACAGTTCGGTGTGTTTAATAGTGATGGGAAAGTGGGTGTCCTGCCCCTCTGGCGGAGAGGGACTCCCTTTGGCTCGACGCTCTTCAATTCGCAGCTCAGCTGCTAACTCAACCGTTCCACCGGGCTGGGAAAACTTAATGGCATTGCTGAGTAAATTAGTTAGAGTTTGCACCATGTAATCTGGATTGGCCCAAACCATGGTTAGGAGGGGTGTGCTTTTTAAGGTGACATTATGGTGGTACGCCATACTGCGCATTGCGTCAGTAGCATGGGTCATTAAATCCGCTGCATCGCAAAGCTGCTTATAAATCTTGGCTTGCCCTGATTCGATCCGCTGCAGGTCCAACACATCACTGACTAGGCGGACGAGGCGATCGGTATTTTGATCCGCAATATCGAGCATTTGCTGACCATCATCTGATAAATCACCCAATTGACCTGTGGCCAGTAGTTTGATCGATCCGTGGATTGAAGTTAGAGGCGTGCGTAATTCGTGACTGACTACAGAAATAAATTCGTCTTTAATGCGCTCTAGCGCTTTGCGATCGCTAATATCGCGCTGTACTACCAAAATAGACTTTTGTCCCAGTGGATCTTTAACAACCTTAAATGAGCAATCTACCGTCAGAATGGCTCCGTTTTTGCCCATGAACTCCAGTTCTTGGCGGTGACTCCCTAAGACTAGTAAATCTGAAAATTGCTGCTGGCAAAGAACCTGGGATTTAGGGGCAAACAAATTGACAAAGGGGTGACCTTCTAGCTCGGATCTCCGGTAACCTGAGCGCTCAATCACTACGGGGTTGACATGTTGAATTACCCCTTGCGTATCCAAAACATAGATAAAATCGGGTGCAGCTTCAAACAAAGACCGGAATCGCTGTTCACTTTCTTGCAAGGCTGCTGTTCGTTGCTCAACTCGCATTTCCAACTCCCGATTGAGTTGTTGTAATGCCACTTCTGCTTGCTGGCGAGCACTGACGTCTTGGGCCATGGACAGGATAGACACCAAGTTTCCCTCTCCATCAAACAGAGCGGAGCTGTACCACTCACAATCAATCAGGTCGCCTGTTTTTGTATAATTTCGGGTCAGCCGTTCCATGTCTGGATTCGAGTAGTTCGGGAAGGGATGTCCTGTCAGGTTTAAAACATGCTCTCGAAAAAGATGGAGATCGTCCGTATGAATAAACCAGTGATCAGGCCCCCGCCCCGTGACCTCTTCTGCCGACCAACCAAAAATGCGTTCTGCCTGGGCCGACCACCGTTGAATCCGACAGGCATGATCCCACTCAATCACAGCAAGGGGAGAATTTTCCACATGAAACCTGAGCTGTTGATGAGCTTGGTTCAGATCGGCCAACAGTTTGGCTTGGGCTAGAGCGATGCCCGCTTGATCCGCTAGTTGCTTAAGCAAGTCCACTTCAAAGTCTTGCCAGACTCGAGGGGCCGAGCATTGATGGGCAATCAGTAGCCCCCAAAGCTGCCCTTGGCTAATGATCGGGATAACAAGATTGGCCTTAACTTCAAATTGCCGCAGTAGATCAGCATGGCAAGGGGTAATGGGGGCTTCTTCTATATTGTTGATGACGGAAACGCGGCCATTACGATAAGACTCAATAAAGTTCGTGCCAAAACAGGTATCCACAATATTTTGGTTAATCGATTTCGACCAACCCGGTAATACTGCTTCTTGCACCACGGTTCCCGCCCCATCGGGATGGATCTGAAACATGACAACCCGATCCGCATCTAGCAGTTGCCGCACTTCAGTGACGGTGGTTTGCAGAATTTCATGTAGATCCAGGGATTGCCTAATCTTGTAGGTAACATCTGCTAACAACTGCATCCGTTGGTTGTGCTTCTCTAAGTTCATTGCGGATAACGGCAGACTCATGGATAAAAGGTTGGGATTTCTTTGCAGATTGCAGCAGTCAATTCTTCAGTTTAGGAATAAGAATCTGCCCCCATCATAAATGTCAAACGTAGGGTCTGGGCATCTATGAGCAAACTGCAACAGATTCGTTAAAAGTCTACACCGCGTTTGAGATCAACTCCTTTTTCTGCATAGTGTTTATGACAAACCATCTCTGAATGGGTACTCGCCAATTCAAAATAGGCAGGAGGGTTCTGACAGCGCCCTGTGATGATGATTTCTGTATCACGAGGTTTGCGTAAAAAAGCCTGCATGATTGGTTCTTCTGGCAGAAGTTCCAAATCAACCGTGGGATTGAGTTCATCTAAGATGATGGTTTTGTAGAGACCCGATGCGATCGCAGCTCGGGCAATTTCCCAACCCCGCTCTGCTTCTACATAATCAATCTCTTGTTGTTGACCTCGCCAAACAATGGCATCTCGGCCACAACGCTGATGATCCACTAGATTGGGATAACTTTGCTGCATGGCGGAAATGGCAGCATCTTCCGTATATCCGAGGCCACCTTTGAGCCACTGCATAATCAGGACACGATGAGATTGATCCTGGCTAATGCCACGCCCAATCGCCTGAAGGGCCTTGCCTAGAGCACTGGTGGATTTACCTTTACCTGAGCCGGTATAAATTTCAATCCCTTCAATCCCTTGGCGGGTGCCTTCATGGGAATGGGGCTTCATCTCGGAGTGGAGATCGGCAATATTGAGCAGGCCTTGGGGCGTCCCTCTACCGGTGGAGATAACCTCCAAATGGTCCGGCTTTTTGCGCAGAGATTGGACCACGTCATTTATGTCTAAGAGGCCCAAATCCAAGACTGGGTTGAGTTCATCCAGAACAACAACGGAGTAGAGCCCTGATGCGATTGCACCTTTGGCAATGTCCCATCCTCGTTGGGCTTCTTGGCGGTCAAACTTGGTGATATCGTCCGCCCCAAAGAACTCAGCTCTTCCCGTTCGCACCTGATCAATTAAGTGGGGAAAGGCACGCTGCAGAGCTTCAATGGCAGCATCTTCGGCATAGGGGCGGCCAGGACCTTTTAAAAACCGTAGTAGCAGAACACGGGTCGGAAATGCAGACGCAATACCTAAGCCAATTGAACGCAGTACAACGCCTAATGCTGCTTGTGATTTGCCTTTGCCAGCTCCGTCATAAACATGAATTTGGCCAACAATCCGTTCTGAGCGATCTTGGGCTGTATTGATACCAATCCCATTTCTGGCCATAATTACTCTGTCAGTTTCCTTTGAATGATTAAACGGTGGGTTGAACTTTTGTTGTTCCTTGATAAGGGGGCAAAATCTATCTTATAGACTAGATATCCTCTCTATGAGCCTGTAGAAGGATTTTGTTAGACGATTAGGACCAGAAGTACTCTACCTGATTCTGAAACTCTCTATATCTTAAGGGGATTGCTATCAATCTCCCAGAGAACCTCAATATAGTCCAAGCGCTTCTTCAGAGAATGTTGATTTCAGCTTTCTACTGTGACCGCTCGTCTTCAGCCCGAAAGTTACCCTGTTTTTTGGTGAAGAGAGTTACGGCACTAGGGCTACACTTTGAAGTCTTTCTATTCTAGGTTTGATAGAAAGGGTTGAAGAGATGAATATCAAAGGTCAGCTGTTACAAATGGTTATATTGATCTGGGTATTCGCAAGAGGTTGATGATATTAGAATATAGTGACCCAGCATGTGGTTTCTACGGCATGAATACCAGCTAATTCATCTAAGTTAATAGACTGTCTAATATTAAGAACCTTAAGACCTTTAAGCAAGGTATCGGTTATTGAGAAACCCCCTGCAATCGTCTTTGCCTAAATCTCACTCTATTGTCCTCCCTGCATAGCTTCTATGCTCTTTGTGTCGTGGGTGCGTTATGCTGGGATTATAGGGCGATCTAACTACGGCTAAAATCTCAATCTCTTTGACTAGACACTGACCTCAAATTTGGAGAAATATTGTAACTTTTTGAGCTTAAATACTTTCTCTCAGCAAGAGAGCCGCGACTTGAAATGAGTTTTGAAGAGATTCTAGAACAAATAATTGAGATTTTGCATCGTCGAGGTCAAGTTTCTTACAGAGCGATTAAGCGACAATTTGGCATTGATGAGCAATATTTAGAAGACATAAAATATGAGATTATCGATGTTCTAAAAATTGCAGTTGATCGCAATCAAGAAGTACTGGTCGCTCAGACTCTAGAAGCTCATCAAATTTCCTTACATAAAAATCATACTCACAAGCTGAAAACAAATATAAATACTCCATCTGAGGATGGGTGGAGTCGGGAAACAGAACGACGGCAATTAACCGTGATGTTTTGCGATTTGGTAGAGTCGTCGCCTTTAGCAGAAAGACTTGATCCTGAAGATCTCCGGGATGTTTTTTTGGCCTATCAGGAACTCTGTGCTAAGGCAATTTCGAATGCTGAAGGATACATCGCCCGGTACTTAGGCGATGGGGTCCTAATCTATTTTGGCTACCCTCGGGCCCATGAAGATGATGCCAGGAGAGCCGTTAGCAGTGGTCTACGGATATTAGAATCCCTGCAAAGACTCAATCCCAAAATCATGAAAAAGTGGGGAGAGCGTCTTTCGGTCCGTATTGGAATTCACACTGGATTGGTTGTGATTGGCGAAATGGGGGTGAAGAATGCACCTGATCCCATGGCCATTGTGGGGGCAACACCCAACATAGCGGCTCGCTTACAGTCCCTGGCCCAACCCAATACAGTCATCATTAGTGCTGCAACCCAACGTCTAGTGAAAGGGTTTTTTGAATGCCAGCAATTGGAACAACAAAAACTGAAAGGGATTTCAGATCCCATCGTGATTTTTCAGGTTCTTAAGGAAAGTAAAGCCAAAAGCAGGTTTGCTGTTGCTGAAAAGTCGGGGTTAACTCCTTTTGTTAATCGAGTTGCTGAAACAGCACTGTTGTCTGAACGGTGGCAAGAATCTATTGCTGGTCATACCCGTGCGGTTCTGCTGCAAGGAGAAGCAGGGATGGGAAAGTCTAGGTTAGTTTGGGAGATCAAAAAAAATGTTGCTCAAAACCAAGACGTATGGCTCACTGAGATTCAAGGTTCACCGTACTATCGTAATAGTGCCTTCTACCCCATTACTGAATTTTTAAAGCAAGCTACATTTAACTTTTCTCAGGATGATACATCTGCTGAGAAATTAGAAAAAATTGAACAATTCATGGGGCAATGTTCCTTGCCTCAAGGAGAATATGCCCCTTTATTTGCAAGTTTACTGGCCGTTCCCTTTGAAGAACAGTATCCGCCGTTAAACTTGACCCCTGAGCGGCAAAAACAACAAACAATTGAGGCAATGACAGCAGTTTGTTTGGCGTTAGCGAAGCAACAGCCTGTCTTACTGGTGATTGAAGATCTCCATTGGATGGATGCTTCGACCCTCGATGCCATTACTTATTTTTTGGATCATATTCGAGATCATCGCTTACTCATTTTATTAACCTGTCGTCCTGAATTTACGTCGTCTTGGCATACTTATCCTCACCTTCACTCTTTGAAGCTCGATAGCCTAGGACGGGAAGAAATTCAGGTGATGGTTGAGCAAACGGCTCAGGAGAAATCCCTGCCCCAGTCCCTTGTCCAACAAATTGTGCAGAAAACAGATGGCATTCCCCTATTTGTGGAGGAATTGACGAAAACGGTTCTAGAAGCAGATGTTAATGAAAGCCCTGCCTTAAACCGTTCTAGTGATGACAATGTCGCGCTGGCAATTCCGACAACGTTGCATGACTCTTTGATTGAGCGCCTGGATCGTCTGTCTGTTGTGAAGGAAGTGGCTCAACTCGGCTCGACCTTAGGACGTGAATTTGACTATGAATTGTTAGAAGAGGTGTCTCAGTGGAATCAAGCCACTCTACGCAATGGTCTGAATCAACTGGTTGAATCGGGACTCCTCTATCAAGAAGGGTCTCCCCCTTTTGCTAAGTATCAATTTAAACATGCACTGATCCAGGATGCGGCTTACCAATCTTTAGTGAAAATACGTCGGCAAGCTTACCATCAGCGCATTGCCTATACCCTGGAGCGACGCAGGGATGATCAAGGAACAATTCGCCCAGAGCTGTTGGCCTATCACTTCACGGAAGCGGGGCTTCTGCATATTGCCATCCAATATTGGTTACAGGCTGGACAACGAGATTTAGAGCAAGCCGCGAATTCGGAAGCGATCGCACATCTGATACGAGGGCTTGAATTACTTGACGGTCTTTCTGATAACAACGAACGAGATGGATTGGAACTGAAGATACAGCTTTGCCTTGCTCCCGCCTTTATGGCGATTAAAGGTTGGGCGTCTGTAGAAGTTGAACAAACCTGTCTTCGCGCAAAGGTACTCAGCCTAAAAACTGAAGACCAGCAAAGTCAATCTAAGGCTTTATGGGGACTGTGGACGAATTACTTTCTCCGTGGCCAAATGGATGAAGCCCTTGAGGCTGGAGGAGAAGTATGGCAGAGAGCTCAACTCGCTGATCAACCGATCATGCATGAGATGGCTTGCCATGCAGTGGGCTATACCCAGTTTTATCGGGGTGAATATGTTGATGCCAGAGAGGTCGCTAATGAAGGGTTAACCAGATTTGAGTTTGAAGCAGAGCAACATTTAGTATTTGAAACCCAGCTTTCTTCCGCAGTATGTATACACATGTTTCTGGCAGGCAGCCTTTGGATGTTGGGCTATCCAGATGAGTTGCCCAAACAGGTAGAAACTGCTATGGAACTTGCCCAAAACCTGAACCACCTTCCCAATAAAGCTTATGCCTTAGGTGCTAGCTTGCATCAGTATCATCTGACTCGTAACTTGCCCTTAGTTGAAGAAAAATCAGCAGAATTACTGGATATCTCCCGCACAGAAGGGTTTCTATTGTGGATTCCTGTGGCGATGCTCTTTCATGGATGGTCAATTGCTTGGCAAGGGAAAACTCAAGATGGTCTGCAGGAAATGATCGAAGGGTTGGAGTTATTTAAGAACACTGGAACTTCAGTTATTTTTCCACAAGTTATGGGGATGTTGGCGGAGGTTTATTGGTTGTCTGAGCGTTTTGAGGAAGCCTTTCAAGCATTAGAAGCAGGAATTCAAGAGGCGACAACTCGGAATGAGCATCATATGGAGCCTGAGTTATATCGTTTGAAAGCTGAGTTTTTATGGCAACAATTCAGTCAAACTCAACCCATACTCAAGGCTTCTGATGTCAGCATCGTGAAAGACTGCTTTAAAAAAGCCACATCCCTTGCCCGTAAACAAAATTCGATCATGTTGGAACTTAGAGCTGTTCTTGGCCTAGGTCGTTTTTGGCTTTCCCAGGGTAGCGTGAACGCAGCTCGGGAATGTACCTCCGAAATTTATAATCGGTTTACGGAAAGCTTGGGTACGCCTGACCTTAGTCAAGTCCGTATTTTTCTAGATGAATTAGAAAGCTCTGTCTCTTTAGAGGGATGATAGGTTCTCATGGAAGTTTGCCAGGATGGGTTAAAGCTTTGGTATGGAACGGAGGATGCTCCAGCATCTGAGAGCTTTATAGCAACTAGGCAAGGCATCTCTATTACAGTTGGGGTTTATCCACTACATCCGGCAAATAAGGTTACCGTCTATTATCGTTCAAATAAAAATAGACTGGTTCAATCCACTGCTGGTGTACTTCGCCACTCTGATTATGTCGCTGCAAAGCAATACTTCTCAGTTCATTTCCTGTCATTATTGGAACCCCAAAAAGTAGAGTATTTGGTAACCCTATCTTGTGCAGGACGGCAAGTACCCAATGTTTGCAACACGCAGCAATTTCCTTCCTCCTTTGTTATCAATGATTTGCCATCGTCATTAACTACTCCTCAATCCACATCAAAAACTCCAACCAGTAAGTCATCGCAGTTTCATCGATTCCCATGTAATTTAAATTATCTTGCTACTGTGCAAGTTCAGTTACAAGAGCCTCCTGAAATTATTGGAGAAACTCCGGAGGGCTTGAAGGTCAACTGGTCCATCAAGGCAGGACAGGTGAATGGTCCAAAGTTAAATGCCATTTTTGGTCCACAAGGGGGAGACCATATGACTATTCGTCATGATGGAATCGGTATTGTAGGGGCTTATGCCACACTTCAAACGGTTGATGGAGCCCTGATTCAAACAAGATATTCAGGGGTTTTTGAATTAGGACAAAAGGGATATCAAAATTTCCTTAAGCAACAATGGCTCAATGCCCCTCCACTGAGAGTAACCCCTCGATTCTTAACTGAGCATCCAAAGTATAAATGGCTAAATCGACTCCAGTGCATCGGAATTGGGGAAGTGCAAATGTCAGATTTACTCGTAATTTATGATTTGTATGCCCTCTAGTTTGTTGTAAACTTTTGGCAATTCCATTTTGTTTATATGATCTGATTTTCTGCACTGGGTTTTCTACTAATAACTGTGTTGTGCAAGCAGTTAGCTTATCTTTCGATATATAGGATATTCAGCCCCTATGAGCTCTCAAATTGACTGGACTTCTGAGCAGTGGAATCAGATACAACAGCTTGTTGCTGATGAGGTGAGTAAGGTTAGTGTTGCGGGATCATTTCTAGCTTGTTGCGGTCCCCTTGAACAAAGTGCCACTGTGGTTCGCAGCCAAACACTAATTGAAGTTGAACCTGAAGAAGATCCCATATCCGAGGATCTAGTACTAGATCCTATTAAAGTTGACGATATTGATACGCTAAGGCTTTGGACGTTGTCTGTTTACATTGAGCTGAAACAGCGTCAGCTAGCTGAAGAGAATTTAATCGGTGCAATTTCTGTATTTCGGCGAGCAGCTAATTTATTAGCACGTTCAGAAGATGCAATCATTTTTAATGGCCTACCTCAGGCTGACCCAACCAATCAACAATTGAAGGTTGCTAGAAGCCCCATTTTGTGTAGAGTGAAGGGCGGTCAACAAGCAGATGGGCTTGTGGATAGATCGTCATATGATCCAATTTCGGGTTCTACGGGTGAGCGGCTTGTTATTAATATTGCGGGTGCGATCGCAAACCTTGAGTCAAGTGGGCATCTGGGTCCGTTTGCTTGCATCCTAGGTCAAGGTGCGTTTGTTGAGGCAAATACCCCAAATGACTCTCTTGTGCTACCCAAAGATCGCATTGAGCCTTTGTTAGGTACACAGCTCTTACGTTCCAGTACATTACAAGATTATCAAGTTGTGGTCGTTTCTTTAGCGGGTGATCCCATTGATTTAGTCGTGGCCACTTCCCCCACCGTGCAATTTTTAAATGTCAATAACGAGGCGAGATATCTGTTCCGAGTCTATGAGAAATTTGTGCTGAGAGTGAAGGAAGAAGGTGCCGTGAGTGCCTTTTCTTTGTCCTAAGCCCAAATTTTGATCCCCATCCTCCCTCATAGCTAGACAGGAAACATCATGCAAAAGAAGGTTGTGATCCTTGGTGGCGGCGTTGCCGGACTGAGTGCCGCCCATGAGCTGATTGAACGAGGGTTTGCCGTAGAAGTATACGAAGCCAAGAAGATTCCGGGGGGTAAGGCCCGCAGTATTCCTGTGCCCAATACAGGGGGCATGGGACCCAATGGCCCTCGGAAGCCACTACCTGGGGAACATGGCTTCCGATTTTTCCCCCGCTTCTACAAGCATATTGTCGATACAATGGCGCGGATTCCTTACGGGAAAGACAAAACCGTTGCCGATAATTTGGTCGATACTACGCGGGTCGAAATGGCTCGCTATGGTCAGCGTCCCATTGTGTTTCCATCCCGCTCTCCTCGCACCTTTTCAGATGTCCAGGAAATTCTCAATGAGTTTCCAACCATCTTTGGACCTGACTTTGGAGTTTCTCCCGAAGAAATTGCGTTTTTCGGCACCAAGGTCTGGCAAATCATTACCTCCTGTGAAGAACGGCGCTTAGCGGAGTATGAGAAAGAAGACTGGTGGGAGTTTGTAGAAGCAGACCATCGTTCCCCGGCCTATCAGAAAATTTTTGGTCATGGCATTACTCGCTCCTTGGTCGCAGCAAAAGCCCACCTGGCGAGTACCAAAACGATTGGTGATATTTTTGTCCAGCTCCTGTTTGATTTAGTAGAGCCGGGACCGAGTAGCGATCGCGTGCTCAATGCACCCACCAACGATGCCTGGATCAATCCTTGGCTGGCCTACTTAATTCAACAAGGGGTGCAATATCATCTGGAGGCCAAGGTCTTAGCCATTGACTGTGTAAATGGCCTGATTCAGGGGGTCACGATTGAAACAGAGGGACAAACCTTTCAGGCCCAAGGGGACTATTACATTGCTGCAGTCCCGATCGAACGCATGGCGGAGCTGGTTACCGACAGTATTAAAACGGCGGATCCAGAATTAGGCAAGCTCCATCAGCTCAGTGAAGGCGGGGTGTCCTGGATGAATGGCATCCAACTGTATTTAACAGAGGATGTGCCCCTGTCCCATGGTCATGCGATTTATGTGGATTCTCCCTGGGCGCTCACGTCCATTTCCCAACGACAGTTCTGGCCTGGGGTTGATTTTAATCAGTATGCGGATGGCCGAATTAAAGGCATCATCTCTGTTGATATCTCCGAGTGGGATGAACCAGGTCTCAACGGTAAAACTGCCAAGGAATGTACCCGGGAAGAAGTCAAAAATGAGGTCTGGGCACAACTCAAAAAGAGTATCAATATCCACGGTCAAGAAATTCTCAAAGACGAATTTTTAGACCATTGGTTTTTGGATCCCGCCATTTATCTCGTAGAAGGGGAAGGAGACACGAATGAAGAACCACTCCTAGTCAATTTAATTAATACTTGGTCGAAGCGCCCTGATGCCGTGACGGATATTCCCAATCTGTTTCTCGCTTCTGATTACGTCCGCACCTATACGGATCTAGCGACGATGGAAGGAGCCAATGAAGCGGCCCGTCGGGCTGTCAATGGCATTATTGCTGCTGCAAAAGCAGATGTTCCCCCGTGCAAGACTTGGAAACTGCATGAGCAAGAAATTTTTGAACCTTGGCGAGTGATCGATCGCATTCGATTTCATCAGGGCTTACCCTGGGATGACAGTTTGGTGCGATGGGGGTTATCGGTTCTCAGACTGGCCCACCAAGGAGGCCGCATTCTAGAACAGTTGTTAGGAGTCACCATTGATCAGCCCCTAGAAAAATTAGGTAACCCCCTTTATGCAGTCGGCACTCAAGGATTTGACAACGTTGAATTGCGGCAAGAGCTGATGGAAGTGGTGCAAAAGTCGGTGTTAGATATTGTGGTGCGGATGGCCGAGTCCCAAACTATGCCTGAAACAATCCCTAACTTAGCTACTCTCCAAACATTATCAGAACACCCCCAACCCTCTCCTGCTCAGCCGCGCTCTGGAAAAGTCCGCATCATTCCTGAGTGATGAATAGTCTCATTCCCTACCCGTTAAGAGGTGCCTTGTGCCCCTAGCTGCCCTTGCCCCTCAGGATCTAGAGACCCTTCAGGTCCATCTCGGTCATTACCGAGACGTGACTTTGGCCGCTTTGTTGGCTGTGATTCCGACGGGAGAACCCCAACGCTATCTGTATGAGCCGTTAAAAAGACATCTCTCTCATATGGGTAAGGGATTGCGACCCGCCTTGTGTATGGCGACCTGTCAGGCCTTTGGGGGAACTGAAGAACAGTCTCTCAAATCAGCCGTTGCCTTAGAAATGATTCACAATGCTTTCCTAGTTCATGATGATGTGGAAGATAACAGTGAATGTCGTCATCGGATGCCCACCATGCAGGCTGAGCAGGGGGTGCCCATCGCCGTTAATATTGGCGATGCCATGAATGCCTTAAGCCTGAGATTGGTACGGGAGAATATCCCCTTGCTGGGCCATCAACTGACCCAACGGATCTATGAAGAATTTGAGCATTTGATGTTGAAATCCCTGGAGGGGCAAGCTTCAGAACTGGGCTGGGTACGGGACAATCGCTGTGATGTCACTGAGACCGACTACCTGCAGATGATTTTGAACAAAACCTGTTGGTATAGCTTTATGCATCCCTGCCGGATTGGCGGCTTGATTGCCTCCAAGGACACCCTAGACCTCGATCGGTTCAATAAATTTGGATACTTTATGGGGGCTGCCTTTCAGATTCAGGATGATGTGCTTAATTTGGTGGGGGATTCTCAACGGTATGGCAAAGAAATTGGTGGCGATATTTGGGAGGGGAAGCGAACGTTGATGTTAGTGCACCTATTTAAACAGGGCACCCCTTCGGAGCGAAATATGTTGCAATTCTTTATGGACAAGCCTCGAGATGAACGGTCTGAAGATGAGGTGAGCTGGGTGATTCAACGAATGCAGGATTATGGCAGTATTGCCTATGCGATCGCAGTCGCCCATCAGTTTGCCGAAGCAGCCTTAGCAGAATTCTCAGTGGCCTATGGCGATGCCCCCGACTCTGAAGAGAAAGCGTTTATCCCCAAATTGATTCACTATATGATTAGCCGCAATCTGTAGGACCGCTGGTTTTGAGTAGCAAGTAGAGGACAGTCAAGATGAAACAGTATCGACGCAAACCCCTCCAGCTCATCGACCAAGGGCTACCCGCATCGATCCGTGGCCTTCTGGATCAAGTTGGGACTCTCCCTCCTACCGTCTCTGAAATGGGAGGGCTACCTGCTGAACCAGAAGCACTCACAGAACCTGTTGCAGAAGTTATTCAGCCTATGATGGGCGGAACTGAAACAATACCGACTCCTGAAGCCCTTGTACAGCAAGCTGCTGCTATCCTTGATAACGATCTAACGACGCCCTTACAGTCAGCCCAGACCATTGCCTCTCCTCTAGATCTAGGAAATACGACTCCCTCTGGACCCACCAGCTATTCTGTTCCAGGCTTAGTAGGGGAAATGCATGAGTTTGTGAATGAATTAGCTAATCTACTCTCCCTCAAATCAGATTGGACGGGAGGGGTGTCAGAACAAGCACCATCGAGCGAGGCTAGTGTCCCTTTACTGCAGTCGGCTCATCCCAGCCATGTTGGAGAGACAGTCCAGATCGCATTTAAGGTTCACAATGATAGCGAAGAACCCATTCAGGCCAAGTTCTTTTGCACCGATCTATATGGTTGTGACGGCGATCTGATTTCTCAGCAGGCCATCTCTATTGCCCCTAACCCTCTAAGCCTTGCATCCGACGCAACAGGTTCAATTAGTATTTCTATTCAACTTCCCCAGCATTTACCCAACGGCGAGTATTCAGGGGTTTTGATGGCAGCGGGGTTATCTTACCTAAAAGCGATGGTTTCGGTGATAGTGATTTAAAGAGTAACCATCCATCAAAAGTTAGTAGAAATTGCCTGTACTGGACAAGTAGGAACACATTGTTCACAGACGATGCAGCGAGATCGAGTGAAGTTCAGCAAAAAAGATTTGGGGTCAAGGGTAAGGGCCTGGGTGGGGCATATCCCTGTACATAAACCGCAGTGAACACAGCTATCTTCATCAATCAGAATTTCGCGATTAGACGAAGACACATCAATATTTTGAGACAGCATCCAATCAATGGCGGCATCAAGCTGGTCAATATCCCCCGCTAATTCCACCACCAACTTACCAATTTGATTTGGGGCAACCTGGGCACGAATAATGTTTGCCGCCACATTGAACTCCTTTGCCAATCGATAGGTGACTGGGACAGGAACGGCTCGCCGAGGGAACGTAAGAGTAACGCGCTTTTTCACAGGCGAACGATTCAGGCAACAACAAGGGCACTTTTAATTGTAAAGCAGGTCAAAAGGATATAAATTCACCCATCGTCTCGTAAAAGTTTAGGCTAATCTGTTAGAGATGAGCTGTCCATAGGAAAAGCACGTTAACCATGCCCAACGTCCAACGTAACCGATTTCTACGTAGAACCCTACAGCGGTTGATCGCCTTTGCAGTCATTCCCCTCTTGCTAGTCATTGGTTCGATTCGTCCGGGCACGGCAGCCACAGCTAAACACTATACAGAATTGGAGTTCCCGGCCCTTCCTGAGGTAACCATTCCAGAATATAGCCGTTTCCAGTTGGATAACGGTTTAACCGTTTACTTAATGGAAAATCACGAGTTGCCCTTGGTAAATGGCATTGCCCGTATGCGGACGGGGTCACGGCTTGAGCCTGCCGAAAAAGTGGGATTGGCTGATATCGTTGGCACCGTGATGCGGACGGGAGGGACCAAACAGCACCCCTCCGAGCAGCTTAACCAAATGCTAGAGCAACGGGCAGCATCTGTGGAGACTGGAATTAGTACTGCTTCCGGTAGTGCATCCTTTGCCGCCCTGAGTGAAGATTTAGACACCGTCTTCGGTTTATTCTCAGAAGTGATTCGTGAACCTGCGTTTGAAAAAGACAAGCTTGTTCTCGCCAAGACCCAACGTCGAGGAAACATCGCCCGCCGTAATGATGATCCTGACAGTATTACAGGCCGAGAATTCAAAAAGCTGATTTATGGGGGAGAAAGCCCCTATGCGCGCACCCAAGAATATCAAACCCTCGACAATATTTCCCAAACCGATGTTGAATCCTTTTACCAACAGAACTTCCACCCCAATTGCATGATTTTGGGAATTGTGGGAGACTTCGATCCTGCCGCCATGACTCAGCGGATCAAAAAAGAATTTGGGGATTGGCCTGCGATACCTGAGCGAGATGAAACACCTCCAGCACCGAGTGCAGAGCAAATAAAAGCCGGGGAGACGTTTGTCGTTGATCAGCCTCAACTATCCCAAAGCAATGTTCAAATCGGTCATTTGGGCGGTCAGTTTGATAACCCTGATATTTTCTCGTTATTGGTAATGAATGAGGCTCTCAACAGCTTTGGGGGACGGTTGTTTAACGAAGTACGATCTCGCCAGGGATTGGCCTATTCCGTTTATGCCGTATGGAGTGCTCGCTACGATTACCCAGGGCTATTTATTTCTGGGGGGCAGACGCGTTCTGAAGCAACGGTTCCATTTATCAAAGCGGTGATGGGTGAACTGCAAAAGGTACGCGAAGCGCCTTTATCTAATGATGAGCTTCAACAGGCCAAGGACTCCATCCTCAACTCTTTTGTCTTCAACTTTCAGGACCCAGGCCAAACCTTGTCTCGTTTAATGCGGTACGAGTACTTTGGCTATCCCGATGATTTTATCTTTCAATATCAGCGAGCCGTCAAAACCATGACTGCTGAAAAAGTTCAGGCTGCAGCGAAGAAATATCTGCAGCCTGAACAGATTGTTACTTTAGTCGTGGGGAACCGCTCAGCGATCCAACCCTCACTAGAAGAGTTAGGAAAAACAGTGACACCGATTGATATCACGATTCCCCAACCTGTTGCTTCTTGATTTTCTAGGGATTTAGCCTACACATAACGTCTCTAGGACGTTATGTGTACCCTTAATTATCAGGGGCTGGTTCTGCCTCGCTGGCTTCACTAGCGTCGGCATTGGGTGAGTCGGTTTCTGCTTCAGCGACGGTTTCTGTGGCCTCAGCTACGGCTCCTTCTTCTTCTGTAGTCGTTTCTGCAATTGCTTCTTCTGGAGTTTCCACGGGTTCGGGCTCTTCCACCTTTGCTGAAGGCCTGGGACCACGCATCAAAGCTAGGGGAACAGCAGGCTTTCTCTTTTCTCTGTCTTTATTGTTTCGACCTTTTCCACGTCCATCTTTACGGCCCTTCTGAATTTGTTTTTTGTCATCGCCTGTTTGGCCTTCAGTCTGGGCACGCTTTTCTAATTCAGACTTCTTAATCGGTCGCTCAGCCATTGTTCAACTAGCATAGGTGTAACTTGCAGATCCTACCTCGAAAGCTGCCGTTCCTGCTAAAGGATATGTCTGAACCCTCAAGACAGCCCTATGCTAATGCCAAAGCAGCCATGTTAGATTCAAAATAGGTTCTTTGAGCAACAGCATGGCGACACCGCAACTTTCAAATCAGACGGCCAGCCAGCCGGTCTCTATTCAGCAGCCCATTGTGTTTTTTGATGGGGAATGTGTGATGTGTAATGGCTTTGTCGACATCCTACTGAAAGTCGATCCTCTAGGAACCATCCTGATTGCCCCTTTACAGGGTCAAACAGCCAGACAGTATTTACCCCCATTGCCCATAGATCGGGAAGCCTGGTCGATTTACTATCGGGATGAGAGTGAGCTGTACGATCAGTCCGATGCGTTTATTCAAGTCTGTAAGCGTTTGGGTGGTGTTTGGTCAGTCTTCAATGCTATTAGTTTGATTCCGCGAACAGGTCGCGATCGCATTTATCGTTTCATTGCTTGTAATCGTTATCGCCTATTTGGACGACGAGCCACCTGCCGCATGCCCAGTGAATCAGAACGGAAACGGTTTCTCCCCTAAGTCTTTCTAGCCCCTCAAATACTTCAAATTGAGGTGCAAACTCTTGTGTAGGCCCGGACTCTTCATGGTTCAGAAAATGTGGGTCTGCCTACAAGCACCCCAGCCTTATCATTGAATGATAAGGCTGTTGATGGATTGAGCTTGCGCAAAAATTTAAACTCAATACTCACCTTCAACTTAAGTGGGCATAAAAAGGCAGTTCTCTTAGTTGTTGGAGCGAGATGCTTTCGGCTTTGCCTTCAATTCAGCAGGATGACTGGGAGGGATGCCCTCAATACTAATCAGGGTTTCTAACACCGACTTTACAGCTGGAGCTGCCACGGTCGATCCGTAAGCATTGCCCCCTTGAGGTTCATCTACAACGGCCAGCACTACATATTTAGGGGACTCCAAGGGGAAAGATGCTACAAAGCTAGTAATCCGCGCATTGCTATAGGTACCGCTATCCGCTTTTTGGGCCGTTCCAGTTTTACCCCCTAAGCGATAACCCGGAATTTTGGCGGGTTTACCCGTGCCGTTTTGCACCACACTTCCCATCATGGTCCGAACCTTAGCTACCGTATCTTTAGAGAAAATGCGGCGGGGTTGAATCAGATTTAATCCCTTGGTTTTTTTGCCAGCAGGATTGTATAGACCATCAACGACATGAGGAGTCACCAATTCGCCTCCGTTGGCGATGGCTGCATGGAGCTGTGCCATTTGTAGAGGGGTGACTGAAAATCCTTGTCCGAAAGCCGCGGTTGCCGCTTCAATGGGATAGTCTAAAAACTGCTGCTTATCCTTAAACTGGCCGGGGGTTTCAAAGGGAAGATCAGTACCCGTAATTTGGCCAATCCCAATTTTTTTCAGGTAATTGTAGTAGGCCGATCGATCCATCCGCTGCATGACATGGACCATACCTACGTTACTGGAATATTCCAGGATGCCCGTAATGGAAAGGTTGCCATGGCCTGAGTTGTCGGCATTATTAATCGGCCAGCCACCGATGGTAATTTGACCACCATCGTGGAAAACACTATCAGCTTTGATGGCATTGGATTCTAATGCGATGGCAATATTGATTGGCTTGAAGGTAGACCCCGGCTCATAAAGATCTGAAATGGCCCAGTTTTTAAACAGTTCAGTATTGGCTTCAAAGTAACGCTGGGGATTAAAAGAGGGTTCCGAGGCCAAAGCCTTGAGGGAGCCATCTTCGACATCCATCACAATGACAGTGCCCCGCTTGGCTCGGAACTTTGCCATTTGTTTATGAAGGGCTTGTCGGGCCGACCGTTGAAGTCGCGTATCTAGGGTCAACTTCAGGGTCAAGTCATTGGCATTTAGCGGCTCTAAGGGAAATCGATCCGGCAAGAGCTTACCCTGACCATCCCGAGTCACTAGCAAGGGAATGGGATCTCCTTTTAAGAGGGGTTGCTGACTATATTCAATGCCAGATTGTCCTTGGTTTTCGGTATTGACATACCCGACCAATCCCGAGGTCAGTCCCGACTGGGGATAGACCCGTTGCCATTCCCGCGTAATTTCTAATCCATCTAAATAGAGATTGTTGATTTTCTCTGCTTCGGTTTCCGATAGACGATACCCAATTGGAATCCCACTCTCTCCGGTTTTGAATAGCTCTGTCAGAGAATCCGATGAGCGGTCGAGAACAGGGGCTAATGCTTGAGCAATTTCATCCGGTTGTCTTTGGAATAAAAAGGGATGGGCAAACAGACGAAAGACGGGTTCATCCTTAGCCAGTAGATTACCCTGGCTATCCATAATCGGATAGCGGAAGGTGCGCTCAGGAAGACCGCCTAGCTGTTGTTGTTGGGCTTTCGTTCGGAGAAAGGGGGCCGCACTAATTTGCAAATAGACTAACCGGGCTAACAAGCCCACAATGCCTCCAAATACCACCAACCAAACCAGGAATAAGCGTAATCGCTGATTAGTAACTCGATGGGGCTGCTTCGTTTGGATTCGGGCTTTGATCGCGGCCCGACGGTCTTGGACTGGGTGAGAAGGAGTGGGCATAAACTTGCAAAGAAGTTGGACTTAATAACCAATCGGAGCTACATCAATATGGGTAATGCCAGTCCGCTGAGGAGGCACAGGCTGAGCTGGACGCACCGGGGCTGGCTTAAAAAACACGGTCGTTTTGGAGCTTTTGGGAACAAAGCCTGCTGGATTGCTTTCTAAATTTTCTGAAATTTGGAATTTGCGCTCTTCATTGCGAGTGAGCCAATCTCGCTGATCACGCTGCAATTTCTCTAGCTTTGAATATTGAGTCCCCCAAGATTGTTGAGTATTCACTCGCCAAGCATAGAGGGGCAAAATTCCTAAGACTGTCACCATCAGAATAGGGGTGGACAGCTTCCGAAACGCCATTAGTAGTATTAGCCAATTGGGAAATTGTGGCGAACGGGAATCAATCAGATCCAAGGGCTGTTCTTGCCTGGATAAAGTCTTGGGTTTTCGCCGTCGTTGAGGGGGACGGGAACGGGCTGAGGGAGCAGCCTGTTTCGGTCGGACGGGGACAACTTTAGATCGGCTAGCAACGGCCATACTCAACTCCTCAAGCCCAGGAAATTACCCGGTTAATGGGTTCGGAAATTTTAATTTTTGGCAATTTTCAGTAGTTGCCACATGCATTATAAATGCATAATTTCATAATTGTTTCCAGAATACTTATCTTTTGTTCATAGTGAGGGTAGATTTGCCCATCAACTCTAATTAGAGTGCTGAGTTTATTCTTTGCAAAAAACTAAAAGTCATCGTTTTATGACCAGCCGTTATGGCTTCAGTGACGATTCAGCTTCATCTGCCAAAGGAACCCGTTCGGCAATTCGCAGTTTAGCGGATCGAGAGCGGCTGTTTTCTCTTTTCTCTTGCTCGGAGGCAATCATGGGCTTTTTCGTGATCACCTGCAGTAAAGGATTCTGGCGAAAGTGGATTTTAACAATTCGATCTTCCAGGCTGTGGAAACTGATGATGACAATTCTGCCCCCGGGCTTGAGCCAGGTGGGAGCTAGCTCAATAAATTTCTCTAGGACCTGCAATTCCTGATTGACAGCAATCCGCAGGGCTTGAAAGACTCGGGTCGCTGGGTGGATTCGACGGCGACGCCCTTTAGGAGGGGGCAGTGAAGACGCTACAACCCTTGCCAGATCAGAGGTAGTGTGAAGGGGGCGTTTGGAGACAATTTTCCGGGCAATTCGCCGAGAAAACCGTTCTTCTCCATAGTGGAAGAAAATATCGGCTAAATCCCGCTCTGAATAGGTGTTAATCACATCAGCAGCGGTTAAATCTTGGCTCTGATCCATGCGCATATCTAACTCTGCGTCATGTCTAAAGCTAAAGCCACGCTCAGGGCGATCTAGTTGGGCTGAACTGACCCCTAAATCAGCAATAATGCCGTCAAACCGAAGATCATCCGGATCATAGGTGGAAAAATTTCCTTGCCAAAACCGGATGCGATCGCAATTGTCATGCAACTTAGCCCGCGCAGCATCCAGGGCCTGAATATCTTGATCAAGGGCGATCACCTGAGCCTGGGGACTTTGTTCCAAGATCAAGGCACTATGTCCTCCTCCGCCTACGGTGGCATCCAAATATAAGCCCTGGTCATGCAGCATCAGTCCTTCTATCAGCTCATGGCTTAAGACTGAAATATGGTTAAAGGCGGCAGCGTCTGGTGTCATATATTCCCTTGAATGGAACAAGGTATTGTTCTGTGGTCTGACCTAAACTTCCAGATTGTACCTGTCCCCTGCTCAAGGGAACAGGCTCAACCCGAAATCAACCCTCAGCCTATTTCGCTTCAGAAACTATCATCGGGATATTAAGTAAAAAATCTGATGATAGAATATTGCAGTTTTAAGTAAAACTGTTTAGAATCGACCCCTGCATAAAGGAGATATTGATAAAAATGACTGGTAGAAACGGGAGAGCAAAAGCTGGAGGCTTCCTCAAGGACTTTGGCGATTTTCTGATGCAAGGGAATGTTGTCGACCTAGCGGTTGCCGTTGTGATTGGCGGGGCCTTCGGCAAGATTATCGGTTCTTTAGTTGAGGATATTATTACCCCAGCCCTTTTAAATCCGGCGATGAAAAAAGCGGGTGTGGATGAATTATCCAAGCTCGCGATAAATGGCATTAAATATGGTTCATTTCTGGCCACAGTGCTGAATTTTATCGTGATCGCTTTTGTAATCTTTCTGTTGATTCGATCTTTTGAACAAGCCCGTAAGAAGATGCAGCGAAAGCAAGAAATGGCAGAAGCAATTACGCCGGATCCTGCAATTGAGGCCAATGAGCGCTTGATCGGTTCCTTAGATCAGCTCAACCAAACCCTACGAGAAAAGAGTTAATCCTGGGGCTGCAGTGCAGTGGTTTCTCCCAGATCTGTGGACCACTGAGACTGCCCATTTCTGCGGGAGCGGGTCAGATGGCTAAAGATCATCTGACCTATGGCTTGAATTAAGTTGCCTTCTACTTCTTTGAACAATTCCATATTGAGCTTAAAGGCAAGGTTGGCTTCATCTACGATGTGGGTGATGGTGCTTTCATCCAGAAGCAAATTATCCAAGGATTGCCGATAGGTAACCTTAAAGGTTTTAGGGTTCTGGATATCTTCAAACTCATAGAAGGCAGTGCCTTGGCCTTGAGAGAGATTCATGCCTCGCTGGGCTAGCTTCTTGAGCAGTTGTCCCCCAGAAAGGTCTCCGAGATACCGTGTATAGCTATGAGCGACTAGCAGGATTGGATCTGCGATCGCAACTTCATTAATCCTGTCAATATAGTGTTGAGTGGCACTAGAAGGGGTGATTGACGTTTGCCATTGAGGCCCCCAGTAGTAACTTAGATCCGTAGCCAAGCTCTGCTGTCGATATAGCGCCGGAAAATAAAGCTGACTTAAAAGTGGATGGTTTTGATGTTGAGTCAGCTGATCTTCTAGGGCGCTATAGACAAAGTGAAAATTTCCTAATAGTTGGCGATAAGACGTTCTTTCAACTACTCCCTTGAGAAAACATTGGATAAAATCTGCATTTTCTGCCAAAGAATGAGATTGTTTCGTCCCTTCTCGCAGCCGGGTCGCCAACTTACCACTCATCAATTTGCAGCCTTTACACGAATCATCATTGGAGTTGGATAAGCAGTGTGAGGTGAAAGAAATTGCCTTTCCGGTTCAGCTTACACAAAATTATGAACTTATTTTGCCCCACAGATCACATTAACCAGACAATTCCATCGTCAGATGCAGGCAGATCATTACGCGCTGATTTTCTCAAAAACGCGTTCAAATTCTCGGAGTTACTTGACTAGGCTATACGTCTGTAACCCCTGGTGGGACAAGCTTGTTAGGTGACTTTCATGTGTGTATTTACTTGCTCATCTGACCTGTATCTTTTATTCCTATGAACTTTATTAAAAGAAATATTTAAGTTGGATCAATCTTTGAAGACTGTGCTACACTCTTATCCCAATACGACTGGAAAAACTTACTGAATTTATCTACTACTGGTTAGTAGTTTGCAGTAACTCTTTTCCTAGGGTCTGGGGGAAGCTTAATCGTCGGTTGATAGTATTTTGTCTGTTGCATTTAATTGGCTTTGCGCATTTTTGCAGTTTTTTCTGCAATGTTTAGCTAGTGCAGCACAAGTTATCTGATTTGCTCTTAAATTTTATACAAATCATCACTTTCTCTTCTTTAGAGGCTTTTGCGGTGTTTTTGCATGGGCAAATCTCTTCTATCGCTGAAGTGAAATAAATTTCAGCCAGTTAGTCAAATCACTGATGGGTTAAAAGTTCTAAGACTTTTTTGATAGTAAATTGATCAAAAACGATCTTGACTCTCACATGGTTGGTTAAGCTGGTTCAATTCTTTTTTATACGCCCTAATAATCTCCTCTCATAGGTAAAACTCGGTTTCTTATTAATACCAATGACAGTATCTCGGTTTACAAAAGATGTTTCTAATTTGAAATCAGCATCGCAAAAGCGATTACTGACTTTTCTGCAAGAAGAGCTAGCACTGCCGAGCGACTCTATTGGCCTTGCTCTTCGCCACCTTGAGCAAGATCCAGGACCGTTACCGATTGTGCTCTGGCAATATGGTTTGATTACTTTGGATCAGCTCAATCAGATTTATGACTGGCTGGAAACCATTTAATCTGCAAGTTTAGGCATTTTGAATGTGGGTTGAGAACAAACCCTAATTCCCTTTAAAGATACGATGGGCAGCCTCTACACCTGCCCCAGCTTGGAATGGATAGTCTAAATCTGCCAAGGCCGCCTCTACGGCTGCAATGGTGGTAACAATATTGCGATCGCAAACATAACCCAAGTGGCCAATGCGAACGAGTTTGCCTCGCATATGGTCTTGGCCTGCAGCAATCACCACCCCGTAGTGCTGCTGTAATTTGAATCGGAGGGTTTCAGGAGCAACCTGATCGGGGGCAATGGCAGTGACAGCCGGGCTAGCCACATGATTGTCAGGAATAAATAGAGGCAGGTCCAAGGCTCGAAGAGCGGCTCGGGTTGCCTGCATCAACCGTTGCTGATGGGCAAACATGGAGAGCAGACCTTCAGCCTTCATCATGGCTAAACTTACCTGTAAGGCAAAGAATAGATTTACAGGCGGGGTAAACGGGGTCGTATTCGCAGCGGCATCCGTGCGGCATTTCCCCAGGTCCAGATAAAACCGAGGAAAGCGAGCCGTTTCATAAGCCTGCCACGCTAAAGAGCTAACACAAACAAACCCCAAACCAGGCGGCATTCGATATCCTTTCTGGGACGCAGAAACCACCACATCTAGTCCCCACTTATCGACTGGGACTGGACAAATCCCTAAACTGGTGACCGCATCAATCATGCTGAGGGCTCGACCATGGGCTTTGATATGACGGCTAATGGTTTCCAGATCGTTAAGAACCCCGGTGGACGTTTCACTATGGGTCACAATCACCGCTTTGATCTGCTTATCCTGATCGGATTCTAGATGCTGCCGAAATACTTCTGGGTCCAAAGCTTTCCCCCAAGGGACCGTAATCCGCTCGGTAATTAGACCAAATTGTTCACAAACATCCGCCCAACGATCGCCAAACTTGCCATTGCATCCCACCAATACCCGATCACCTGGGCTTAAAAAATTAATGATGCCAGCTTCCATGGCCCCGGTGCCGCTGCTGGCTAATATCAACACATCATTTTGGGTTTGGTGGAGCCATTTTAAATTTGCCGTAATATCAGCCATCAAATCTCTGAAATCCTGACTACGATGACTGATGGGCTGTTGAGTCGAGGCAAATAATACCGATTCGGGCACTGGAGTAGGGCCTGGAATCATCAGCAACAAGGGATTTTCCATAGGGCATTAAGCATTTTCAGAGGGAAACAAACGCTGCCATTTCAGAGTTTGGGTCTGGGGATGATGACGCCAACGCAGCAAGCAGTGAGCGGGTTGTCCTGGACCCATGCCGGGTAGTCCTAATGCTTGCCTCGGGGCTTCTGTGGCTAAGGCAATGGCATACCCTACAGAACAAAGATTCCAGTGGACTAGATTTTGCACTCCAGCCAATAGGGATAAGGTGGTTCCCGACAAGGTGCCATCGGAGAGCCGAGCCGTACCGGCCGTCACTTCAATTTGGCGAGAGTCCCAAGGATAAACTCCATCCGGAAGTCCTAACGGTGCTAGAGCATCACTCACTAGAAACAGGCCTTGCTCGGGGCTAGCCTTCAGCATCAGCTTCAGCATCAATGGGTCCACATGTTGACCATCGGCAATAAATCCACACCAGACCTGGGGATGCACCAGCGCTGCTGCCAACAACCCGGGTTGGCGATGGTGCAAGCTAGGCATGGCATTAAAGGCATGGGTCACCATGGTGGCTCCCTGATTAAAGGCCATATCTGCTTCTGCTGCCGTGGCTAGAGAATGGCCGAGACTGACGATAATATTGTGGGATCGCAACCAAGCTACCGCTTCTCCAGACGGCTCCAACTCTGGCGCTAAGGTCATGACCCTAACGCTATCTTTGTAGGGACCTATGACCGTTTGCAGTGTTTCAATATTCAAAGACTGAAGATGCTCTTGGGGATGGGCACCCCGTTTGGTGGCATTCAAGCAGGGGCCTTCCAAATGGACACCTAGAATTTGCGCTTGGTCGCCATCCCCTGGTGACTTCTGAGCAGACAAAGTAGCCAAGGCTTGCTGAAACTTTTCAACCGATGTTGTCACCAATGTAGGCAAGAAACCGTCAATGCCTTGCTGCCACAAAAATTGGCAAATCTCTTGAAGTTTCGATTGATCGGTGGGCAACAAATCTGGAAAGGCTAGACCTAAGGCACCATTGATCTGCAGGTCAATGCCCCCTAAAGACAGCCAATCACCTTCTAAATCAATTTTTTGTGGGGCTAGAGTGGGGGGTGGGGCATCCATGGGCTGAATGGTTTGAATCACCCCATCTCGGATACTAACTTGCTGTAATCCTGAGTAGCCAGTGACCTGAGCATTCTCTAACTGGCCCTGAAGTGGTAATGCACCCATGGCGTTGGCGGCTCGCTAATTGACCTAAGTCTCTTCCTTTGGCTCAACAGGGGTCATTTCAATGTGATTGAGCAGGGTGGTCACAAAGGCAAATAGCAAGAAAGGTAATGACAATACCAAAATCAATCCCCCAGTTAAAAAGGCATACATGGGGTTTTGGTACAGGGCAACGGAGGAGGCTAAAGCAATGAAAATCACAATCAACCAAATAATCACCTGGGCATAGATGTCCCCAAAGGTGAGGGTGCAGGAAAAGCGATACCCTTGTAACGGATTCATCGAAGCGTCCTCAAAAAGAATTAGAATTTCTCAATGTTGCAGGTTGTCTAAAATGCTGATGTTCAAGAAACATGCAGATTGCCAGAAGTGATCAAATTTTAGACAAATCCAGATCAAACGTGATGTTTTTAATTAAAAAACAAGACTTGCTGCTCCTGTGAACAGTCCTATTTTAACGTTGTCCCTGTTTTGCAAAGGAAAGAAGAGCCCTTGAGTCATCCTGAAGTTGCCATCATTATGGGCAGTGATTCTGATTTACCGACGATGCAAGCTGCGATCGCAGTTTGCGAAGACTTTAAGATCCTCCCCCATGTGGAAATCATTTCCGCCCATCGTACGCCTCACCGCATGGTGGAATTTGCCCAACAGGCCCACCAACAGGGAATACAAGTGATCATTGCTGGTGCCGGGGGTGCAGCTCATCTCCCGGGGATGGTGGCAGCTATATCCCCCTTACCCGTGATTGGCGTTCCCGTAGCCAGCCGCCACTTACGGGGGTTGGATTCCCTTTACTCTATTGTCCAAATGCCAGGGGGAATTCCCGTGGCCACCGTCGCCATTGGTAATGCCAAAAATGCCGGTCTATTGGCCATCCAAATATTGGCTGCTCAGCGCCCAGCACTCCAAGAGCAGGTCATCGCCTATCGTCGCTCTCTCTCAGAAATGGTTCAGGACAAACAGGAACAGTTAGCGACAGTTGGTTATCAACAATACCTCAAGGACTATCAAGCAGCCTCCTCCGCAGGCTAAGATTCGATCAGTGTGCCGGATTCAGGAATGGTAAAGCATACATCCCCTGGGACATTGGCTTGTGAACGCGCTTGGATCAATATTGATCTAAAAGCGCTAGAGAACAATGTTCGTCAAATCAAACAGCAATTGTTGCCCCAAACTGCATTAATGGCTGTCGTCAAAGCAGATGGCTATGGGCATGGTGCAGTGACGGTTGCCCAAACCGCTTTGAAGAATGGTGCGACTTGGTTAGGGGTTGCCACCATTTTGGAGGGAATTGAACTGCGCCAGGCCGAGATCGATGGGCCTATTCTAGTTCTTGGGGCTACCCATACTGTTCAAGAGATAGAAGCTATCGTCCGCTGGCAACTGCAGCCTACCCTATGTAGCCCAGAGCAAGCCCTGACCTTTTCTCGGCATTTGCACCATCCTTTGCCAGTGCATCTCAAAATTGATACGGGTATGTCTCGCTTGGGGCCCATTTGGCAGCAGGGGGCAACCTTTATTGAATTTGTCTCCCGTCTTTCTAATCTCAAGATTGCCAGTATCTATTCCCATTTAGCAACGGCCGATGATGCAGACTCTAGCTTTATGCTGCAGCAGCAAAGTCGATTACAGGACGTCTTAAGCCGTATCCAAGCCCAGGATATTCCCTTACCCAAACTCCATCTCGCCAACTCAGCGGCAACCTTAGCAGGTCCCCAATTTCACTACGACTTGGTCCGAGTGGGATTGGCACTATATGGTTTATATCCTGCGTCCCACTTCCAGCAGACGGTTTCGCTACAACCTGTTATGGAAGTCAAAGCTCGGATTACCCAAATCAAGACTTTACCCGCCGGATCAGGGGTGAGCTATAACCATACCTTCACCACAGAGCATCCTTTAACCGTTGCAGTGGTCGGTATTGGCTATGCCGATGGGGTTCCCCGGTCCCTATCTAACCAAATGGATGTGATGATTCGGGGTCGATTGGCTCCCCAAATTGGAGCCATTACCATGGACCAGCTCATGGTGGATGTCAGTGACTTTCCCCATTTACCGGTAGGAGAGGTGGTCACCCTTTTGGGTCAGGATGGTCCGGCGTCAATCTCTGCTGAAACTTGGGCTGAGGCGCTGGATACGATTTCCTACGAGATTGTCTGTGGATTTAAGCATCGACTCCCTAGAATCTTAGTCAATAGCGATATCCCTCAAGGACATTGAGATCAGTTCTGGTCGCTCATGGTGGAATGACTGAGTCTCTGCCTTAAGGGGCAAATTGCTCCATCGTCACATGTTGAGGATGTTGAGAGATACGCCGTAGCCAATTGCGAACGTTGCTATAAGGCTTGAGGGAGAATCCTCCTTCCGAGGCGACATGGGTATAGGCATATAAGGAGATATCGGCAATGGAATAGTGCTCGTCCACAAAAAAATCTTGCTTTTCAAGATGGCTTTCCATCACGTCTAAGGCGGCATATCCCCAGACTCGGCGGGCCTCCAAATCCGCCTGCCGATCAGGCGGTGACCCTAAATAGCGAATGATATATCGAGACGTGGCAATATAAGGCTCATGACTATATTGCTCAAAAAACTGCCATTGCAGTACTTGGGCATGGCCATAGGGATCTATGGGCAAAAAACATGAGTCTTGGGCTAAGAAATGAAGGATTGCGTTCGACTCGAACAGCCATCGCCCATCTGGAAGCCCCAATACAGGTACACGACCATTCGGATTCCTTGCTAAAAATTCATTGGTCCGACTTTCGCCATTCAGAATGTCAATATGAACCCAATCATGCTCTATCTCCAGTAGAGACATGAGTAGCTTGACCTTATAGCAGTTACCAGAATATATATCGCCGTATACTTTGAATTGACTCATCACTATATCCGGACGCATAGAACCCTATGACAGCGTAAAGTGCTGGTCAATTAGGAACGAATTGCAATTCTAGCGTTTTATTCGCTTATCTCTCTAAAATCATGTTTATAGGTCAGATAGCATTTGTCTCAATTGTTATTGGGCCAGCCCAGGCATACAAGGGTCAAACAGCAAGAAACTCCTGGATCACCTGATTACTCAGCTCATCGGTTGAACCAGATGCAACGATGCCCCCTTTCTGCATGGCGTAATACCAATCTGCCTGGCGCACAAAGTGAAGATGTTGTTCAACCAAGAGCACAGAGACTCCTGTCGTTTCAACAATCCGTCGCACAGCGGCTTCAATTTCTAGAATAATCGATGGCTGAATGCCTTCTGTGGGTTCATCGAGGACTAATAGGCGCGGCTTTCCCACTAATGCTCTAGCAATGGCTAGCTGCTGCTGTTGGCCACCACTGAGATCTCCTCCCATTCGGCCTAACATACTGGCTAAGACCGGAAAGAGTTGAAAGACCTGTTCGGGGATGGTGTCACTTTTTTTTCGACCTCGGGGTCGAGCCTCTAGTCCTAAAAGTAAGTTTTCCTGGACCGTGAGACTGGGAATAATTTCCCGACCTTGAGGGACATACCCCACCCCCAGCCGAGCCCGCTGATCGGAGGTTTTATTCAGGACTGACTGTCCCTCCAACACAATGTTGCCCGTCCGGGGAGACAGCAACCCTAAAATCGTCTTGAGTAAGGTGGTTTTGCCCACGCCATTCCGACCAATGAGGCAAACCATTTTTCCAGGGCCAACGCTCAAATCAACATTGCGGAGAATATGGCTCTCGCCATAGTAAACGTTGAGGTTCGAGATATCCAGTAGAGCCTGGGGGGAGTGAGTCTGGGATGATGCCTGATTAACCATCGTCTTCCTCCGGCTGTCCCAAATAGACTTCAATCACTTGGGGATTCGTTTGTACTTCATCCATGTTGCCTTCAAACAAGACGCTGCCTTGATGTAACACCGTGACTTGTCTGGCAATCTGGCGGACAAATTCCATGTCATGCTCAATCACAATGATTGAGTGGCTTTTGGCCAGGGTGAGCAATAGGTCGCCAACGTTCTCTGTTTCTTCGTCGGTCAGGCCAGCAACGGGCTCATCCACCAGTAGTAAATCGGGGGATTGAGCCACCAACATGCCAATTTCAAGGCGCTGCTTTTCGCCATGGGACAGCAGCGCTGCTGGAATATCTCCCTTTGTCGTTAAGCCAATGGTTTCTAGCAAGCCAGAAACGGTGCGACGTTCTGGTCCTGAAGGGTGTCCCATTAAGGTTGCCAGCACATTTTTATGACGATTGCAGGATAAATCTAAGTTTTCCCGGGGGGTGAGTTGTAAATAGACCCGCGGCGTTTGAAACTTACGACCAATTCCTAGTCGAGAGATATTGTGCTCGGATCTGGCTCGGAGGTTTTTACCTTTGAATAGTGCTCTCCCCGTCGTGGGTTGAACCTTGCCCGTAATCACATCCAAGAAGGTGGTTTTCCCTGCTCCATTGGGGCCAATAATAACCCGCAGCTCTCCTGTCTCCATGCTGAAGTTGAGCTGATTGAGGGCTTTGAATCCTTCAAAGCTGACGGTTACATTTTCAATTTCTAAGATTTTGTCGCTCATACTCCACTTCCGGATCTTCAGACAAACTGGGATAAGTCATCACTCGTCGGGGTCGCCCAATTAAAGATCGAAACAGTTCCTGTCCTTCGTTTCGTAACCAACCGATAAATCCGCCGGGGAGGACCGTAACCACCACCAAGAACAATGCCCCCTGAAAAAATAGCCAAATTTCTGGGAATTGCTCAGTCAAGATACTTCTAGCAAAATTAACGATCAATGCTCCCAAAATGGCACCAATTAAACTGGCTCTTCCCCCAACCGCGACCCAAATCACCATCTCAATGGAAAAGGCAATATCCATGGTTTTGGGAGAGATAATCCCAGATTGGACGGTATAGAGCGCCCCTGCCATTCCTGCAAGACCGGCTGATACGGCAAATACCAAAACTTTGAATCCCGTTGGATCATATCCAGAAAATCTCACCCGACTTTCGTCGTCCCGAATCGCGATCAGTAACCGACCGAGCCGGCCACTGGTCAACCAACGACAGAGGAAATAGGCCAGTACTAAGAAAAGGACCGTGAGGGTATAGAAAACAGACTGGGCTTGATCTGATCCTGCATAGACCCCAAATATTTTAGTGGTATCGGTTTTAAGGCCATTTGTGCCGTTGATTAGCTTCTGTTGGCTATTAAAAAAGTTAAAGAAGACAATCAGAGATGCTTGGGTAAGGATCGAGAAGTAAACGCCTCGAATACGGTTGCGAAACACTAGGTAGCCTAACAGGCCAGCAATGGTGGCAGGAATAAATACAATTGCCATCAAGGTAAAGGGCAAGGAGTGAAACGGTTGCCAAAACCAGGGAAGCTTATCTACACCAAATAGGGTGAAGAATTCTGGGAGCTGACCTTCTGGGAGTTGGAGCTGTAGAAACATAGCTAGGGCATATCCCCCTAGGGAGAAAAAGATGCCGTGGCCTAAGCTCAGCATCCCGGTGTAGCCCCAGATGAGGTCAATTCCCAAAGCTACAATCGCTAAGGCCATAAAGCGGCCTAGCATATTGATGCGAAATTCTTGACCGATGGCTGTCAGAAATTGAGGAGCCCCAAACAGAATCAGAAGTGAGATCGCAACCACAATCACCCCTTCGATCACCAAAGAGCGTCGGCGCATGGCAGATGAGGACTTTACGGGAGGAGAATCTGTAATCATATGCTGCTTTTAAGCATCTACCATGCGTCCTTTTTGGGGGAATATGCCAGCCGGTCGGAATTGCAAGAACGTAACAATGAGAGCAAAGACAAGGACTTTCGCCATGCTAGCGTTGGCAAAGAACTGTAGAACAGCTGCTAATTGGGGGAACCAGGATACTAGCGGACTCAGGGCATCAGCACCAATCATGTAATTGGCGATGCCGATAGCCATTGCCGCTACAATACTGCCCACTAGCTTGCCAACCCCCCCCACAACAACAACCATAAAGGTATCCACAATATAGTTCTGGCCTGTATTTGGACCCACTGAGCCTAATAAACTGACTGCACAGCCCGCAACCCCTGCCAACCCTGACCCTAAAGCAAAGGTAAGGGCATCCACTCGCTCTGTGGGAATGCCTAAACAAGCACTCATACTCCGATTTTGAGTGACCGCTCGAATACGAAGTCCCCAGGCAGAGCGTTGCAAAAATAGGTACATGCCAAGGATGCAGACGATCGTCAACACCAGGATAAACAAACGGACATAGGGTAGCTGATAGGTACCCAGCTTGATCCCCTTGCGCAGCCAACCTGGTGCAGTAACATCTACATTCTGTGCACCGAACCAAGGTTTGGTCGCTGCTAGCTGATAGGTTTGACCCAGCATGTTACCGGCTGACCAGGCAATTCCAGCCGAGAGAGGGATTAAAACAGTACGCGCCCAACCCCGGATCTTTTCGACGTTTGGCCTTCGAGAAAGAATGGCCATAGCCCCAAAATAAAGGACACAAAAAACGCCTAATCCCAGCACCATTACCCAGCTCACACTCCGCACAAACTGTCGCAGGATTAAGCTGACGCCCCAGGTAGCCAGTAGTGTCTCTAACGGCCTGCCGTAGAGGTGGCGAATCACCCCTTTTTCAAGAATTAGCCCCAATAAAGCAGTAACGAAGAAAGCACAGATCAATGCCACAAAAATGTAGGCACCGAACCAAGGTTGACCAAAGGACTTAAAGGCATTCTGGACAACGAATGTTGTATAGGCACCGATCATCATCAATTCCCCATGGGCCATGTTGATCACACCCATGAGGCCAAAAACAATGGCAAGGCCCAATGCCGCTAAAAGCAGCACTGAGCCTATGCTGATGCCATCAAACAAACCATCCAATAACGAAGTGAGCAAAGCATCTCCTCATGGTTAAAAGGTTGTTGATAACGGTAGGCGAGGCTTAGATCTTATATTTCTCGCCTTTATTGGGATCAGACCAATCACAGGCATATCCCTTGGTATCTTTCACAAACTGGTTCCAAGCAATGGGTTCCACAGGACCATCGGTGGAATTGACAATTTCAAAGAGACCATCCTCTCCAATCTTGCCGATTCTCACTGTCTTGGAAATATGGTGATTGCCCGCAACCTTAACAGGACCATTCGGTGCTGCAAATTCTTGGCCAATAGCAGCAGCTCTTACTTTCTCTAGATCATCAGCAGTACCTGCTTCCTCTACAGCCTGCTTCCATAGATACACCATGATGTAAGACGCTTCCATAGGGTCATTAACGACCCGATCCTCACCATATTCCTTCTTGAAAGCTTCTACAAACTTTTTGCTTTCAGGAGAATCAACGGTTTGGAAGTAATTCCAAGCCGCATAGTGATCTTTGAGGTATTCAACACCAATGGCCTTCACCTCTTCTTCAGCAATACTGACTGACATAGAGGGGTATTTATCTGGGCCTAGCCCTTTACCTTGCAATTGCTTAAAGAAGGCAACATTCGTATCGCCATTCAGGCTGTTATAAATGACACCACCCTCAGGGAGGGCAGCTTGGATTTTGGCAATGACAGGAGTGACATCCGTACTACCCAGTTGGATATATTCTTCACCCACATGCTTACCACCCTTCGCTTCTAGCTGAGCTTTGATGATGGTGTTAGCAGTACGGGGGAAAACGTAGTCAGACCCCACTAAAAAGAAAGGCTTGCCCTTGTATTCTTCCAGCAGCCAATCAACAGAAGGCTCGATTTGCTGGTTAGGTGCTGCGCCCGTATAGAAAATGTTCTTGGAGCATTCTTGGCCTTCATATTGAACGGGATACCACAGCATATGGTCTTTGGACTCAAATACAGGCTTGACCGCTTTTCTACTGGCAGAGGTCCAGCAACCAAAGACGGTCACGACCTTGTCTTGTTCAATCAGCTTTTTCGCTTTTTCTGAGAACTTATCCCAGTCAGACTGACCATCTTCCGTAATGGCCTCGATCTGCTTCCCTAAGACGCCTCCTGCTGCATTAATTTCTTTAATGGCTAATTTCTCAGCGTCTACAACACTTTTCTCGCTGATTGCCATGGTGCCACTCAAAGAGTGGAGAATCCCCACCTTGATGGTGTCACCGGAAGGACTACCACCATCTGTGCTTCCACTGTCCTGACTACCGGGTGTACAGGCTTTGAGCAGCACACTCCCTGAAGCGACGGAACCCATAATTAGGAATTCGCGCCGACCAAATCCTCTGGCCATAAACCGATTCACTCCACAAAACAAAGTAACTTGATAAATACAGACATGTTTATTGATTAACAGATTGCTAGCATCACATGTCTAGGTGGTCAATTTTTTCTCAATCTCCGAAGAAACAGTTTCGATCTTCCCCCTAATTCAGTTGCTTTGGTCTTTGATTAGCACAATATAAATGATTGCTGATTCCTGGCAACATGACCTGTAACAGAAAATACTAGAGATTTAACCTGCAAGAAAAATGTTATCTCTGATACAGAAAATCTGCTATTCTTCCTATTTATGAAATAAGTCATCGCCTATAACCCTTGCTCTGTAAAGACTAGGAAGATTTATTGTTTTTATTAACAAAAAGTTAAATTCCAAGGTTTTTCCTGGCGTTAGAACATAGTCACTAAAGCCATTGAGTATCGCTATAAAGCTCAACATCTGCTAATACTAGCTAAACACCTAATTTGGTTTTTTTTAGAATAAATTGCCCATTTGGAGTATACTCACATACCTCTATTGATACTCAAGTTCGGCTAAGATATCTTCTCTTCAGCTTGTCTATTACTCGCCACTACCATGAGGAATTCACAAATTTCTTTGATCTCAAGCTAATAATTGAGAAATATCTTCAATAATTAATGCAATTCTATTTTTAGCTTTGAAGTTCCGTTGAGAAATATTCTTTTCATAGCTCTAAAGAAAATCTTTGGCAAGGCTGACAATATGTGATATATGAAGTGAGTTTTTATAATGAAATTACTCAACGCCCTCAAAATATATCGCCAAAGTTCACTTATTCAAGCACTCATATATTTCTTGGGTATCAGTCTTTTTAGATTCCAAGAAATCACAAGTTTAATTGTTCTTTAATTTGTATTGTATTTTACAAAAAAAATACCTGCTATACCGTAGTTGTATTTGGGGGACTTATATTAAGGATCTACTAAGGCTGCCTTAATATAAGAGTTAGGAAATTGTCATCTAAGCAATATGACCAAAGTGTTTAAAGGCTAGTGCTTTGTCTAACTGGCTACAGTTCCATAGCCAATTGATACGTTTTTATAGACTAATGTCGACCTGATTTAACACACAAAAGCTTCCATAACACCTAAATTATTTGTATTTAGTGTCTGTGGCTAAGCAGTCAGTTTCTTGCTTTTGATGAAATGTTTAAGTTTTAAGAACAGATTCAAGTTCTGAATCGAAGTTCTAGGTGTGTGTGAGGATTTTTATATGACCAGTATTCGGGATAAATCCCTAGTTTTTTCATCTCTCGCTTTATGGGCATGTTTGTTGCCTACTGCTGTGGGGGCAGTAGAACCCACCGCTTTGGAAGAAGTGCAAGCAGATATCACTGCGATCCCCTCTTTGGAGTTAGCTCTCAACTCTGAGATTGATGATAGTGAGGAAGCTCAAGCCCTCTTTACTACCCCTGAGGTATTAGAAGAGATTGATATCAAGTCTGATGAGACTTCTAGCACTACAGTTGCAGAAGTAGAGTCCTTACAATTAGCCAATCACTCTACTCCAGTGTCTTCTTCTGTTGCAGATTTGATGGAGGAAACCCAAACTGATTCCGTGGGGCAAGTAACCTCGGTTTCTCAGTTATCGGATGTTCAGCCTGATGATTGGGCTTTTCAGGCCATTCAGTCCTTAGTCGAGCGCTATGGCTGTGTTGCCGGTTACCCCAATGGTACGTTCCGTCCGGGGCGAGCCATGTCTCGTCGGGAAGCTGCAGCTTTAGTCAACGCCTGTCTAGACAACCTCAGCAATCGCTTTGCCACGAAGGAAGATCTGGATGCCCTGAAGGCTCTGCAAGATGAATTTGCAGCTGAACTTGCGACTTTGAGAGGACGGGTTGACGGCCTTGAGGCTCGGGTCGCCACCGTTGAAGCCCAACAGTTCTCCACTACGACTAAATTGAGTGTTGACGCTGTTTTTACGGCCCAATTTGGTGATTCAGACAACCGAGCTTTCGATAACTCTTCCGATGGTTTAACGCCTGGCGTCAACCAATTGGCAGACTCTCGGGCAAGTGCGATTGGCTCTGTTTACATGAGCTTCAATACCAGCTTTTCTGGAGATGACCTCTTACAAACCACGTTGTTCTTTGGTAATAACGGGCAAGATTTATTCTCCAATGCCCAGGTTGGGAGTACTGCAACACTGCCCTTCGCCCAAAGTGCACCTTTATTCAACCCAGGTCAGTATTACTTTGCTGGCCTACCCAATAATGCGACCCTCTACCGCTTAGCCTATACCTTTAAGCCCATCGAAGATTTAGCGGTAACGGTGGCACCGTTGTATTATCCAACAGACATTATTGACGGCAACAGCTACACCAGCCCGTTTACAGGTTTCAGTACCTGGTTCTTGATCAATAACCCCTTGATTACTCCTTACATCACCAACTTCTTAGGTGGTGCAGGTGCTGGTTTTGACTGGAATTTCAATGGCGGTCCTGTGTCTTTACGGGGTGCCTATGTTGCGGTGAATGGTTTCTCCGCAGTTAACACAGGCCCACCCAATGATGGTGGCCTATTTGGTGATCCCTACCAAGCGACGGCTGAATTGGAATATACCGGTGAGTTAGGCGATGACTCCAACTATGCCGTGAAGCTGCAATATACGAATTCTGAAACATTTGGTGTTAGCCAAAATGTTGTGGGAGTCAATGCAGAAGCAAAATTTGGTCAGTTCGGCATTTTTGGCCGTTACGCTTATTCCTTTGCCAATGGCAATAACGTCGCGAACCCCATTCCGTTTGCTGCGGGTAATGTGGGGCGTTTTGATGCCCAAACTTGGCAGGCAGGTGCTGGTATTCACGATTTGTTAGTACCGGGTTCCTTATTTGCGGTTTCCGCTGGCATGCCTTTCATGAACAATCTGCCTCAAGCGGTAGGGGTGAACGATGAAGACCAAATTAACTTCGAAGCCTTCTATCGTTTCCCAGTGAATGACAACATCACCATTAGCCCCATTTTCTCTGCTATTTTGAATCCCAACAGTAGCAGTATTGAGCCCAACCTCTATCAGGGCTTGCTTCGGGTCGTGTTCTCGTTCTAGTGTTCTAGGTTTTTAACTCCGGGAGTTAGCTTCATGGTTTAACTCCTGACTCACTCAACTGTGCGGTAATTGGCTTTGCTGATTACCGCTTTTTATTGGGAACTGGCGGAATGTGTTGAACGACAAACTCCTTAACTGCGGGAAGACCATCCTGTTCCTTAAGGTTAGCCATGACAAAGGGTTTAGTACCCCGCATTTTTTTCGTATCTTCCTCCATGACTTGGAGACTGGCCCCAACATAAGGAGCAAGATCAATTTTATTGATGACCAATAAGTCAGATTTAGTGATCCCTGGTCCGCCTTTACGAGGAATTTTGTCGCCACCCGCGACGTCAATGACATAAATCGTGAGATCGACGAGTTCGGGACTGAAAGTAGCTGCTAAGTTATCTCCCCCACTTTCGACAAAGACAATATCGGGAGAAAACTGCTGCTCTAAATCTTCGATCGCAGCTAGGTTAATGGAAGCATCTTCGCGGATAGCGGTATGGGGACATCCGCCTGTTTCGACCCCTAAGATTCTGTCTTGGCTTAGGGCCTGACTGCGCACCAGAAACTGAGCATCTTCTTGGGTATAGATATCGTTGGTGACAACGGCCAGATTGTACTGATCCCGCATTGCTTTACAGAGGGCATCTACTAATGCCGTTTTGCCTGAGCCAACGGGGCCAGCAACCCCAACTCGAAGGGAATTCATGATGAGGTCAGTCCTAGAATTTCAAAGGTTGATGAACTAAAAAAGGCTGCCAGTATCTTACAAGCCTTGGGAGACGTGTTTTTTTAACTGCGAAACAAACGACTATATTGAGTCTCGTGAGCCATGCTGGCCAGGGCCAGTCCCCATCCACAACTGCAGAGATCTTCATCTTCGAGGAGCAAAATCGATTGAGTTGCTGCTTCCAAATGGGGTTGAAGTTGAAAAAGTAGTTTTTGCCCTGAGGTTTGTCCGAGGGGTATAAGTTTAATCCCGGCACCGATGAGATTAGTGGCCCAACTGTGGAGATAGCCTAGGGTGGCAGCTTCTAGGGGGATTTGCCAGAGGTTGGCGGTGAGACCAAATGCGATCGCAAAATTGCATCCTTCTATGCGCAATTTCTCCCATACCTCGATCAATTCGGAGCTAGAGTTTTCTGGATCTTGCAACGCTTGAGATAATCGCAACAGCGATCGCCCCATCTGTAAGCTTTGAAGCCTCAACTCTTCCGTTTCTCTAGCCGCAGATAACCAGGCATTCCAGTACTGCAATGTTTGCAAATCTGTGTTGGCCCGATACCCACGAACCATGACCGCAGCTTCCATACGAATGGAGCCATAGGCTAGCTCTTGAAGCAACCATGTCCACAAATGGGATTCGTTGTTTATCGTTCCCTGGTCAACTAACCATTCCAAACCTTCGGAATAGCTATAGGCCCCGACGGGTAAAGTCGGACTCGTTAATTGGAGTAAGCGTTGGAGAGTTTGGAGATTGTTCACAACTAGAGGCAACATGCATGAATCAATAACAAATCCGTTTCTAAGCGGTTACTCATTCTGACATCCAGCACAACCGTTAGTCTAAAGAGCATCTATCCATCTTCATCTCCATGAAAAGGTTTATCCTGCTGGTGAGTCTCACCATGCTATTAGTGGTCGGTTGCAAGATCTTCCAAGTTGACAGCCAAGCGCCAGCTGTCGTTCAAATTGAACCCGGAGCTAAGCAGAGAGGGATGTCTTGGACAGCAGAACGCACCCCCATCTCTGCCGAGAATTTTGACACCCTGATTAAAGCCCATGTGAATTGGATCGTCCAAACCCCTTTTGGGTGGCAGCAGGATATTGATTCCCCTGATTTAGCACTAACCACAAAAGGGGTTTGGTGGGGCGAGACCGATGAGGGACTGAGCACCACCACTCAATTGGCTCAAAAGCGAGGCATTCAAACCCTTTTAAAACCACATATCTGGTTAACTCGCCCCCAGGAAGGTAAGTGGCGGACGGATATCAAAATGAAATCTGAGGCGGATTGGCAGACCTGGTTTACCAACTATCGTCGGTTTATTCTGCATTACGCCCAGTTGGCTAAACAACAGAATATTCCCATCCTCTGCATTGGCACTGAACTGCAGACCACAGCCGTAGAACGAGAACAAGACTGGCGACAATTAATTGCTGAGATTCGGCAGGTGTATCCTGGGCAGCTCACCTATGCTGCCAACTGGTATGAAGCCTATGAGCAAATTCAGTTTTGGGATGCCTTGGACTTTATTGGTATTCAAGCTTATTTTCCCTTGGCCTCCAAAACTGAACCGAGAGTAGCGGAGTTGAAGCAGGCTTGGCAGCAATATGGGGATGCGATCGCAACCCTCCACAACAAATATCAGAAACCCGTCATCTTCACAGAACTGGGGTATCGCAGTACCTCAGATGCCGCCATAGAACCGTGGAAATGGCCCGACACCTCTGAAATCAATCCAACCCAGCTAGCAACCTCAGAGGGCTTACGTACTCAAGCGAATTGCTATGAAGCCTTCTTCCAAACCATCTGGCAGCAAGACTGGTTTGCTGGGGTGTACTGGTGGAAGTGGATTCCCTCAATTGAGGCCAATCCCAAACAACAAGGCGCTGGTTTCTCACCCCAGAACAAACCGGCCGCAGAAGTGATTCGCAAATACTATAGCCAGAGCCTATCTTTAGCTAAGCCATCCTGAGGGTGACACCCTCTTCCTAAATAAACAATCGTGATAGAGGACAAGCAAAATTAGGCAAAAGGGGGGAAGCGATAGTCTCTGCATCATCCAGTAGCGCTGTAACCAATTTCAACATTGCTTGTTGGCGACGGTAAATTTCCACTTGCTGCAATTGCCAATTGATAATCCAGTATTCCTGCACTCCGCGAACGCTGTAGAGCTTGAGTTTGGCCTCGCGATCTCTGCGCTCGTTTTCCGTGCCTGCCGACAAAACCTCAATCACTAACTCAGGAGCGGCCACAAGATGTCCTGATTCATCCAAAGCAGCAGCTAAACGTCCTTTGCTGATCCACACTACATCTGGAATAATGCTGTCTACATCGCTAAAAACGAGACCTGGAGCTATAACTGACTCACCGATTCCCATCTCTAAAGACCAATCACGCAGTTCTGCAAAAATATTGCCACTAACGTTTTGATGCTGCCAGTGAGGAACAGGCGTCACAAAAAGCTCGCCATCAATAATTTCATAGCGACTGCTACTTTCAGGAAGCAATGCTAAATCTGTGGTAGTCCAACGAATACGCTCTTCTATGACATCAGGGTTCATGGGAGCTTACAACAATCAATGAGATGATTTTAGACTTTAAGATCAGAACACGGGATTGATAACCCAGGTGCTAATGGGAATGGCTATGATGGTTTCCCTGTGAACCATAAGCGCCCGCTTCGGGTTGAAAGGGATGCAATTCTTCCGTCACATCCATTCCCAACTGTTCCAGCATATTGCGCAAAACCGAATCGGGCGCGAGACGTAAACAGGTCGGTGTAATTTCTAAGGGAACGTGACGATTGCCTAAATGGTAAGCACTCCTCAATAGATCTAGAAGAGTAGGGGCTTGGACCGTTAAAACAGGTTCGGGTTTAGCAACGATACGCAATACGGTATCGCTATCAGATTGCAGCAAGTCACCATCATATAGAACAGTGCCTCGATCCAGCTGCAGGAAGACGGTTTGGCCCTCTGGAGTTTGGAATTTATGGCGCGATCGCATCCGTTCTTCAGCCGTCAGAGCTAACATCAAATCAGCTTTACGTTTTTCTGTGTTGGACAGCTTGCGAACAAATACCAGTGACACGTCAGCTATATCCTTTATATCGACTGTAGCCCTCAGCATAATGCGATGGAAGAGACTTTGGAAACTGACAATGGTGAAGCTGGCTCCAAAAGCTAGCCGGCCAGATGACGCCATCACTATGGGGTCTAGCGTTGGTAGGAACAACCTCAAACATCTAAACCTCAACTATAGATGCATCCGTCTAGGGTGGACTGTATAAATCATCAAGCCCGGATAGAAAAAGCATGGTACTAATAGAATTTGAACCTGCGTTGGTATTGTAATGTCCTTAATTGATGCCTCCCCTTCTGAACAAAGCAGGGAACCCCATGGCCTCCGCACTTCAACTGGTTCCAATCAAAAGGGATCCTTGGGCAAAAAAATGGATTTAGATCAGATCAACCAAAAGTTTGATCAAGCATCTGCTGAAGATGTCGTCGGCTGGGCTGCTGAGACCTTTGGGGATGGCTTAGTGATGAGTACCAGCTTTGGCATCCAAGCAGCAGTAATGCTGCATTTAGTCACGCAGGTTGTTCCTGATATACCTGTTATTTGGATCGATACGGGATATTTACCCTCCCAAACCTATTTATTTGCCGAGAAATTGGCTGAACGCCTAAAACTCAACCTCAAGGTGTATCAGTCCCTTATCAGCCCCGCCCGCATGGAAGCCCTCTACGGCAAGCTATGGGAATTCAACGATGTCAAAGCGTTTAATCAGTACGATCAGATGCGGAAGGTTGAACCCATGCAGCGGGCTTTACAAGAATTACAGGCCACCGCATGGCTGGCTGGATTACGCAGTAAGCAAACGAACTTTCGGCAATCTTTGCGCCGAGTGGAATCCCAAGGCGAACTCTATAAAGTTCTACCCATATTAAACTGGCACTCTAAAGATATCTATCAATATCTACAAGCCCATGATTTGCCCTATCATCCATTTTTTGACTTAGGCTATACCACTGTTGGAGACTGGCATTCTAGCCGCCCGGTCGGAGCAGAAGATGAAAATGACCGCGCCACCCGATTCCAAGGACTCAAGGAAGAATGTGGTTTGCACTTGCCACAAACTCCTGAAGAGTCTCAAAGTTTAGATTCCAGTTCTTTGTAGGCGTTTGCACATCACAAAAGCTAAGTTAGCAACGGCAAGCTCCTGTGATGAACCATGGCCAGAATCCATAGTAAAAAATATCGTGCCGCCGCAAAAGCTAAAGCTAAAGCAGAGGAAAAAGCTGCAGCCGACCGCCAATTTCTTGCTGAAATCCATCAAACGCCATGTCCTAGTTGTGACGCTCAAGATACAGCTCTGATCTTGTATGGATTACCCAGTTTTGACGATCAAATGAAGCAAAATTTGGACAAGGGATTGATTTCCTTGGGTGGGTGTGATCTGATGGATACTAACCCAAAACTGCGGTGCAACCAATGTGGACATGAATGGGGTTAGCCATAGTTTTGGAATCATTTGCTTACGATGCTCTAATCAACTCTGAGTGCTTCTGAGTATTCAGCAATATGAGTCAAGGTAATTACTACGACAACATCGCTTCAATCTACGACCAAACCCGCTGGATGTCGGAGTCAGTGGCAGAAGAGGTCGCAGATTTTATTGTGGAGCTGATTAATGCCAAGCCTGACACCTCTTTTTTAGAGCCTGGGGTGGGGACTGGCTTGAATGTCCTGCCCCTTGTGAAACGGGGCTATTCTGTCACTGGTATAGATATTTCCCAGGAAATGCTTGATCAATTTAGCAATAAGCTGAAGGGCATTCCCCCAAATTTGACCCTGATTCAGGCAGATGCCTCTCATCTCTCTTTCCCCGATCACAGTTTTGATGTTGTCCTGACGGTCCATATGGTGCATACCGTCTCTCACTGGCAGCGATTTCTTGATGAGATAGAACGAGTCCTCAAGTCTGGAGGATTCTATTTGAATGCCCAATGGATCACACCACCTGCCCGTATGGAGTTTGAGTCCTACTTCAAAGCTATTTTGGCGAAGGGCACCAATACACCCGCTTCTTCTCCCAGACATACGGGCAACCGAGAGATTAGCGTAGAGGACTATTTCAGTAAAAAAGGATATCGATCCAATTATGCAGTTGCTAAAAAATGGTTGGTGAGTAATACGGTTGAGGAGCTGCTTGGTTTTCTGAAGGTACGAGCCTACGGTTTGTGTTGGCGTTCATCAGATGAAGAATTTGAACAGGCACTGAATGAGTTTGAGGCGTTTTGCCTTAGGCACTATAGCTCATTAACAACTGAGATATTGTCAGAAGCCCAGTTTGAGATATGGACATATCAAATCAGCTAGGATTCTTGCTTTCTTTGAGCAACATTCAACCAATAGGGTTCCGAATCTTCTAACTTCCAACGACCCTTAGAAGTTATAGCGGAGAATACATTCAAGACGTTCTCATCTGTGGGCAGGCCGGGGCTTTGGGTTGAGCAATCTGGCATTCACCCACTAGGCAGGGTTGGTTATAGACCGCTTCTTCCTCGATAGCAGGTGCAGCATGACCAAACACCATTTCACAGCTCAAGTCTTCAAAGTTCGGGGTTAGAGTCAGGGGAAAGCCAAACTCCTTGGCAAAAAAGTCTTGGGTGGGTAACTTGCACATATTCACACACATGCCCACACAGCCACTTTCCTCTAGATAGCGACATTTTTGAATGTGGAGACCACTTCGTTGCGTGCGGAGTTGCCCGTTCTCGCCTTCGACTTCCACCTCCGTCAGATCGCAGGGACCCACCAGCCAGGTAAACATCCGGCTGGCAAACCAAGCATTCCATTCGAGGATGCGCTTAGTAGGATTAAACAGAGTGCGGATCCCGAGTAAGACAAAGCTGGGGATGAGCGATCGCAATACCGTAGCCAAGGCTTCCTGCTGCTGCTTAGCATTTCGGCCTCGCATAATTTGTACAGACAGATCAACCAGCCCTTCATAACCCGCTAGTTCACTTTCTTTGCCCACCACCTGGGCCATCTTTACTGAGAACAACCAGATAAAGGCCCGATCAAACCAATTGTCTTTGTAGACTGTCTTCACCCAAATCTCCCTACACTTCGTGAGGCTATGCCATTTCCTCAATATAACGGTTATTCAAAACCGAATTCAGAGGTCATAACTTAGTCCAGGTAGGGAGATAGAGTATTAACCTACTGGTGGCTTCCTGCCCAACTCACCCATTGGTGGGGTTCACCACTGTGTCGAGCTGTTTGGCTTAATTCTGCTTGGGTAATGTTGGCTCCATTTAACTCGGCACCACTCAATTCGGCTCCATCCAAACAAGCCCCAGTAAAATCGGCATGGCTAAGGTTCGCACACCGCAAATCAGCCCCTTTGAGATTAACCCGCCCCAATTTTGCACCACTTAAATCAGCGCCAATCAAGTTAACCTGACTCAAATTGGCACTGCGAAGATCAGCTTGACTCAAATCAGCATCCGTCAAATTGGCGCAACTCAAATTGGCACCATTCAGGTTTGTACTGGCTAAATCAGCTTGACTCAGATCAGCCCCACTCAAATGAATCTGACTTAAGGCTGCGCCCCGCAGATCAATCTGATGGCAATAGGCATTCTGGAAACCACGTTGTCCAGAACCATAGTCTCGTAACAGTTGAGTTGAATTCATAAGCTTTCCCTCTGCATGCTTGCCATCGAGAGGGCGAATCTCCTCTCCAGATAGATTCACCCTCTCCGTCCTGCATCACCCCCTTTAAAAAAGTGATGCGATGGAAAAAATCAGAAATAACAGCATAAGCAAACCTGAAAATACTGTTCCATAGGGGTCACGGTGCCAGAAATTATCCTGGCGACGGATTGTATTCATGAGAAATCCTCCCGATATCAACCAAAATAAGCTTGATGGGGATTTAGCTCTCCCCTCTATCCGATATATCCAAATTAAACAAAGAGTTTGAGGAAGTTGTGAGGATTAAGAGGCTTTAGTCGCCACACCCATAATGTGGGGTTTGACGACAGCAATAGGGACAGGCGCTTCAAAGGTTTGATAATCGACATTGGCAAATCCAGCAGATTCAATCACCTTACCGGTCTCTCGATCTAAGCGGCAGCCATCACCTATCACCTGCCAAAGAGGACAAAGGCCCGTTTGGACTTGGCGCAGAAAACTACCAGCGGGAGCCATGACATGTTCTATAAACAGAAACTGCCCCCCCGGCTTCAGCACCCGCAGAATATCTTGAACCGTTGACTCTAAATCTGGGACTGAACAGAGAACCAGAGTACATAAGACGACATCCTTGCTGTTATCGGAAATAGCAATGTCGGCTAGAGTCGTAGTCTGTACCTCAATATTTAGCCCTAACTCATCCGCTTGCTGCTGGAGGTAAGGGTGCATATAGGGATTGGGTTCTAGTCCTAACCAATGAATATGAGGTTTGAAATAAGGCAGGTTTGGCCCTGCACCGGGACCCAGTTCTAAGACTTCCCCTTGTAAATTTTCAAACAGTTGTCGTTTGCGATCGGCCATTTTCGTTTCATAACCCTGGGCAGCCGTAGCCATAGCCCAGGCAAAAAAACGTTGGTACCATAGTGGGCTATGCCATGCGGTACTGGCTTGGGATGGAGTCTTAGGCATGGTCAGGATCTTAAATACAACCTATGGCTTAATTCTAAGAGTCTTTTGGACCAGAACTTCGCTTGAAATGAACCTGTAATAGAGTTAAATACTCTAACCATTGGAGGCAAAATAATGATGCCATTAAGGAATTGCTAAACTGGCACCCATACGTTGTTTACGGTTATCAGGAGTGCAGGCATTTTGGTTCAATCTTGGGGTGTGAGAATTGGGTTATTGGGTCTATCGATGACAATGCTGGGTACTCCAATAGGTATCCCCGTTGAGGTGAAGGCGGAAGAGCAGACAACCTCCATTCAGGAAGATGCTGCAACTGTTGAGCCAGCTGCCCCATCAACAGAGAAATCAAAAGAGTCGTCATCCCCCGATCTGGATCAGCAAACCCCCGCTGCTTCTGAGACGAAATCGAAGGATACCAAATCGGCTATACCGACCTTAGATACCCAGAACAGTGATTCCAAGGGCAAACCCAAGAAAACTACCCTGCCTAAAGAAACTGTAGCCCCCCCTTCTGCCAAAAAATTAGCTCTGATTCAGCGGCTGTTGAGGATTACGGAGCAGAAAAAAAATGCGGAGCAGCGCCTAGAGGCCATGTTGGCGAATATGGAGGAAACATTGCCGAAGGTGTTGGCGAATGTCATTCGCGATCGCACCCAGTTACAAGGAGATAAACTGCTCAACCGCGTTACGGCCACCACCCAACGAATGGTGCAGCGTTATCGAGAATTATTACCCAGTAGGATCAACATTGGTGAAATAACTGAGGAAATTAGCACGAATCTGTATGCCAAGTACTATACAGAGAAAGAGCTAAAAGACTTAATCAAGTTCTATCAAACGCCGACAGGACGAAAAGCGATCGCAACTTTGCCTCAATTGACTAAAGAAGCATTGGCTCAATCCAACGATATTTTGCTACCAGAAATCACTCAGCTCTTGCAAGAAATTATGCAAGAAGAATTTGGACCTGAATCTTCCAAATCCAACCCAAAAGAAACTAGCAATGAGACAAAACCCTAACTTTATATTTAATAAGTAGATCCTTAAGTATTTTACTTATTAAAAGTCTTTGCCTGGAATACTTCTCAAAACATGAAATTTAGTTTGATATCACAGTCTTTGCCATCTCGAATCAGATCCACCTGGCGAATAAACTCTCGAAAATAAAAGCGTCGTTCAGATTCTGATAGATCCATCCAAAACTGATCGATGGATACGGTTTGGGCAATTTCCTTTAAGTTCACCGGGGGGAGTTGAGCCAATCGACTTTTTAACTCTGCAATTTCAGTTTGCACATTGTAGGCTCGTAAATCGGCTGTAGATTGGTCCAAAACTTTGGTTTCGACCAGTGCAGGTAATTGAGACAAAATGGCTTGTTTTGCTGCAATTTCAGTATCTACACCTTGTTTAAATTGATTCAGGATCGGTTGGTTGACCCCAGCCACTGCCTGGGGAAGTTCTTCACAAATGGATTGAATCGTTTTCTGCAAAATCTTGTCATAGGAAATCGCCTGACATCTCGGCTTTTCAGGACACTTCGTTGGCCGTAGGTAGAGATATTCCTTGCCTTTACCTCGGGGCATGACTCGCGAGATGGTCATGGGAGATTGACAGGTGGCGCAAAATACAATTCCTGAAAGAGATCGAGGTGCACTCGCAGCCCTAGGCGTCATACTGCGGTTGCGGCGCAGAAGCCGATCTACTTGGGCTCCTTCTTCTCGGGAAAGCAGGGGCGTATGGGTGTCCATCACTACCTGTTGGTTTTGGTAGGTTAAGTCTCCCCGATAAACGGGATTGGTCAGCCATCGCCGTCCAGTAGAAACCGATATCTTTTTGCCATGCTTCTTGGCAATATGCCGCACAGACCCACGCAAAGATCCATAGAGGAGGAAATGTTCGAAAAAGTCTTTTACTACTGGAGAAACCGTGCGATCGATCACATATCGATCTTTGCCTCGCTTATAGCCATAGGGAGCTTTCCCTGGGGGCGGACGTCGTTTGATCCGGTTTTGGGCATGGCCATGGCGAATGCGCCGACTGCGCTGCTCTGCTTGAATTGCCTCTAGTAACACCAAAAGCTGGGATGAATCGGCACTTTCTGCACCATTCTGATCAAGAGTTGCCAGCCCTGGCTTGAAATTTGGAGATTGGTAGTCTTGCTCAATCGCAACAATGCAGATGTCTAGTCCTTCAAGCTGCACTAAATTCTCTGTGACCTGGCTCAGGGATTCTCCCAAATCTTCCAGCCGTATCACCAGTAAATAGTCAGGTATTTCAGTCTGACAGTCCGCTAGTAGCGCCGTGAGTTGGGACCGTCGCCAATCTAAATCCTGATAAACCCGATCCACTTCCCATCCCCAAATGGTGGGTTCTAACTTTGTTTCCCACGTTAAGTCCTGGTAGAGATAGGCAACAATGCGCATGTGTTCAACAGGAACATTCGAAACAGCCAGACTATCGGGGCTGGTCAATAAACTTGAAAACGGCCTCTAATTGGCTTCCCCAATAGGGATAATCATGGCCTGCACCAGCCACTGGATGATACTCCACAACTGCAGACGATTGCTGCTGTTTTATGGCTTCAAAAAATAGGCGACTTTGAGACTCTGGCACAATGTTATCTGCTTTGCCGTGGGACAGATATATGGGCATGGTCCATTCTGAAGCCCGAGCTTGCGGGTTATCTCGACCGAGCCAACGGGATTGAAATTGAGAAAAAGAACCATACAGAGCAGTCATCAGTCGATCTTCAGGGGTATTCTCCTGGCTAAAGTCTCCCGACAAACTGGCACCCGCCACAAATAGTCCTGGATTTTCAAGGGCAATCAGAGCTACCCCTCGGCCTCCAGTAGAGAGACCCAGCAGGGTATTGTGTTGACCCGGCAGGAGTAGTTGGTGGCGTTTCTGGATTGCGGGGATAAACACTGTTTTGATGAATGCTCCCCCCGGAATGCTATTCCACTTGAGGGTGGTTTCGGGATGGTAGGCACTGGCATAGAGGGTCTTGTCCATTTCAGGGAGCAACAACACATAGCCATACCGATCGGCAAAGTCGACTAAGTTGGTGTTTTCCACCCAGCTAGCCCGGGGGAAATCCCAGCCTGGTAAAACGACTAAACAGGGACGCTGAGGATTGGGATTTTCTTGTAATTGTGGCGGTAGATACAAATCGTAATATACGTCTTTGACCTGCAAATCCCGGTTCCAACCTGCGATCGCATTCATCACTACACCATCATTAGAAGCCTTTAACTGAGAAGGCTGTACCGACTTTAAGTTTTTGTCAGCAGAGACAGGGATTACCTGTTGCTGCAGCTGTTCAGGTTGTTTAGGAGTCTGAATTGGCAATGGAGAACGTTGCACTTGCGAAGGCGAAATATCAAGCTTTTTAGCCATCGAACATCCCCCTAGGCACATAAACAAAAATGACCAGAATATCTTTGGGTTAAATTTTAGATTCTCAAGGTTATTCATTAAGTAATGTTACCCAGCCGTGATATCATTGGCCTTGGCCTGCAGTAACGCATCCAAACCAAATTTCTAGCCTGTGGAATTGTCAGATACTCCCCTTCAGCCCGGTGCCACCTCAAGCGAGAGTGAGCCAGTTGAATCGCAGATCTCTCAAGCAGGAGATTCGATGGATGACTTTTATCAATTCAAAAATGGCTTGATAATTTCATCTTCAGTTATAGCAGGGTTATTTTTTGGCCCTGTTTGGTGGGTGTACTCTCTGAAAGTTGCCAGCAGCTATTTGCTCGGTGCATCCGTCGGAGTGCTATACCTAAGGATTTTGGCGAAGAACGTTGAACAGTTAGGAAGCGGGAATACCCAAGTCGGCAAAGGCCAGCTAGGTGTTTTTGTCATCCTCATTGTCGTGGCAGCTAAGTGGAATCAGTTAGAAGTCCTACCTGTTTTTTTAGGATTTCTAACCTACAAAGTTGGCATCCTCTTTTTCGTCTTGTGGTCTGCAGTTCTGTCGCCCTCAACTAATTCCTGAGAAATCGACAGAATGCCCCTATTTTTTTGCCTGAAGTTCCAACGAGGTTGGGCGTATTATGCATCACAGCAGCCTTCTGCTAGATTCTTTTAATTGGTTCACCACCTTGCCTTTAGCAAGTTTAGAGGTGGGTCAGCACCTATACTGGCAGATCGGTGGCTTAAAGGTTCATGGTCAGGTTCTGATTACATCCTGGATCGTCATCGGCATCTTAGTCATTGTGTCTGTGCTGGCAACCCGCAAGGTTGAGCGCATTCCTAGTGGTCTCCAAAATTTCATGGAGTACGCGCTAGAGTTTGTCCGTGATTTGACCAAAAATCAAATTGGCGAGAAAGAATACCGTCCATGGGTGCCATTCATCGGGACGCTCTTTCTATTCATATTTGTCTCCAATTGGTCCGGTGCTCTATTCCCTTGGAAGCTTATTAGTCTTCCCGAGGGAGAACTCGCAGCACCCACAAACGACATCAACACCACTGTCGCTTTGGCATTGTGTACTTCGTTTGTTTACTTTTACGCAGGATTTCGGAAAAAAGGTCTCGGTTACTTTCGCAAGTACATCGAACCCACTCCGGTACTGCTACCAATTGCGATTCTTGAAGATTTCACCAAGCCGCTTTCCCTTAGTTTTCGTCTGTTTGGTAACATCCTTGCCGACGAGCTAGTGGTTGCAGTTTTGGTGCTACTCGTTCCCTTAATTGTGCCTTTGCCTGTGATGTTGCTGGGACTATTTACCAGCGGTATTCAAGCATTGGTCTTTGCGACCTTGGCTGGTGCTTATATTCACGAGTCGTTAGAAGGTCATGGGGACGGAGAAGAGGCCCACTAACCTCAAAGTCAGGTTACTGATTCAGTAACCGATTGACTCCAAAATTAGTGGCTGGTGCAGGCATCTAAAGTCTGACAACCTGTGTAAGGTCTACCTTGTTGTTCTATTTCAAAATAAGGAAAAAAGCATTATGGATCCGTTAGTCGCTGCTGCTTCTGTATTAGCTGCTGCCCTGGGAATTGGCATCTCTACAATTGGCCCTGCTCTTGCTCAAGGTAATGCTGCTGGAAAAGCGGTAGAAGGGATCGCCCGTCAGCCCGAAGCAGAAGGAAAAATCCGAGGCACTTTGTTGTTGTGTTTGGCGTTTATGGAATCCCTAACCATTTATGGTTTGGTGATTGCCCTAGTTCTACTTTTCGCCAACCCTTTCGCCTAAATAGGTTAGTGAGGGACGTTCGCGTAACGTCCCTTCTCCGTTTCTAGTTGTATTGAATCTAGATGGCGCTTCTTTAAGTGCTCATTACCTTCAGCTACAACTCCGACTTTTTCTGAATCTGACCCTTTTTTAGACTGAGCAAAACAATGTTTGATTTTAATGGCACGTTGCCATTGATGATGTTCCAGTTCTTTTTGTTGGTTGCTGTGTTGAACGCAGTGTTCTTCAAACCCCTCACTCAAGCGATTGATGAGCGAGATGGTTTTATTCGTACCAACAACACTGAAGCCCGTGAGCGTTTGGCTAAAGCCAAGAGCTTAACTGAGCAATATGAACAGGAGTTGGCAGGCACGCGAAAGCAATCACAACAAGTGTTGGCAGATGCTCAAGCCGAAGCCCAAAAAATTGCTCAAACACAAATCACTGAAGCCCAACAGCAAGTTCAAGCTGAAGTGATGAAAGCTCAAGCCGAACTCGAGTCACAGAAACAGTCTGCCTTTGGCGAATTAGAGAAGCAGGTTGATACCCTCAGCCAGCAAATTCTCAATAAGCTCTTAGGCTCAACCCTGGCATAAGCCATCACAGCACCGCAGTTAGGACTATAAACATGGGGATGTTTAATTGGCCGGCAAGCGCTGGCATGACTGGGTTTCCACAACTAGCTGAGGCTGGTGGTTACAGCCTTAACTTTGATATTCTGGAAGCCAATGTCGTCAACTTGGTAATCGTTATTGGATTACTCATTTATTTTGGTCGAGGCTTTCTAGGGAAATCCCTAGTTAAGCGACGAGAAGACATTGAAACCGCGATCTCCGAAGCTGAAGCCAATCAAGAAAAAGCTGCTGCAACCTTGGCAGAAGAGCAAGAGAAGCTTGCTCAAGCCCAAGCAGAAGCGAAAAAGATTCTGGCTAATGCCCAGACCAATGCAAGTAAAGCGAAAGAGCAAATCCTGGCTGAAGCGAAAACAGAGATTCAACGCATCAAAGATGCTGGATCTCAAGATACTTCTGCTAGTCAGGAACGTGCGATCTCAGAAATTCGACAGCGCGTTACCGCTATGGCCCTAGAGAAAGTTGAAGCTGATTTGAAAAATCAGTTAGGGAATAATGAATCCGCCCAGCGGAAATTAGTCGATCAAAGTATTGCCTTGCTAGGAGGCAACTCATGACACAAAGCATGGTTAGCTCCAAAATTGTTGAACCCTATGCCGAGGCGTTAATGTCTGTGGCTCAAAGCAACAACCTCACCAACCAGATTGGTGAAGATATTAGCTTTGTCCTCAGTCTTTTGGAAACCTCTACTGACCTGAAAGATTTCTTGGTCAATCCACTGACCCCCGCCGATGCTCAGAAGGCCGTTCTTCGGCAGTTAGCTGAATCGCGGGTTCAGAAGCAATTCTTCAATTTTTTGCTGCTCTTGATTGATCGACGACGCATCATCTTCTTAGAAGGTATTTGCAAGTACTATCAGACATTACTGCGCAAACTCAACAATACGGTTTTGGCAGAAGTGACCTCAACGGTGGAACTCACCAAAGAGCAACGTCAAGCCATCACTGAAAAAGTGAAACATATGAGTCAAGCGGCCCAGGTTGATCTTCAAACAAGTATCGATTCTGACCTCATTGGCGGTGTGATTATTAAAATTGGCTCTCAAGTTTTAGACGCCAGCATTCGTGGCCAGTTGCGCCGGATGAATTCTTCTATAACAAGCCTGTCTTAAGGTAATGGTAATTTTCTTGATTACCGCTTAAGTTGTTTGACCTCTACCCACATCACAAATTAGAGCAAGTCCCATGGTAAGCATCAGACCCGACGAAATTAGCAATATTATTCGCCAACAGATTGAGCAATACGATCAACAAGTCAAAGTTGACAATGTTGGTACCGTACTCCAAGTGGGTGACGGTATCGCCCGTGTTTATGGCTTAGAAAAAGCCATGGCCGGAGAACTCTTAGAATTTGAAGATGGCACTGTAGGTGTTGCCCTCAACCTGGAAGAGGATAACGTCGGTGTGGTGCTGATGGGAGACGGTCGCGAACTCCAGGAAGGGAGTACCGTTCGTTCAACTGGTAAAATCGCCCAAATCCCTGTGGGTGATGCCTTGGTTGGTCGCGTTCTAGATGCTCTAGCTCGCCCCATCGATGGTAAGGGCGATATGAACACATCTGAAACTCGCCTGATTGAGTCTCCTGCCCCTGGCATTATTGAGCGGAAGTCTGTGTATGAGCCCATGCAAACGGGCATCACTGCGATTGACTCCATGGTGCCTATTGGCCGAGGCCAGCGAGAGTTGATTATTGGTGACCGTCAAACGGGTAAAACAGCCGTTGCGATTGACACCATCCTCAACCAAAAGTCTGAAGATGTGATTTGTGTCTACGTTGCTATTGGTCAGAAAGCCTCTACCGTGGCTCAGGTAGTTGAAGTCCTGAGAGAACGGGGCGCCCTTGACTACACTGTTGTGGTTGCTGCTAACGCTAACGACCCCGCCACTCTACAATATTTGGCTCCTTATACTGGCGCAGCTATTGCTGAGTACTTTATGTACAAAGGCAAGCACACCTTGGTGATCTACGATGACCTCTCCAAGCAAGCTCAGGCCTATCGTCAGATGTCCTTGCTACTCCGTCGTCCACCCGGACGTGAAGCCTATCCTGGTGATGTGTTCTATCTCCACTCTCGTTTGTTGGAGCGGGCTGCAAAGCTAAGCCCTGAACTGGGTGAAGGAAGTATGACCGCACTACCGATTGTGGAAACCCAAGCGGGTGACGTGTCGGCTTATATTCCTACTAACGTTATTTCCATTACTGACGGTCAGATCTTCTTGTCTTCTGACTTGTTTAACGCCGGTCTGCGTCCTGCCATTAATGCTGGTATTTCAGTGTCCCGAGTGGGATCTGCTGCTCAGATTAAAGCGATGAAACAGGTTGCCGGTAAGTTGAAGCTGGAATTGGCTCAGTTTGCTGAACTGGAAGCCTTTGCTCAGTTTGCCTCTGACTTGGATCAAGCGACTCAAAATCAGTTGGCTCGTGGAGCACGCCTCCGGGAAATTCTGAAACAGCCTCAATATTCTCCTCTACCTGTAGAAGAGATGGTTGCAGTGATTTATGCCGGTACCAATGGCTATCTTGATGATGTCCCTACAGATAAAGTGACAGAATTTGTCCAAGGGATGCGGGATGATTTGAAAGCCAACCACGCCAAATATGGTGACTTGGTCCGAGGCGAGAAGAAGATGGGTGATGAAGCCGAAGGGATTCTAAAAACAGCCATCGCTGATTTCAAGAAAGCTTTTATGGCTGCGGTCTAGGAGGGAATTATGCCAAACCTCAAATCGATTCGTGATCGCATTTCGACGGTCAAGAATACCAAGAAAATTACTGAGGCGATGCGGCTAGTGGCCGCCGCCAAGGTCCGACGTGCCCAGGAGCAGGTGACAGCAACCCGTCCCTTCGCTGATCGTTTAGCTCAGGTCCTCTATGGCTTGCAAGCTCGACTTCGATTCGAAGAAGTGGAATTACCGCTGCTGCGAGAACGGGCTCTAAGTAAAGTCTGTTTGTTGGTGATCACTGGAGACCGTGGTCTCTGTGGTGCCTACAACAGTAACGCCATCAAACGAGCTGAAGTGCGATCCAATGAACTGAAAGCTAAAGGGATTGACTATACGTTTGTCCTCGTGGGTCGGAAAGCGATTCAGTACTTTCAGCGCCGTGATCAGCCAATCTCAGCTACTTACGATGCTTTAGAGCAAATTCCTACGGCTCAAGAAGCCTCTGGTATTGCGGATGAACTCTTATCGCTGTATCTCTCAGAAACAGTTGATCATGTTGAGTTGATTTATACCCGGTTTCTTTCCCTGGTGAATTCTAAACCTGTGGTCCAAACCCTACTTCCTCTCGACCCTGATGAGTTGGTGGTGGCAGAGGAAGATGAGGTCTTCCGATTAACCACTCGAGGAGGTGAGTTTCAGGTGGAGCGCGAACGATTGGATCGATCTGCTCCCCAGGAAATGCCTTCAGATATGATCTTTGAGCAAAATCCCATTCAAATTTTGGATGCTTTATTGCCACTGTATCTAAACAACCAGCTACTGCGGGCATTGCAAGAATCAGCCGCCAGTGAATTGGCTGCTCGAATGACTGCGATGAACAATGCTAGTGATAATGCTTCTGATCTAATTAGTACCTTGACCTTGTCTTATAACAAGGCTCGGCAAGCAGCGATTACTCAAGAGCTGCTTGAGGTGGTCGGCGGTGCTGAAGCTCTGAACTAAAGGGTTTTACCCCGCAGTCTGACTGCTCTCTTGATCTAAGTGTTTATATTCCCCATCAGCCCTGGTTCAGTATCTGAATCAGGGTTTCCCCTATGGGCTGACTGTTTAGGATCTTTATGCCTGGGAAGTTGAGGTTAAATGGAGTGGAATCCTGGAGGCATTGAAACCATTGTGTTTTGGGAGTTGTAGTGATGACTGCTGAGGAATTAATGGAGCGATATGCCGCTGGGGAGCGGGATTTCAGAGGTATAAATCTCTGGAAGGCTAGTTTTATTCAAGCTGACTTGAGAGGAATTGATCTGTCTGGTGCCAAACTGAAAAAGGCCAAAATGATTACGGCTAACTTGGAAGGAGCTAACTTGAGTGGAGCTATCCTGGATGCTGCTGATTTGACCAGCGCCATGCTTGGACGTGCTAATTTCCAAAATGCCATTCTTGGAGGGACGAGATTGATAGGGGCTAACTGTTATGAAGCCAACTTCAGTATGGCCCAAATGTATCAAGCGTTCCTCGAAGGTGCTCTGTTCAATAATGTCAACTTGTGTGGTGCTGATTTGGGGGCTACTAGCATTTTGGGAACTAGCTTCAGGGAAGCTGATATGCGAGGAGTCAATTTGGATGAGGCCAGAGGTTGTGCTGACTTCACTGATAGTAATCTAATGGGAGCTACTCTTACGGAAGTTCATACTCGTCTTAAGGGTAGTATCTTTGATCGTGCTATTCTGCCCGACTAAATTATTAGTAAGCGTAGAGTCTAAGCGGTCGTCTGCCGCTATAAGAGATGCACTGGCTACAACACCTGTGTGAAACAACGATTGTAGACTAGCTATAATGCTTGAACAAAATTGTTGCTCAATTAAGCTAAACTTTATGACCAATGGAGAGTTGGAGAGTATTTAACTCTGATTCAAAATCTGGATCAGAGTTTCCCCTATGGCCTTACAACCTAAGACCGTTGTACCTGGCGATTGAATATCACCTGTCCGATAACCTTGAGCCAACAAAGTCAGCACAGCGGACTCAACTTTATCCGCCGCTGCGGGTTGATCCAACCCATAGCGCAACATCATTGCTACGCTCAAAACTTGGGCTAAAGGATTTGCCTTATCCTGACCCGCAATATCTGGGGCAGAGCCATGAACCGGTTCAAATACCCCTGGACCATCCGCACCTAAACTGGCAGAGGGCAACATGCCGATACTGCCTGTGAGCATGGCAGCAATATCTGAGAGAATATCGCCGAATAGGTTACTGGTAACGATGGTGTCGAACTGTTTGGGCCAGCGGACGAGCTGCATAGCGGCGTTATCCACGTACAGATGAGAGAGCTCTACATCAGGGTATTCGGATGACAATGCGGTGATGCGATCGCGCCACAGTTGCGACACTTCCAACACATTTGCTTTATCCACAGAACAGAGCTTGCCACTCCGTTTTTGGGCCGTTTCAAAGGCGACTCGACCAATCCGATCAATCTCTGCCACGGTATAGGCCATTGTATTGACGCCCCGTTGCTCCCCCGTTTCGGTGCTAAACACCCCTTTGGGTGAGCCGAAATATATGCCGCCTGTTAGCTCTCGCACCACCATGATGTCCACGCCTTCAACCACCTCAGGTTTTAGACTGGACGCATCAATCAGCTGGGGCAGAATTTGGGCGGGTCTCAGATTGGCAAAGAGTTCTAGTCCTGCCCGTAATCCCAACAGCCCAGTCTCAGGACGGAGATGACGGGGCATTGTGTCCCATTTATAGCCCCCAATTGCGGCCAGCAATACGGCATCACTCTGGCGACAGGCATCTAAGGTTTGTTTCGGTAGCGGGTTCTCTACTGCATCAATGGCCGCTCCTCCAATCAATGCCTCATTAAATTCAAAGGTCAAATTTTGCTGCTGCCCCACAACCTTAAGAATATCAACGGCCACGGCCATGATTTCAGGGCCAATACCATCTCCTGGCAACAGCGTAATTCGATAGGACTGAGTCATGATTGTTTCGATAGAAAGCACACAGGCTATCTATCATATGACGCAGCAACTCCCAACACCACAGAACTTGAAAATCTTCATGACTCTGTTCACCTGCGTTGAAGAAGATTATTTCTAAGACCTTACAGCTTAGCGATCAGACGGCTCAGGAGTGGGTGGATCAAAAATCACATCTTCATAGATCGCCGCCATCTCTCCCTCGTAATTGATGCTACTCAACGTGAAGGTCTCACTGGTAGAGGTGTAGGTTTCCAAAACCCATCTACCTTCACTCCGACGAAAGCACTCAATTCGTTGCCGTTTAGCGTTGATTAACACATATTCCTGCAGACTCTCAAGGGACTGATAATCGGCAAATTTATCCCCCCGGTCAAAAGCTTCAGTGGAGGCCGAAAGGACTTCCACAATCAAGGAGGGAAATTGTTTGTAGGTTGCTGTTGCCTGATCGCGATCATCACAGGTCACCATGACATCAGGATAGAAAAAACGATTGTTCGGGTTGACACGTGCTTTCATATCCGAGATATAGACTCGGCATCCAGACCCTCTGATGTGATTGCGTAAGATTGCAAATAGATTGCCTGCAATGGTGACATGGGCATCTGATGCACCTGCCATTGCATAGACTTCCCCATCCCGGTATTCATGCTTGATGGGACTGGCTTCCTCATGGGAAAGATATTGTTCTGGGGAGAGATGGACTTGTTCTGGGGAGGCAACCATTAGAGTATGCAAGTTAGATCTCCCATTTAGAATAACGTGCTACCCTCTAGAGTCCATCACCATTGCTACAAACTATGAAGGAAGTAGTGCAACTCTTTCTTGAGGCTAACGCTCTGCTGATGGATGTTGCTGAATAGGTCGGCTTGCATAGAATTCACTGACTCCGCTTCCCCTGCCCAGCCTGAAATTGCATCGTTCGCACATCCTGACAAAAGCCTGCACTGCATGGTCACTTTTATTCAAAACGATTAATCCGCAAAGAAGAAGCCTATCTGTACCGCCAGCAAGATCAAAAAGCGCAGATCAACACCAAAGCTCGTTGGAAACAGATCACCCAATCCATGCGACGGCGGCAAAATAAATGGCAGTGAAATGAGCGGTAGGGGCTGTGATTGGGGTGTTGAACTGGGGTGATAGTGATCATTGTTCCGTCTGTTGAAATCCCACACCCTGAAAGGTATATGCATCTGACAGGGGAGCAGCCCATGCCTCAATATCGACAAAATTTACCCCAATTATCGAGCGACGTTTTTTTGACGGACGGGGGGCTAGAAACCACCCTAATCTTTCATCAAGGCATCGATTTACCTAATTTTGCTGCCTTCGATTTATTAAAAGATAATCCAGGGTATCAAGCTCTCTACGAGTACTTTCAAACCTATGCTCAGCTCGCTCAGACCTATGAAGTGGGCCTGATTCTAGAAAGTGCAACGTGGAGAGCCAATCCAGACTGGGGCACCAAGCTTGGGTATGATGCAGCCGAGTTAGCCGCCATGAATCGGAATGCGATCGCACTTCTGCATACCATTCGCCAACAATACGAAACCGAAACCAGCCGCATGGTGATTAGTGGCTGTATCGGCCCTCGGGGAGACGGGTATCAGGTCGATACCGCCATGACTCCAGCCGAAGCTCAGGTATACCATCTCCCTCAAATTGAAGCCTTTCGGGATGCCGAAGCCGATATGGTCAGTGCCGTCACCATGACCTATGCCGAAGAAGCCATTGGCATTACGAGAGCAGCCCACTTAGTCGGTATGCCTGTGGTTATCTCCTTCACCGTGGAAACTGACGGCAAATTACCGACGGGGCAAGTATTGAAAGATGCGATCGCACAAGTCGATGCCGCCACGGGCAATGGACCTATTTATTACATGATCAACTGTGCTCATCCATCCCATTTCGATCATATATTTGCAACCAACGAACCTTGGCTGACCCGCATTCATGGACTTCGGGCCAATGCATCCACCAAAAGCCATGCCGAATTGGATGAAGCGGTAGAACTCGATGATGGTAACCCCCAGGAACTGGGTCAGCAATATTTAAATTTAAGTGATGCCTTACCTAACCTGAATGTCTTAGGGGGATGTTGCGGGACCGACCATCGACATATTGAAGCGATTTGCAAAGCCTGTCTACAGCCTCGTCCTACCGCCAAGTCATATTAAGCCGAGACCTTATTATTGTGCTTGAAATCCCCACGACAGGGAAAATCTTGATGTGGTAATCATAGAGGTGAGCTATTTCATTAACCTCAAGACATGAGTACAGATCCTTCCCTTCCTCAACTCCCCTACCTTCTCCGCTATAAAAGAGAGGTCGCCATTGTCTTTATGTTATTGGGCGGGCTTAATATCGGTTTGGGAGTTTGGCTCTTGCTCTTAGGCAAGTTTTACTTCCCTCTGATCTTGGGATGCCTAATTGGCTATATTAGCTTTGGCTATTTCACCAAACCCATGGCTACGATCCATCATGACCAAGTTGCTTTGTATAACATGTTGGGAAAAAAGGTCAGATCCTATTCCATCAGCACCTTGAGTGATCTACAGCTCCAGGGGCGGCAATTGTATGTTCAACAAGGAGACGCCCTAAAAAAAGTGAGACTGTCTCCTTGGATTATTCACACCAAAGACTGGCAAACGCTGGAGACCGTTCTGCGATCGCAGCCTCAACTCCAGGCTAAATAAGGTAACCGTTCTGTTGTTTTCTCGATCTTTTTGACCTGGCCTAACAATTGCCCACAGGCATCCCAGGTGCCAGATAGCATCATTTGCCGAGGGCCTTCGCCCATACTAATGGCATGGGAGACATCCCCCCAGGTCAGAGTCAGTGGGTCTAGGTCAATCTGCACCATCGTTTCGGGATGCTGAGTCAGATGGGATTGTAGTTGTTGCACCACATCGGCAGCAGCCGTAACGCAAGGAATGCCAATCGCCACACAATTTCCAAAGAAGATTTCGGCAAAACTTTCCCCGACAATCGCCTTAATCCCCCATTTTGCAATCGCTTGGGGGGCATGTTCCCTGGATGAACCGCAACCAAAGTTGCCATTAACGACTAATACGCTGGCCCCTTGGAATTGTGGTAAATCAAATGGATGCTGTCCACCCGTTTGCTGGCGATCATCCGCAAAGACCTGTTGTCCCAGACTGTCAAAGGTCACGCATCGCAAAAACCGGGCAGGAATAATCCGATCCGTATCAATATCGT